>DAOUAL010000095.1:0-63887 GCA_034433515.1 Anaerolineae bacterium | reverse complement strand
AGTTGATGATGTGCAAATAGTCGGTGTCGTTCTTGGCGGTGCCGGCTTCAAACGATGGATTGTTGCCGCCCGTTGCTAGTTCGGTGTTGAACGAGTTGCAGAACACCCAGCCCTCGCTCCCTTTTTTGCCTGCATCGCAGAGGTCTTGCCAGTACGGCGGCAATTCGATTTGGAACGATTGGCTTTGATCCAGGCGTCCTTTCGCGCGGTCGAATGCCCAGAATGTAATCAAGCCGCGATATTTGTCTTTGTACTGCTCAAGCGGTGCATATTCCCAGCCGATCGGCGCAGCGTACTGCGGACCTTCGACCACGTACTCGGTGTTCGGCGTAACAAATGCGCCGCCGTGATCGTTGATTGCGTTCGGGTTTTTCAAAATTTGTTTGGTCGAGAAATCGCGCAAGTCAATGACCGCGATGCGCGCGTTGGCTTTATCGTTGATAAACGCAAACTGACCATCATAGATACCGTTCGTTTCGGACATACTTGGATGATGCGTATCGCCCCACAGTACATCCTTACCGTTTACTTTGCCGCCAGCGAGGACGAGATCACTCGAACCGCCAAAGCCGTACCCTTGCCATGGTTCGGGGGTAAAGACGCCAATGACTTTGAGGATGCGCATCGAGGGAACGCCAATGACCAACACCTGACCTGATTGACCGCCGGATGCAATCATGATGTACGGATCCGTCTTGCCCGATGGCGTGTACGTTTTGAGCGCGGCGTAAATGTCATCGGGGGTCAAGCCGCGTTGTTGTGCGACTGCGGCGGCATCGCTGGACAAACCTGTGGCAACCGGCGTTGCTCCACCGCCCACCCCACCACCACATGCGACAGCCAGAATCGTCACCATCGCTAGAATCAAAAAACTCATTTGCTTCATCGCAGTTACCTCCTTCTATGGGTTTGTCCAAACTATACACGGCGCCGTCGAATTGGTCAGCGACAAAAGTCTCAATCGTTGGTGTGACATTTATCACTGCGCCAAGCCGCAAAATCGTCCATAATTTAGACAAAGGGGATACGATGACCAGTCACCTAGTCAACAATCCTACTCCACTTGACGACGATAACGAGCCCATCCAAGTGGTCTTTGCGAACCAAGAATCCAGACCGCCATCGGTTTTCGCCAAAATGAATCCACGCTTGCCGCTTGTCGCGATGGCGATTCTTGCCTTGCTTGCCGCGCTGTGGGGCGGCTTGGTGCGAATCGGTTGGGCGTTTCCGCCTGTCATCAACATCTTGCCGGCGGTGCACGGTCCGTTGATGATCACTGGCTTTCTGGGCACATTGATCAGTTTGGAACGCGCGGTCGCGCTGCAAAAACGTTGGACATATGTCGCACCACTCTTGAATGCGCTCGGCACCCTTATCCTCGTCATCAACATCGAATATCATTTCGGCATTCTCATTGCCACGCTCGGCAGTATCGCACTCCTGGTCATCTTTGGCATCATTCTCAATCGCCATTTCACGTTGTACACGGGAACGATGGCATTGGGTGTGGTGGTGTGGGTGTTGGGCAATTTGCTCTGGCTTGGCGATACGCCCATCTATCACGTTGTCCATTGGTGGATTGGCTTTTTGATCTTGACGATTGTCGGTGAACGGCTAGAGTTGAGTCGCATTCAACAATTGTCACCACGTGCGATGATGCTTTATGCAATCTCGATCGGCGTCTTGGTTTTGGGGCTAGGGATGGATGCCATTGAAAATTTGACGATGGCGGAAAGCACTTGGGGCGACCCAGTCATCGGGCTGGGAATGGTGGCGATGGCGTTATGGCTCGCGCGGTACGATATTGCGCGTCGTACCGTTCGCTTGCAAGGACTAACACGCTTTCTCGCCTTCTGTCTGCTGTCGGGTTATGTGTGGCTTGCGGTCAGTGGTATCTTGCGTTTGGTCTATGGCGGCGCGAGCGGCGGATTTTATTACGATGCGATTCTGCACGCCGTCTTGCTCGGATTTGTAATGTCTATGATCTTTGGGCACGCGCCGATCATCTTCCCTTCGGTGCTGGGACGGCCGCTCAATTACCACCTGTTCTTTTACGCGCATCTGATTCTCTTGCACCTCTCCGTTGGGTTGCGCGTGGCAGGCGATCTCGCGCTCTCGATGCCGATTCGGCAGTGGGGCGCGCTGTTCAACGTTATTGCGATTCTCCTCTTTTTGTTCGCCACTGTTTCGACCATGGTGTCGAGCGCACGCGCAACACAATGAAAAACCAGCCCCCGGTTTCTTGGAGAGACCGGGGGCTGGTTTTTCAAAGCCGCGCGAATGATTACTTACTGGGTCGCCATGGCGCGTTCTAACTCCTCCGCCATCCCTAGATATTTTTCGTGAACGCCTGCGCCCGTTTCTTCGTGTTCGATGTGTTCAAATCTCTCGGCGATGTGTCCCTGTTGGGCAAGTGGAACAACTTGATCGGCTAACGGAAACAAGATGTGGTTTTCTTTCATGATATGTTGCCGCAACAGGGCAGCATAACCAAGCGCGTTTTTCACGACGAGTGGGATGGCAGAAACATCGCCTTGTTGTACACGCTCAGCGGCGGTCCGCATTTCCCGCGTCAAACGCCGACCTTCTTCGTGATCGGCAAGCATGCCCCCCACCGGTCCGCCTTCGCGTGGCACTCCATTTTCAACCAGTATGGGGAAGAGTACTTGCTCCTCCTTCTTGTGATGACAGCCATCGGCAAAGCCCTTGATGAATTCAGCCGTCTTTAGAAAAAATTCCATTGGGACGGCTTGGTCCTGACTAAGCCGTTGCGCGCCTTGTTCGAGTGAAGCAATCACGCGTTCGATCACACGATGTTCGTCCATCAAGATTTCTGTGGCTAGCATAAGATATCCTCCTGGGGTGTGTCAATTGATCATTCTTTTTATTCTGATCTTGAACCGGAGTGTATCGCATTTGGCGTAAACTGTCTGTGACTTTTATCGCAACTCAAGTCCACAGCCGACCCGTGCGGATCGGCTGTGGCTCTTTTTTTACGATTTTTTATTGTCGGACGAATTGGGGGCTGACGATTTTGGTTCTTCGATTTCGATCACCAGTGGTTCATCGGCGGTAACGAGATCGTCCGGTTCAAGATTGCTTTGCTCCAATGTTTTGTTAAATGGACATGCTATTGCACAGAGATTGGGCACAGCACACGAGGTCAAACAATCAGGTGATAGCATTTTGACTCCTTTGAAAATGTGGGACAAATTTGAAATTTGTCCTACGCGTCGTTTATTTTCATTCGACCGCTGGTGCGCCAACGGCGAATGAGCAACTCTTTGAAAATAGGTTTGTAGTCGCGCGGGCGATCAAGCGCCGTACTGCGAGCTCACTCGCTTATTTTCATCTCTCTGCGGGTGCGCTGAAAGCGAACGAGCAACTCCTTTAGATCATTTTCTCCAAGCCTTCGCGATCCAGAATCACAATTTTGCCACGTTCCACGCGAATCAAACCACGCGCTTGCAATTGGCGTAAAGATCGCCCAATCATTTCTCGGACGGTTCCGAGTCGCGCCGCTATTTCTTGCTGAGTCAAAGACTGCGGCTCTGCGCCGGTCGCAGTTTCTAAAAGCAGTTTTGCCAAACGTGCGCTCACCTGACGCAAGGAAAGGTCTTCAACCAGATTCACCAAGTGGCGCAAACGTGCTCCCAAGTTGTGAATCACCGCCAGGGCGACCTGCGGATAACGTTCAATCATTTCCAAGGCGGCTTGGCGTGGCAAAATCCAAATGGTAGTGGGTTCGGTGGCAACCGCATTGGCTGGGTTGGGTCCTCCATCGAACACCGCCACTTCGTTGAACGAGCCGCCCCGTCGCACGTAACTCAAAATTTGTTCGCGCCCCTCCGAAGACAGTTTATAGATTTTGACACATCCCTCACGTACCAGATATAACCCGGCACACGGTTCGCCATCAAGAAAGATGACTTCGTCTTTTTCCAACGTGCGCTCGACCAACATGTGCGCCAAGTGCATCAATTGTTCGTCATCGAGCGATCTAAAGTAGGGTAATGACTTGATCGCCGAGAGGGCCGTGACACCATTGTCCAAATCGAATTTGCTCCATCCCATTCTACAAAAGATTATAGTTGAACTAGAAACGCCTTGCAAGCGGAACTTTTGCCTTTGTGCGGCGAACGTGATAAACTATCAACTAAGAGATTACATCACCCAATCACCCAATCACCTAATCACCCAATCTGACCAGGAGGCGCAACGTGGCGCAGTACACATTCGAACCTTTCAAAATCAAATCTATCGAGACGATTCCGATCACCACGCGTGCCGAGCGAGAACGATGGATGGCGGACGCCGGCTATAACATCTTTCACTTGCCCAGCCGCGCGGTAACGATTGATTTTCTCACCGATTCTGGCACCAGCGCGATGAGCGATCATCAATGGGCAGGGATGCTCGAAGGCGATGAAGCATACGCCGGGTCGCATAATTACTTTCATCTGCGGCAGGTCGTGCGCGATCTTTTTGGATTCGATCAATTTGTCCCAACGCATCAAGGGCGCGGGGCAGAACAAGTGCTGTTCAACATTTTGGTCAAACCCGGCAATGTCGTGCCGAACAACACTCACTTTGATACAACGCGGGCAAACATCGAAGCGATTGGCGGGGTCGCGCTCGATTTGGTAATTCCCGAAGGACTAGAGCCCACAAATCGGCATCCGTTCAAAGGGAATATGAACCTTGAAAATCTGCACAAGACCATCGAGCAGGTCGGCGTAGAAAATATTCCGCTGGCGATGATGACGATCACGAACAACGCGGTCGGTGGCCAGCCAGTCTCGTTGCAAAATATTCGTGAGACAAAAACGTTGCTCGCGCGGTACGGGATTCCGTTTTTCATTGATGCGTGTCGTTACGCCGAGAATTGTTATTTCATCCAACAGCGCGAAGAAGGTTATCGTCACAAAACCATCCAAGAGATCGCGCGCGAAATTTTTTCCTACGCCGATGGCTTTACGATGAGCGCGAAAAAGGATGGACTCGTGAATATCGGTGGGTTGCTTGCCGCGCGCGATCCCAAGTTATTTGAGCAGATTCAAAATCGTTTGATTCTCACCGAAGGATTTATTTCGTACGGTGGATTGGCGCGGCGCGATCTGGAGGCGATGGCGCGTGGACTTGTTGAAGGCGTAGATGAAAAATATCTGGCGTATCGAACCGGCCAAGTGCGCTATCTCGCCGAACGATTGTTAGAGCAAGGCATTCCAATCGTCGAGCCGCCCGGCGGACACGCCGTCTTTTTGGATGCCAAACGTTTCTTGCCGCATCTGCCGCCATCGCATTATCCTGCCCAAGCCTTGACTGTAGCGCTTTATCTTGAAGGAGGCATTCGCGCGGTGGAGATTGGGAGTGTGATGTTTGCAAAAAAAGATGCGGCGACCGGGGAAACCCGTTACGCGGCACTTGAATTGGTACGTTTGGCAATTCCGCGCCGCGTGTACACGCAATCGCATCTCGATTATGCGGCGGACGTGATTGGCGAGGTGTATCGCAAACGCGAAACGATTCGTGGAGTCAAAATAGTGTGGGAAGCGCCCTTGCTCCGCCATTTCACCGCGAGGTTTGAACTGCTGTGACTCGAAAGACTGATGATCGTGGCACGTACGCGCTTGTAATTTTTCTTCCGCGCACGCAGACGATTCGAATCGGTAAACTTGGAGCGTTCAAGTTTCCGCGCGGATACTATCTTTACATTGGAAGTGCAATGAATGGACTGGTCGCGCGCATTGTGCGACATTTGCGTTCTGAGAAAAGATATCACTGGCATCTTGACTATTTTTTGGAATATGCGCAAATCAAAGAATTGTGGACGCATCAAGGTAAAGATCGGTTTGAATGTGTGTGGGCGCAAGCCGCGCTGGGGTTACCAAAGGCAAGTGTGATCGCGCCGCGTTTCGGCGCAAGCGATTGCAGGTGTCCCACGCATCTAGTCTATCTCGGCAAGCGAATGCCACAGCAAAGGATATAGGTCGAGCAAGGAGATATGTGCAACATTCTCGTTCCATTTGCGCAATCGCGTTCCTTGTGCTAAACTGTGGACCGAAGAAATCATTGCCCCTGTAGCTCAGTGGATCAGAGCAGCGGCCTCCGGAGCCGTGCGCGCGAGTTCGAGTCTCGCCAGGGGTACTGGCACCCGGCTGGAGACGGGTGCTTTTTTGTAAATACCCATTATGACTCTTTTCCTCACTGAAACCCAGGTTGAAAAATTGTTGACGATGCCAGACGCGCTCCGTGTTGTAGAAGATGCGTTCCGCGAGATGGGGCATGCGCGTGCATTCAATCGTCCGCGTCAGCGCGTCCGTGTCCCCAATGGTATCTTGCACGTGATGCCGGCGGGCTTGCCCACTCGTGGTTACCTGGGTTTCAAGTATTATGCCTCGTTTCGCGGCAAGACCCGATTTTGGTTCCATCTCCTCGATGCCGAAACCGGTGCCTTGGTGGCTGTGATGCAAGCCAATCGGCTGGGGCAACAACGCACCGGCGCGGCGAGTGGCATCGCCACCCAATTTCTTGCGCGCGATGATGCAACGACGGTGGGGATTATCGGTACAGGGTGGCAAGCGGCTAGTCAATTGCAAGCCGTCTGTCTTGCGCGCGCCATCCGCGAGATTCGCTGTTTTAGTCGCAACCTCGAACATCGGACAGAGTTTGCCAGAAAGATGAGCGCGCAGTTGGGCGTGGAGGCGCGCGCAGTGGATTCGGCGGAAGCGGCGGTGCGCGATGCGGATGTGATCATCACCGCGACGAATGCGCGTGAGCCGGTGTTGCATGGTGAGTGGCTCAAACCCGGCATGCACATCAATGCGGTCGGTGCCAATCGTGCCGAAGCGCGCGAGTTGGACGATGAGGTGATTGAGCGGAGTACGTTCATTTGCGTGGATTCCATCGAACAAGCCAAGATTGAAGCCGGCGATTTGATCGCCCCGATAGCGGCTGACGTGTTATCCTGGGAGTGCGTGAGCGAGTTGGGCGATGTAGTTGCCGGCAAGATCAAAGGGCGGGTCCATCCCGACGATATAACTTTGTTCAAATCACTCGGCATCGCTTTGGAAGATGTAGCGGTGGGCGCATGGGTGTACGAACGCGCGCGTGCCCTCAAGATTGGCAACGAAATCGAATTGTGATTTGTTTTGAAATCGGAGACAAGATGTGTTATACTTTCAAGCATCGAACGATGAAAGGGTACGTATGAACGTCAAGCCAATCATACCGGTCGTCTTGATCCTTGTGATCGGTTTGTTATTCATTTCAACTTTGCCGGCGTCCGCCTGCGATCCAGACAAGGGTGATTACACTGGTTGTCCGGAAACGCCATCGCCCACAGCCACCACCGTTTTCACGATTTTGCCAACTTTCACGGTAACGCCTACCTTGACGATCACTCCAACAGCCACCGCAACGCCTATCTTCGTGGCGACCTCCACAAGTACACCGACGATGACGCCAACCGCCACTGCAACGCAACCACCTGGCACAGCAACACCCACGTTGACCGCCACGCCCACCAAATCGCCTTTCATCGCGCTCCTCGAAAGTTTGCCGCTAGCGTGTTTGTTGCCGGATTCTGACACATCTTCGAACGCGCTGGGGGTTGCGGACAAATGTCCGGTGGTGCCGATTCAATTGTTTGTCGCCAAAGTTGCCCCGCCAACGCCGGTAGCGGTTGCTAAAGCAGTCGTCACGCCAACGCCAGTGCGACCCAAAGGTGATTCCCCGCAATCCGCCCGTCCGATTTCGCAGGATTGGGAGACCGTTGGTCCCAATGGGGTGGTGTGGTACAGAATTGATAACGGCAACAATTACTTTTTGGAATTCTGGTTGGATGCCAACGGCACGCGTAATATTACGTTTTCCATTTTTTCGCCGGAGCAAGCCAATGATTTATCGGTGGCAACCAAACCCAAAGGCGTAGGCGCGTTCGACAAGTACAGCGGACACGATTTGTTTTGGAAAGGTTACCGTGCCACCGGCAGTTGGTATGCGTTAGTGAGAAATTTTAATGACTTTCCGGTTCAGTACAAAGTTGGCATTCGTGAATCCACCACCGAACGGAATTGTTGGGGCTACTGGGAATGGTTGCCCACCGGCGAATACGTGTACTGGATTGATTGCGGGAACTATACCAGCGGGCCTCCCAAGTAAATCTACTCCCCACCGAGTCACCACCTGAGCGTGGTGACTTTTTTTGTTGACGTACTGCTAGCGATTATGCTATGATGTTGTTCGATAATCGGAGGAGTGAAAACAAACAATGATAGTATGGCTCCGTCGGCTGGTAGCATGTTCCATTCTGATGTTTATCTCGGCACTTTTGATTCTACCGAACCTTGGTTATCCGCGCGCTATCATTTTTGACGAGACCTATTTTATTCCAACATCGCAAAAATATCTCAACGGCGTTTTCTTTCTCGAACCTCATCCCCCCTTGGCAAAACTGCTGATTGCACTCGGTCAACATTTGTACGCGCCCGATCAACCCGCTAACGATTTCACAACGGTTGAGAAAATTGATCGGGATTGGCCATCCGAGGTGGACATTACCGGCTATCGCATTATGCCGGCATTCTTCGGCATTCTCATTCCGCCGATCCTCTTTCTGATCCTATGTGGTGTGCTAGGTCACGATCTTGTTGCCTTTGCGTTTGCGTTGGTGATTGCCTTCGATAATATGCTCATCGTGCAATCGCGCGCCGGGTTGCAGGATAGCATTCTACTGTTCTTTTGCCTTGCCGCCATACTGGGCTTTGTCATCACAAGTCGCAAACTCGATTGGCGATTCGGTGTACTCGTTGCCTTGTCCGCAACATGGGGCGCGCTGACCGGCGCAGCCGCCAGCGTCAAACTGACCGGGCTCTTTGTCGTTGTGCTGGCGGTGATTTATGGATTCCGCCTCCTCTGGGCACGCGCTATTCGGCGATTGATTGTCTTTGGCGTAGTGTTGGGTTTGATGTTTGCGGTCGTCTATTTAGGATTGTGGGCAATCCATTTTTCGATTGCACGCCAGATTATCGGAACGCAAGATTATGGCATCTCCGAAGTGCACAAGCAAATTCTCAACGGCGAATTGAATCCAGACCCGCTCACGCGTTTTGTGATTCAGATGCAGGACGCCGTGGCGTATCAACATCGTTATGAAGCCGGCGTTCCCAAACTTGATTTGACCAAACCGGATGAAATTGGGAGCCCGTGGTATTGGTGGCCCTTTGGCGGTCGCACGATCAACTATCGGTGGGAAACGCCGGACGGAAAATCATATCGTTACATCTATTTGATCAGCAATCCAATCACCGCGTTGATTTCCTTGCTGGGCGTGTTGTTGGGAACCGCCCTCATCGCCGGCGATCTTCTTTTCCGCTTTCTGCCAGCCACGCGGCGATCTTGGTTGTACATCTTTGTGGCGCTCTATTGGGCATATATGATTCCGATGATGTTCATCGAGCGTGTGATGTACTTGTATCACTATATGCCGCCACTCGTCATCGGAGTATTTTTGTTTGCGTTAGTTTTGTTGGAAGCCAAAACACTAGGACAAAATGTCAAACGCAGCGTTCTGGTTGCCATCGTTCTATTGGCAATTGTGGCGTTCTGGGTGTACAAACCACTGACATACTATGAGCCGTTGACCGGCTCTCAATTCCAACAACGTAACATTTGGCCCGCCTGGGATTTGCGATGTGTAGGATGCTAAAATAGGTTTGTAGTCGCGCGATTCGTCGCGCAGGTTTGTAGCGATTCGTCGCGCCCGAGGGGGAAACCGACGTAGGTCGGCTGATTCTTTTGACGTCCCGGGTTCGCTATGGTATGATCGTTTTGTGCGTATCGAACTCACAAATCGAAAAAACAGGATTTAGATTCATTGACCAACAGCACTCCGCTCATCGCCACACGTTCCACTCAATCGTGGCAACTCCTCACCTTTCTGTTTGCGCTGGCAAATTTCCTCGAAGTCGCGGTGGTCGCGCATTTCGTCTTGTTTACGCCGGCATTTTTGTACACCATTGGCTTTAGCAAAAGTGAAATTGATGCGTGGACAGGACCGATTTCTGCCGCTGCCTTTGCCATCGGCATTTGGTTTGTCCCGTTCTGGGGTGTGCTTGCTGATCGTTACGGACGCAAGCCGCTGATCCTGCGCAGCAACTATGTTGAAGTGGTTGCTATGACCCTTGCGGCGCTGAGCCACAACGTGTGGCTATATCTTGTTGCGCGTGCGCTAACCGGCTTTGCGTTGGGAAACACCGGCTTGATGTACGCCTCGCTCACCGAAGCGGCGCCCAAGAATCGCGTTGCACTCGCGCTGGGGTTGGTCAATGGCTCGGCGCCACTGGGTTCGCTCATCGGTGGTTTGGCGGGCGGTTGGATCGTTTCCGAGTTTGGCGTGCATACGCTTTTTGGCGTAGATGCTATTGTGGCGCTGATCACCGCCATCGTCCTCACCACGTTTTATCGCGAGACCTTTACCCCCAAGCCCACGCCACCGATTGGAACGATGCTGGGCGAGGCATTACGCGCCGTGATTCATTCATCGGTCGCGTCCACGATTTTTGTTGTCAGTTTTGTTTCCAGCGCGGCATTCTTTTTCTCGTATCCGTACTTGCCGGTGCGCATCGGTGAAATCGTGGGCGAGCGCAACGCCCCGGCGATGATCGGTTTGACGCAAGGATTAGCCGGAGCGACCACATTGCTAGGTTCTGCCTTCTGGGGTTCGCTCGCCGATCGTTTGGGACACCGCCGCTTGCTCGCATTCTTGATGCTGATGATGATCGCGTTATGGTTGCCGTTGTTTGCGGCGCAAGATATTTTCACGCTCATGTTGGGCTGGGTCGTCATCAGTGGCGTCAGTCCATCGGTGAGTAGTTTGATGTACACGATCATCAGTCTCAACGTTCCCGCCGAAAAGCGTGGCTCGATTCTGAGTATGATCTATTTGCCAATGAATCTCGCGTTCATTGTTGGACCTTTCACAGCATCGTTTGTCGCACGCAGTTTAGAAGTCCGCGATGTGTTCTTGTTCTCGTCTGGTTTTGCGTTGCTTGCCTTTTCGATTTTCATAACAACTATCAAACGCACTCGTGAGGTGACCCATGTTTGAACTGACCAACAAAATTGCTTTGATTACCGGCGGCGGGCGCGGTTTGGGTCGTGCAATCGCGCTTGCCTACGCCGATGCCGGCGCGGATGTGGCGGTCGCCAGTCGCTCCCTCGATCAACTGGAAGAGGTGGCGCAAACGATTCGCGCCAAGGGTCGGCGCGCGCTCGCCATCGAAACAGATGTAACCGATTCTGAAGCGGTTGCCAAGCTGGTTGCGGCAACGCGCAAAGAGTTTGGTCGCATTGATATTTTGGTGAACAGCGCCGGCGTGGGTTGGGCAGAGCGATTGGTGGACGTGAGCGATGGGACGTTCGATTGGATTCTCAAAACAAATTTGTATGGGACGTTTTATTGTTGTCGCGAGGTTGCCAAAGTGATGATCGAGCAGCGGAGCGGGAGCATCATCAACATTGCTTCGGTGGCTGGGGTCAAGGGTCCGCCCGGCTTGGGCGCGTATGCGGCAAGCAAAGGAGGAGTGATCGCCATGACCAAAGTGCTGGCGCTGGAGAATGCGCGATACAATGTGCGTGCGAATGTGATCGCACCGGGTTATTTTCGCACGGATATGAATGCTGCCGCGCTCGATGATCCGGAATTAGGACCCAAAATCGTCAAACGGATTCCCATGCGACGCGCCGGGAATCCGGAAGAAATTGGCGGCTTGGCGATTTATCTCGCCAGCGATGCCGCCTCGTTTGTGACGGGCGAGGTGTATTTCATTAGCGGCGGTGAGATGGCACAGTAATGCCGTAGCGCACGCTGGAAATGGCAGCGACAACCATGTTAGCCGACCGACAATGCTAATCTGGCGAAATCCTAGGGGTTGGTTTTTTCAGCATCTGTCACGTCTCGCGCACGTCCAAGATTTTGTGCACTACGGGTTCAAGTACTTGAACTAGTTTCTCTTGCGGCACGTCCTGTACCTTGAGTGCAATCTCCCATTGTTCAGCGCCCGGTGTCGCGTCTTCGCTAAACGCCATTCCCACAATATCTCCGCCTGCGCTAAAAATCGCACTGGTGATCTTGGCAAGCGTTCCCTTGGCATTCGGAATCATCGCGGTCACGCGCACGCCGCGTCGCCGTCCCCCCAGGAATTGCAGGAACGCCTTGAACAAATCGCTTTCGGTGATGATGCCGACCAATTCTTTACCCTTCGTCACCGGCAAGCCGCCGATTCTGGCATCTTCCATAAGCCGCGCCGCGTCTTCTAGCGGCTGATCTTCGGCAACAGTGATGACTCGTCGGGTCATCACTTTATCAACCTTGAGTTTGTAGAGCAATTCGTGAATCTCCCATACGTTCAGCGAAGTGGCGGGCGAAGGCGAAGCATAGAGCAAGTCTTTTTCGGAGACGATGCCGACGAGTTGGTTCTTGTCGAGAACGGGCAGCCGCCTGATTTTCTTGTCACGCATCAAGTGTAAAGCATCCCTCACCGAAGTGTCTGGGGTGATGGTGATCGGATGGCGGGTCATTCGTTCACGGACTAGCATAGCATCCTCCTTAATGAGACGATTTGCATTTATTGTATCACGAAACGCCAATCACTTTCATTCACGCGAAACCGACCTCCGTCGGTTTCCTCCCTCAGTCGCCGCAGGGCGACATGGGGTATTGGCGGCTGCGGGCGCGATGAATCGCGCGATTACAAACCTATACTGGCTATACTTGGTATGCCTCGAAATCGAAAAAGGCGTGCACGCTTGCGATGGCGGCGGTTTCTAACCGTCCGGACCAATTTCAAAACGCTTTCTCAGTAACGGGCACCCCCATCTTCTTCAAGCGCGGCAACATATCCTTGAATTGCCTCTGATATTGGCGATAGCTTCTTGTTTCGTCTTTCCTTGACTAAGGCAACCAGGCAGACTGGGGCATTCGGCTACCCAGTAGCCGTCTTCACCAGAATAAACAATCACTTGTCTCAAGGTCTCACCTCCATCAAACAAAATCCCGTTTTACCAAACTTATCTTTCACGAACCCGGGTGCGGGGATCACGGACGGTCACACTCACATTCCCGTGTTCCCCGCATCTTAAAGTGCAGGAAGCCATTCTTTGCCCTCACGCGCGTCCTATTTCCCCACTGCTCGCAACATCTCTTCAACGCTTGTCATCTTGACGCGCGGGCGTCCTTGCTTGGCACCGTTCGCCACTTCGATCTGGTCCAGTTTCTGCCAATCGGCAAACGTGATGAACTTGGGTTGACGACTTGCCACAAATTGTGCCGCCGCGTCCACGCCGGGATGCGCAGGGGTAAGCACATTCCCTTTTTGTATATCCTCCAGCATCATATTCACCGTCTCAACCGAGTCCGGCTTGTTCGTGCCGATGACGCCGCTGGGTCCACGTTTGATCCAGCCCGCCGTGTACAACCCGACTCGCGGTTGCTTGGAATGGGGATCGAGCACCCGTCCGCGTTCATTGAGAATCACGCCCCACTTGTCGTGGAACGGCACATCGGGCAACGCCACGCCGCGATAACCCACCGAGCGAAATACCAGCCCCACCTCCAGTTCTTCGAATTGATCCGTCGGTTGCGCGCTGATTGTTCCCGTCTCGCTCTTGACGAGCGTGTTGCGCACCAATTTCATTTTGACGACGCGTCCGCTCGCATCCCCCATCAATTCCACCGGCGAGACCAAGAAGCGAATGAACAACTTGCGCGATTTGCCGGTCGGTTGATGCGTGGCATAGTGTTGCAGAATTTCCACTTTTTTCTGGATCATCGGATCGGGGTCACTTTGCAATTCGGCTTGGCTGATCGGATCGAGTTGCGTTTCGTCTGCGCGCGTGAACACATCCGCATCTTGCATCTCGCCCACTTCTTGGATTTCCGGATTCGTGAACGCGGCTTGCGCCGGTCCACGTCGCCCCAGCAAGTACACTTCTTTGATGCGACTGTGGCGCAACGCCTCGAGCGCGTAATCGGCGATGTCGGTTTTGACCAGTTCATCATAGGTGCGACACAAGATGCGTGCCACGTCAATCGCCACATTGCCAATGCCCACGACGGCGACGCGTTCGACCGACAAATCGAATTGATAATCACGATAATCGGGATGCCCGTTGTACCACGCCACAAATTCGGTGGCGGGATGACTGCCGCGCAAATCTTCGCCCGGGATGTTCATGCGCCGATCGGTTTGTGCGCCGGTAGCGAACAGGATTTGATGATAGTACTGTTGTAGATCAGCGAGTTGCACGTGTTTACCAAACTCGACATTCCCAAAAAATCGAAAGCGTGGATCCAAGGCAAGTTTTTCATACACCTTGGTCACGCTTTTGATTTTGAGATGATCGGGCGCAACGCCGTAACGCACCAGCCCGTACGGGGTGGGCAACCGATCAAACATGTCAATCTGGACCGCGAGATTCGATTGTTTGAAGAAATGCTCGACCGCATAAAACGCGGCGGGGCCAGAACCAATGACGGCAACGCGCAAGGGTTGGGTGGAGGTACCGAGGGTTGTCATAGGTGTTCATCCTCTCATTTGTTGTTCGAGCGTGTCCATTTCTCCTTTATATTCGTCTAGGCGGGCTTTGACCACATCGCCAATCGAAACGATACCCACCAGTTGACCTTGTTCAGCAATGGGGAGATGGCGAAAACGACCGTGCGTCATCTGATTCAATACTGCATCCAAATCATCATTGGGCGAGCCGGTGATCACGCGTGCCGTCATCAATTGTTGCACCGGCAGATCAAAGAGATGTTCGTTATGGACAGCATAACGCACAATGTCGCGTTCGGAGAGGATGCCCACCGGCTGATTGGATTCGTTCACGACGACGAGTGCACCGATGTTATGCCGGCTCAACACCGCGAGCGCTTCGCGGATCGTTTGATCGGGACGAATCGTGATGACGTTTGCCCCTTTGGTGGCGAGGATGGAACTGATTTTCATAGACCTTGCCTCCTGAAACGGCAGACGACGAATGATCGCCAACCGTGAGTTTTTCATCCACTTTAGTTTACATCGCCTTGTTAGCGGCGTCAACACCCGGCAAACATGATCATCAACCGGCGAACGTGATGGAAAATGTCCCGTTCTGAATTGCCTGGCGCATGGCTTGCATGAACCGCATCATAAAACGCAAGTTGTGAATCGTCGCCAATCGGTAATAAATCAATTCCTTGGCGCGATGCAAGTGATGTAAGTACGCGCGCGAAAAATTCTGACACGTATAGCAATCGCACGCGGGATCAATGGGCGAGGTGTCTAGCGCGTAACGTGCGTTGGAAATGTTGAGGCGCTGTTCCGGATTTTCGGCGATGTTTTTCGAGACGAGCAATGCGCCGTTCCGCGCCCAGCGTGTCGGCGAGGCACAATCGAACAAATCAATTCCACGCACCACGCCTTCCACTAGATCGCGCAACTCGCCGATGCCGAGCAGATGGCGTGGCTTGTTTTCCGGCAAAAGTGGAATCGTCCAATCCAAAATGGCGTGCATTTCTTTTTTCGATTTGCCGAGCGAGCCACCGATGCACAATCCATCGAACGGCAAGCCGCCGATGATGCGCGCCGATTCTTCGCGCAGATCGCGGTACGCGCCACCTTGCACAATGCCCCACAATGATTGATACTCGCGTTTGGTTTTGCGATGTTGCTCAAGGCATCGTTCTGCCCAGCGATGTGTGCGTGCGAGCGCGGTGCGGGTGTATTCGTACGTGTCGAGCGGTGAGGTGCATTCATCGAACGCAACGATGAAATCCGCACCAAGTTGATGCTGAATCCGGATCGAAGTTTCCGGATCGAGCCGCATCAGCGCGCCATCGAGATGTGAGCGAAAGGTTACGCCATCCTCGTCAATCTTGCAGAGCGGGGTGCCTTTGGGCGGTTGGGTGATAAGGTGAGGTGATTGGGTGATTAGGTGATTGGATGATTCTTCGGGAAAGATGTCTGCAATCTTGCCTACGCCATCGCGAATTGCCGCGCCAAGCGAGAACACTTGAAAGCCGCCGCTATCGGTCATTAACGGACGATGCCAATTCATCCACGCGTGCAAGCCACCCAGTTGGGCAATTTTTTCTGCGCCGGGTCGTAACGCCAGGTGATACGTGTTGGCGATGATTAACTGCACGCCGATGTGTTCGAGATCGTCCGGCGTAACCGCTTTGACCGCGGCTTGCGTGGCGACCGCCATAAAGTTTGGCGTTTCGATGTCGCCGTGCGCGGTATGGATAATGCCGGTGCGGGCGCGGGTGGTGCGATCGCGCGTGTGAATGTCAAAGGTGAATGGCATAATGAGTTGGTGAGCGGGCTATTTTGTGGCGAGCGCGTCGAGTGCTTGTTGTGCCGCGATAGGAACGGCGAGCGTGGGTTCAATGCCGTCCAAGGCTTGGATGACCGGGCTAAAGACCGTTTCCAAGCCCAAGCGAATGCCCAGAATGCGCAAGATATGACGCGCGGTTGTGCGCAACGCCATAGATTCCGAGTGGTGAATCAATGCCTGCAACAATGGACGCACGGTGGCGTGGCGCAAGATTTCCAGACTGTCTGCGGCTGCCCAACGCACATCATTTTCATCATCGGTGAGTGCATTGATCAAGGCGGTAACACTGGTTGGATCGGCGATCTGCCCCAACGCCTTGGCGGCTTCGCGGCGTCGCCGGGGATTGCGGTCTTGCAGGGCTTGAATCAACTCGGGCACGGCGGTGTGTTTAAGTGTAACTAACGACTGCCGTGCTTCCCATCGCGTTGCATCATCGTCACTCCCTAACCGATTGATGAACTCACGAATCTGCGTTTGGTCATGAGGTTTGTTATCTGTGCTTTGATCAGACATTGTTTCCTCCATCATTTGACTTGACGATTTGTTCACCACGGAGATCACAGAGGTTTCTATGGTTTTCTCTGTGTGCTCTGTGGTGAAATCGCGTAAGGTAAGTTAATAATAAATCGTCCTGACGCGATGATACGGTTGCATTCCTTCCAGGGTTTGGCTTGCTTCCCACAAAATCCAATCCACTTGGGTACTCCACCAAGCACGTCCGCGTTTGACTAACGCCTCGCGCAAAAACTCGACTGCCCACAACGTTGCGGCGCGGATTTCGATTTCTGCCGGACTATCTTTAGCCAATTCGGTTTGCGTGTCAACTTGGCGTGCAAGTGTAGGGGTGTATTTCAAAATGCCCCACGCGCGCAAAATTTGCGGAAGTTTGTAATCCGCGAACGCCGTCAAGTCGCTGATGTTATCGAACGCGCCCCAGTCCTTGCCGCCAAACGCGCCCCACAAATCGGCGACGAGAATTTGGGCGCGTTTGAAAAACCGTACTTCGTGATGATCGTACACGGTCATGTCGTTAAACGATGAGAAATTTTCGGTGATCATTTGGGCAAGGCGTGCGGCGTTGCCTTCCGCACATTCAACGAGGCGCGCGGCTTGACCCGACCACAGATTTTTCAAAACGATGCCCAGTTCACGTGCATTGCGCCAGCGTTCGATGAAAAGTGGAATGGTAACATTGCCGCGCAGAACTTGGGCGAGGTCTTGAGGTGTGATCCGCGCAAGAAAATTGGCGTCTAGAAATTCGGCATTGGTTTCTGCCGCGCGCTTGAGCGATGCCGCGAGCGCCCAATAGCCATCGAGCGTTTTACCATCGTATTCGATCCCCCACTTGGGGTTGCCCCAAAAGCAAAAATTCAACGCATCGAGAAGAAAGAGATAATTGACGGTGCGCGGCGTGCCATCGTGAAAATGCCATTCATAGTTCCAAGCGGGCGGCGCAACTTGTTTTTCCGCGAGTGCGTCGGCGGCGTGTTCGATGGCGGCGTGATCAATCTGTACATCGCGCGCATGCTCAACAACGTACGCGGTCGTCTTGAGTATGTCGAGTGGATCGGGACGGGTGGAGAGGACCGTGGAGATTGGGGAGGTCAGCATGATATTTCAATCAGGCGAGGGTGGGTTATTGCTCGACAAGAAATTCATAATCTACGGTCGAGAAAAGATCGGTTGGTATTTGGGCAAGTCTTCGCTGGGTGATTGCAATGGCGTGTGGCGATTCGTCAATGCCAATCCAATTTCTCCCCAGTTCTTGCGCGGCGACGAGGGTGGTACCTGATCCGCAAAAGCAATCCAGTATCAGATCACCTGGGTTCGATGATGCTTGAATAATGAATTTGAGGAGTTCAAGATTTTTCTCCGTTGGATAAGCCGGATATTGCGGGTCTTTGAATTCCCAAATATCTTGCATCTTTTTCCCCGCGTGTTCGTCGGCGTAGATTTTTTTGCGCGGGACCCCTGTGGCAGACCATTCGATTAAACCCTGCTTGTCCAGTTCATCCAGTAGGGCGGGGTCGGTTCGCCAATGTCTACCCCGGGGTGGTTTGATACCTCGCCAAACCTGTCCCGTTTTTCCGTTGGTTGTTTCGCCCGGTGCATGTAACGGAATAGTGGTATAGCGGCGTCCATCCTTGTCTATTTTTCTGAACAATCGCGTTACATCACTTTTGGAGAGAGGCAGGCTAGGTTCATTCCAAGTCATCAGGGCAGACTTGGAATAGAAAAGGATCATATCTTTGATGTTGCCAAACGCCTTTCTCTGGAAATTCTTTGGGTTGCACTTGATTCGCGTAATATCGTTGCGAAAATTATCTCTGCCAAAGATTTCATCCATCACAACTTTGACGTAATGTCCAATTTTGTAGTCAATGTGGAGATAGATCGCGCCATGATCAGACAATAACTCGCGTAAGAAAATAAGGCGTTCGCGAAGAAACTCCAAGTATTCTGCATCCAGCCGAGTATCGGAATAAGCAACCTGATCGTCGTTGCTTTGGCTGACCGTGCTGGTTCTTGCCTCACCAATCCTAAACTGGGTGTTTGTAGCAAAGGGAGGATCAATATAGATCAAGTCAATCTTGCCCCCAAGATGCCAGGTGCCTAAAAAGGTTTTAAGTACGCGGAGATTGTCGCCTTGAACAAGTTTGTTCTTTGAGGCAGGGTTGCCCGAGAACGATCGTAGCACCGCCTCGGGAGTTTGCTGGAGAATCTGCTGTTCTGTTTTCTTGTTTTGGTATGCAATAAACATCGGTGCCTACAACTGATACAGAAACTCGCGCAGGACGAGACTGCATAACTTCTCTGATTAGCGTATGCGATACTTAGTTCGAGCCAGTGGTTTAGCGTGCTCATTGGTGTCCTCGTGTTTACAACGCCTTGCCCGCCAGCGTGCGCAAGCGTTCGCCGGCTTCTTCCCACGTGATTGTGGAGAGTCCCAGTTTCAAACGAATCTGTTCTTCCGACATCCCGTTCTTGTAATCCTGCACGGCGCACGTCCAACGTAAACTTTCAAACGAAACCGTGTTGCCCAAGCCGGTCCGTTTGGCAAGATCGGTGAGGACGTATTCGAGATTGCGCGCGGTGCATTCAAAGAGGTACTCCTGGGGATGGTACTGCTCAAGGTAGCGTGGGAGTGTCGTCGCAAATTCCGGCGAAAGTTTCAATTTGCGTTCCTTGTGCCGTTTCTTGGCATCGGCATAACGAATCAAAAGCGCCGCGTGTTGCGGATCCGCTGTATCGAGATCCTTTAATCGAATTGCCATCGTTTCGCTTTTCTTGATGCCGGTCGAGAGCAACAGGGTAACGAGCAAAAGGGGGCGCGCATCGCTTTTCTCGGCGTTCAAAAGTTGCCGCGCTGCATCGAGCAGTTTGGCGATTTGATCATCGTACAAAATGTCCGGGAGCGGACTGGTCACCGGGATGTGCGCAATCGGCGCGGCGGGGTCATCGGCGATGATTTGCGTTTGCTTGAGCCACGCGAAAAATACTTTGAGCGTGGTCAAGCGCCGCTCGTACGATTTGGGTTGACAAGGCACACCACGTTCGTAGCGAAGCCAGTGCAAAAACTTGTGAAGCGTCTCGGTAGTGACTTGATAGAGTGGGACGTGATCGCCAATGTACTTGCGAAACAGATTGAGATCGCCGCCAAACGCTTGAATGGTGTGCGGCGACAAACCTTGCCGTTTCATTTGCTCGTGATACGCCGTGATCGCGGCGACGAGGGAAGAACCCTTATGCAAAGGGCTTGGGCTTGAAATCGGCGCGGAATCGTGCGCCGGCTTTGCTGGCGATTTGGGTTTTGCGCCTCCCGGCGGAAAGAGTGGCAATTGTTCGTTTGGCATCAGTTGTATTTTACCACAGTCGTTACAGTGTATCAAGGTTGTTGACGAACCGGGCCGTGTGTTTTATACTGGGGCAAATGAACATTCTAACGATTGTCAGCGAGCGTTTCAAAGAACTGGTCGAAGAATTCCAATTGGTCGTCGTGGGGCGCAACCATCTACTTGATACCGTAATCCCGCCGCTGGTCTTTTTCATCGTGGATGCATTTTTCGGTTTGCGGTATGCGATTATCAGCGCTATTGTCATTGCCGCGCTGACCGGCTTGCTTCGATTGAGTCGCCGCCCGTCGTTATTGTATGCGCTGGGCGGTGTCGCCGGGGTAGGCGTCGCCGTGGTCTTTGCGTGGCTGTTCGGCGGCGACGAAGGATTCTTTCTCCCTACGCTCATCACAGGACTGGCAACTGTTATCATTGCCGTCGTGAGCGTACTCGTCGGCAAACCGATGGTCGCGTGGACCAGTTTTCTCGCGCGGGGTTGGCCCCTGCAATGGTACTGGCATCCGCAAGTGCGTCCTGCGTACAATGAAGTAACCATCGGTTGGGCAATTTTCTTTGCGATTCGTTTGGCGTACGAGTACGATCTGTTGTCGCGCGCGCCAGCGTTGTTGTCGTTGACGAACTTGATCCTTGGTTGGCCTGCAATGGTTGTGTTGCTGGCGATCAGTTATTGGTATGGCTTGTGGCGTTTGCAAACCTTGAAAGGACCCAGCGTGGACGAGTTTAAGAATGGCACACCGCCTCCATGGCAAGGACAACGGCGTGGTTTTTAAGCTCTTGGCTCTGGTGGGCGCGTAAGGTTTGACATCCATAGAGTGTTCGACTAAAATGACTTGCAAATTCCAAATCTGTAGGTTGCCTTATGCCAATGACCTCGTCCGAAATTCGCAAAACTTTTCTCGATTACTTCAAGCGGCGCAAACACGCGGTCGTGCCAAGTTCATCCTTGATTCCAGCCGGCGATCCGACACTCTTGTTCACGAACGCCGGGATGGTGCAATTCAAAGATGTTTTTCTGGGCAAAGAAAAACGTGCCTATAATCGGGCAACCACAGCGCAAAAATGTATGCGCGTCTCCGGCAAACACAACGATTTGGAAAATGTAGGTCCCTCGCCGCGCCATCATACCTTTTTTGAAATGCTCGGTAACTTTTCCTTTGGCGATTATTTCAAAGCCGATGCCATCAAGTTTGCCTGGGATTTGTTGGTCAATCATTACGGGGTTGACCCAGCCCGCTTGTGGTTCACCGTCTTTGAAGGCGATCACGAAGTTCCCGCCGACGATGAAGCCGCAGAACTCTGGGTCAAAGTGGGTGCCTCACCAGACCGCATCCGCCGGTTTGGGCGCAAAGACAATTTCTGGCAAATGGGCGAGACCGGTCCTTGTGGTCCCTGTTCCGAGATTCATTACTATCTTGGTCCGCGCCCCCACGATCCCAAGTACAATCGCGCCGAATACGTGAACGGTCCCGGCAACGAACAGGTCGAGATTTGGAACCTTGTCTTTATGCAATTCAATCGCTATCAAACGAGCGATGGCGCATACGTGCTCGAACCCTTGCCGCGCCCTTCGGTGGACACCGGCTCCGGGATGGAACGCTTGACGATGGCTTTACAAAACAAGCCGTCCACGTTTGATACCGATCTCTTCAAACCGATTCTCGATTGCACGCGCAAGTTGCTGGGACACGACAAATCGGTTTGGCAAGACACACACAAACTTGCCTCGTATCGTGTGATTGCTGATCACGCCCGGGCAGTGGCGTTCCTTATTGCCGATGGCGTGATTCCCGGCAACGAAGGGCGCAATTATATCTTGCGTTTGATTTTGCGGCGCGCGGCACGGCACGGGCAAATGCTGGGTTTTGACGAACCGTTCTTGACCCAGGTGTTACCAACCGTGATCGAGGTGATGGGCGATCAATATCCGGAATTGGTCAAGCGACGCGATGCGATTATGAAGATTACGTTGCAAGAAGAAGAACGTTTTCAGAAAACACTCAAGAGCGGTTCGGCGATGCTGGAAGACTTGGTGGCCGATTTGAGAGCCAAGGGCAAAATGGAAATCCCGGGAAGTGCGGCATTCAAATTGCACGACACGTACGGCTTTGCGTTGGAACTCACGCGCGATTACGCGCGCGAGTTTGGAATGACGGTGGATGAAGCCGGCTTTCGTCAAGCAATGGAGGAGCAAGCCGAACGATCGCGCGCGACTTCCAAACTGGGGTTCACCGAAGACAAGCGCGCGCAACTCTATCAAGAGGTGTTCGATGAATTGGTGGCATCGGAGCGTGTCCCCGCCTCCGGCGTCGCCCACGATCCATACTCCGGTACCGAAATCGAAACAACGGTGGCTGGCTTTTTGCACAACGATTCACTCACCGATCAAGTGCAACCCGGCGATCAGGTCGAAGTGATTCTGCCGCAAACATGTTTCTACGTCGAATCCGGCGGCCAGGTGAGCGATGTTGGGCGCATTGTGAAATACGCGAGCGTTGCCGATGGTGCGGAAATCGAAGAGGCGAACGTGGAGTGGGCGATTGAGATTATGGATGCGCGCAAACCGGTGCCCGGCTTGATCGTACATATCGGCAAGGTGTTGAAGGGCAATCCGCGCGTTGGTGATCGCGCGGTCGCCGAAGTGGATCGTCTGCGGCGATGGGATATTATGCGCAATCACACCGCCACGCATCTCTTGCATCGCGAGTTGCGCTATGTCTTGGGCGAACACGTGCAACAAGCCGGCTCACTTGTCGCGCCGGATCGGTTGCGGTTTGATTTCTCGCACAACGCGATGGTTACCCAAGACGAACTCGACCGTATCGAAGAAATGGTGAACGATGCCATCTTGGCAGATTTGCCGGTCGTGCCAACGGAGATGAGTTACAAAGAAGCCACCGCTAGCGGCGCGATAGCATTGTTCACGGAAAAGTACGGCGAACGAGTGCGCGTCATCCAAGTGGGCGATCCGCAAAAACCGTTCAGCCAAGAATTGTGCGGCGGCACCCACGTATCCCGCACGAGTCAAATTGGGGCGTTCCACATCTTGTCGGAATCCTCGATTGGCTCCGGGGTGCGTCGCATTGAGGCGACGACTGGGCGCGGGGTCACCAAGTTACTGCAAGAAGGGCTGGGTCGCTTGGAACGCACAGCGGCGTACTTGCGCGTTTCGCCGGAACAACTGGATCACAAAGTTTTGGAATTACTGAACGAACGCGAGGCGCAACAAAAAGAAATCGAACGCTTGCGCCGTGAACTGGCGATGCGCGAGGTGGACAAGTTGTTGGATCACGTTCAACACATCGGTGATGTAGCGGTATTGTCGGCGCAAGTGGAGGCGGCAAACGCCGATATGTTGCGCGAGGTGGGGGACTGGCTCAAAGCAAAAATGGGGTCAGGCATCATCGTGTTGGGCGCGAACATCGAAGACAAACCCAATTTGATCGTGATGGTGACGCCCGATCTGGTTGCGCGCGGCTACGATGCGGTGCAAATCATTCGTCCCATCGCCAAGGTGGTAGGTGGTGGTGGCGGTGGTCGCGCGGCGATGGCGCAAGCCGGCGGCAAGGATGCTAGTTTGTTGCCGCAAGCCCTGGCTCAGGTTGCCACCGCGATTGTTCGCAAGTGATCTTTTTTCGTTGCCTCGGTCGAAGGATGAGAGATGCCCGACGAACGTTCCGCGTCGGTCTTTCGTCCTTCGTCTGATTTTCAATGTATCAAATTATTCAACTTGACCCGGAAGATGATTTTGCCACAATTCGCGCCAAGATCGAATTGTCGGAATTGGCACACGTGGTCTTGGTGGTGCCGCCGGATTGTTCTGCGTTGGCAAGCCGTCCCGGCTTGCAATTGTTGCGTCGTGCGGCAAACGATTTAGGCGCCCAAGTGGCGTTGGTGGCGCATCATCCCTTTGTCCGCGCGCACGGCGCCGAGTTTGGTTTTCCTATTTTCGCGTCCATCCCTCAGGCACAACGGGCGCGTTGGCGAATGGAACCGCCGCGACACCCCGGCGTACGTTCTCCCACCGAGCCACCGCTGACGATGCCGGAAACAACGCAGCCCTTGGCGCGATGGTACGAATGGCGCGCGACCTTGGTGGTTATCGCCATCATCATGATGGGCTTGGGGGTGGCGGCATTCTTTTTGGTTCCCACCGCCCAAGTGCATCTCGTTCCTTCCGCTGTTGCCTTGACCACGACGACCGATGTAACGATTGATTCATCCATCGTCGAAGTGAATGCAGCCACGCGTGCCATCCCGGCGCGACGCTTGAATCGCGAGATCAGTGGGACACTCTCCATCCGCACCACCGTCACCAAGACAATCCCGGATGCTCGTTCAACTGGTGTCGTTACCTTTACGAACCTGCGCGACGAAGAGACCATCATTCCGCCGGGTACGATCGTCAAGACCAGCGCGGGCGTCCCGATTCGCTTCACGACCACAACCACTGTAACTTTGCCGGCGGGCGTGAATAGCCGCGTGGATGCGCCCATTCAAGCGATTGATCCGGGATCGGCGGGCAACGTTAGAGAATTGGCGATCAACACGGTCGAAGGGTCATTGGCTTTGGCGGTGCGCGTCATCAACACTAAACCAACGGTCAGTGGCACGCTCCGTTCGGTCAAGGTGGTTACGGCAGACGATAAGAAAAAAGTCGAAGAGCAATTATTGCAAGAGTTGAAAAAACAAGCGCCGCAGGTTTTGAAGGCGAATTTAAAGCCGGGTGAAATGCTGGTGCCCGACTCAATTTTGGTGGATATTGAAGAACGCCAATTCGATCACGCCGTAGATGAACCGGCGGACACGTTGACCCTCAAGGCAACGGCGAACGCCTTTGGGCTCGTGATTGATCACGAAGATTTGACGGCGGTGATGCAAGTCCTTTTAGAAAAGCAATTACAAGCCGGCTATCGAATCTTGCCGGGCGGTGTCAAGGTGGAACCGTTGCCCGGCGGTAAATTCCAAGGCATTCAGTTGCGTCAACCTGTCCAAGCGATCGGCTATGCAATTCCGCAGATTGATCCAGCCAAAGTGGCAGCCGCGGTGCAAGGCAAATCGGTGGACGAAGCCAAAGCATTGCTTGCCAGCCGGCTCGCCCTTGCCCAGCCGGCAGAAATTCGCGTGATGCCGCCATTGTGGTTTCGAATGCCTTGGTTAGCGTTTCGCATTGCGGTGTTTGTGGACGAGCCCCCGGTGAATCCATGAAGTACCTTGGCTTGGATGTGGGTGATCGTCGCGTGGGCGTTGCCTTTGGTGATTCCGATTTACGCATCGCAACGCCGGTCACCGTGGTCGTTCGTCGAAACATCGAACAAGATGTGCAAGCGATTACAAATCTCGTGCGCGATTATGACGCGGTGAAAATCATTGTTGGCTTGCCGCGCCATATGAATGGGACGCAGGGTGTGCAAGCCAAAGCGGTCATCGAATATGCGCGTGAGATCGAAACACGAGTCAACGTGCCGGTGATTTTCTGGGACGAACGATTGACTACGCTTGAAGCGACCCAACGTACGCAGCGTGCCGGCGCGCGCGGGAAAAAATTGCGGCAAGGACTGGATGCGATTGCCGCCGCCGTGATTCTGCAAGATTATTTGGACAGCCAAGCAAATGAAAAACCAAATTCAAATTCTTTTGGCGATGATGTGGATCGCCTTGACAACGAGTCTAGTGGCATGTAGTTCTGCTGACCCGGGTGATTTGCTCGTAACCGCCAAGACCTTGCCCACGCCGGCGACCGTTGAAGAAATGCCGGCGTATCTCTATCTCCAGCAACATCAAGCCGAGTTGGACGCGCCCGCCAGCGACGATCCTACGCCGGTGCCATTCACCATTGCGCCGGGCGAACTCCCCACCGATGTTGCCACGCGATTACAAAAGTTGGGTTTGATCAAGAGCGCCGACCTTTTTATCAACTTGGTCAAGTATCGCAAAGTTGCCACCAAAATCCAAGCCGGCGATTATGTGCTCAAACGCACGATGACCCTCAACGAAATTGTCGAGGCGTTGCAACATGGACTTGCCAAGATGATTCCCATCACCGTTCGCCCAGGATGGCGCGCGGAGGAGCTCGCTGATTATCTGGCGACGCTGGGTTTGACGCAATTCAACAAAGATCAATTTCTCAAACTGGTGCGTGAAGGAAAATTCGATTATGCCTTTCTCAAAGATCGTCCGAAGAACGCGCCGCCTAGTCTGGAAGGATTCCTATTTCCGGAAACCTATAATGTTCCGCTTGATATTTCCAACGAACTCTTGATTGATCTGATGCTCAAACAATTCGATCAGAGCGTAACGACGCCGTTGCGTCAAAAAGCGGCGGCTGCCAAGATTACGCTCTACGAAGCGGTAACGCTGGCTTCCATCGTGGAACGCGAAGCCGTCGCGGCAAACGAACGACCGATTATCGCAAGCGTGTTCTGGAATCGTATCAAAAAGAAAATGTTCTTGCAATCCGATTCGACGGCGCAGTACGCGCTGGGCTATCAACCGGCAACCAAACAATGGTGGAAATCGCCGGTAACGATTGAAGAACTCACGGCGGTCAAGTCCCCCTACAATACCTATCTCAATCCCGGCTTGCCACCCGGTCCCATTTGCAGTCCCAGTCTCGCTTCGATCGTGGCGGCGATTGAACCGGCACAGACAGACTATTTGTTCTTTTTCTCCAAAGGGGATGGCACGCACGTGTTCGCCAAGACCTACGAAGAACATTTGCAGAATCAACAAAAGTATCAGAGATAAAGTTTAGAGTTAGAGTGTGGAGTAAGGAGTGGGCGCGTTGAAAGGGTTGCGTGTCTTGATGCTCTCGTGGGAATATCCGCCGCACATTGTGGGAGGACTAGGAGCCCATGTTGCCGCTCTTGTCCCCGCTCTCGTGCGGGCAGGTATTCAGGTGCAGGTTGTTACGCCGCGTTGGAAGGGTGGAGTGGAACAAGAACCCATCGAGGTTGGCAAAGCACGGGCGTCAAAAAAAGTTCCATCAACGGTTTGGCGTGTGAATCCGCCCGTGATGCGAATGGGAAATTTTTTTGCGGACGCGCAACAAACGAACTTGAATCTCCAAGAGCAGGCAGAAAAACTGTTCCAAACGATGGGTGGCTTTGACCTCATTCACGCGCACGATTGGCTGGTTGCCTTTGCGGCAGCCGGTTTGAAAAAGTTGCACAAGACACCTCTGCTTGCGACGATTCATGCGACCGAACGCGGACGAGGGCGTGGTGCGCTCAAGGGTGAAATGGCACACGCGATCAACGGAACCGAATGGTGGTTGACGTATGAAGCGTGGCGTGTGATTACATGCAGCCGGTATATGGCGGACGAGGTCAAGGAATTTTTCACGACGCCACCCGACAAGATTGATGTGATTCCCAACGGTGTGGACACGGCGCCGTTCGATGAATTGGATCAACTCGATCTGACAGACTTTCGCGCGCGTTGGGCGCGACCAGATGAACACCTTGTTTTCAACGTCGGGCGCGTCGTGCAGGAAAAAGGGGCGCACTTGATTGTCGAAGCCGCGCCGCGTGTACTGGCAGAAATTCCCAACACTCGATTCATTATCGCCGGCACCGGCAGTATGGTCGAGCCGCTCAAACGGCGCGTGTGGGAACTCGGCATTGCCGATCAAGTACTCATCGCCGGCTTTGTCTCCGATTCGGATCGCAATCGTTTGTTCAAAGTAGCGGATGCGGCAATCTTTCCATCGCTGTACGAACCCTTTGGTATCGTCGCGCTTGAGGCGATGGCAGCACAATGTCCGGTGATTGTGAGTTCGGTGGGCGGGCTCAAAGAAGTGGTGCAACACGATGTAACTGGCGTAACGATTTATCCGGACAATATCGAATCAACGGCGTGGGGGATTTTGCATACACTCAAGGATTTGAAAGCGGCGCGGAGGCGTGCGGCAAAGGCATATCGAATGGTGAAACGAGAATACAACTGGGATCGCATTGCAAAGCAAACCATCGCGATTTATGATCGAATTGTGCGTGAGCGGGCCAAGACTCATTGGTAACTCGCCTTACATCATTGGTAGATCAAATGGAGACGATAGCCCCACCGGGGCTATCGTTTTTTTTGTTAAAAAGAATTAACTGCCGATTCCTCGAAATTAAAATTTTTTTACCGGACAACTGTTGAAGTGCATTCCTCTTCGCGTTAAACTAAAGATGACGATCTTGGTGTCCAAGAGGAGGGGGTATGCTCGCAGGAGACAAGTGGTTGGTCTGTGTCGAATGCGGTAGAGAGTTCTTGTGGGATGCGGGTGAGCAAGCGTGGTATCAAAGCAAAGGATTGGTGAATCCGCCCAGGCGTTGTAAAGCATGTCGCGAGAAACGACGCGAAGAGCAACTCAAGCAACCGCGCAAGTATTTAACGGTCAGTTGCGTTAGTTGCGGTGCGCCCGCTTATGTGCCGTTTGTGCCACGTGGGATCAAGCCCATCTATTGTCGCAGTTGTTATTCGAATCATCGTTGAGTTCAAGGTTGTGCAAGCCGCGAGGAGTTATCCCCCTCGCGGCTTTTTAGTTGGGGATAAGGCGAGGTGGGATGTGGGTTATCTGTGGGTTTGTGTGGGATAACACAAGAACGTGTGTTCTGCTTTATCTTGCTCCCTCTTGCTCGGTGGTCGCCAGCCTTTTGGCGGCGGAATATGAGTGTGATATACTGACGCTTGAATTTATCTTTGAGGTGATGGAGATGAATCAAGAACGTGTTCTCGTTGTGCTGGCCCATCCCGACGACCCAGAATTTTTTTGTGGCGGCACACTCGCTAAATGGGCGCGCGCGGGTAAAGAGATTTATTATCTGTTGTTGACCTGCGGTGACAAGGGGAGCGACAATCCCGAAATGACGCCCGAAGCTTTATGCGGTGATCGCCAGATGGAACAACGCGCGGCGGCGGCAGTGATTGGTGGAAAGGATGTGATGTTCCTCAATTATCGCGATGGAGAATTGGCTAACACGCTGGAGGTGCGACGCGAGATCGTGCGAGTGATCCGGCGTCTCAAGCCGCATATTGTTATAACCTCCGACCCGACGACGTACATTCGTGCAAACGCGTACATCAATCACACCGATCATCGCACCGCTGGGGCGGCAACCTTGGATGCGGTGTTCCCGGCGGCAGGCAATCGAATGTACTTTCCCGAGTTGTTGAGTGAAGGGCTTGAGCCGCATTCGGTTAAAGAGGTGTGGTTGACGCTGACTCTCGAACCGAATCTCTGGGTGAACGTAACCGAGACGCTCGAAGTCAAACTTGCCGCCTTGCGTCAGCATCGCAGTCAGATCAAAGACCCCGATAGTTTGGACAAACGCATCCGCGAACGCCTGCGCCGCGCTGAATTTGACGACGAGTTGTACGCCGAAGGATTTCGCGTAATTCGTTTCTAATGCCCATAGAAATGATACTTTCGTATCTCGGAATGACCCGTTTGTCCCTTATCCTTGATAAACAATCGTGATAAGATGTAACTAGTGCAACAACATGAAATAGTTGCAGACCAGACGAATGGGAAAACGTTGACAGACGTGGCTAAAAATCGAGTTTTCACCACGCACTTTGTTGTTGCACTACTAGACCCGATGAATGTTTTGGCGCTGATGTCGGCGCAAGAACTCAGCAAGGGGTGATGAAATGCCTCTGGCGTTTATTCAATGCGCCCGAGGCGTTTGTTTTTTTATTGCACTAGTGCAACAACATGAAATAGTTGCAGACCAAACTGATGGGAAGACGTTGACAAACGTGGCTAAAAATCGAGTTTTCACCACGCGCTTTCATGTTGGTGCACTACCAGCCAAGGCAAGGAGGTGAGTCTCGAGCAAAGTAGAACGAATCAACTTGACGCGGTTAATGGTTCCTCTGCTGAAAGGAGTCGGTCTATGAGTGACTTGCCCAAGGAGTGGGAAGAGGTTCTCGATCGCAAAGGGGTTACGCGGCGAGATTTCCTCAAATTCTGTTCGCTGATGGCGGCGACGCTCGTTCTTCCTCCGCGTTACATGGAGCAAATTGCCAAGGCGTTGGTGACCGTGCCACGTCCACCGCTGGTGTGGTTGGAATTCCAAGATTGTGCCGGCAACACGGAAGCACTCCTCCGTATCAGTCGTCCCTCGATTGGTGAACTCGTTCTCGACACACTCTCGGTAGATTATCACGAAACGATTATGGCGCCCGCCGGCAAAGCCGCCGAAAAATCATTGCAAGATACGATTGCCAAGAACAAGGGCAAATACATCGCCGTCGTCGAAGGTTCGATTCCTACGAAAGATGGCGGTGTCTATTGCACAATTGGTGGACACACTGCGCTCGACATTGCGCGCCAGGTGTGCAGCAATGCGGCGGCGACGATTGCGGTGGGCGCGTGTGCAGCTTTCGGCGGCTGGCCCGCCGCGTCACCCAATCCCACTGGCGCGGTCGGTGTTAAAGATGCCGTCCCCGGCATCCCGCTGATCAACCTCCCCGGTTGCCCCGTCAACGCCGCCAACATTACCGCGACCATCGTCCACTATTTGACCTTTGGTGCATTACCCGCCACGGATTACCTTGGACGCCCCCTCTTTGCGTACGGCAAACGCATCCACGATAACTGTGAACGCCGGGCCCATTTCGACGCGGGTCAATTTGTCGAAGAGTGGGGCGATGAACATCATCGGCAGGGGTGGTGTCTCTACAAGATGGGGTGCAAAGGTCCTGCTACCTATCACAACTGTCCCGTCGTTCGCTACAACGATGGCGTGAGTTGGCCCGTCGGTTCGGGACACGGTTGTGTCGGCTGCAGCGAACCGGACTTTTGGGACACAATGTCGCCCTTCTATCGGCGCTTGCCCAACGTGGAGGGCTTGGGGGTCGAAATGCAAGCCGATCAACTAGGCTTGGGGATCGTTGGTGGTGTGGCGGCAGCGTTTGCGGCGCACGGCGTCTTGAGCGCGATTCGCGCGCGGCAACACCCCATCGCGCGGCATGGTGAGGAAACAGTCAACGCCCAAGCCGATGAAGGAAAGCGAGGTTAACGATGGCAAAGATTGCAATTGACCCCATCACGCGCATCGAAGGCCATTTACGCATCGAAGTTCAGGTGGACGGCGGCAAGGTGACCGATGCGTGGAGTTCCAGCACGATGTTTCGTGGGATGGAAATTATCCTCAAAGGACGGGATCCGCGTGATGCCTGGGTCTTTACGCAACGCATCTGCGGCGTCTGCACAACCGTTCACGCCGCAACCTCGGTGCGCGCCGTGGAAAACGCGCTTGGCATCACAATTCCGCTCAACGCGCAGATCATTCGTAATATCATCGAAGGCAGCCAGTTTGTCCAGGATCACGTCATCCACTTTTATCACCTCCACGCGCTCGATTGGGTGGATATTGTTAGTGCGCTCAAAGCCGATCCCGCCGCCACGGCAAAACTCGCGCAATCTATTTCGGACTGGCCCAACTCGTCCGAGGCGTACTTCAAGGGTGTGCAAGACAAGATCAAAGCATTCGTCGAGTCGGGGCAACTGGGTCCGTTTGCAAACGCGTACTGGGGGCACCCTGCCTACAAGTTGCCGCCCGAAGCAAACCTGATGGCGGTCGCGCACTATCTCGAAGCGCTCGATTGGCAACGCGAGATTATTCGCATCCACGCCTTGCTCGGCGCCAAGAATCCGCATCTGCAGACGTATCTGGTCGGCGGAATGTCCATTCCGATTGATCCCAACAGTCAGAATGCCATCAACGCGGACAAGATCGCGCTGATGAAAAAGTGGCTGGCGCAGGCACGTCAGTTCGTCGAAAAAGTTTACATTCCCGATCTACTCGCGGTCGCGTCGTTCTACAAGGAGTGGGCGGGTTATGGCGCGGGGCTGGGCAACTTTTTGGCTTACGGCGAATTTCCGCAAGCCGCTGACAACTCGCAACTCTTCCTGCCGCGCGGTGTCATCCTCAACAAAGACCTGAGCAAGGTTCTGCCAATGGATCACCAAAAAGTTGCCGAGTATGTTACGCATTCGTGGTACGAGTACGGCACCGGCGATGCCACGCCTCTGCATCCCTGGGAGGGGGAAACCCATCCCAAGTACACGGGACCCCAACCGCCGTACGATTCGATGGTCGGCGATGGGGCCAAGTATTCCTGGCTCAAAGCGCCGCGTTATGACGGCAACGCGATGGAAGTGGGACCGCTCGCGCGGATGCTCGTCGCGTACGCATCGGGGGTCAAGCCGGTGGTGGACACGGTCAATCTCGTTTTGAAAACGCTCGGCGTCGGACCCGAAGCGCTCTTCTCAACCCTCGGACGCACCGCCGCACGCGGCATCGAAACGCTCGTCCTGGCACAGCAACTAGAGGGCTGGGTGGACCAACTGGCGGCGAACATCCAACGCGGCGATCTCAAAGTGCACAACGGCGAGAAATGGGATCCGTCGAAATGGCCCACGGAAGCCAAGGGCTGGGGATTCTTGGAAGCGCCGCGCGGCGCGCTGGGGCACTGGGTGCGCATCAAGAACGGCGCAATCGAAAACTATCAATGCGTTGTTCCGTCCACCTGGAATGGCTCCCCGCGTGATGCGAACGGCAAGCGTGGGGCGTGGGAAGAAGCGCTGGTCGGCACGCCAGTCGCGGATCCGGAACGTCCCGTCGAAATCTTGCGCACCGTCCACTCGTTCGATCCGTGTATGGCGTGCGCGGTGCATGTGGTGGATACGCGTGGGCGCCAAGTAACCAAAATCAAAGTTGCGTAATTTTTTCGTTGGATCGTTGGATCGTTGCCTCGTTGAATCAACGATCCAACGATTCAATGATTGAACGATGCAACTTGTGCGGAGGTAACACAATGTTGAGACGACTTTATGTTTGGGAAATCCCGGTCCGCCTGACGCACTGGGTCAATGTGTTGTCCATCGTCGTCTTGTCATTCACCGGCTATTACATCGGCAACCCGTGGATTCTGGTGAGTAGCCGTGAATGGTACGGCCCCTTCTTTATGGGGAATGTGCGTTTTATCCATTTTACCTTTGCGTTCATTTTCGTTGCTAGTCTGGCACTTCGCACCTACTGGGCGTTCGTCGGCAACGAGTGGGCAAGCTGGCGCAACCTGTTCCCCTTTCTCACCGCCGATGGACGCCAAGCGTTGCTCGACGCTCTCAAGTACTATACTTTCCTCCGGCGTGAGCCACCCGAAGTGATTGGACACAATGCGCTCGCGGGACTCACCTACGCGGTCATTGTAACGCTGTACTTTATCCAAGTGTTCACCGGCTTTGCGCTCTTGGGCGAGACCAATCCGCAGGGTGTTTGGCACCAATTGACCGGGTGGGTCTTTGGAATTTTCCCCAACCAAACTTTGCGGCTGGTGCATCACCTGATCATGTGGTTACTCATCGCGTTTGCGCTGCATCATGTTTATAGCGCATTCCTGGTGGACTCGGAAGAAGGGAATGGGCTATTGTCGTCCATTTTCAGCGGCTTCAAGTTCATTCACGCGGAACTGCTCAAAAAAGTGAATGGCAACCAAACTTAACCGGCGGAGGGTAGCACGATTTTACCCTCCGCCTCGTCTCTGCAATGAAAATACTCGTCCTAGGTTTAGGCAACATTCTCTTGCACGATGAAGGAATTGGTGTGCGCGTGATTGAGCGCTTGCGCACCGCCTATACGTGGCCGGACAATGTGATTGTGTTGGACGGCGGCACGTTGGGGCTCGATCTCTTGGCATACCTTGAAGAAGCAACCCGCGTGATCGTTGTGGATGCGGTCAATGCCGGCAAAGAACCCGGGACGCTGATTCGATTGGTCAATGACGAAATTCCGGCATTCCTGGGGCCCAAAGTCTCGCCGCATCAAGTTGGCTTGCAAGATTTGCTCGCGCTTGCCAGACTGCGCGGACATTTTCCGGAGGAGGTAATCTTGTGGGGAGTGCAAACCGCGTCCCTTGAGCCCAGCCTCGATCTTTCGCCTGCCGTTGCCGCTCAAATCGAACCGTTGTGCGCACGGGTCATGGACGAATTAGCGCGGTGGAATTATACCTCCCCGACAACTCCATAAATTCTTTTTGTTTGTACGTGTCGTGTGTGCATCGCTAGAAATAGTCTTTTGCTCTTCAAGGAGGAGGAGCAAGATGAACGAGTCGAATTGGATCGCCCACATTTTGCACACTGCACTCGTGGAAGCTCGGCAAATCGGCGCAAGTCGTTTGACGGCGCTCAACATCGTCATGGATGACGATGGTCTCGTCTCACCCGAAGCAATCTGCGCCCAGTTCAAAACCTGGGCACGCGGTACGTTGGCAGAAGGGGCGCGCATCAACCTCGATTTTTGCGCAAGTGAGCGTCGCTGTTGGATGTGTAAAACGATTTTCATGGGGCGAGGGATGGACGCCGAATGCCCACAATGCGGTTCGCCCGGTTTACGCATCACGCGCGCGCCAACCATTTATCTCGATAGTATCGAAGTGGAATATAAATTAAATCGCGTGCCCCGTTTGCCACAGATTTATGCCGGTTCTTCTAGTCCCCACCGTTTGCATCGTAGACGAGTGAGTGAACGATGACGATCGTTGCCCAAGTTTTGCAGATCAAAGGACATTCCGTTTGGTCTATCGCGCCAGATGCGACCGTGTATCAAGCCCTGGAATTGATGGCGGAAAAAGAGATTGGCGCACTCCTTGTGATGGAGCAAGGAAAACTCGTGGGCATCCTTTCCGAACGCGATTACGCACGCAAGGTGATTTTGAAAGGCAAATTCTCCAAAGACACACTCGTGCGCGAGATTATGACCGAAACCGTCTTCGGTGTCCGTCCCGAACAAACCATTGAAGAGTGTATGGCGTTGATGACCAATCAACGGGTCCGCCATCTCCCGGTCATTGCCAACGACCAAGTCATCGGTGTCATTTCGATTGGTGATGTCGTCAAGGCATTGATCTCCGATCAAGCGTTCCTGATTCAAGAGTTGGAAAAGTATATTGTGGGCAAACGAAACTGATGCGGCGTTTGGTTTTCTGGCTCATCCCCTTGTTCGCGATTCTGGGCGCGTGTTGGACGTTTAATGCCAACCCCCTGCCGCCTGATTACGCTAGTCGTGTTCCGCCGCCGGCGTTCGATTCGCCGGAAAGCATCGCCGTCGGGCGCGAGATTTTTCTTTCCAACTGCGTGTCGTGTCACGGTCTTGCCGGGGATGGTCAAGGTACGATCAAGCCAACCTTCGGTCCGGCGCCTGCCGATTTTACGGATCGCGCGCGCCAGCAAACGCGGTCACCGCAGTATCTCTTTTGGCGTGTGAGCGAAGGGGGGCAAATCGAACCCTTTCGTTCACAAGGTTCGATTATGCCCGCGTGGAAATTCCGCTTGAATGAAACGCAGCGTTGGCAACTCGTCGCGTACCTTCAGACGCTTGCACGCTAAGGCGACCAACGTTATAATGGGGCAAATCCTCGCGACGGAACGCTTATGCATGAACTAGGGATTGCCCAACAAATGTTGCGTGTTGCGTTCGATTACGCAACCAAACACCAGGCACAACGCATCACGGCTTTTCACATCGAAATCAGCGCGGCGATGGACGAAAGCGAAGAGGCGTTGCGTTTTCATATCGAGAATCTGGCACACGGTACGCTTGCCGAAGGCGCAACCATTGAAATCACGCGCGTCCCTGCCCACATCGTTTGTCTCGATTGCGGGAACGAATTTGAATTGACTGACCAGGATGTACTTTGTCCGCGCTGTGCGAGTGTGCGGGTGCGCGCGCACTCGCACGATGATTTCAAACTAGCCAGCATCGAGATCGAATGATGATCAAACGATTGCGCGTGGAGATTCGCGGCGCGGTGCAGGGGGTTGGCTTTCGTCCATTCGTCTATCGGCTGGCAACCGAACTTGCGCTCAAGGGTTGGGTCATCAACGATACCCGGGGCGTCTTTCTCGAAGTCGAAGGGGACGAGACAGCCCTGGCGCGTTTCATCGAACGGTTGCCCAACGAAAAACCACCGCGTTCAATTATTCATTCCCTCGACGTTGAATGGCTGGCGCCAATCGGCTTGACGCACTTTGAGATTCGCCACAGCGATGATGCCGGGACGAAAACGGTGCTTGTTTTGCCCGACATCGCCACTTGCTCCGACTGCCTCGCCGAAGTTTTCGATCCAAGGAATCGGCGCTATCGTTATCCCTTCACCAATTGCACCAACTGCGGTCCGCGTTTTACGATCATCGAAGCGTTACCGTACGATCGCCCCAACACGACAATGCGCCGGTTCACCATGTGCGCGGAATGTCAACGCGAGTACGAAAACCCGCTCGACCGGCGCTTTCACGCTCAGCCCAATGCCTGCCCCGTTTGCGGTCCTCAACTTGCCTTGTGGTCATCGCGCGGTGCAACACTCGCCGAACGCGATGAGGCGTTACACAAGGCGGCGGAAGCATTGCGCGCTGGAAAAATCGTTGCCGTCAAAGGTCTGGGTGGATTTCTGCTGACGGCGGATGCGCAGAACGCAGAGACGCTCACGCGCTTGCGTGAACGCAAGCCACGCCGCGATAAACCGTTTGCATTGATGGCGCGCGATCTGACACAAGCACAAACGCTTGTTGAGATTGATGCGCAAGCCGAAGCGTTGCTGATCTCGCCCGAATCGCCGATTGTGTTGTTGCGCCGGAAACAAAATGCGCCGGTCGCGGAGAATGTTGCGCCGGAAAATCCGTATTTAGGTGTGATGTTGCCGTACGCACCCTTGCATCATTTGCTCTTGCGCGAACTCGATTTTCCGGTCGTTGCCACCAGCGGCAATTTGAGCGATGAGCCGATTTGCATTGACGAACACGAAGCCGTTCAACGCTTGGGACACATCGCCGATTTGTTTCTTGTCCACAATCGTCCGATTACGCGACACGTGGACGATAGCGTGATGACAGTGATGCTCGGCGAGTCGCGCTTTTTGCGTCGGGCGCGCGGCTATGCGCCGTTGCCGGTGCTGCTCAAACATGAAATGCCAACGATCCTGGGAGTTGGCGCGCATCTCAAGAACACGATTGCGTTGAGTGTGCGCAATCAAATTTTCATCAGTCAACACATTGGCGATTTAGAGACGCCGGAAGCCATGAACGCCTTTGAGCGCGTGATCGCCGATTTTCTCAAATTATACGCGGCCACGCCGGTCGCTATCGCGCACGATTTGCATCCCGAGTATTTGTCAACCCAGTGGGCGCGGGAACACGTTTCAGGTTTCAAGTTTCAGGATTCGGACAATCAACTTGAAACGAGCAACTTGAAACTCATCGCCGTCCAACATCATCACGCCCACCTTGCCGCATGTCTCGCCGAAAATGATGCTAAACGTGCCCTGGGTGTAACCTGGGACGGCACCGGTTATGGTCGTGATGGCACTATTTGGGGCGGCGAATTTCTGCTCGGCGATGCGAAGGATTTTCAGCGCGTCGCGTATCTCCAGCCGTTTCGTTTGCCTGGTGGCGATGCCGCGATCAAAGAGCCGCGCCGCTCCGCGTTCGCCTTGTTGTACGAAATGTTCGGCGAAGCGATTATCGAACGCAATGACCTAGCACCGATTCGTGCGTTCACACCGGCAGAACGCAAAACACTCGTGCAAATGTTGCGCCAAGAAATCAACGCGCCCATCACGACCAGCGCGGGACGATTATTCGATGGGGTCGCTGCGCTCATTGGCTTGCATCCTCGCGTTTCGTTTGAAGGTCAAGCGGCGATGGCACTCGAATTTCTGAGCGATTGGAAGGTGAGCGAGTCATATCATTTTCGGCTCAAGGATGAAAGCAGGATCACCGCAGAGAACTCTTCGTCACCCCTTGTGCTTGATTGGTATCCGCTCATCGAAGCCGTACTGGCGGACTTGTCACGCGGCATCGAACGGAGTATCATAGCGGCCAAATTTCATAATGCGTTGGTTGAAGCCATCGTCGAGGTGGCAAGACGAATTGGCGAAGAAAATATCGCCTTGAGCGGCGGCTGTTTTCAGAATCGTTGGTTGACCGAACGTGCCGCCACGCCACTGGGGCAAGCCGGTTTCCGCGTGTTGTTGCACAAACAGGTTCCGCCAAACGATGGGTGTATCAGTCTGGGCCAAGTCGTCGTTGCGGCAGCGCGAATGGATGTTTGATATTAGTGTCGCGGCGCGGCGTGAACAGTTCACTGTAGCGGTTCACGGATGAAACCACTTCTTTTGGGCCAGAATTTATCGCCACGTTTGATTGATCGTTTGGCTGATGTCTTTCCCAACTCGGTGCATGTTCAGAGTGTTGGGTTAGGCACAGCATTTGATGATCAAGTGTGGAATTACGCACGGCAAAACGATTTGGTGATTGTAACCAAAGATGCTGACTTGCGCATTGGCTGTGCTTCGGAATTTTCCTCCGAAAGTGGTCTGGATTCGGCGCGGTAACTGTTCAACCCAGGAGATTGATAAGGAGATGGAAAAATGTGTCTTGGTGTTCCCGGCAAAGTCATCGCTATTCAACCCAACTCGGTTGGGATGACGATGGGCAAGGTGGATTTTGGCGGCATCGTCAAGGAAATCTGTCTTGCCTACGTGCCCGAAGTCAAGGTGGGCGACTATGTCATTGCGCACGCTGGCTTTGCCATTAGCACGCTCGATGAAAAAGAAGCGCGCGAAGTGTTCGAGACCTTGAAGCAGATTGATGATTTGTCATCGCTGGAGATTCAACAACCGGACTAGACATCCGTCAGGGATCTTGCTATGAAATACATTGACGAATACCGCAACGAAGCGGACGCCCAAAAATTTGTGCAAGCGATCCAACGTTTGGTCACGCGCCCGTGGACGATCATGGAAATCTGCGGCGGGCAAACGCATACGCTCATCAAATTTGGTATTGATCGAATGTTGCCCGAGCAGATTACGCTCGTTCACGGACCTGGCTGTCCTGTTTGTGTTACCCCGCTCGAACTGATTGACAAAGCCATTGCCATCGCGCGTCAACCGAACGTCCTCTTTACCTCGTTTGGCGATATGCTGCGCGTCCCGGGATCGCACGACGATTTGCTTTCCATCAAAGCGCGCGGTGGCGATGTGCGGATGGTGTACTCGCCGCTCGATGCCGTGAAACTGGCACAGAAAAATCCGGACAAGCAAGTAGTGTTCTTTGCGGTTGGTTTTGAGACCACCGCGCCCGGGAATGCCATGGCGGTCTGGCAAGCCCAACAACTCGGCTTGCAAAATTTTTCCATTCTCACTTCGCACGTCCTGGTTCCACCGGCAATGGAAGCCATTCTGAGTTCGCCGAACAATCGGGTGCAAGGATTTCTCGCCGCGGGGCACGTTTGCACGGTGATGGGCTATTGGGAGTATGAACCGATTGCCGCCAAATATCGCGTGCCGATTGTGGTTACCGGCTTCGAGCCCTTGGATCTTTTGCAAGGGATTTATATGACGCTCAAGCAACTCGAAGAAGGACGCGCGCAGGTCGAGAATCAGTACACGCGCTCGGTCAAACGCGAAGGAAATATTCCGGCGCAGAATCTAATCAAACAAGTATTCGAGGTGACGGACCGCACGTGGCGTGGCATTGGTGAGATTCCCAGGAGCGGTTATCGTTTGCGCGCCGAGTTTGCCGCGTTTGATGCCGAGCAGCGGTTTGATGTTGCCTCGGTCATTGCGCACGAATCGCCCTTGTGTATCGCCGGCGAAATTTTGCAAGGACTCAAAAAGCCGCATCAATGTTCAGCGTTTGGAACGCAATGCACGCCGGAACATCCGCTCGGTGCGCCGATGGTCTCGCCGGAGGGCGCGTGCGCGGCGTACTTTCAGTATGCGAGGACGCTATGAGCGCAGTTGAATTTACCGGCTTGCAATGCCCGATTCCTATCAGCGAGTATCCACACATTACCCTCGCGCACGGTGGCGGCGGACGCTTGATGCAAATGCTCATCGAAAAAATGTTTGTGCCATCGTTTGCCAACCCGGCGCTGGAATCCTTGCACGATGGTGCGGTCATCGAAACGAATGGCGCGCGACTTGCGTTCACCACCGATTCGTACGTGATTCACCCCCTTTTCTTCCCGGGCGGCGATATTGGATCGCTCGCCGTGCATGGGACTGTGAACGATTTGGCGATGTGCGGCGCGCAACCGCTCGCGCTTTCCTCGGCGATGATTTTGGAAGAAGGCTTGCCGATGCAAGACCTGTGGCGCATTGTGCAATCTATGCAGAGTGCGGCGCAAGCGGTGGGTGTGCCGATTGTGACCGGCGATACCAAAGTGGTGGATCGCGGCAAAGGGGATGGCGTGTTCATCAACACGGCTGGCATCGGTATGATTCCGGCGCATATTCGCGTGGCACCCCAACGCGCGCAACCCGGCGACCTTGTTTTGATTAGCGGCACGATTGCCGTGCACGGTATTGCAATCATGTCGGTGCGGGAAGGTTTGGAATTTGAAACGCAATTGCACTCCGATTCTGCACCCTTGCATGACATTGTGGCGCGCGTGCTTGAGGTTGCAGGTGACCGTATTCACGTTTTGCGCGATCCTACGCGCGGTGGCGTGGCAAGCACGCTGAACGAAATCGCGGCATCCGCCAAGGTCGGCATTCGCTTGAACGAGGCGCAGATTCCGGTTGACGATGCGGTACGCGGTGCCTGCGAAATTCTCGGTCTCGATCCGCTCTACGTGGCAAACGAAGGCAAGTTTCTGGCGATTGTCGCGCGCGAGATTGCCGACCAAGTTCTGGCGACGATGCGCGCGCATCCCTTGGGCAAACACGCCGCGATAATTGGCGAAGTGGTTACCGATCATCCCGGCAAAGTTTATTTGAAAAGCCGGATTGGCGGAAGGCGTGTGGTGGATATGCTCAGTGGCGAGCAATTACCGAGGATATGCTAAAAGTAAACTCTGCGACGGTTACGACCTTCGCAGAGTTTTCAATTGCAACGTTGTCATCAGTAACCAGAGCCAGGTCAGCCCAACAAAAATCCGTTGGACAATTCCCCCAATTGCCCATTGAAACAGATTGACCATGATGAGAACGACCAATGTGAGCCAGCTTGCCAGTGCCAGCATAAACCTTGGTCGGTCGCGTAAACCGCGCGCATCGAATCGCCGCGACAACAAGAGCGCGGCGGCAACAAGGCACGGCGAAAAGAGATAACTCGCGATGCTGTGAATGACCCCGACGGGCGTTTCTGGCAATCCCGTGTCCGTAACATCGCTGGGAAAAATTGCGGCGATGAGCATGCTTGCCCCGGCGACTCTGAAAACTGCGATTCCTCCGCTTGACAAGCCCGTAACACTTTCAAGTCCAAAACTGAGCATGATAACGCTTGCAGCAAATGCGAGCATGATGGTCGTCATCAAAAAACCACTCGCCCCCACCGCGTAATAACTCATGGGTTGCGAAATCACGTCGTAAGCGCGGTTGGTCCAATGAATGATGCCTAGCGCAACGCCAGCGTAAGTGGCGCTGACAAGTGTCACATTTGCCGCAAGTAAAGCGTTCAACGCAAATATCTCAACAATCTTACATCAATTGTTTCATCGTCCGCATCGTTTGCTCTGCGGCGATGAGGATACTCGGTTTGGGTAAAATCTCGGCGCTGACCCAGCCCTCGTAACGCATCTCGCGCAAGGTGGCAATGAGGCGTGCAAAATCGGTGTGCCCCGCGCCGGGATACCATCGGTTGGAATCGGCGAGGTGAACGTGGAACAAACGCTTGCCACACAAGCGCAAGCCGGTTTCGATGCGGGGTTCTTCGATGTTGGCGTGAAATGTGTCGAACAAGACACCGATGTGATCTGCGCCGAGTTCATCAATGAGCCCCAGCGCTTCGGGCGCGGTGTTGATCAAATCGGTTTCGTAGCGATTGATGGGTTCGATGGCGAGGCGCACACCTTTTTCTTTTGCGGCGTGCGCAACGGTGCGCATTGCATCAATGAGCCATCCGTGCACTTGTTCGCGCGCAACCCCGGGTTGCGTTTTGCCACGCACGAGTCCAATGATGATGAGCGCGCCCAACTCGCCTGCCAACGCGATATGCGCCTTGACACGTTCGATGGCTCGTTCGCGCACCGATGCGTCGGGATCGGTGAACGAAAGGCGTTCTTCTACAAACACTTGGCCCGTGCCAATCGCGGGGACAACCAAGCGATATTTGGCGAGGATGCGTTTGATGTTGGCGACGTCGAGTTGGGCGGGCTCGCGCACACCCAGTTCTACGCCAGCGTACCCCAGTTCGGCAAGGCGTGCCACATGGCTTTCAAAATTCGGATCAAAAGCAATCGCTTGGAATTGGGTGGGTTGAGTGGAGATGACGAAAGAGAGTTTCATTTCAGTAGGCAGATAGCAGTAGGCAGAAAACAGATGGCTTACTGCTTTCCGCCTACTGCGTCTCATTTTATCCCACCAACGTGTCTTGGCCCAATCGCGGCAACGCGTACACCGGTCGCCAGCCCGGACTCATTGGCTCTTTGATGAACGGTTCCATCTCTTCCCGCGTGCGCAAAGTCACTTCTTCGACCGGCGGAAGTTTGCCGGGCGGAAATGCCTTGAGAATGTCGTCATTCACCATCGTGAGGTAACGCAGAATGGCAGCGAGTGGTCGCAATGCTTTGCGTGCATCGCCACTGCGCGCTTTGCCCACCACGCCTTCGGGTGTCCCCGCGATCTCAATCGGAAAATGTCCTTCGCCTTCCGACCAACGATGCGGTCGCCCAAACGGATCCACCGATTTATCGAAATGACCGTCGGGCAGATAACTGCGCGCTTCGGTGTCCACGGCTTTCGACATATCCACCATCTCCGGAAAGAGATAGAGCGAGAGCGAGGTTTCCGCTTCATCGGCGTGAACAAAGTTGGTGTCCCAGCCGCCGCCGCGTTCTTTGGTGCGGAACATTTCGCGCACTGCGCGATGCCAATCGAGGACTTGGAAAATGCCGGGAAGTTGGAATCGTTTTTGAAATTCCTGAATCGCGGATTCCAGCACCCACAATTGACCATGATTGTTGATGATGACCTGTTTGCGGAAACCATCGTTCCACAAACCGAGCATCACATCAATCATCAATTCGCGTACCACGGTTTCGCGCACGATGACGGTGCCGGGCATTCCAACATGATGATAGGGATGCGCGCCATAGTTCAACGGCGGCAAAGCCAGATTGACATGCCCATTGCGATGTTTTTCGGTGTAGCGGCGTACGCCTTCGCAAATCATTGAGACAAAGAGCGTATCGTCCGCACTCGGCAAATGATCGCCGTGCAATTCCGTGCAGCCGACCGGGATAAAGACCACATCGTTTTTGCGACGATTCTCGACCACCTTCCAACGCGGCGTGGTTTGAATATATGCGCCGGGTTTGCCCCATTCGACACCGGGGGCTGGGAAACCGTACTCGGCGAGAACCGCTTTTAACTGATCCTCGTTCATTTCCCAGATTTCTTTTTTCATTCGACCGACGGCATTGTCTTCAAACCACAGATCGGGTTGATCCGTGGGAAGTAAGCCCTTGGGGGCGGGAGTAATCGTGGACATGGTATCTCCTTGTATGAGGTTTCAGGTTTGTGCGTTTTAGGTTTCAAGTTGTTCGGTCTGGTAGATCGCGTGATCCTCGTGAAATTTTTGTCCTTTGATTCTACTGCTTTTGAGATACTCGATGAATGTTTGCAATCGCCGTGAGAGGCGCTGGCATCGTTCACGTAAAATATCAATTTCCGAAGACGACGCGTACTCCAAGTCGAGTACAACGTAACATTGTGAGCGCAACTCGCCGCAAGAACCACGAGCAATATAGAGAAATTGAATGAACTCGGCATTGGAGCCACGCTCAAATCCTTCGGCGATGTTGGACATTACTGAAATGGCGGCGCGTTGCATCTGGCTTGCCAAGCCAAAGGTTTCATGCTTGGGGAACTGGGCAGTCAACGCGTAAATCAACTTGACCAATTCCCGCGCCTCTTGCCATACCTCAAGGTCTTCGAACTTTTGGATTGTTGGCACTGCTTTTCCTCCTTACTCTGACAACCTGAAACTTGAAACCTGAAACTTGTTATTTGAGCACTTGTTTTGCTTTCACATACGCTTCTTGTGCCACCGCAAGTGGTTTTCTCTTCCAATACTCGGGGCGAAAGATTTCAACCGATGCCACGCCGTCAAAGCCAATCGCGCGCACCGCTGCGACAATCTCTGTGAGCGGAATCACGCCATCGCCCGGAAACAAGCGGTTGGCATCTTGGATTTTTTCTTTGGGCATTGCTTCGACATCGTTGATGTGGAACACGGCAAGTTTTTGTGCGCTGACTTGATGGATGGAGTCAATTGTTGAATCGCCAGCGAAAAAGTGACACGTGTCAATGACCATCCCCACGTTCGGCGCGTTGAGAGCGGCAACGATCTCCCACGCTTGCGCCACGGTGCGTACCGCGCACCACGGGAATCCTAAGAATTCAAAGGCGATGTTTGCCCCATACGGCGCCGCGATTTCACTCATGGCTCGCAACACGTTCAGCGTCTCGTTGCGGATGTGATCCCACGTTGCGCCGGCGGGCGCGGCACCCGGCACGGCAATGATCCACGGACAAGCGAGGGCTTGGCACCACTCACTCAATTGCCGCGTGCGTGCGAGTACGACTTGGCGTTGCGTTGCCACATTGATCTGCTCAATCGAATTAATCGCATGTGTTTTTAGATTTGCCGCGTCAATCAATTGACGTGCCTCGGCGAGGGTGTGAGTTTGCAAATATGCATCGAGCTTGGTCGCCGTGATTTCGAGAACATCAAAGCCGGCTTGGCTCGCAATCTGCACGTCGGTTTCGAACGGACTCGTCATCGTCGTCGCGCCATTGAATCCTAGTTTCATAGATTGCTCCGGGTGAAGTGTAGATACAGCATATCACAAAAACCGAATTGATGCAAACGTGTGCAATGGGCAAAATACCTTTGGAACCATCAAGCATTGGTTGAGATAGCCAGAGGCGCGGCGGAGTTTTTCTTCAACCAAGACTTGCTCCATAAAAGAATTACGGAGACTGGCATCCCAGTCTCCGTAATGGTTGCCAAAGATTTTTATCCTTTATAGCACAATACCGGCTCACGCGCGGCTTTGACATCGTCCAGACGCGTGACGGGCGCGGTATGCGGTGCCTCTTTGAGAATTTGAGGATTCGTTTCGGCTTCTTTGGCAATTGCAATCAACGCATCGGCAAATTCATCCAGACTGGCTTTCGATTCCGTCTCGGTCGGTTCGATCATCAAGCATTCTGGCACGGTGAGCGGGAAATAGATCGTGGGTGGATAAAATCCGTAATCTTGGATGCGTTTGGCGATGTCGAGTGTATGCACGCCGTACTTTTCAACGAACGGTGTTCCCGTCAGCACAAACTCGTGTTTGCACACGCGATTGCCGAATGGTGCTTGGTACACATCTTTCAAACGGGCGAGCAAATAGTTGGCGTTGAGAACTGCGTTTTCGGCAATGGCGGCAAGATGCTCTTTGCCCAACGTTCGGATGTACACGTACGCACGAACGAGCGCCAGGAAATTACCGTAGAACGATTTGACCCGTCCGATGGTTTTCTTGGGGGTGGCAAATTCATAACGCTTGCCCTTTTTTACGACGATGGGTGCCGGCAAAAAGTGTGCCAGGTCTTGACGCACCATCACGGCGCCTGCGCCAGGTCCACCGCCGCCGTGCGGCACGCTGAAGGTCTTGTGCAGGTTGCTGTGCAACACATCAATTCCCAAATCGCCGGGTCGCGCGATGCCCACAATCGCATTGAGGTTTGCGCCATCGCCATACACCAAGCCGCCGGCATCGTGGACGATTTGGCACACCTCTTTGATGTTTTCCTCGAACAAGCCGAGTGTGTTGGGGTTTGTGATCATCAAGCCGACGGTTTTGTCATCGGCGTGTTTGCGCAAGTCGTCCAGATCAACATTCCCGCGCGCATCGGATTTGATTTGGACGATTTGAAAGCCGCTCATCGAGCCGGTGGCGGGGTTGGTGCCGTGGGCGGAATCCGGCACCAGAACCTTAAAACGATTCTTGTCGCCGCGGGCGAGATGGTACGCACGAATGATGAGAATGCCGGTGAGTTCACCTTGTGCGCCGGCGGCGGGTTGAAGCGTAACGCCGGGCAAGCCGCAGATTTCGCCGAGCATCGTTTGCAGTTCGTACATCAATTGCAAGGCGCCTTGTGCATCGTCTGGGTTAACGTACGGATGCACCGACGTAAAGCCGGGAAGCTTGACCGCTTCTTCGTTGATCTTGGGGTTGTACTTCATCGTGCACGAGCCGAGCGGATAGATACCCAAGTCCACGCAATAATTTTTCTGCGAGAGCCGGGTAAAGTGGCGCACTACATCCACTTCGGATACTTCGGGCAATTTGAGTTCGTCACGCATGAGGTGATTGGGTAAGGGGGTGATGGGCACATCGCAGTCCGGCAATTGTGCGCCGGTGCGCCCTGGCGTACTTAGCTCATAAATTAACGGTTCGGGTTTATTGGCGACGATTGTCATAGGTCTCCTCTGAAAATAGGTTTGTAGTCGCGCGATTCATCGCGCGGGCGATCCAGCACCGTACTACGGCACTCGCTTATTTTTCATCTCTCTGCTGGTGCGCCGAAGGCGAATGAGCAACACCTTTGAAAAGTTGAAAGTGAAAAGCTAAAAGACAACGGTAGTGCATTCACTAGGTTGATGATTCGTAGGGCAAAGTTGTATGTTCGTTCGTCAATTTTTCCATTCCGCCCTCCGCGCAGGCGTTTTTACTTTTTACTTTTACCTTTTGCCTTTTTACTTTTCACTTGTCCCAGTGCTTTTGCTAGCGCATCAATCTGCGCTTTGGTATTCATCTCGGTAACCGCAACGAGCATCGCATTGCCCAGGTGCGGATAATCCTTCGATAAATCGTAGCCGCCAATGATGCCCTGTTCGCGCAAGGCGGCGTTGATTTCGCTGACCGGGCGCGGACATTCGACGACGAATTCGTTGAAGAATTCTTTTTTCAAATCCACGCGATAGCCGGGCAAGTTGTTGATTTTGCGTGCGGCGTAATGCGCTTTGTGATAGCACAATTCGGCGACTTGGCGCAAACCACTTTTGCCGAGCGTTGACAAGTACACCGATGCGGCGAGTGCGCACAAGGCTTGGTTCGTACAGATATTCGACGTGGCTTTTTCGCGGCGGATGTGTTGCTCGCGTGCTTGCAAGGTTAGCACAAAGCCACGCCGACCTTTCGTATCGGTGGTTTGTCCAACCAAGCGGCCCGCCATCCGGCGAACGAATTGTTGCTTGGTGGCAAAGATACCCAGATAAGGACCACCAAATGCAATCGGATTGCCCAGCGATTGGCCCTCACCCACAACCACATCAGCGCCGTACTCGCCAGGCGCTTTGTAGAGCCCAAGCGAAATGGGGTACGCGGCGACGATGAAAAGCGCGCCGGCGGCGTGAACACGATCGGCGTACGGTTTCAGATCGCGCACCTGACCTAGGAAATCCGGATTCGCCACGATGACGCACGCGGTCTTGTCATCCAAATGTTGTTCGATCATTTGCTCAAACGTCTGGCTCGTGTCTTCGTCGCCCGCGATTTCGACGCCTTGCCCAGCAAGATACGTACGAATCGTCGCGCGATATTCTGGATGCAAAGTGGGACAAACTAGAACTTTGTTGCGTCCCGGCAGTTGATTGATTGCCAAGATCGCGCCTTCGGCCGCGGCGGTTGCGCCATCGTAATGCGAAGCATTGGCAACGTCCATCCCGGTCAGCGCACAGATCATTGATTGATATTCAAAAATCGTTTGTAACGTGCCTTGACTGATTTCGGCTTGGTAAGGGGTGTATGCGGTGTAAAACTCGGAACGAAAAACCAGATGCGGCACCGTGGCGGGAATGAAATGATGGTATGCGCCGGCACCCAGAAACGAGGCGTACTCATTCACGGTGGCATTCTTTGCCGCCATCGCGTTGAGTTCACGCATCAAATCGAGTTCCGACACGGCGGAAGGCAAATTGATTTTGGGATGGCGTGCCTCCGTCGGAATATCTACAAACAAATCATTGACCGATGACACACCGATCGTTTTCAGCATTGCCTCGCGATCGGCATCGGTGTTGGGGATAAAACGATGAGCCATTAGTCTACCTCAAAGCGCATCACGCTTTGCGTTTTTCGATTGATGCACAGGTTGAACGCAAAGCGTAGAAACGAAACTAGTGGATGGCACCGGATTCGATCTTGGATTGATAGGTCGCGGCATCGAGCAATTTGTTCAGCTCGCCCGGATTGCTAGGCGCAACCTTGATCATCCAACCCTCGCCAAACGCATCGCGATTGACTAGCGCGGGATCAGCACTGAGCGCCTCGTTGATCGCCACGACCTTGCCACTGATCGGTGCGAACAAATCACTCGCGGCTTTCACGGATTCGATGACGCCAAATGCTTTGCCGGCTTCTACTTCTTTGCCAATCGCCGGCAATTCGACGAACACGATATCGCCGAGTTGGTTCTGGGCATAATCGGACACGCCAACGACGATGACATCGCCTTCTTGTTTTGCCCACTCGTGCGATTCCGCGTACTTGCGATCATCTTTGTAGGTAATCGGTTTGTCGGACATAGGTTATCTCCTCCGAAAATAGGTTTGTAGTCGCGCGATTCATCGCGCGGGTGATCAATCGCCGTACTACGAACTCACTCGCTTGTTTTCCATCTCTGCTGGTGCGCTAACGGCGAATGAGCAACTCCCTTGAAAATAGGCTTGTAGTCGCGCGATTCATCGCGCGGGCGATCAATCGCCGTACTACGACACTCGCTTACTTTCATCTTTCTGCTGGTGTGCCGAAGGCGAATGAGCAATTCCTTCGAAAAGGTGGGACAAATTTCAAATTTGTCCTACGAGCGTTTGGGTCTTTTTGTTTCTTGCTCGATTGGGATAGAACGGTGTCTTGATCACTTTGGCTTTGAGCGGCTTGCCACGCACCACCACATCGAATTCTGTGCCGAGGGCGGCGCATTCAGGCGGCACATAGCCCAAGCCCAAATTCTTTTTCAAGGTGGGGGAAGGCATTCCGCTGGTTACGATACCGATGGGGTTGCCGTCTTTTTGAATTTCGTATCCGTTGCGCGCAATGCCGGGATCAATCATTTCAAACCCAACCAACTTTTTAGTTACGCCTTCCAATTTGCGTTTGAGCAAGCAATCGCGCCCGATAAACATTTTGTTGAGATCGCATGCCCAAGATAGCCCGGCTTCAATCGGTGTAGTGTGCGAGTCAATCTCGTGTCCATACAACACCATCTTGGCTTCAAAGCGCAATGAATCGCGCGCGCCCAAGCCGATGGGTTTAACCCCGGCGTCTTTGCCCGCTTCGAGGATTGCATCCCACACATGTTTGCCGTGTTTGATTGGCACGAACAACTCAAAACCATCTTCGCCGGTGTAGCCGGTGCGCGCGATCAAACCTTTCTCTCTGCCGATTTTGAATTCGCGCGCGGTATGGTACTTGATCTTGCTCAAATCGAACGATTCAATTTTTTGCAAGACCTCTTCGGCTTTGGGACCTTGGAATGCCAGCATATAATATTGGTCGGATACGTCTTCGATTGTTACACGAAAGCCGGCGATGTGAGCACGCATCCACGCAAAATCTTTTTCGCGGTTGGATGCGTTGACGACGACCATATATTTCATCGCTGCCTTTTTCGCGCTGGGCAATTTGTACACAAACGTATCATCCACGCACGTGCCGTCGGCGTAGCACATCACCGCATACTTGGCATCGAACAAATTCATCGTGGACAGATCGGCGGTGAGCAAGTGTTGCAGGAAGGGGAGCGCATCTTTGCCGGTTACCTCGATTTGTCCCATATGATCAATATCGAACAAGCCGGCAACGTTGCGCACGGTGTTATGCTCGTCAATAATGCCGGAATATTGCACCGGCATTTCCCAGCCGCCAAACTCGACCATGCGCGCGCCGAGCGCGAGGTGAGTCTCGTAAAGGGGTGTTCGTTTGAGCGTGGTCATTCGATTGAATCCTCCGCATCAATTTTCAATTCGCCGGCTTCTTGGGTGTTCACGGTAACGGTTACGCGATGCAAGCCCGGCGTCAAAGGTTGATCGGTCACGCGAAAGGTGATCACCACGTTGAGGGGAAATGCTTTGGGTTGCGCGAGCGAAATTTCGCTTGCCCGAATCGGCGGCTGATCGTCGGTGATGATCTCGATATTGGAGAGTGGCACGTCGCGCCCATCAATTTGGAGCGGACTAAGCGAGAGGATGGTGCCGGGGGCTAGCGTGTTGCGTAGTGAAAGTTGAAAACCGTTTGGGGTGTTTTTGAAACTACCTTTGACGTACAATTTCTTGAGCAGAAAACTAGGAACCATTGTGGGCATCTTTGCCTCCGTTTGCAAAAAATAAAGGACGCACGACACTCGGTCGCACATCCTCTGTTGCTTTGCCTGAGAGATTCGTCTGCCACCACATTGTGCGACTTGCCCCATCGGCGTTGGATTGGCGAATCCAACTTTCCAGAGATGCAATCCATCGGGGTCCCTTGACCTGAGAGATTCGCGCGCCGTGAGCGAGGCGTCGCGCTTGCCCCTTCGGTGTTCAGGTGAACTGCACCTGAAACTCTCCCCCGAATGGAACGCTTGCTTGCAAACAATTATAGACGATGTAAAAGGGAATGTCAATTTGAATTTGCGCTTGCTTAGGGTTTTGTGTCGCGTCGGGTGAATCAATTCGCGGCAACCAGAACCCCAAGCCCGCCTGCGCGGGCTCACCGAGCCGACTCCGGCTTCGGGTTGTGGTCGCCAGCGTTCACGCCTTTTCGATTTCGATGAATGGTCAAATGTTTCTACGTGAACGCTGGCGATTGAGGTGGTTTTTAACCGCTCGTCAATAGACTTGGCACCAACCCGTAGCCCTTGCTTTTGTTTGGTTCCACTGTACAATATCGCCGAAAGGATCCAAATGTCCGAGTCTATCCAAGTGGGGGATCGGGTTCGTGTGCGGTTTGATTCCAAGTTTTGGCAGAGCGCGGGTTGGTTGACGGGCACGGTGGTCAAGATTGAGCCGTATTCCGCGCATCGCCACTTTTATTGGGTGGCGTTGGATCAAGACGCTACGGCTAGGCAAGGGGGCGGAACAAAATTGATTGCGGTCTTGAATCCAAAGAACATTCAAAAATGGAGTGAGCCGGGAATCGCGCCCACCGATGAATAGGATCACCCGTATGCTCAATTCCTTTTGCGTGTTCGTCGTTCTTGTAATATAATTTGCGCAGTCTGTTGGAAAGGAACACACCTTTGACTTTGAACGATACCAATTACCCCACCGATGAGATACCACCGTTGATGCCGCCGGAGCAATTGCCACCTCCAGAAACCTTGACCAAGCCATCGTTTTGGCGCGGGCTCGGTTCGATGTTGCGCGAACTTGTCGAGACCTTGATCCTGACGTTGGTGATTTTTTTGCTCATCCGCTTTGCGGTGCAGAATTTTCGCATCGAAGGGTATAGCATGGAGCCCAACTTTCACGATGGCCAGTTCTTGTTCGTCAACAAATTGGTCTATCTGTTTGGCAAGCCCGAGCGGGGCGATGTCATTGTGTTTGTGCCGCCCACCAATGCCTCGCGCGATTACATCAAGCGCGTGATTGGCTTGCCCGGCGACAAGGTCGAAATTATCAATGGCACGGTCTATATCAACGATCACGTGTTGAATGAAGTGTACCCCTTGAACCCTGCCACCTATTCGATGCCGCCGCTCATCGTGCCCCCGGACGAATATTTCGTGCTGGGCGATAATCGCAATTTTTCCAGCGATTCGCATTCGTGGGGGACAGTGCACGCAAGCAAAATTATTGGTCGAGCGTGGTTTTCCTACTGGCCCCCCCAACTCATCGGTTTTGTGCCGACGTACTCGTACGCCGCGAACAAATAGTGTAGGAACTCGATGGAGAGTGAACAGATTCCTTCGGACATAGGACGGACGACGACGGATGCGCTCAACGTCATAGGTCATTCGTCCTTTGTCTTTGGTCGGAAAGGAAACGATGGAGATTGCCAAGTACATTGATCACACCTTGCTCAAGCCGGAAGCAATGCCCACAGACATTGCCCAGTTGTGCGCCCAAGCCCGCGAATATCATTTCGCCGCTGTGTGTGTCAATCCGCCATTCGTCAAGCAGTGCGCCCAAGCGTTACGTGGCACCGATGTGGCGGTTTGCACCGTCGTTGGGTTTCCGCTGGGCGCGCACACCACCGCGACCAAAGTCTTTGAGACGAACGATGCCATCGCGAACGGCGCCACCGAGATTGATATGGTCATCCATATCGGTGCGCTCAAAGCCAAGCAAGACGATGCAGTGCGCGCGGACATTCACGCGGTAGTGGCAGAGGCGCATCGTCAGAATGCCATCGTCAAGGTGATTATCGAGTGTGCGTTGCTGACCAACGACGAAAAGGTGCGCGCGTGTGAATTGGCAAAGCAAGCCGGCGCGGATTTTGTCAAGACCTCTACCGGGTTTAGCACGGGCGGCGCCACGGTGGACGATGTGGCGTTGCTGCGGCGGACTGTGGGCGATACGATGGGCGTCAAAGCGGCGGGCGGCATCAAGACGTTGGCGCAGGCGCAGGCGATGATCGCGGCGGGCGCAACGCGCATTGGTGCAAGTGCCGGCGTGGCGATTGTGCGAGAAGCGCAAGCGAATAAGCAGTGAGACAGTGGGACAGTGGGACAGTATTCAGTGTTCAGTTTTCAGTATGCAGTGGCGAACGGACGCCGTTCCGTTTACGGGAGGGATGAGTATGGGACTCACATACATTGAAGGTTCGGTCACGGGACCAACGGGAACACAGACGGTGCGCTTTCTCGTGGATAGCGGCGCGAGTTATACTTTGTTGCCCCATCGCGATTGGCAGGCGATTGGATTGAAACCCAAGCGCAAGATGACCTTTACGCTTGCCGATGGCGCAACAGTCGAACGCAACATTTCTGAATGTCACATCACATTGCCACAAGGCGAAGGGCACACGCCTGTAATTTTGGGGGAGCCAGGCGACGAAGCGTTGTTGGGCGCGGTCACACTGGAAATTCTTGGGCTCGTGCTCAATCCGTTCACGCGCACCCTGCAACCGATGCGGATGATGTTGGCATGAACAAAATCAAAATCACTTCGGGCAACATCACCGCGTTCGCGGAACTGAACGATTCGCCGACCGCGCGCGCAATCTGGGACGCGCTGCCGCTGGAGGCGCGCGCGAATACGTGGGGCGACGAAATCTACTTTGCGATTCCCGTCAAGCACGCGCAAGAACCTGACGCGCGCGAAATCGTGCAGGTGGGCGAACTGGGCTACTGGACGCCCGGCCATGCGTTCTGCATTTTCTTCGGACCCACGCCCGCGAGTCGCGGCGACGAGATTCGCGCGGCGAGCGCGGTCAATCTCATCGGCAAAATCGTCGGCGACGCGCGCGTGTTCAAGCGCGTGAAGGATGGCGCGGCGATAACGGTGAGCAAGGCGGATTAACGCCAAGACAAAGGACGAAAGACCAAAGATGAAGGTTGCCCTTCGTCGTTCGTCTTTTGGTCATGACTATGAAGATTTTCCTCCGTTCCACCTTCCAAGATTTGCACGAGCATCGCAAGCGCGTGATCGAGGCGATTGATCGTTTGCGGCACCACGGCGCGGACGTAGAGTGGCTTGGGATGGAAGCGTTCGGCGCGCGCGATGATTTGCCCGCCGACGCGTGCGTCAAGTTCGTGGACGCGTGCGATCTCTACGTCGGCTTTTTGGGCGTGCGGTACGGCTCGCTCGACCCGAAATCGAAATTGTCAATGACGGAGGTCGAGTATCGCCGCGCCGTCGCGCAGAAAAAATCGCGCTTGATTTTTCTGATTGATGAAAAGAACGCGCGCGTCGCGCCCAGCGATTTCGAGTCATCGCCCGAAGGTCAAGCGAAACTCAAAGCGTTGAAGGACGATCTGAGAAAAGATCGCGTCGTAGATTTTTTCACGACGCCCGAAGACCTCGCGTTCAAAGTTACCACCGCACTCGCCAAACATTTGCCAATCTCCAATCTCTCACCTCTCATCCCCTTTCCCCCGCTTCCCTATTTCGCGCACCCGTACCCGCTGCAAAAAAATTTCACGGGGCGCGCACGCGAACGCGCCGTGCTCTCCGATTGGCTCACGCGCGGCGAACGCCAGACCGAAGCAATTTACATTCTGGAAGCGATGGGCGGAATGGGCAAATCCGCGCTCGCGTGGTTCTGGCTCCACCACGACATCCTCCCACTGAACACTGAACACTGGTCTTTGACTGGAATTTTTTGGTGGAGTTTCTACGAAGAGCGCGATTTTGGCGCGTTCCTCGCGCGCGCGCTCGAGTACGTCAGCGGCGGCAAGATTGACCCCAAGCAAATCCCCTCGAATCGCGAACGCGTGGACGCGCTGGTGAATTTATTACGCCAATCGCGCTTTCTCTTCGTCCTCGATGGATTCGAGCGCGTGCTGCGCGCATACGCGCGAATGGACGCGGCGTATCGCGGCGATGAGGTGGACGCGGACGCGCGCAACGATTATCGCGCCTGCGCCGATCCGAACATCGGCGTCTTGTTGCGCTGTCTGGCAAGCGGCGGGACGCTGACGAAAACGCTCGTCACGTCGCGCCTGATGCCGCGCGAGCTGGACGGGCTGGACGGCGTGCGGCACGTTCCGCTGACGGGGCTGGATGCGGCGGATGCGGTCGAGTTTTTTCGCAGGCAGGGCATCAAGGACAATCACACCGAAATCGAAAATGTGTGCGCGGCGTACGGTTTTCATCCGCTCACGCTCCGTTTGCTCGCAGGCGCGCTGAAACACGACCTGCGCTATCACGCCGATATTCGCTACGCGCCCGAGGTGGATGTGCGCGAGGTGGACAAGGAACGGCGACTGACGCGGATGTTGGATTTTGCATACGCGTCGTTGCCGCGCGCGGAACAAACCTTGTTGAGCCAACTTGCCGCGTTCCGCAGTCCGTTGAAATGGGATGCACTGCGCGATATTTTTGTCACCGCAGAGACGCAGAGAGCGCAGAGTAACGAAGGAGTTTTCTCTGTACCCTCTGCGGTCAAATCCGAGCGCCCCTACGCCGAACGTGAACTTGCCGCCGCGATTGCCGATTTGGTGGAGCGCGGGTTGTATATGCACGATGACAAGACCGACACCTACGATTTGCACCCCGTCATCCGCCGCTATTGCTACGACCGCCTTGCCGATAAACCACAGACGCACGCGCGCTTTCGCGATTATTTCACGGCATTTTCCCCGCCGCAAAAAATCCAAACGCTTGCCGATTTGCAACCGACGATTGAACTGTACCACCACACTGTCCGCGCAGGACGATACGATGAGGCGTGCGATTTGTTCTGCGACCGACTTGCGACTCCGCTTCATTTTCAACTTGGCGCGTATCAACTTCGCATCGAACTCTTGCGTGCGCTCTTTCCCGATGGCGAAGCCACCGCGATTGAAAGACGAAAGCGTCCAAGCGTGGACGCTGAACGCGCTTGCCAACTCGTACTCGCTGGCGGGACAGCCGCGCCGCGCGGTGCCGCTGTTTTTGGCGTCAAACGACGTTGACGAAAAACGTGGTGACAGGAAAGGTGTCGCCATCGGCTTGGGGAACGTCGCGGCGCAACAACTCATCATCGGCGAACTGAAAGCGGCAGAGCAAAACCTGCGGCGCCGCATCGAGATTTGCCGCGAAATCAAGGATGAGTTCCGCGAAGCCGTCGGGCATCAGGAACTGGGGCGCGTGCTGGCATATCGCGGTCAGTTTGCGGAGGCGGAGCGGGAGTTGGATGTGGCGTTTGAGATGTTTGGCAAACAACAAGCCGTACAATCGCAAAGCGTCGTGTCCGCCTACCGCGCGCTCCGCGCGTTGCTGATGGGGGATGCGTCCGCCGCGCTGGCGTCCGCCCGCCAAGCGCGCGCGTTCGCGGAGGAAGACGCGCGAACGTGGTATCCGCACGAACGCGATTTCATTCGCGCGGAATGGATGATTGGCGCGGCGTGGGTGGCGTTGGCGGTGACGGGGACGGTAGGGGTGCACGGCCGTGCGCCCCAACAAACGTTGCAAGATGCGGAACGCCATCTCGCAGAAGCATTGTCGCGTGACCGCGCGATTGGGATGGTGGATATCGAAGCGGCAATTCTGTTGGAATTCGCGCGCCTGCGGAAAGCGCAAGCAGGGGGCGGGGGTCAGGAGTCAGGGGACAGACAAAAATCGTTGATGCAAGAATCGTTTGATTTTGCGCGCGAGGCGTTGGAAATCGCGGAGCGGAGCGAGTATCGGTTGCAGCAGGCGGAGATTCACAATTTTCTGGCGGAATGGTGGCTGGAAAGAGCAGTAGGCAGTAGGCAGGAGGCGGAAGGCAGTAGGCAGGAGGCAGTCGAAGCGCTCGCGAAGGCAAAGGAACACGCGGAACGCGCGAAAGAACGCGCGTGGTGTGATGGCGCGCCGTACTATTACCAAGTCGCGTACGAGCGCGCGGAGCAGATAATCGAATCGCTCGAGGCGTTGCAGTGAGTCGGTATGAGGGTGAACGCAAGGTGTCTCCTCGGCTCCGCCGTCCCTCGGCGGCTTGGCTCCCGTACCTTGCCTTGTTGCTCGGCAGTCTAGCCATCGCGTTTGCGGCGATTGTCGTCAAGTGGGCAAATGTGCCGGGAACGGTCGCGGGTTTTTATCGGATGATCATCGCAACAACCCTCGTTGCGATTCCATTTGTGCGCCAAGTCCAACGCGATGCGCCGTTCTCGCGCCGGCATATTCAACTGGCTATCGTCGCCGGCATCTTTTTCGCGTTGGATGTGGCGGTCTTTTACACCGCCATTTCGATTACTTCGGTGGCAAACGCCACGTTGTTTGGCAACACCTCGCCGGTGTGGGTGAGTTTGGGCGCGTTGATCTTTTTCAAAGAACGCTTGCGCCCCGCGTTTTGGTTAGGCGTCGCGCTGGCGATGGTGGGGATCGTGGTGATTGTGGGACAGGATTTTATCACGCACCCCACACTCGGCGCGGGTGATTTGTTTGGTCTGAGTGCCGGCTTTTTCTACGGCACCTTTTTTCTGATTGCACAACGTGCGCGCGAACAGTTGAGTTCGTTGGCGGCGTGGTGGATTTCGGCGGCGGCGAGTGCGGTAACCTTGTTCGTGCTCAGTGTGGTGTTTGGGCAACCGTTGTTCGGTTATCCACTGCAATCGTATTTGAATCTCGTTGCTGTGGCGTTGCTAGCGCAGATGGGCGGCTGGCTCGCCATCAATTACGCGCTCGGTCGTTTGCCCGCTTCGATTGTATCACCGACGTTGTTGATTCAGCCCGTCGTTACCGCGCTCCTCGCCGTACCGTTGCTGGGGCAAACCTTGGGCGAGGCGCAAATCGTGGGAGGGCTGTTGGTAATTGTTGGAATTTTTCTGGTGCATCGTTCGAAAACCTGACGTACGTCATACCATTGGGAGGACATTTAACTATGCCAAACTATGTTGCTGCAATTGACCAAGGCACGACCGGCACACGCTTTATGATTTTCGATCACGCGGGCAACGTCGTTGCCTCGCATTACGAAGAGCATCACCAAATCTATCCGCAACCCGGTTGGGTGGAACACGACGCCGGCGAAATCTGGGATCGCACGCGCACAACGATTGGTGGTGCGATGGCAAAGGGTGGCGTGCGCGCCAACGATCTTGCCGCCATCGGCATCACGAACCAGCGCGAAACGACCGTCGTTTGGAATCCCAAAACCGGCGAGCCGTACTACAACGCGATTGTGTGGCAAGACACGCGCACCCAACCCATTTGCCAAAAACTGGTTGATGAGGGCAAAGGGGATTGGATTCGCGCGAAAACCGGCTTGCCCATCGCCACGTATTTTTCCGGACCCAAAATCCAATGGCTGCTCGAAAACATTCCCGGCTTGCGCGCCCAAGCCGCACGCGGCGAGGCGTTGTTTGGCAACATTGACACGTGGCTCATTTGGAATTTGACCGGCGGCAAAAATGGCGGCGTGCATATCACCGATTATACGAACGCCTCGCGCACCATGTTGTTGAATTTGCACACGCTCGACTGGGACGATGAACTGCTTGCGCTCTTTGGCATTCCGCGCGCGATGCTGCCACAACTGCGCCCCTCGTCCGATCCCAACTTGTACGGCTTGACCGATCCCACCGGACCGTGCGGCGGGCGCGTTTCGATTTGCGGCGCTTTGGGCGATCAGCAAGCCGCGCTCTTTGGTCAGGCGGGCTTTGAGCCGGGCGAAGCCAAGAACACCTACGGTACCGGTTGTTTCTTGCTCCTCAACACCGGCAAAGAGATCGTCCCGTCGAAATCCGGTTTGCTCACGACAGTTGCCTCGAACGGCGAAACGTGTTTCGCGCTCGAAGGTTCGATTGCGATTGCTGGCGCGGCGGTGCAATGGTTGCGCGATAATCTAAAAATCATTTCGAATGCGGCAGAGACGGAAGAGATCGCCAAATCGGTGGAGGATACCGGCGGCGTTTATTTTGTCCCGGCATTCAACGGCTTGTTCGCGCCACATTGGGATATGTACGCGCGCGGCTCGATTGTGGGCATCACGCGTTACACCACGCGCGAGCATATCGTCCGCGCCACGCTGGAAGCGATTTGCTACCAAACGCGCGAAGTGATCGAGGCGATGGAGAAAGATTCGGGCGTGCCGCTCAAATCGCTCAAGGTGGACGGTGGCGCGGTGAAAAATAATTTTCTGATGCAACTCCAAGCCGATATTTTGGGTGCGCGCGTCATCCGTCCCATTGTCAACGAAACGACCGCGCTCGGCGCAGCGTATGCCGCCGGACTCGCGGTTGGCTTTTGGAAATCGTTGGACGAACTCCGGCAGAACTGGGGGGTGGATCGCATCTTTGAGCCGCAATGGAGCGCGGCGCGGCGCGATGAAGGATACGCGGGCTGGCAAAAAGCGGTCGAACGATCTAAAGGGTGGTTGAAATAAGCCGTATGGTATGAAACGCAACACGCGCCACGTGATACGATGGCGTATTGCGTGGCGCGTGTTTCGTGTTATAATCGCCCCAGAGTCATTTGAGGAGGAACGATGGACCTTGATCAAGCCATTCAGATGATCAACTGGCTGGACGAAGAGCGCCGCAAAGACAAGGCGCAGATTGCTGAGTTAGCCAACCAACTGACGCAACAATATTCCCAGATTGCCGGACTGAACAAGAGTTTGCAAGACTTGGAAGAGCGCTTGGCACGTTTGCAAAGTCAGGCGTTGCGCTATTCGCAGATGGAACAGACGTTGGGGCAAACAAGACTTGAAATTCAAAAGATGATCGAAGCATCGGACAAGCGACGTTTGCTCGCGGACGAAGAACAATTCAAGATTCGCCAACAGGAGCGCGAACGGATTGACCAAGTCCTGAGTTCATTGCAACTTCAAATCGAAGCCCTGCAACAATTCCAACGTTCGGTCATTGGTGATCACGATCTCGTTACCCGGCTGGACTTGACGCTCAGCACATTACAAGCCGAAATCGAAGACAATCTCAAACGCTACGATGATCTCAATCATCGGGTCCAATTGTTGGAAGAATGGGTGCCGCGTTTTGGTCAATTGGCAACCGAGCAACGTCAACTGAGCGAACGCCTGAACAAAGAACGCGCCGATGCGGTCGAAGCATCCCGGCGGGCGGAGCAAGCACGCGCACGGCATATGGCAGAGTGGGCAGAGCAGATGAAGTCCAGCCGTCGCGAGATTGAAGAATGGATCGCCAATATGCGCACGATTCAGGAACAACACAAAGAAGCGCGCCAGACGTACGCGGATCTCGTCGAACTCGAAGAGCGGATGAAACAACTCGAAGCGCGCTTGATCCAATGGCAACGTTTGGTCGAAGAGATGCGCCGCAAAGAACGCGATCAAATTGTGGCAGATGTGGACAAGCGTTGGCAACAACAATTGGGCGAATGGCAATTCCTGCGTGACGAATGGAATAAACGGCTCACGGCGGTGGCAGACCGCGTGAGCAAGTTGGAAGATTGGCGCCCGGAAACGGTGGCGCAATTGGCAGACCTTTTGGAACGCTTGGACAAGGAACGCCGGGAACGAATGCTGTTGATGGCGGATGTCGTCCGAACGCTGACAGAGATCGAACGCACACGCACATCCCAGACCGCCAAGTTTCTCGCCGAACTTGGGGCGCGCATCGAAGGCGAGCGCGCTGCCGTTGCCAAGCCCAAACGCTCGCCTGCCAAAGTCGTCACGAGCGAAACGTCAGGGGTGTGATTTATGCGCGTCGTGGGGACCGCCGGGCATGTGGATCACGGCAAGTCCACCCTGGTCAAGGCATTGACCGGCATTGACCCAGACCGGCTCAAGGAAGAAAAAGAACGCGAGATGACGATTGACCTTGGGTTCGCGTGGCTCACCTTGCCCAGCGGTCAAACCGTCAGCATCGTGGATGTGCCGGGACACGAAGCGTTCATCAAGAATATGCTTGCCGGCGTGGGCGGAATTGATGCGGCGATGTTGGTGATTGCGGCGGACGAAGGGGTAATGCCGCAAACGCGCGAACATCTGGCGATTCTCGATCTCCTCCAAATTAAAGGCGGCATTGTGGCGTTGACCAAAAGTGATTTGGTGGATGCCGAATGGATCGAGATGGTTGCGACTGATATTCGCCGCGAACTGGCGGGCACGGTGCTTGCCGATGCGAAAATTATCCCGGTCTCTGCCAAGACTCGCGCCGGTCTCCCTGATTTGCTCACCGCACTCGATCAACTTTTGGAACACGTTGCGCCGCGCCCCGATGTAGGCAGACCGCGTTTGCCGATTGATCGCGTCTTTTCGATGGCGGGGTTTGGTACGGTGGTGACTGGGACACTGAGCGATGGGAGTTTCCACGTCGGGGATGAAATCGAAATTGTGCCGGGCGGCAAACGCGGACGCATTCGCGGGTTGCAAACGCACAAAGCCAAAGTGGAGCGAGCGGTGCCGGGCAGTCGCGTGGCAATCAATCTTGCTGGTCTCGCGGTCGAAGATTTAGCACGGGGCCAAGTGGTCGCCTTGCCGGGGACGCTGACGGCGACGACGTTGTTGGACGCGCGATTGAATTATCTTGGCGCGGCACCCAAACCATTGCCACACAACGCGGAGGTAGATTTCTTCACCGGCTCAGCCCAAGTCCCGGCGCGCCTTCGTCTGCTCGATCACGCCGAACTCAAGCCGGGCGAGAGTGGTTGGGTGCAGGTGCATCTGACACGCCCAGTCGCGGTGGCGAAACACGATCGGTTCATCCTTCGATTTCCATCGCCCAGTCTCACGGTTGGTGGGGGGATTGTTGTTGATCCCAACGCAACGACGCGACATCGGCGCTTCAAACCGGACGTGATTCAGCGGTTGGAGACACTCGCGCGCGGAACGCCAGACGACATCGTTTTGCAATTTCTGGCGACGCGCGGAGCCAATGCGGCGGACGCCCAAGACATTGCCAACGGAACGGGCTTGGGTATCGAACGCGTGAATCAGGTGCTGGCACACTCGAATCAGATCGTGGCGTTGGGCAAGGTGTATGTTTCCGTGCCCACTTGGAATGCGTTAGCCCACAAGATCGCGCGCCTGCTCGATGAGTTTCATCGCCAATATCCCCTCCGTCCCGGCTTGCCACGCGAAGAATTGAAAAGCCGGCTGGGGCTTGCCCCACGCGTGTTTGAGCGCGTACTCGAGCGAGCGGCATCGGAAAAGATTTTGGTGGCTCATCAAGACACGGTGCGACGCCCGGATTTTGAAATTCGCTTTGCACCGGCGTTGGAAAAGAAAATCAGCGTGCTCCTGGCGCAGTTCGAACAAAATCCGTACACGCCTCCTTCGGCGCAGGAGGCGGAAGCGGCGATTGGAGCCGAAGCGGTGAATGCGTTGGTTACCCAAGACAAATTGGTGCGGCTCAATGAATCGGTCTTGCTTTCATCCAAGGCGTTCAACACGATGCGCGCTTGGGTCGTCGCGACGATTCAAGCGCACGGGCAGGTTACGGTGGCGCAGGTGCGCGATCAGTTCAATACCAGTCGCAAGTATGCGGTGGGTTTGTTGGAATATCTGGATGAGATACGCGTGACCAAGCGGGTGGGGGATGCGCGGGTGTTGCGATGATGGATAACCAACGAGCGGCACCGGAGGAGAGCCGGCTTTGGAACGGAAGGCGACGGAATCGGCGAGCGCGTCAAACGGAGAATGTCAATATGCCGGCGTCGCCGTTGATTCGCCGCGCGTGGCTCGAACGTTTGGCACGTTTGTTTCTGGGTTTGAGCATCGTGGCGTTTGCCATCGCGTTGGTCACCGGCTTGATGGGACTGTGGCGTCCCGCGCAAGTCGTCGCGTTGGCGTCCACGCCGGTGCAAACAGTGGTGCCATCACGGATGCCAATCGCCACCCCCACCCCTTCGGCGACGCCCACCCCCTTGCCGCCGCTCATCGCCTTGCTGGCGGGACATTCCGGTGGCGCTGACACCGGTGCCGTTTGCCCGGACGGTTTGCGCGAAGTGGACATTACCACCGATGTCGCGGCGCGCGCGAAAACAATTTTGGAAGCGCGCGGTTATCGGGTGGACATTCTTGCCGAGTTTGATAAACGGCTGGATGCCAGCAAACGCGATTATGCACCCGCAGCGTTTCTCGCGATTCACGTGGATTCGTGCGTGGATTATGCGAGCGGCTACAAAGTGGCACGCGCCGGCAACAGCGCGATCCCTGCCGAGGATGATCGTTTGGTGCGGTGTGTGAGTGCGGCGTACGGTGCGGCGACCAAATTAGAGTGGCACGAAGGGAGCATCACGCGCGATATGACGCACTATCACGGTTTGAATGAAATTGACCCGCGTTCGCCCGGTGCGATCATCGAACTGGGATTTCTGGGATCGGACAAGGCGATTCTCAAGACGCGGCGCGATGCGATGGCGTTAGCGCTGGCGGATGGCTTGGTTGCGTTCTTGCGTGGCGAAGCGTGTCAGTAGTACCTATCCAATGAAATCGTTGCACAAAAAGCCAAGATTTTTTCATCCACAAAGAGCACCAAGGTCACGAAGAAGAGAAGAATCTTTGTGTCCCTTCGTGTCCTTCGTGGACCAATTCTGGTGTTGTTTCGGCTCGTCCGCGTTAGGACGAACACCCGCCTCCTGCCTCCCGCCTACTGCCCGCCGACTCCTGCCTCCGCCGCACGCCGCGCCTCCGCCAACAACACCGCGCCGTTGGGATGTGCGCGCGCGAGTGCGTCTAGCAACCGCACGACAGGCGCGACGATGCCCGCGTCCCGGTTGATCGCGCGCGCGGCGCGGAACGCGGCGATGGCGTCCGCCATCCGTTCATTGACCGATGACGGATGACCGACGACCGCCATCTCTTGTCCACTATCCACTGACCACTGCCCACTATCCTCACACAATCCCAACCCGCACAGCGCGATTCCCTTGGCGTCCAGCGCGTCGTACAATTCCGGCGTTTGCGCGAGCAGCGCGTCCGCGTGTTGAATCGCGGTGGTGAACGCGGCGCGCGCGGTGTCCAAACCCGAAGGGTCTCCGAGACCCTTCGGGTTTAACGCCACCTGCCACAACGTGATGATGCCGCGCAAGGCGTGGACATTGTGATTGTTTTCTGGCACGTCGTATTGGCA
>DAOUAL010000094.1:0-50175 GCA_034433515.1 Anaerolineae bacterium | reverse complement strand
AACGTGCAACGTGGCGGAGGCAGGCGGGCTAGAGACCCAGTAGCAATCCCCTTTCGAGGTTTGAGGTCATTGCAACATAAACGTATTTATTGCTGCATTCAATATAATCATGTAGCAATCCCCTTTCGAGGTTTGAGGTCATTGCAACCGCAGTATTAATCTTTCCACAATTGTCCCACTCCACCTTTCACCCATTCCGAATCCGTCGCGTTTTTGTCCCACTTTTCATCCTTTTTTCACCGCCGCCGCACCATTTTCCACCACCACCGCAAATCGTCTGCGAACCCACTGAGATGTGACAAAAAATATGCATTTTTTAATGTTCGTGTTGGAGCGGGCGACTGAAGTTGCAGCCACCAGCACCCCAAGTCGCCCTACGGCGACTAGAACCAGCCGCCCATCAGTATCCTCAATTCAAACGATTTCGAAAAACTGCACCAACTATCTGCAGCACACGTGATTCATCCTGCCACCTTCATCCTTCGCGTCTGTCCCATCCCTTGCGTCGTCTTGTAGCCGGTGCCGCAGTAGAACGCGAAATCGGCGAGCGCGTTCAATTGCCTGAGTCGCCGCGCATTGCTCTCTCTGACGGTATAGCGCACCCAGCCCACGAAACCACCCAGTTGAAATCCATCGAACCACACCAGACGCGTTTGCAAATGATGTGCCTCCACGGCGACATTTTGCTCCACCCAGACCAGAAACTCGTCCTCAATCGGCGGCGCGGCAAACGCGTTCCACTTTTCGCGGTACGAATGAAACACATTCGTCGGAATCGGAAACAGCAAACTCAAGCCGCGCTGCTTGAACGCCGTCGGCGAGACAAAGCGCAGCGTAACATCGGGGAGTGGCTCTGCGCGCGCCCAGATTTCCTCCACCGAACTCAAGCGCCCCCAGCGCGTCTCTTCGCGCGGCTCGGTAGCCACATCTATCACTTTGAACTCGACGCCATCCAGCGTGACCGTGCCGCCATGCAAAAAACGTCCCAACAAAACCGGATTGAGCGCATTGTAAATTTCATCGCTGAGAGTCGTCAAGCGCGCCCAGTACGTCAACCCCGCCACCGCCATCCGCGCGCCGGCGACGCGCGGCAGTTTGCCATTGAGCGGCGAAACGGTGAACGGCTTGACCGCGTCCGCATCGTGAACGCGTTGTGCCAGCGCGGCGTCGCCCTCGTGCAACAAGCGATAGAACAATGCCTGCAAGGCGGCACCCAGCGCGTCGCCAACCGGCGCGGTGCGGATCGGTTCGAGCGAGAGTACGAATGAGGCGAGCATCATTTTTGCTCCCGCATACGTCTGTGAATTTCGTCCAAACGCCGCCGCTCTTTCTCGCCCGCTGTGCTTTTCGGTTTAGCGAATTTTTCACGGCGCGCCCTTCCGCGCGCGGCAATCAACGCTTGGATCTCTTCATCGGTTGCCGGCGTGTCTGGTGCAGTGGATTCGCTACGCGCGACCGGCAGTGGCACGACTGGTTCCGACTGTGGAGTTGCTTCTGCGACGACGATTTGATTCACTTGTGCCAAACGTTTCTCCAGCGATTCGATACTCGACGCATCATCCACCGGAACGATGCGCAATTCCGCCCAGCCCAGCGGCGCGCCTCCTTCCGCCAGACGACGCGAGGCGGGAGTATGCAAAAGCAGTTGGTTGGGGATTTCACGTTTGACCATCTTGTCCAACTCTTCAATTCTCCGCCCCTCCTTTTTCAGTTTTTCTTCCAATTCCTGACGCACTTGGTCTTCGAGTTCTTTGATTGCATCCTTGTCTTTGCGACTGGGACGCACTTGATCAATCGGACGTGCGCCCTCACGCGCGTAGCGCACCGTCACGGCATCAAAACCCGAACCCCAACCCAAACGAACGAGGCACGCATCCTTCGGTAATTCTTTTTCCCATTTCTCCAATGCTTGATAGAACGCGTACGACGCTGGATCATCTCGATGAAACTCGGCTTCTTCTTCCAGATGTTTGCCATAGAACGCGCGGCACGCGGCGATGATTTCTTTGTCATTGAACCAAGCCGGACGTCGTTCCTGCCGTACAACGCGCGAGATTGTCTCATTGACACTCACCGAAAAAACAGTCGTCGCCGCGCGCGCCTTGGTGTGATCCGCCAAAACGCCCCACGTGACTTCGCGCAACAACGGAATTTTTCCCGCCGACCAACCCTCCTTGCTTTTGGTGTGAACATTCACCGCCGCCAGTTGCGTCATCTCCTCGCACACATTTCCATCGCTGATTTTGAAATACTTGAACGGGTCGTCAACCACTGACGGATACTTGCTTCCGTCGCGTCGTTGACGAGTGTATTCAAACGTTTCGGCTTCGAACAGCTCCGCCCGGCGTTCCACAATCGGTTTGCCAGCGCGAGCGTACAACAACGCCGTGCGTAGCGCGCCCTTGAGCGAACTGCCCGGAATGTACGCGCGCCGATTCGTGCGAATGAACACGCCAATCGAAAGATCGCTCTGCGGATTCGACAGACGTTGTTCATAGTACGCCACCGCGATCGCGCTTGCCGGCACACTGTACTCAGCAATCTGTTTGATCACATCGGCGCGCGCACTCAACAGCTGCCGCGCCTTGAGCAGATTCTTGCCTGCCACCTCCACAAACTCGTCCTGTTCCGCTGGCGTCAGCGCGAGCAAAAACACTTCGGGATCGAATTTATACAATCGCCCGTCGTGAACGACGTACTCGAACGGCTCGATGGTATCGCCCGCCGCGATGTGCAACGGCGTCAGCGGCGTCAACTCATAACGCCATTCCGTCATCCCGCGCCTCCTTCCACGCGCACGCCGACTGCGAACGCGTACGCGTACTGCGCAACCTCTTGGTACGCGTCGAGTGGATGAATGTGCGGCACCAGTTTGCCGTACCACGCGCGCGGCGCGCTCCCGGTCACAAACGTCGAGCCGGGCAAGAACATCACGAGCGGCTTTTTCCACACGTGCGGCGTGTCCGCACCGGGCGCGGCGTTCGTTGAGAAATGCGCGCCCAGTTTGCCGCGCTTGACGTGATGCGCCCACCAGCCCTGCGTCGGATCGTCCGCGCGTGGCACGAACGACGCGAGCGTGACGAACGCGTTCGCGTTTTCGACGTGCGGCAATTCCGCGTCCGCCGGTGTCAGTCCGTCAAGCGTGAACTGTCCCGCGCCGGTCGAAAGTCGCCCACCAAAGCCACTGCGCGCCACGTCCTGCCAGCGTTGCAGCAGCCATTCCCTTTTCGCGACCGTGTCCCAGTCGTCGCGCAAGCGCACCCACACGGTCAAGCGCGCGCCGGCTTGAAAAAAGTCATAGCGATCGTCAAAGAGCGCGCCCTCGCGTCCCGACCAAGTGATGCGATCTACCGCCGTGCGCATCACGACTGTTTCTTGCCACGCCGGTTCTGCTGCCGGCAAGTTCAAGACCGCGCGCGCGAGTTCCTCGTTCGTGAGTTCATTCGCGAGCGCGCGGAATTGCTCCAACGGCAGAAACTTGATGTCGCGCCGCGCTTTCAACTCGTCGGTTGCTTTGACCTCGTTGTCTTCAAAGTAATCGTGCGCGATCTGCTTGACCTGTGCGCGCGTCAGCGGCGGCAAGACCGGCACCGGCAACATTCCTTGCGGAAACGCGGCAGAGAGCAAGACCGGCGGACTGTCCGCGAACTCGGCGAGAAAACCCCGGAGCGCGTCTTCACCCTCCGCATAGCGGATTGCCCAGCAGAGATGCCCAAAGAGCGTGTCGGATTGAGGCAACGAGACAAAACGCGCGCGCGGACGCACTTGCAACGCATACGTTTTGTAGTTGCTCATACCGACTCCTTGGCGATTTCGCGCGTCTCCGTCGTTCCATCCAACTTGTGAATCGTCACCGTGCCGAACGAGACCTTGCCATAGCCGCGACTACCCGACCCGCCGAGCGTGTCGAGTTCGATGAGACGCAAGCCGCGCAAGACGTGCGCGAACAGCCCGAGGTCGGTTGCGCCCTTGTCGCCATCCACATCGAAGACGCGATAGTCCATTTCGAATTTGAACTCCGTGCCCGCCGGCACGCGCTCCATTTGGCGCGGATGCTCGGCGGATCCCTTGATGCGATTGATGACATTTTCCCATTTGCGTTCGGTTGCCGTCTTGTCCGCGCTGCCATTGGAAACAAGTTCTGCGTCACGCACAATCAATCGTCCGGGACCGAAGGGCGATCCTTCGCCTTTGGCGACTCCAAAGACGCGGCAGATGGGACAAGTCTGTTTGCAGGTATTCACATCGTATTGATGCACTTCGCCTTTTGGATCCACCTTGCCCAGTTTGAACTCCAACAGTGCGCGCATCTTGCCTTTGAGCGAACTGCCCGGCACGTACGGTACGCCTGTAACGGGATGCTTGATGATTGGATTGTCCAGCCCGCCAATCTCGATCACCTCGCTTGAACCACCAATGCGTAAGCCGGTAACGCACGTGAGCGTGCCGGTAATTCTTTGGTATCCCAAAAGTTGAATATTCATCGGTTCTACTCCCCACCCGCGCCGTAATAATAGCCAACGATGGCTTCAAAGAAAAGCACAAACGCACGGAAATCCTTCGGTGTTTTGATTTGGTCAACCGACTTGACGATGAAACTCTCGAACGCGCGCGACACAGTTTCGCGCCCCGCCGCGTACGCCGCCTTGGATTTCAACATCCCAATCAAGGCACGATGCTTGTCAAGTTCTTGCGGCTGATCTGATTCGAAAATGTTTTCACCTTGTGCGTCACGTTCGATTCGCGTTTCCAACTCTCTCACATCGCCAAAAAAACGGCGGATTTGCCCCTTGCTCAACCCAACCTTTTTCTTGGATGTTTGGCTCTGTTCCTTTTCCTGAGCGAATCGCTCGCCTAGACTTTTTGCCTGCTTGTCTAGCAATTCTGGACGGAGGATGTCACCTTCGTAATATCCTTTGTCCAGAAAAGATAAATCAAGCGGAGCAAACTCTTTGTCGGATTTTTTAGGATTTGCCATCGTTATCCTTTCCTCTCAACTTCAACAGCGCCCACGTCAACGGCAGGCGCAAGTTTTGCATTGTCGCTTTTCCGTCGGGATGCGCTAGATGTGCAAGTTTGTTCACCACCTCCTCATTGGTTATCTTGTTCCCGTCCATTCTCTTCACATTGCGCGCAAGGTCATAGACCAAGTGCGAACTGTAGAGCAAGTCGCGCGGATTGCTCTGCTTGGCGTGCGGATCAAAATACCGCGCACACATCGTCGAATAGCGCACGAGCCGATGCAAGAATCCGCGCTTGCCGTGCAAATCGCCGCCTTGTTGCGATTGCCGATAGAGAAACACGCCGTACCCGGCTTTGGCGTCCGCTGGGCTTGGATCAATTTCCGGCGAAGGCGAAACCGTTGCCTCCGATTTGCCCAGCAACTCGTTCAGCGCGTTGCCCCACTCGACGGTCACACCAAACAGATGCAACGCATTTCGTTTTTTCTTCGCCTCTTTCAACATTTCGTCCACCAACTTGGACGATTTCGCGATTGGGAATTTTGGCTTGGTCACGGCGATACCAGCAGAGAGCGTAACGTTGGGGTTGCGCCCGGTGTATTCGTGCCAATCTTCTGCCAAGACCTGCGCCAAGTTCACAATCTCGGTCCAAGGTCCCACGATGAGCAAATCATCGCCGCCGGAATAGACCGTGTAGCAGTTCTTGAAATTCTTGAACAATCGCTCGTGCACCCAGCCGCCGAAAAAGAGATCCACCATCCGGCTCAACGTTGCCAAGCGCGACAGACTCGCATTCTCCAATCCCAGCGAGAAAATCATCCCCAGCCGATCCACATCCGCTTTCAACACGCCAAGGAGTGGCTCACCATCGGAACGCTTAGCGATCTCTTCAAAATCGAGGATCTCGTTGCCATCACGCGGCACATAGTTGGCGATGAAATGCTCACGCACCGGCGCGGTGACCTTGTGTAAGTCGTACGGGAAGGGATTGATTTTTTCAACGAGCAAAGGCGGAACAGCGAACGTGCTTGGCAACGCGTGATCCGCATACACTTGGACCGAGTACGCTCCATCGAAAAATCCGAGCACGTTGTCTCCGTCGGGAATTTTCCCGGCAGAATAGACAACCCATCCTGCCGCTGCCAATTGACTGCCAAACGCTTTGTCTTTTTGACAGTGTGGACAAAGGTTGCCATCGCGCGCTGGGAACTTGCGGCAACTCGCGCAATCGCCCAACTTGGCTTGCCCTTCCCACGCGCTCGTAAAGCGCGCTTCGACCCACGCGCCATTGTCGGTCAACACGGTTTGCAACTTGCGCGCTTTGTGTTTTGCGAGGAGGTCATCCAGTTCTGTCAGTTTTTTCGTAATGCGCGTCTCCTCGGGCGGCTTGTGCCGCTCGACCTTGAAATCATTGCCCGCCAATTCCAATGAAGCAAACGTAAAACTCAACTCGCCCTGAAACTCGCGCACGAGCCAATCATTCACTTGCGCTTCCAATTGCACCAAATTCGCGCGCACCGCATCCGTGTTCGGCGCGAGCAAAGTGAAACGTCCGCCCGCCGAAAAAATTTGGCACGTGTGCGGCAGATGAACATCGGGCACCAATTCGCGCAAGGCGCGCTGCGCGATCACCTCGACGAGCGCGGTGAGATAGAACGAGCGCGCGCGCAAACGTTTGGCGACGCCGCCACCCGCGCCAATCGTCGCGATTTCGTAGAGATAGTTCTGAATGCCGGACAAATCGCCGCCGACCAAGAGAAATTTCTTTTCCTCGCGATTCTTGATCTTGTCTGCGTCACCCAGCGTTCCCATCGCATCGTGATAAACATAGAGACACGCTGCCGCCGCACTGACGAGCCGTGAGTGATCGTAGAGCGAAATGTCGCGCCGTTCGGCTTCGCGCTCCTGCAGCACATCATCCGGAAAAGCCCAGAGATGATTTTGCAGCAACGAGGTGAGCGTGACAATCAAGCGCGTCGTGTTCGATTGCCGCACTGCGTTGTCGGTTGGGTCAGGCAACGCCTTGAGTAAATCTTGCACTGCCTTGTCCAGCAGGTCTTTGATAGTTTGAATGTCTTGGACAATTCGCGCTTTTTCGTCTCCTTCAGGCAACTTTTCTCGCCAAGGGAAGATTGTCTCCCGATTTGGCTTCAAAACCAAGTGGCGATAGCGATGAATCTGCTTTGGCAAATTCGCGCGTTTGAGATCCACGCGCGCGAAGATTGTATCGGTCGTGTAATGTGCCGCTGGGAGGGCTTGAGGCGATTTCGGCGCCTCATCGGATGAAAGTGCTTGTTCGCGTTCACCCGAAACACAACCATCCGCCATTTTGACGAGCCACCAACGCAGATTGCTCTTAGCGTTTTCGGATTCGTCCAATAGCGCGAGCAACAAATCAACGTCAATTCCGCTTTTGGCTTGCAACTGGTCACGATACGCTTGCCAGTATTCGACCCCGCGTTGATGCGGTTTTTTCCACTCCGATTTGGATTGTGTCTTGGATTCCGGTCGCGTCAAGAATTTGCCAAAATCGTGCAGCAAACCCGCCAGCACCACCGTTTGATACTCATAGTTCATCCCGTCACCTCCGGTGCGTTTTCATTCGCATTGATTCGCGGACAAACAAAAATCGCCAGACACGCGCCTAGACGCGCATCGGCGATTCGATGCGATCCCTTCGTACCAAAATCTAGTTTTCCCAGGTCACGTACGGAATCGGTTCTTTGATTCTGCACAACGATTTTACAGGCAAGCGAGCCCACCGGCAAAACTATTATCGTTCTATATCGCCATTATACTACATTCATACTGTAGTTCAAAAAACTTGCACTCTCCGCCCAGGACTGTTGCCTAGTCCCTTCATCCCTGACTCACCGTACCTCAAAAACGTAAACGTTCTCTTACTTTGGATACGATAATCCACGCGATTGCCGCCAAAGGGATAAACCCCAACCAAAACTCTAGCCCGTTGAGCGGAGCGGACTGAAAATATATGATGCCGATCATCATATACACGATCACCCACCAGGTGTTCTTGAACAGGCGGATAATAGATTTCATTTGCATGCCCAGCAAGCCACAGCAGGTTGTCGGAGAGACGTAGAGCAGACTTTCGAGTCCGCTCGCCGGAGGACTAGAAAGCCCTCACCACCAAACTTTCGAGTCCGCTCGCCAGAGGAAAGCCCACACCACAGAGGTTCTCCGACAGGCTGCTAGGAATGAACGCAAACAATCATCACCAACCATTATAGCAATCTCACTCTTTTTTGCAATCCATTCAGGATCGAATATAATCGAAATAGAAACGCGACGTTGCGCAGCGCCCTGCCCGCCCCGGTTGATCTTCTCGAAAGGAAATCGCCGCGCGGGTCATTTTTTGTCATTCATTACCTCCAAGGAGTTTACCATGGGCAAACCAATCGTCCCCACTTTTGAACCTGCCCACGACATTTACCACTATGAACCACGTGCACTCGAAGCCATCTTTTCCCCCAAGAACGTTGCCGTCATCGGCGCAACCGAAAATCCCGGCAGCGTGGGCCGCACGATTTTGTGGAATCTCATCAGCAATCCGTTTGGTGGCACCGTCTTTCCGGTCAATCCCAAACGCGCCAGCGTCCTCGGCATCAAAGCGTACCCCAACATCGCTGCGGTGCCGGAGCCGGTGGATCTAGCCGTTGTCGTTACTCCTGCGCCCACCGTTCCCGGCGTCATCAAAGAATGCGTGGAAGCCGGCGTCAAAGGCGCGATCATCATTTCCGCCGGGTTCAAAGAAATCGGTGAACAAGGCGCGGAACTGGAACGCCAGATTCTGGAGAATGCCAAGCGCGGCAAGATGCGCATCATCGGACCCAATTGTTTGGGCGTGATGAATTCACTCACCGGTCTCAACGCCACCTTCGCCGCGGCGATGGCACGCCCCGGCAATGTTGGCTTTATCACGCAATCGGGCGCGCTCGCCACCGCCATCCTCGATTGGAGTTTCACCGAAAATGTTGGATTCAGCGCATTCGTTTCCGTCGGCTCAATGCTCGATGTGGGCTGGGGCGATCTGATTTATTATCTCGGCGATGATCCACGCACCGAAAGCATCGTCCTCTATATGGAAACGATTGGCGACGCACGTTCATTTTTATCGGCGGCGCGCGAAGTGGCGTTGGTCAAACCGATCATCGTCATCAAGCCGGGTCGCACCGAAGGCGCAGCGCGCGCGGCGGCTTCGCACACCGGCTCGCTCACCGGTTCGGATGAGGTGTTGGACGCCGCCTTCCGGCGTAGTGGCGTCTTGCGCGTCAATTCGATTGCCGATTTGTTTCATATGGCTGAAGTGCTTGCCAAGCAACCGCGCCCCAAAGGTCCACATCTCACGATCCTGACGAACGCCGGCGGTCCCGGCGTCATCGCCACCGATGCGTTGATTATGAACGGCGGCGAACTCACCGAGATTTCGGATGAGACGATGAAAAAATTGAACGCGATTCTACCGCCGCAATGGAGTCATAACAATCCGATTGACATCCTTGGGGATGCTAGCCCAGAACGATACGCTCAAGCACTCGAGATCGCGGCGCAAGACCCTAATGCCGACGGCTTGCTGGTCATTCTCACACCGCAAGCGATGACCGACCCTACCGAGACCGCCGAACATCTCAAACCGTACGCGCATTCAACCGGCAAACCCTTCTTTGCCAGTTGGATGGGCGGCAAAGACGTCGAAGCCGGCATCGCGATTCTCAACCGCGCCAAGATTCCCTCCTTTGGTTATCCAGACGAAGCGGCACGCATGTTCACGTATATGTGGCGTTACACCGATAACTTGCGCGGCTTGTACGAAACGCCGGTCTTACCCGCCGATTTGGACGCCACCTCGTCGCGCGCGCAAGGCGAAAAGATTATTGAAGCCGTCCGCTCGTCTAATCGCACCCTCCTCACCGAATTTGAATCCAAACAACTGCTCGCCGCGTACGGCATTCCGATTGCCGAGACCCGCATTGCCACGAATGAAGATGAAGCGGTCAAACACGCCAACGCAATCGGTTACCCGGTGGTGCTCAAACTTTTTTCGGAAACGATTACACACAAGACCGATGTGGGGGGTGTGCAATTGAACCTGGCTGATGCAGACGACGTGCGGCGCGCGTATCGGGCGATCTATAAATCGGTGAGCGATAAAGTAGGCGCGCAACATTTTCAAGGCGTAACCGTCCAGCCGATGATTCGTTTGACCGATGGCTATGAGCTCATCATCGGGTCGAGCATTGATCCACAGTTTGGTCCCGTCTTGTTGTTCGGCACCGGCGGACAACTCGTCGAAGTGTTCAAAGATCGTGCGCTCGCGCTCCCGCCCTTGAACACCACCTTGGCGCGCCGGATGATCGAACGCACCACGATTTACAAAGCGCTCAAAGGAGTGCGGGGACGCAAGCCCGTTGATCTGCCTGCGCTCGAGCAATTGATGGTTCGTTTTGCGCAACTCGTCGTCGAGCAACGCTTTATCAAAGAGATTGACATCAATCCGTTGCTTGCCGCGCCGGATCGGTTGATTGCCCTAGACGCGCGCGTGGTCGTCCACGATGCCAGCGTTACGCGCGAACAATTGCCCCGGCTTGCGATTCGCCCTTACCCCACGCGGTACATTTCAACGTGGACAACGCCGCAAGGTATTCAGACCACGTTCCGTCCCATTCGTCCCGAAGACGAACCGTTGATGGTCAAGTTCCATGAAACCTTGTCGGATCGCAGCGTGTATCTACGCTATCTGCATCCGATGCTGTTGAGCCAGCGCGTAACCCACGAACGTCTCTCGCGCATTTGCTTTGTGGATTATGATTGCGAGATTGCGCTCGTCGCGGAAAGCACAAACCCGCAAACCGGCGAGAAACGGATTATGGCGGTGGCGCGGCTTAGTCGTGTGCGCGGGACGGACGATGCTCAATTGACAATTCTGGTTAACGATGCCTTCCAAGGGCAAGGGCTAGGCACCGAGATGGTCAAGCGGCTCTTGCAAATCGGTCGTGAAGAAAAAATCGAACGAGTGATTGCGCACATTTCACAAGACAATCACACGATGCAAGATTTGTGCCAGCGGATGGGCTTTAAACTAAATCCGCCCAAAGAGGGCCGTGTGGTGGCGGAGATACGATTGTGAACGCGCCCACGACTTGATTGCCATAGAGGTCATCGGGAGCATAGAGATCATTTCTCGATGACCTCTCTGTTCTCTATGGCGTATAGGGCTTTGTCAAAGTCTTCTATTCGGTGAGCCCGCGCAGGCGGGCTTGGGGTTCTGATTGCCGCGAATTGATTCGCCCGATCCAACTTGGCATTGCACAAATCGTCTCACGTTGATATAATAGAATCAACCTCAAAAAGGATTTTTCTCAATGGCATATCGCATTCTATCGGTTTGTACCGCGTGTGGCATCTGCCTCAACAAGTGCGCCAATGGCGCTATCTATGTAACCGCCACCAATGTCTATGCAATTGATCCACGACGTTGTACGGAATGCATTGATCTACCCAAGCGTCGCTGTTATCTCATTTGCCCGGTCGGCGCGATCCAACCTGACCCCACCTATCACGAAACACCCACCCAACTGTGGGAAAAACATCGTCAGAACCGACGGATTTGATTTTATGCCTCAACTATTTCAACCCCAGACACTTGAACAAGCGCTCCAACTTTTGGCGCAACATCCTAAAGCACGTCTCGTGAGCGGTGGCACGGATATCCACGAGGCGCCGGAAACGCTCGTTAGTCTCAGCCAGATTCCCGGCTTGGATTACATTCGCGAAGAAGGTGATTACATTCGATTAGGGGCACGCGTAACGCACGCCCAAGTCATCGCGTCCGATTTGCTGAATCGTTTGGCGCGTCCTTTGGTGCGCGCCTGTTCACTCATCAACGATGTCACCGTGCGTGAGCGCGGCACGATTGCCGGCAACATCGCTAGCGGGCGGTCCACGAATTTGACGGTTGCCGCGCTGTGGGCGATGGGCGCCGAAGTCAAATTAAAAAGCGTGCGCGGCGAGCGCATCGTTACGTTCAACGATTTTTTCCAGGGCATCCGCAAGACCGCGCAAGAACCGGATGAAATGATCGTCGAGATTGCGTTTTCCAAAATGTCGCCCAAAGATAAAGGGACCTTTGTGTGCACCGGTTGGTCGGAGGACGAAGCAGCGGCAAACGTTACGTGTGCCATCGTCTTGGAATTTGAAGACGATGAGGTCTCGAATGCGTGGATCAACCTGGGTGGCATTGCGCCCAAAGTGGTGAACGCTATCGAAGCGGAGCAAGCGTTGGTGGGTCAATGGCTCAGCGATGCGGTCATCCACGAAGCGGCAGACTTGGCGGTGAACGCCATCGTTACGCGACCTGACGCCACAGAAACCGTCCGTGAGTTGGTTACGCGGGCATTGCGCGAGATTCGTGACGGATAAAGATTTTTTCACGTCAAGAGGTCAAGGCGCAAATTCAATGACGCACAACGAAATCGCCATTGCCTTTTTCATTTCCCCGCACGGCTTTGGGCATGCCGCACGCGCCGCCGCCGTGATGAACGCTCTGCATCAGCAGCATTCCGCTCTCCATTTTGAAATCTTGACACTTGTCCCTCGCTGGTTCTTTCGCGATTCGTTGACCGCGCCGTTCACGTATCACCCTCTTCTCACCGATATCGGTTTAGCACAAGAATCCTCGCTCAAAGAAAATGTGCCGCAAACGATCAAACACTTGCGCACATTTCTGCCGTTCGATCCATCGCTCATCGCCAAACTGGCGCGCTCAATCGCCCATTGCGATCTGGTGGTGTGCGACATTGCGCCATTAGGTATCGCGGTTGCCCGGCACGCCGGCATCCCCTCCATCCTCATTGAGAACTTTACGTGGGATTGGATTTATGCCGGCTATGCCGACTCACGCTTTCAACCCTTTATCGCGTACTTGCGCGGCATCTTTCGCTCCGCCGATTATCACCTCCAAACCGAGCCGGTGTGTCAGCGTTGGCGCGCCGATTTGATTACGCCACCGGTCAGCCGCGCGCCGCGTACCTCGCGTACCAAAACTCGACGGCGATTGAACATTCCTCCACGCGCGCCAGCCGTGCTCATCACCATGGGGGGAATCCCAGAGCAACATTCCTTTCTCGACCGCTTGAAGACAAAGCGCGGTGTGTACTTTATCGTGCCGGGCGCCAGCCGGCGTCAACATATTGAGGACAATGTAATTTTGTTGCCGCATCGTTCCGAGTTTTATCATCCAGACTTGATGCACGCCGCCGATGTGGTCATTGGCAAAGCGGGCTACAGCACGGTTGCGGAAGCATTTCACGCCGGGATTCCGTTTGGCTTTGTCTCGCGCGAAAAATTCCGCGAAGCAGCAACCATGGCACGGTTCATCAAACGCGAAATGCACGGCATTGAAATTCCAGCGCATCAATTTCCAACCGGCACATGGTTGCGCCGGTTGGACCAATTGCTCGCTATGCCGCGCATCAAACACAATCACACGAACGGTGCACAACAAGTTGCAAAGTTTATTTTGGAAATTGCATAAATGGAATAACAATGCCCAACGTATCCGCTGATCTCGCGAACGCCGTCTCAGCTTATGCGACCATTCTCTCTGGCATCCTTCCACTGATTCTTTGCTGGCTCGTCGCGCCTCAACCGCGTCGCTGGTTGTTTGCGTACCTGTGCATCTTGATCACCGGCATCGCCACCGTGTGGATGCATGGTTTTGGTGAACAATTCCCCGCGCGCGTCGCCGATATTGGCACAAATTTGTTGCTCGCATGGGCGTTGCAGTATGCCATCCTCGGCGATTATTACAGCCAACGAACCCAACGTAGCATTACCGCGATCACGGGTGTTATCATCCTCGCATTCATTGTCCAACTGATCGCCTCGGGTCCCGAACGCCGTTTGGCAATCACGTTGGGTGATGCCGGCGAGTTTACCTGGGGCGAGTTACTGCTCATCGCCAATTCGATTTTGGCGATCGCGTTGCTCTACCTTCGCCAAGCGATGATGCCGGCTAAAGCGAAACCTTTGCTTTACCTCATCACGATCATCTTTTTGATCGGACTCGGTTTTGCCACGCCATCGAATCATCGGGTTGATTTCACGGTCGTGGCGTATCATGCGATTTGGCATATTGTGGGTGCGTACGGATTTATTGTGCTGTGGGTATTCAATCACGTGCGATTTAGCGCAAAGCCGGGCGGCTGAACCGCCCGGCTTTTTATTGCCACAATGCGTGGAGGAATTCAAGTTTCTGGACAAATTGATGAATGCCGCCGCCATCGTGCTGATTGAATTCGTACACCATGATTTGTTTGGGTCCGGCATAATAATTGTATGCCGCAAACACGGTGGACGGTGGACAAGTCGTATCCATCAACGCCGTCGAGAACAATGCCGATGCGTTAGCGCGCGTTGCAAAATTCACGCCGTCGAAGTCGCGCCAAAACGCATCGAAATCGTCTGGCTCATTGCGCGGCGGTTTGTACGTTTGCAATTGATCGAGCGAAAGATCGAAGAATGCCATCGTTACCTCCAAGTGTTAGTGTGATTATAGGCGAGGGTTGGGTTCACCGCAAGATTGCCTGTGCGTTCGTCACGACGATTTGTCAGGCGCGGCACGCGGCAGTATAATTAGAGTAACCCAAACATCGAGGCGACGACGATGTCTGATTCTTTCATTCGCAATCCTCATCTTCCCGGCGACTCTTTTTTCTGGCAAGCCGGCAAAACGGGCGCGCTCCTCTTGCACGGTTATACCGCCTCCACCGCCGAAGTGCGTCCGCTGGGCGAGTATCTTTATCAGCGCGGCTACACGGTTTCTGCGCCTTTGCTTCCCGGTCACAACACGACGCCTGACGATTTGAACCGGCAACGTTGGCAAGATTGGACCAACGCGGTCGAGCGCGCGTACCAAGAACTCGCAGCGAAATGTGAGCGCGTGTTTGTGTGCGGCGAATCTATGGGCGCGCTCCTCGCGCTTTACTTGGCGGCAGATCATCCGGAAATTGCCGGCGTCGTGGTATATGCGCCAGCACTCCGCATCGCCAACCACGATGCCACGATGCGCCAAGCGCGTTTGCTCTATCGTTTGGTCCGGCAAGTGAAAAAACCAGAACGCGAACCGAGTGCGGCGGATGCGCGCTGGCGCGGTTACACCGTCAATCCGGTGCCCGCGCTCGTGCAGATGAGCAAACTCCAGGACCAGGTGCGCCAACGCTTGCCGCGCATTCAGCAACCCCTGTTCGTCATCCAAGGTCGGCTGGACAAATCCATTGATTTGCAAAGCGGTGAAATTATTGTGCGGGAGGCAGGATCGCAACACAAAGAACTGCATTGGTTTGATCACTCGACTCATTGTGTGATTCTCGATTGTGAATGGGAACGCGCCGCAGAGATGACGTGGACATTCATTCAGAAAGTAGAAGGCGGAAAGCAGTAAGCAGGAAAATCACTGCCTACTGCCTTTTGCTTTCTGCCTACTTATCAGCGCAAGGAGTTTGCAATGAAGCAAGTTTTCCATTGGTATGATTACATCACGTTCAACATTTATTTCTTAGGTCTCTCCACGCTATCGCAAACATTATCACCGCTCGTCTTTCCCTTGCTTGTTCAGCAATTCCTTGGCGAAGAAGCCAAGGGGACTTTTTTTGGCACGTTGCGTTTGTGGAGTTTAATGGTCGCGCTTTTGGCGCAAGCGTTTTGGGGCATCCTCTCTGATCGCACCACTTGGCGCTTTGGTCGGCGACGGCCGTACATTCTGGGCGGCACACTCGTCAACTTGCTTTTCATCGCCGCGATTGGTCTGTCATCCACGATGAGTGGCTGGGCCGGTTTCTGGTTTCTCTTTGCGATGGCACTCCTTTTGCAAGTTTCATCGAACGCGGGCCAAGCCGCGCAACAAGCGGTGATCCCCGATTTGGTGCCAGAAGAAAAGCGCGGACGCTTTTCCGGGTTCAAAGCATTGTTCGAAGTTCCCCTGGCGCTGATTTTGGCATCGCAAGTTATCGCACGGATGATTGCGAGTGGCAATATGATCCTCGGCATCGGTGTTGCCATCATCGTGCTCGTGATCGCCATGCTTCTGGCAATGCTCATCCGCGAGGAACCCTTGAAGCAAGCGCCTCCCTTCGATTGGCAACCTTTTGTGCGCTTGGTGTGGATGACCGCCTTGTTCACCATCATCATCCTTGTCTTGGGTGAAGGCACCAAAGCGTTTGGCGGATTGATTGCCAGTCTCAACAACGTAACCGTCTCGCTACTGCTCTACGGCATCGTTGGCGTCATCGCAATGGGCATTGCCATTGCAATGGGTGTCTATTTTAGCGTGCGTCTCTCGCTTGGCGCGGCGGCGAGTGAAAGCAATCCATCGTTCACGTGGTGGGTCATCAATCGTCTGGCGTTTCTGGTGGGCGCAGTGAACATTTCAACGTTTGTCGTGTACTTTTTGCAAGGACGCTTGGGCTTGGTGCGCGAAAAAGCCGCGGGCCCAGCGGCAAATCTTTTGCTTGTCGTCGGCGTGATGATTCTAATTTTTGCGATTGCTAGCGGCTGGCTTTCGGATCGCATCGGACACAAGCGCACGGTCGCGATTGCTGGCATCATCGGCGCACTGGGCGTGGCAATTGCGATTGCCGTGCCAGACCTTAACGCGATTTACATCGGCGGATTGTTCATCGGCGTGGCGGCCGGGATGTTTTACACCGCGAACTGGGCGCTCGGTACAAAAATCGTGCCGCCGGCTGAAGCCGGGCGTTATCTAGGCATTTCGAATCTGGCAGGCGCCGGGGCAGGCGCGGTTGGTGCGTACATCGGTGGACCCATTGCCGATTTCTTTACCGTGCGCTTCCCGGACATTCCCGGCATCGGCTACGTGTTACTGTTTGCGATATACGGTTTCTTGTTCCTCGCGTCGGTGATCGCCTTGTGGCGTGTCCACGAGCCGGGAAAATAACACGTTCGTTTGTGTTGCATCCGATTTGGGATATAATAAAGCAAGCCAAGGGGCGCACACATTGTGCGCCTCTCAATCTGTCTAGCCATGTTCCCTTTTTCAATTCACCGCCTTTGGGCAATCCTGCAAAAAGAATTTCGCCACATCTGGCGTGACAAGCGCACGTTGTTTCTCGTTACGCTCTCGCCCGCGATTATGCTATTCACGTTTGCGTACCTTTTTGCGTTCGAAGTGCAAAACGTGCGGCTGGGAGTGTGGGATATGGATCAAACCGCCACCTCACGCCGATTCATCGCCAGCATCACTGCCGATAGCAAATTCAAACACAGCCAGACGCTCGATGGTTACGATGACGTGCGTAACGCGCTGATGCACGGGACCATTCACCTTGCCATCGTCATCCCGCTCGACTTTGAAGCCAAATTGATCGCCGGTGAATTATCGCCCATCCAAGTGATCGCCGATGGAAGCGATTCGGTGACTGCCAGCCAAACCATCGCGCGTTTCCGTCAGCGCGCCCTCGATTTCAATCGTCAAATCTCGATTGCCGGCTCAAACACCCCATCGCCTATCCGCGTCCAAACCCAAGCGTGGTACAACCGCGAACTCAACTCGCAATACTCGATGGTGCCGGGCTTGTTGCCCATCGTTTTGATTTTGCCCTCGCTCGCGCTGGCACTCGCCGTCTCGCGCGAAAGAGAATTAGGCAGTTTTGAAACGCTCGCTACCACACCGATGCGCGGTATCGAGTACTTGATCGGTAAATTGATCCCGTACATCGTTTTTGGCTTGGTGAGTGCGGGCATCGCCATCTTGCTAGCGATTGTTTGGTTTCGCGTACCTTTGCGCGGCTCGTCGATTGACTTGGCGGTGTTTACAACTGTTTATCTCTTTGCATCGTTGGGCGAAACGTTGTTCATCGCCAGTTTTCTCACCAGCCAAGGAACCGCGATGCGCGTCGTGCTCCTCATCTTTTTCATCCCCAGTTTCTTTATGGCAGGGGTCATTCTGCCGGTGGACACGCGTTCGGGCATTGCTCAACTTGTTTCTTTCTTTTTACCGGCAACCCAATACGTTCAAATGACGCGCGGGATTTTTCTTAAAGCGTTGGGCGTAACTGATTTGCTATTACCCGGCGGATATCTGCTGGCGTTGGGGGCGGTCCCCACGCTCATTAGTTTGTGGATGTTCAAAAAGCAAGTAGATTAAAAGATGCGCACCATACTCAACCTAACGTGGAAAGAATCTATCCAACTCTTGCGCGACCGGGTACTCTTGGTCTTTTTGATTTTGGTGCCGGTGGCGCAACTCTTGCTCATCGCCGAAGCCACTGGCACTAGTGTGCGCGGTATCAAGTTTGCCGTGTGGGATCAGGATCAAAGTCAATTGAGCCAAGACCTGATCCGCACGCTCGACAATTCCGAACCCTTTGCGCTCTTGCGGCGCGTGACCAGTTATGAGGAGATTTATCAATTGATCAATAGCGGCGATGCCAAAGTGGCATTGATCATCCCGCCGGATTTCTCGCGCGCGGCGCTCCGGCCCGATACCCACGCCACCCTTACCGCGATCATTGACGGCACGAACGTGATCGTGGGGCAGAGCGTGCTGGGCGCAATTGAGGGTGCCGTGAACGAGGTAGCCCGTCAACTGTTTGCACAAGCCGGAATCACCACCCTGAGCGGCATTGACCTCAAAGTGGATTTGGCATTCAACCCAACCTTAAACATTCGTTGGTCAACCCTCACGGCGCAACTTCCATTCATCACGTACCAACTTGTCCTCGTCGTTGCCGCAGTCGGCTTTGTGCGCGAACGCGAATTGGGAACCATCGAACAACTCGTTGTGACGCCCATTAGCCGGCTTGATCTGATGCTGGGCAAGGGCTTGATGGCATTGGGTGTGGGCATCATCAATTTCTTTTTGCTGTGGCTGACTCTGACTCTGGGATTTAGCATTCCCTTCCGGGGCGACTTTTTTGTGTTCGTCTTGCTCGGCTTGTTGTTCATCGTTACTGAAATTGGTGTGGGCACGCTCTTGTCCATCATCACCACTAGTCAACAACAAGCCATCCTGATCGTCTTTTTGCTCGCGATGCTCGAAGTAACCTTTTCCGGCTATCTGGTCCCCACGGACAATATGCCACCCTTTATGCAGATTGCCGCCGCCGTTTCACCGCTCCAACATTTTACCGCCATCACGCGCAATGTGTTTCTCAAAGGATCGTCGCTGGTAATGATGCTCGATCACATCATTCCACTAGTCTTGCTCACCTTGGGCAGTCTAGGAACGGCGTGGGCATTGTTTGTACGCGCAGAGGTGTAGGACAAATTTTGAATTTGTCCCACGGACAAGAGCATGAACAACATCGGACACATTCAAGCCGAAAAACTAACCAAACATTTCCGCAAAATCCAAGCCGTGCGCGGGATTGATCTGGACATTGCGCCCGGCGAAATTTACGGACTCATTGGGCCCGACGGCGCCGGCAAAACCACCACGATTCGGATGCTCGCTGGCGTGATGAAACCTACGTCCGGCATCGCGCGTGTGAGCGGATTCGATACCAGTCGTGAAGCCGAACAACTCCGCTCCCAAGTGGGCTATATGTCGCAACGCTTTTCGTTGTATGGCGATCTCTCTGTGCGTGAGAATATTGAATTTTATGCCGATATTTTCGGCGTGCGCGGCAACGAACGCGAACAACGCATTCAACGCTTGTTGCACTTTGCCCGCTTGGAAGAATTTCAAGACCGCGCCGCCAACGCCTTGTCTGGCGGAATGAAAAAAAACTGGGTCTCGCCTGCGCACTCATTCATTATCCGCGCGTTCTCTTTCTCGATGAACCCACGAACGGCGTGGACCCCATTTCGCGCCGCGAATTCTGGGACATTTTGAGCGACCTCCACCTTCAAGGCGTAACCATTTTCATCAGCACCGCGTATATGGATGAAGCCGAGCGTTGCTCGCGCGTGGGTTTGATGTATCAAGGTGAGATTATTCGGCAAGGCGCGCCCACCGAATTGCGTCAATTGGTGCAAGGCGATTTACTCGCCATCGTAACCAACGATTTGAACGCTTCGGAAGCGTTGATGCAAAAACTAGACGGCGTGAGCGAAGTTCAAGTGTACGGTGATCGTTTGCACGTCTTTGTTGATGATGCAAAACGGCGCGCTCCAGAAATCCAAACCGCACTGGAAGCCGTCGGCATTCGCGTTACAACCCTTCGCCAAACGGTGCCCCATTTGCAAGAAGTGTTTGTTTCGTTGGTTACGCATCAAACCAACGGAAGACCAAGGACGGAAGACGGAAGCAAGTGATCTCGGACAAGCAGCATGTCAATTAATTCTTCCGATGCAATCATCGCGCAAGAACTCACCCGCCGCTTTGGCAAATTCGTCGCCGTGGATCACATCTCGTTCACCGTCCGGCGCGGCGAGATTTTTGGTTTCCTAGGACCCAATGGCTCTGGCAAAACCACGACCATTCGGATGTTGCTGGGCTTGTTGCATCCTTCGAGCGGCAAAGCCAGCGTGCTGGGATACGATGTGCTTCGTCAAGCCGACCAAGTCAAACGCAAAGTTGGCTATATGTCGCAAAAGTTCAGTCTCTACAATGATCTCACGGTGATTGAGAATCTCAAGTTTTATGGACGCGCCTATAATGTCTGGGGGCAAGAACTGGAACAGCGCCAACGGCACGTCCTTGATCTAGTTGAACTGACCGGCGCAGAGCATACCTTGACCGCGAATCTTGCCGGCGGATTCAAACAACGTCTCGCGCTTGCCACCGCGATCATTCACCAGCCACCCCTCGTTTTTCTGGACGAGCCAACGGCAGGCGTTGACCCGGTCGTGCGCCGCGATTTTTGGAAACTACTCTACCGCCTCGCTGCGGAAGGCACCACGATTTTTGTAACCACGCACTATATGGACGAAGCCGAACAATGTCATCGGCTGGCGTTCATCTACAATGGCAAAATCGTTGCAGAAGGAACCCCCGCCGAAATCAAAGAACGCCAGATGCGGGGGCACGTCATTGAAATTGATTGTGATCAACCGGGACGGGCGTTGGAAATTTTGCGCCAAATGGAAAAGTTGGAAGAGATTGCCTTGTACGGCAGTTCGATTCACGCCGTCGTCCCCGATTGCGAGATCTACTGCGCCAAGATCCAAGCCGCGCTCAACGCCGAACAGATTACCATCCATTCGATGCAGGTGATTCCGCCCTCACTCGAAGATGTGTTTATTGCGCGTGCCCGGGGATAACAGAGTCGTGTTCCGTAAAGACGGCGGGGAATAAGGACAGCAATATGCAAAACGTATCTCATCGGTCAATCAAGTTCCAAGTCAATTTGAAAAATTACTTGGCGATGTTCATCACGGCACTCATCTCACTTTTGGTCGCGTGTCAACCGGCGAATGGAACCACAACCAACTCCGTGTGGTCAGGATTTTTGGAAGGCACCACGCTTCAAGTTTCATCCGAGGTCGGCGGACGCATCACCTCCATGGCCGTCCAAGAAGGTGATGTGGTGCAACCAGGGCAAACGCTTGTGACCCTCGACGATGAAATGATTCGTTGGCGCATTGAGATTGCTGATGCCAACGTTGCCGCCGCCGAAGCGCAACTCAAGTTGCTTGAAACCGGCGCGCGCAAAGAAGATTTGCAACGCGCGCAAGCCCGGGTCGAACAAGCACGCGCGGCATTCCTTGCCGCCTCGCAAGCCGTTACCGATACCGAAGCGATTCGCACGAATCCGCAAGCCCTCCTCATCGCCAAAGCCGATGCAGAGGCCCGCGCCATCGCCGCATCGTATCAATTGACCGCGACCGTCAAGCAAGCTCAAGCTGCCGATCAAGAAGTCAAATTCTGGGAAGATCAAAATCGTTCGCTTGAACAAGGCGTGGATATTCGTTTGCCGACCGGCGCGACGTTACACTTTGATACCCCCTCGGCACGCTTGGCGTACGCGCAAGATCAATGGAATCAAGCCAGCCATCGTGCGTGGCAAGCCTGGGCGGCGGTGGATTTGGCGAACGCAAATGCGTTGATTGCCAAGAATAATCTCAACGATCTCACCGATCAACTTGCCAATCCCATCGCGCTTGACAATCGCGTGAACCAAGCGCGCGCGGCACGCGACAAGGCGCAAGCCAACTGGCGCGCCGCCGAAGCTGCGCTCCAACTCTTGCGCGATGGCGCCAGCCCATCCCAACTTCAAGCCGCACGCGCCGCCCTCGATCAAGCCAAAGCCGCGCGCGCCACGCTCGATCAAGAACACGCGCGGCACACAATTGTGGCGCCATCTGCCGGGATCGTCAAGCGCGTGGTGTATCGCGTGGGCGAAATTGTTGCGCCCACGCAAGCCATTGTGCAATTGAGTAGCGCCACTCAATTAAAGTTGCGGGTGTTTGTCTCGTTCGCGCAAGTGGAAAAGATTCGCGTGGGTGAGCCAGTCACTCTTTTTGTGAGCGAGTTGAACAATCGCAAATTAGCTGGGACGGTAACCTACATCGCCGATACTGCCGAGTTTTCCGGGCGCCAAGCCCAGACCGATAATGAACGCAACGCCCAACTCGTCGCGGTGGAAATCGCCGTGAAGGATGCGGATGAGCAAGTGAAACCCGGGATGCCCGCCACCGCGATTTTTGGCAACCGCGCCGCCGGCTTGACCTTGGATTTGCCGGCGATTCTGCATCTTCCGCAAGCGCAAACTTTTTCCGGCTCGTTGGAAGCCAAGCAAACGCGCGTCGCATCGGAATTGAGCGCACGCGCGATCAAGGTGCACGTCAATCGTGGGGATACCGTTCAAACGAACGATGTCTTGATTGAACTCGATGACGCGGCGTTACAATCCGCATTGAGCGAAGCCCAAGCCGCCGTGCGTGCCGCGCAATCGAATGTGGACCAAGTGAACGAACCCGCACGCCCCGCGACCATCGCCTTGGCGCAAGCCGGGGTTGCCCAAGCCCAAGCCGATCTACAAGCTGCCCGTGCCGCGCTCGATAGCGCGAATCGAACTTTGAAATCGCCACAAGAGTGGCTCACTCAATTGCACGTGTGGGAGGGCAAAGTGATCGCCGCGCAAGGCGAGGTCAAACGCGCGGAGGCAACACTCGCCGGCATTCAGAGCCAAATCGAAATCGCGCAACAAGATCAATCGAATCTGGGCAAGACACGCTTGGCAATCTTGCAATACCAACGCGAAGGTGCGCAAGCCAATCTACTCGCCGCGCAAACAACGTTAAGCGGAACGCAACGGGTGGTTGAACTCTATCGTCAAATGCTTGCTCAGCCGTTAGAATTGATTGCGGCACAACACGCCGCCGCGTTCCAAGTCCAGGTCGCCGAAGCCGGTTTGAATGTTGCGCAAGCGGAATTGGCAATTGCGCAACGGAGTCCGCAGAAAGAAGCGGTTGCGCTTGCCGAAGCCAAATTGCGCGCGGCACGCGCGAGTCTTGAGATCGTCCAAGCGCAATTGAATCGCACCACGCTTACTTCGCCAATGGATGCTCAGGTGGTTGGACGGAACGTGGAACCGGGAGAGACGGTGCGCCCGGGTGTGCCGCTCATCGTCCTCGCCGACCCGCGTGAATTGGAGATGACCATTTACGTACCAATACGGAGTATGGGTATGCTCAAGGAAGGACAGACCGGCACACTCAAATTGCCGAGCATTCCCGGCAAATCGTTCACGGCAAAGATAACGTACATTGCCCCGGAAGCCGAATTCAAGCCAGCCAACATTTACAACAGCCAAGAACGCTCCGAGATGGTGTTTGCGGTGCGTGTTACGGTTCCCAATCCGAGTGGAGAGTTGAAAGCCGGCTTGCCGGCAGATGTAACGTTTCAATAACTGTTGGGCAAATCAAATTTGACACAAGGCGTCTTTGAAATATAATAGACCCACCGCAAAAGTCGTATAACGCCGGCGTAGCTCAGCGGTAGAGCAGGGGACTCATAAGCCCTTGGTCACTAGTTCAAATCTAGTCGCCGGCACAAGCCCTGCACAAGACAGGGCTTTTTTGTTACCATGACCATGGTACTATTGCTATCGTTTCTCTTAAGCCCATAATGTTTGGTAGTAAGGTTAGAACATTCTCCCAAGAGAAAGGGGGTGAAAGGCGATGTATCTTCCGCACGAGGAAGGTCAGGGATTGGTTGAGTATGCATTGATTCTCGTCTTGGTTGCCCTCGTGGTCATTGCGATCCTAACATTATTGGGACCGCAAATCGCCAACGTATTTAGTCGGATCACGAACGAGCTGGGAGCCACCTAATCGCGCAAATCACCAATCCTACTTGGGCCCTATCCATGATAGGGTCCTCGGAAAGATAATTACTAGGCAATTCGATTTTTATCTTTATCCCAAGGTCAGGCATAGTTCTTGACCTTTTTATTTTGGACGAACTTTGCCCCAAACCCGAATCAGATATCATCGAACTATGTCTCGCTTTTCGATCTCTCACCAACTACGTTTTGTTTTGCTCATAATGAGCATTATTTGCCTCCTCGTTGCATTTTTTCCCGATTCGCCTTGGCTTCCGTTCCAGAAAGAACTCCAAACGTCGCGTACGCCCCAAGCCGCCACCCAAGCCGTCCGTTGGCTGTTTGGCAGTGGCGCGGTGTTCTTTACCAGCATTATGATCGCGTGGCGAAGGGTGCAAAACAGAATTATTGCCGGGATTGAATGGCTTACCAATTTACCGGCTAAAAAGTACTGGCTGATCGTCTGGGGACTAGCGTTCGGTTTGCGGTTACCGATCGAATACTTGTTTCCGCAATTGGAGCCGATGAGCGATGCACTCTGGTATCACAACACAGCCATCGCCATTGCCGAAGGCAGAGGACTGCAAGAGTACGGGACACCCACCGCGTACAGACCACCGGGCTATTCAACCTTACTTGCCATCCCGTATCGCTGGTTCGGACCCGATCCACGGTGGGCGTGGCTATGGGGAATCGTGTCTCTGATTATCCTTGTGTTCACAACCCACTGGCTTGCCCAACGATTGTATGGCACGTCCATCGCCAGAATAGCGACGCTGATCATTGCAACCTATCCCGCCTTGATCTTGTACACGGGTCAACAAATGAGCGACTTGGTCTTTGTGGCAGGGTTAATGCTCATCTGGTACGTTCTATTGCGTTATCCATCTCTGCGCTGGTTTCAAAGCATCGGTATTGGCATCGCGCTGGGGTTGCTCACGCTCACCCGCAGTGTTGCGATCGGGGTGTTTCTCATCGTACCGATTTTGTGGCTCATCCAACAATTCAATCGCCGCCAGCTTCTTGTCCATTCGATTCTGCTCACGCTGGCGTTCACAGCGTCTCTGATTCCATGGCTGTGGCGCAACTATGTTCTCTGGGGGACGCCCACGCTTGGCACGAATATGGGACTGAACCTCTACATTGGCAGTCACACCGATGCGTCTGGTTCGTTCGATGTTGCCATTGTCCCTGCACAATTGAGCAATCCTAATCTGCGGCTCAACGAAGCCCAGATAGATCAAATTTTTCTGCAAGAAGCCATTGCTTTTGCCACGACCCATCCCATCGAAGCATTATTGATCTTGCCCAGAAAAGTGATTCAACTTTACTTGCTCGAAGTTACGGCTGCCGAATCGCTCTTGCAGAATCATCCCCTCTGGCTCAAGTATGGTATGTATGGCATCACGCAAATGTTTTATCTCCCCATCTTGATCTTGTTTGTCCTTCGTATCTTGAACCTGTCTGATCCACGTCTTTCGCCGCAAGGGATTCAATGGCTGGGTTGGTTGGTCATCATTTATTTCACACTCCTCACGCTCCTCTTTTTTGGAATAGATCGCTACCGGTTGCCTTTTTTTCCTTGGATGATCATTGAAGCGAGTGTCATGTTGCTACAAATAAAAAACGGCTCTCCGACGGAGAGCCGCACCCGGTTTACACTTGCTCAGCCAGGATGATGGCTTCTGCCACTTCACGCATTGACTTGCGCAAGGCACGCGCTTGACTTTGAATTCGCGTAAACGCATCCTGTTCATCAATCTTGTGTCGCCTCATCAAAATCCCTTTTGCCCGCTCGACGAGTTTGCGCGTTTCCAATGCCTCTTTGAGTCCGCCAATTTCTTCGTACAGCACGGCTTTTTCCAACTCCCCGGCAGCCACATCGGCAATGATAGACAATAATTCAATGTCCTCCGGCGAATAGTTGCGCCCTTCACGCGTTTGCACATTGATCGCGCCAATGACTTTGCCGCGCGAAATGAGCGGCACCGCCAAAAGCGATTGAAACATAGATTCGTTGGTTTCGGGGAGATATTTGAAATGTGGATCGCGGGAAGCGTGCGGCGCAGCAATCGGTTTGGCTTGCTTGGCGGCATAACCGGTAAGCCCTTCGCCCATGCGCAACCGCGCACGCCCAATCGCATCGGGCGACAAACCGGTGCTGGCTTTCAAAACAAGATACTCGTTCGCATCGTCGAGCAAATAAATCGAACAGGAATCGGCATCCATCACGCGAGCGGTCTTGCGCGTGATGAGCGCGAGGATTTGATCCAACGACCACGCCGCGCTGATCGCGCGGGTGATTTCGCGCAACGCTGCGAGTTGCGCGCGCAATCGTTTGACTTGGACATCGGGGGTCATCGGTGCAGATTATAAAAGAGCGCGGACAATACGTCAAGCGGTTTGTGTGTTGAGAAGCAGAGCAAGTTCCTTGACAAGTGGTTAAAATCACAGGTTTGATTCATTGCACGAGGTTTGTAGTAGCGCGATTTATCGCGCGGCGCAACAACGGCGATGAATCGCCTGATTACGAACTAACGTAGGTTTGTAGTCACGCAAGTTATCGCGTTAGGTTTGTAGCGCGATTTATCGCGCTGCAGTGCAATTTGTCAATCGGGTTGAATGTGGTATAATCCGCTCCGCAATTTTGGGAGGATGCTTAGATATGCCAAGACGAGTTGATCCACGCAAAAAGAGGCGCGATTGGCGTTGGTATGCCAATGTGGGATTGAATGCCCTTGTCGCGCTGAGTATGGTACTAGGCACGGTATTCATCTTTACCGGAGTTGGCACGCCGAGCGCACCCCCGCCCCCCACGCTCGAAGTACCGACGGCGGCACCGAATTTTGCACCCACCCCGGTGCCACCCACGCCCACACCTCAAGCCCGTTTAGATCATGCACTCATCTATCCGGTGGAGTGGCTTGGATTCCAAATCAAAATCCCGAAGGGTTAGACCTTCGGGATTTTGATTTATCCGCTCTTGACCTTGATGACCTTGGGCTTGATCTCTTCCGCTTTGGGAATCGTCAGCGTCAGCACCCCATTTTCAAAACTGGCTTCGGCTTTATCGGCTTGGATTGGCATCGCCACATCAATCACGCGCGAGAAGGGACCATAGCGTCGCTCTTGAAGCAGGAAGGTGCCTTCTTCTTGCGGCGCTTTGGTTTCCCCGCGAATCGTCACGGTGCTCCCCTCGATCGTGACTTCGACATCCTCCGGGTTGACGCCCGGCACCGAGGCGCGAATGATCACCGCCTCTTTGGTCGTATAAATATCGAGTGGGAGATAGACGCCGGTTCCTTCAAAGCCGCGCATTGGACGCACAAACGATTCCTCAAACAAGCGATCCATCGCTTGCCGCAAAGTCATCATTTCCTTAAAAGGTTCCCATCGTGAGATGCTCATCTCTATCCTCCTTGACCGCGTAACCTCAGTTTATTTCGTCTTGACTTTGATCGTCTTGGGTTTGGCGTCTTCGGCTTTGGGAATCTTGAGCGTCAAGACACCGTTCTCAAAGGTCGCATCTGCTTTCTCGGCTTTGATGCCACCCGGTAAAACCACCGATCGGCAAAAAGCCCCATAGCGGCGTTCTTTGCGAATATAGTTTTCCTCTTTGACTTGGCGATCTTCTTTCAATTCGCCTTTGATCGTCAGGGTATCGCCGGTGATTGTTACTTCGACTTGATCGGGTTTGACCCCTGGCAAGGCGGCTTTGACGACCACATCGTCTTTGGTTTCATACAAATCAATCGCCAACTCCGCTGCGCCCATTGGTGCCAGCCACCCAAAACTGGGGCGCACAAACGAATCGTCAAAGAGTCGCTCAATGGCGCTGCGCAACGACAGCGGCTCAAATGGATCCCATCGAATCAGGCTGCTCATAGGTTTACCTCCCTCTTTCACCGAGTCTTGCTCGGTTATTTTGCGTTTTGGATTATACATCCATATTCTCATTTTGTCAATATAGTTGATAATGTTTTTATCAACTTTTTACACTAATTTTACTTAAAATAGTTGACATATATAAACTAAAATGGTATAATATCGCCGAAGTTGCGAGGGTGCTTATGGAATTCAAGGATTATTACAAGATTTTGGGCGTTGACAAGAACGCAACCGAAAAGGAAATCCGAAACGCCTATCGGCGGTTGGCGCGCAAGTTACACCCGGACGTCAACCCCGATAAGGCGGCTCAGGAAAAGTTCAAAGAAGTCAACGAGGCGTACGAAGTCTTGTCCGATCCTGCCAAACGCCGCAAATATGACACGCTGGGCGCAAACTGGCAACAGTACGAACAATATCAACGCGCCGGCGGTCAAGGGCCGTTTCAATGGGGAAGCGGCGGGACGCAGTATCGCATCTTTACGCAAGAAGACCTTGGGGATCTCTTTGGCGATTTGGGCGGGTTTTCCGATTTCTTCCGGACGGTCTTTGGGGGCGACTTTGTCCGAACGCAAACACGCCCACAGCGCGGTCAAGACCTCGAACAAACTTTGGAGATTACTTTGGAAGAAGCGTACCGGGGAACAACGCGCATTTTGCAAAAAGACGGGCGCCGGTTGGAAATCAAAATTCCGCCGGGCGTCAAGACCGGTTCCAAAATTCGGTACGCCGGGGAAGGGTATCCCAGCCCCAACGGTGGTTCACCCGGCGATTTGTTCTTGCGCATCCAAATTGCACCGCACCCAACGTTTGAGCGCGATGGCGATGATTTGCGCTGCGAAGTGCCGGTGGATCTGTACACCGCTCTACTCGGGGGCGAAGTAACGATCCCCACGCTCAAAGGTCAGGTGGTGCTCAAGATTCCGCCCGAAACTCAAGCCGGCAAGACCTTCCGATTAGCAGGGCAAGGGATGCCACGGCTCAACGCGCCCAATACGTTTGGCGATTTGTATGTCAAAGTGCGCATTGTTCTGCCGGAGCATTTGACGCGCGAAGAGCGCGAGTTGTTCATCAAACTAGCCGCTATGAGGAAGAAACCATGATGGAATATCACGATCCGGATGAACCGATTTACGTCATCAGCGTTGCCGCACGCTTGCTCGAAGTTCATCCGCAAACCTTGCGCTATTACGAACGCGCCGGCTTGCTCAAACCCACCCGTTCGTCCGGCAAGATTCGGCTGTACTCGCAACGCGAAATTGAACGCTTGCGCAAGATTCATCGCCTGACGAACGAATTGGGCGTGAATCTGGCGGGCGCGGAAATCATCTTGGATTTGACTGATCGTTTGGAGAGTTTGCAACAACAATGGAAGAAACGCGAGGAGGAATTGATGGCTGAAATTGCGCAACTGCGCAAGGAACTCGGGCGGTAGCGCATGATACCGATTACAGACGCGAACCCCGCGCGCCGGTTCCCGTTGATCAACTTGACCTTGATCGCACTCAACGGGATGGTCTTTTTGTTTGAATTGACGTTGTCAACCCGGGCACTCGATCGTTTGATCGCCGCGTGGGGCGTAACACCAAGCAATATTTTTCTTGCGCTAGAGCATCCATGGGCGGCACCGCCCAGCATCTGGCTCACGCTCATCACCGCGCAATTCCTGCATGCGGGTTGGGCACACATCATCGGCAATATGCTGTTCTTGTGGGTCTTTGGTGACAACATCGAAGATGTGTTGGGACCTCTGGGGTACCTATTCTTTTATTTGATCGCCGGCATTGCCGCCGGCATTGTCCAAGTGTTTGTGATGGGACCATCCCGTGTTCCCATGATCGGCGCCAGTGGTGCGGTTGCCGGGGTCCTAGGCGCGTATTTGATTCTTTATCCAACCGCGCGCATTGGCATTCTGTTACCACTCTTTTTCTTTTTCACCACGATTGAATTGCCGGCGTTGCTCGTGATCGGTTGGTGGTTCATTCAACAATTTTTCTATGGACTAGGTTCGCTCACCTTGGCGGCATCCAGCGGGGTGGCGTTCTGGGCACACATTGGTGGATTTATCGCCGGGTTGGTGATGATTCTTCCGTTCATCGGACGGGCTCGGCGCCGACGTCCCACCGTTTATTATTCGATTGACGATTATCCGTAGAGGTAGAGCACCCATGACCACACCAGCTGAAGAACGCCTCAATGAAAAACTCGCTGAGATTCAACAGGGCGTTGGGAAATCCATCGTGGAATTGTTGCACCAGACTAACAAGGACAAATTGGCGGGCAAAGGTAAAGTGAGTGTGCATCCAATCCGCGAACGTTCCGCTTTGCGATGGACGCTAGCGTGGCACGAAGGCAAAGTGGCGTACGATCTCAACATCGTAGTGTACGTTGAAGATGATGGCACAGCCGCAAAGGTCAGCAAAGTACTGGTACATCGGCACGCCTCCGCCGACTTTGACTATGATGGACATACCCCAACCACGCGGATGCGGCGGTTGACCGGTTTATCCTTAGAAGAACTCCAACAAGCCATCGAAGCGGAATTAAAACAATGACGCACGACTCAGGACGAAGGACGGAGGACCTCTTTCGTCATGTGTCCTTCGTCTGTTAATCAATCCTAGCACTCTGAGGTGGAGAAACTATGGCATTCAATATGAATAAATTAACCGAAAAAGCACAAGAAGCAGTCTTGGGGGCGCAAGAACTGGCACAAAACAATCAACACAGTCAAATCGAGCCGGAACATCTGGCGTACACCCTCCTCACCCAAGCCGATGGCGTGGTACCGCAAATTGTGAGCGTGCTTGGCGCGAATGTTGAGAGCCTGGCACGACAATTCGGCGATGAGTTGAATCGTGCGCCCAAGGTGTACGGGGCAACCCAAGTTGGCGTATCGCCACGCTTGGCGCGCGTGCTGGAAAATTCGCTTCAGCAAGCGCACAACTTGCACGACGAATACGTCTCGACCGAGCATCTTTTACTCGCGCTCGTTGAACACGCCAACGGCGCAACCGGGCGCATTCTGCACAATGCGCGCCTCACGCGCGATGCCGTGCTCAAAGCATTGACCCAGATTCGTGGCAATCAACGCGTTACCTCGCCCAACCCGGAAACAACGTATCAAGCGTTGCAAAAGTACGGTCGCGATCTGACCGAACTGGCGCGCAAAGGCAACCTCGATCCGGTGATCGGGCGCGACGAAGAAATTCGGCGTGTGATGCAAATCTTGTCGCGCCGCACGAAAAATAATCCGGTCTTGATTGGTGAACCCGGCGTGGGCAAGACCGCGATTGCAGAAGGACTTGCGCAACGCATCGTGCGCGGCGATGTGCCCGAGCCGCTCAAGAACAAACGCGTTGTTCAACTCGATATGGGCGCACTCGTCGCTGGCGCGAAATATCGCGGCGAGTTTGAAGAGCGACTCAAAGCGGTGCTCAAAGAAATCACGAGCGCGGAAGGACAGATCATTTTGTTCATTGACGAGATTCACACCGTCGTGGGTGCTGGCGCGGCAGAAGGCGCGATGGATGCCAGCAATATGTTGAAACCGATGCTCGCGCGCGGTGAATTGCACACCGTTGGTGCGACCACGCTCGACGAGTACCGCCAACACATCGAAAAAGATGCCGCGCTCGAACGACGCTTCCAACCGGTGCTCGTCGGCGAACCGAGCGTCGAAGATACGATTTCGATTTTGCGCGGACTCAAAGAACGGTACGAAGTGCATCACGGTGTTCGCATCAAAGATGCCGCGCTCGTCGCCGCCGCCGTCTTGTCCAAGCGCTACATCGCAGATCGCTTTTTGCCGGACAAGGCGATTGATCTGGTGGACGAAGCCGCGTCGCGCTTGCGTATGGAAATTGATTCGATGCCGGCGGAACTGGACGAGATCACCCGGCGCATCAAACAACTGGAAATCGAACGCGTGGCGTTGCAGAAGGAACAAGACGATGCCTCGCGCGAACGTTTGCGCGCGCTGGACAAAGAACTGGCTGACTTGAAAGAAAAATCGTCCGCGCTGACGGCGCATTGGCAACAAGAAAAAGACTTGGTGAACCAGATGCGCAAGTTGAAAGAAGAAAAAGATGCGGCGCAAACCGAGTTGGAAAAAGCGGAACGGCAGTACGATTACAATCGCGCCGCCGAATTGCGTTACAGTAAATTGTCGGAAATTGATCGCAAGATGAAAGAGGTAGAAGCGCGCCTCGCCGAGATTCAAAAGTCCGGCAAGATGCTGAAAGAAGAAGTGGACGAAGAAGACATTGCGGAGGTGGTTGCCAAGTGGACGGGCATTCCGGTTTCGCGGTTGATGGAGGGCGAGATTCAAAAATTGCTGCGCATGGAAACCAATTTGCACAAACGCGTCGTTGGGCAAGATGATGCAATTCGCGCGGTGGCGAATGCGGTACGCCGCGCGCGCGCTGGCTTGCAAGACCCCAAGCGACCGATTGGCTCGTTCATCTTTCTGGGGCCCACTGGCGTGGGCAAAACCGAACTCGCGCGCGCGCTCGCTGAATTTCTGTTTGACGATGAAGCCGCGATGATTCGGATTGATATGAGCGAGTATCAAGAGAAGCACACCGTCGCGCGACTCATCGGTGCGCCGCCCGGCTACGTCGGTTACGAGGAAGGCGGGCAGCTCACCGAAGCCGTCCGCCGACGCCCATACTCGGTCGTGCTGTTCGATGAAATCGAAAAGGCGCACCCCGACGTGTTCAACACGCTGTTGCAAATTCTGGACGATGGGCGCTTGACCGATGGGCAGGGACGCACGGTGGATTTCAAGAATACGGTCATCATCATGACCTCGAACATCGGGACCGAGTACTTGCAAAACGGCGATACGGCAAATGCACGCGACTTGGTGCTAGGAGCGTTGCGCGCGCGCTTCCGTCCCGAATTTTTGAATCGCATTGACGAAATTGTCTTGTTCCATCCGCTCGACCGGGAGCACTTGAAGCGTATTGTGGACATTCAACTCGAAGCGATCTTGAAACGGATGGCGGATCGGCACATTGACATCGAACTGACGGATGCCGCGAAAGAATTGCTGGTGCGCGAAGGATACGACCCGACGTACGGGGCGCGTCCGCTCAAGCGCGCGATTCAGCGACTGATCCTCGATCCGCTGGCATTGCAAGTTTTGGAAGGCAAATTTGCGGAAGGGGATACGGTGGTCGTAGATGTGGACAAGGATCAAATCGTTTTCTGGCGCGAGGAAAAGCGGATGAAGAAGGCGGCGTAATGAAAAGCAAACGTCCCACTTGAAAGAGTGGGACGTTTGCTTTCTTGAATCAGAACTATGGCAAGGTGCATCGTCGGAACAACAACTAGTACCTATCCAATGAAATCGTTGCACAAACAGCCAAGATTGTTTCATCCACGAAGGGCACCAAGGTCACGAAGGAAGAACAGAGCAATCTTCGTGTACCGTGTCCTTCGTGAATCAATTCCGGTGTTGTTTTCGGCGCGTCCGAGTTAGGGTGGATACACACCAAAAGTGGCAAGCCAATCCAAATCATCGGCGCGATCAACCCGATACACACCGCCGGTGCCAGCGCAGTTACCGTTCTTGCCAAAGGAGGTTACGCCGCCAATCACATTGGACTTGTCAATGAAATTGGGACCACCTGAATCGCCAAAGCACGTACCGCCGGTAGCGCTATTATTCGAAAGCAAGATCGAGAAATCGCCCACATAGCCGGGAACGTTGATTTGGATCAACTTGGGATACGCCACCATCCGGACACGAATGGCAACATCCTTCCACGAAGCCGCGTCTGGGAAACTTTTTTGCAGGCCGTAACCAACAGCGGTAAAGGTAACATCCTGTTGTCCGCGCTGGGTCTTGAAGGCATCCAATTGATTCAATTGAGGCAATGCCCCATACTTGGACATCACTTTTGGCGAACTCAATACCACGACGCCCAAATCGTAAAGATAAAAGGCTTGAGGATTATATTGCGGATGTGTAAAAGTTGCTCCACCCACATCACCTTTACATGGATACCCCGTCACAGCGGGATTGGCACAGCCGGTACCACCGGCAGCAACGGATTTGTAGTTCGGATCAAGGGGAATGGGACCCGCGTCAAACCAGATTTCGGCATGTGCCGCTGGTGCTTCGGTACAGTGCCCCGCCGTGAGAAACAGGGTAGAGGAGAGCAATGTGCCACTACATCGCCAGAGTGGATTGCCGTTCGCATCTTGCGCGACCATCAAGCCAACGTAAGGATGACCATCGCCATCCAGTTCCCCATCCGTGATTGCCGCGATAGGTGTAACCAAGATCAATATCAACGCTGCAACGGCAATCAGGACTAGCAGTTTCGTACGCATTCTTTCCTCCTCGAATTTTGTGATTTGTGCTTGGATGCTCCGATACAAGACTTGTGCTGAGCGCCTCCTTTCCAAAACAAAAACCGCGCTATGCAAGCGCATAGACACGGTCGGTTACGCCACTGGCTCCCCCTGGTCTCAGCGTCCATCTCATTACAACCAGGTTTCATCGCCCCCGTTACTATCTTCTTTTGGCGACAAAATTATAGAGGTGTTTTCCCGGCTTGTCAATGCCCTAATCTCAATATTTTTTTCATTCGCTTGATGGATACGATACCGAATCGATGAAGAGACCAAAACTAGAGCAAAAAATACATTCAAAACAAAAACTCTCCCGGTCTTGCTGGAAGAGTTTCCAATCCCTATTTCGCCGTCACCATCACACCTTGTGCTATTGGCTCTGCTTCTGCTTCGCGGCGAAACTGGCTGAGGTACAAATCGTGATACACTCCACCCTTTGCCAGCAACTCGGCGTGCGTGCCCCGCTCGACCACTTGCCCCTCTTGAATGACGATCACCTGATCCGCATTGCGAATCGTTGACAAACGATGCGCGATCACAAAACTTGTGCGCCCCTTGAGCAATTTTTCTAACGCTTGCTGAATCAAGCGTTCGGTACGCGTGTCCACCGACGACGTCGCTTCATCGAGAATGAGGATGCGCGGATTGGCAAGCGCGGCGCGCGCAATCGCAATGAGTTGACGTTGACCCTGACTCAACCCGATGCCACGTTCGCCCAACACCGTTTCGTATTTCTTGGGTAATCGCTCGATGAATGTGTCGGCGTGCACCAACTTGGCGGCAGCCATCACCTCTTCGTCCGTCGCATCGAGTCGCCCAAAGCGAATATTGTTCATCACTGTGTCGCTGAAAAGAAACGTGTCCTGCAACACAATCCCGATTTGCCGGCGCAATGATTCCAGCGTCACATCGCGCACATCTATTCCATCAATCTTGACTGCGCCCGCCGTTACATCATAGAAACGTGGAATCAAATTGATGATCGTTGTCTTGCCCGCGCCGGTGGGTCCCACAATCGCAATCGTTTGTCCCGGCTCAGCGGTGAGCGATACCTCGCGCAAGACCGGCTCGCCCGGCTTGTACTCCGCGCTCACGTTGACCAATTTGACTTTGCCGCGAATCGTTGGCATTTCGATAGCGCCGGGTTTATCGGTCACTGCGACCGGCGTGTCCAGCAACTCAAAGATGCGTTCGCTCCCGGCAATCGCGCTTTGAATGTTCGTCCACAACACCGAAATTTGTTGAATCGGTTGATTGAAACGCTGCACATACCCAAGGAACGTGACAATCAAACCGAGCGAGATGGTTGTGCCGAACAAGTCTTGCCCGCGCAACATCAGAATACCGCCCACCACCACGACGATGGCAATCGCCAAGTAACCCAGCGCTTCGAGCGTGGGCGCGAGCGCGGCGGTGAATGAGACCGCGCGAATGTTTGCATCGCGGTAGGCGGCACTCGACCGCTCGAACTCGGCGATGTTGGCGGACTCGCGATTGAATGCCTGCACCTCGCGCACGCCGGCGATGCTCTCTTGCAAGTTCGCGTTGACGTTGCCGATCTCTTTGCGCGTTTGTCGAAATGCTTTGCGTGCTTGATTCGAAAACCATGTTGTGGCGAAAATCATCAACGGCACAACCGCCATACTGATCAATGCGTACGGTAGATTCTTTTGCATCATCGTGATGGCAATCCACACGAGCAATAACGCGCCGCTAATGACACTGACCAAGGCAAAGTTCAAAACTTGTTGCAACGTATCGGTGTCGTTCGTGATGCGACTCATCACATTGCCGGCTTCATTTTCGGCGTAGAAACTCAAGGAGAGCCGATGCACGTGTTCAAAAATCTCGACGCGTAATCTTTTCAAAACGTGTTGCCCGGTCCAGGTCATCAAATAAAATTGCAAGCCGCCGACAATCGCCCCCAGCAGGTACAAACCGATCATCAAGCCGATCAAGCCGGCGATGCCTGCCATCGTCTCTTCCAGCGTGCGATTGGGCGAGACCGTCGTGTACCAACAATTGATGGGGCGCACGGACGATGCGCCAACGCCCGGCAAGGCGGGCGTCGATTGAAATTCGCTGGCGGTTGCAGGGATGATGAAGCAATCCACCAATTGGCCGGTCAGATCCGGTGAAATGACCTGCGTCCACGCGTTGATGACGACCATTGCGGCGACCAGCACTAGGAAAAAGGCGTAGGGTCTAAAGTACGACGCTAACCGTCTAAGGGTGACCACCACATTTTTGGGCTTGCGCGTTTCGCTCTGCAGCGCGAACATTGGACCGCCTCGCCCACCTGCGGCGTGAAACATTAGGGCACCTCCACCGGCATTTCGGAATCGCCGATCAATTGCGAATGGTAAATCTCGGCGTACAGGGCGCTCTCTTCCAACAACTCTTCATGTTTGCCCCGCGCAACAATTTCACCCTTGTCCAACACCAGAATCTGATCCGCGTTCAACACGGTGCTGATGCGTTGCGCGATGACAAAACTCGTCCGCCCTTTCATCAATTGATCGAGTGCCTTTTGAATCCGGTATTCCGTTTGCAAATCCACATTACTCGTCGAATCATCGAGGATGAGGATGCGCGGATCGAGCAAGAGTGCGCGCGCAATCGCGACGCGTTGTTTTTGTCCGCCACTCAACGTCACGCCGCGTTCGCCGACCCGCGTGTCATAGCCGTCGGGAAAACTCATAATGAAATCGTGCGCCTCAGCGGCTTGCGCAGCAGCGATGATTTGTTCCATCGTCGCCTCCGGGCGACCAAAGGCGATGTTATCGCGGATCGGGCCGGAAAAAAGCGTAGTGTCTTGCAAGACGATGCCAATCTGCGAACGCAACGAATCGAGTTTCACATCGCGCACATCGTAGCCATCAATCAACACGCGTCCTTCACTCACATCGTAAAAGCGCGGGATGAGATTGATGATGGTGGTCTTGCCGCTCCCGGTCGCCCCCAGCAGAGCGATGGTCTCACCGGGTCGTGCTTCAAAACTCACCTTGGATAACACGGGTTCGGTGCTCCCAAAGTAGCGGAAAGTTACATTGTCGAACTTGACATGTCCACGAATCGGCGGCAAGACGATGGCATTGGGTTTATCCGTCACGTCGTTGTGCGCGTCCAGAATTTCAAAGATGCGCGTGGCGGAGGCAGACGCTTGCGCCATTTGCGCGATGATCATGGTGAGTTGACCCAAGGGGAAAAAGACAAACATTAAATACAATGAAAATTTTTGCCATTCGCCCAACGTCAACGTATTGTTGATGATCTGTCCGCTACCAAAGTACAGAATGGCGGCTTGACCCAAGTTCATCACGAGGAAGACAAAGGGAAACAGAAATGAGAATAGCCGACTCACGCGGAGTTGTTGTTGCATCAAATCTTCTGCCGCCGCGTTGAACTTTTGCTGCTCGCTCGCCTCACGCACAAATGCCTTGACGACTTTGATGCCGGCGAGATTCTCTTGCAGAATCGTATTCAACTTGGCAAGGCGAATCTGCACTTGCATAAAGAGTGGTTGGGCAACCCCACTGAATCCCATAAACAGGACAATCGCAATCGGCAACGTGGGGAGCACCACCAACGTCAGCGAAAAATTGGTGAGGAGCAAAATGATGAGCGTGCCAACGAGCAAGATGAATGCCTGCAACGCCATCATCAAACCTTGCCCAACAAACAAGCGTACCTTTTCCACATCGTCCGTCGCACGCACCATCAATTGCCCTGTTTGCGTTTGATCGTGGTACGAAAACGACAGACGTTGAATCTTGGCAAAGATTTCATTGCGCAGATCATACGCCACGCTTTGCGAAGTCCGCTCGGCATTGAACGAGGTGGAAAAAGCAAAGAGTCCACGCATCAACGCAAACCCAACCACGCCCAGCCCTACAGCGATCAATAACGCTTCGGCGTTTGTCTGATTCGACCGGAGTTGCTCCATCGTCCAACCCAATCGTTGAATGGCGAGGGTTTGAACTTGCGGTGGCAACTGGGCAAGCGCATTGGCAAGGTAACCGTTCGTAACCGTGTCAATCAAACTTTGAATCAACTGCGGCACCATCAATTGCGCCAAAGTAGAAATGAATAGACTGGCGTACGCAATTGCCGCAAGGCGTTTATAGCGAAACACGTACCGGATGGCTCGGCGCAAGCCCCTCCAATCCATCGAGGTTCTGCCCCCCGCGCTCGGACGCCCCGGCGATTGGGCGCGCGCTATCATCATTTGTCCTTGCATCACGACTCCTTTGAATGATCCAGCGCTCTGTGCGCGTACGATTCTAATTTCTTGTCGGCAATTTGCTGGCGCAACGATTGTTGAAGTTTTTGCAATAACTTGAGCAATGTCTTTTGCTCGTCCACCGTCAAACCAGCAAACGTATTCTGAATGTATTCACCATGTTCGGGCAGCACCGCTCGCAAGTGTGCCCTGCCTGCTTTGGTCAGGCGAATATTGAAACTGCGTTTGTCGGCTTGACTGAGCGCGCGTTCGATCAACCCTTGTTCTTCCAGCGAAGCCAGCAAAGCACTCACCGTGTTCTTGCTGATATGTTGATAGTGGCTGAGCGCACTCGGCGAGATCCCCGCCGAATTGCCACATTGTTCTTCGACCGCCAGCCACAAGAGCAAACGCAAGCGCGGTAACGACAAGCCGGTGGTTTGCAACCCGTGATCCGCAATCGCCTCGAGCATCCGCGCCGCACCCATCAAGGCGCGCATCAAATCCATCCCGCGCGATTGCTCGATGCCCCACGCAGCCAACAATTTATGCAATTCCTGATGCCGCTTGGCAAAACGATCCGGCTGTTTCATCACCCTTGCCTCCGCTTGCCTCCCATTTCGACGCGCGCATTTTTGGTAACAAATCGAATTATACGAAATCGAACTATTTTGTCAAGGCAATTCACATTAAGGGTGTAATTCACTTTCGGGGGAACTTGGCGCCCGAATGCCCCCGTTTGACGTCAAGTAGGCGTGAATCGCATCTGTGTTTGACCCGCAATCTGTTTTTCGCACCTCACCGAGCGAATTACACCCCACATTAAACAAAAAGACCTTGGCAGACAGAACCCTCTGCAAAGGTCTTGAGATTTAGAATCACCCGCAGGTTTAGAGTCTCTACGAAATCTGCATGAGCGGTGGATAATTTTGGGGAGAACCTTATTTTGCAATCGCTAGCAACTTGTCCACTTGATACTTGCTCTTTTTCTCCGCCCGCCATAGATTTTTCACAACCTGATGTGCCGCCACTATTTCTTTTTGTTTGATCCGTTTGCCCGAACTCAACGCGACCCCCGCGACCACCAACATCCAGTTCACCAACGTTTCAAACGCTTCTTTATTGAACCACACAATTTCGTTGAACCGATTGACCTGCAGGTATTGGCGCGTTTCATCATCAGCGAACCAGGCATCCAGCACGCACCGCGCACGACTTGTTTTACGATTCCGCAATCTGAACCAACGTTGATGCTTGGTCATCACTCGAATGGTTGCAACCGCGTGCCGGGCAGACGCCTCGCTCCAACCCAATTCGTGAAAGGCTTGCGTGATGAGTTTGCTCAACCGCCACTCGGCAAGCCAACGCCAACTCTGCTCGCTCACAGCGCCATCGCCTTGCAACTGCCCCAACGCGTGGACCAAGGTCCATACCAAGACCGACGCAGACACGGCATCGTCCGCCAAATACGACTTGAGAGCGTGGATCGCGGCACGATACTGGCGCGACTCGGACTGGAGAACGCGCCCTCGTACACGCAAGCGCAGCACTGTCTCGATTTCACGACGAGTTTGCTGGGTCAACGCGATTTCATCACCGCTGCCCCCACCGAATCGTTTTGCTGCGCACGCAAATTGCAAAAACTTTTCTGCGATCTCGTCGAGCAGATCGGTAGTGGGATCCGTTAGCCATCGTCGCAACGTGTCGGCATTCACCAACTCGCGGAAAGGTTGATGGATGGGCTGCAAATTCATTTCGCACAACGCTTCAGCGATGCTGGGAACCCCGCGTCCAGCGAGCATAGTACATAATCGGGCGTACTCACCCCGTTCGCTATCGGACACCCATCGAAAATCCAAAAACACGTGGCGCGCGTACGCCCCCAGTTCGATATACAGTCCTTGCTCGCACAGCGTTTTAGCATTCCGCAGGTACTCGAGCCCCGACACCTGATCGCGGAAAATCACAAATTGATTTTCATCGCGAGGCAAACCCAGCCCTTCTCCTAGCGTGCGCTGAACCAGTTTGCCACTCGGCTTGTCCAGATACGCCGCCGAGGTACGAATCCAACCGACCGTGTTAGCAAACTTGTTGTGATAGATCACCAAGCCGCGTTCCTCGCCCAGCCGATTCGAGTAAGCAAACACATCTTCGTTCACCGCACCATTCGCAGTGAAGAAATCATAGAGCAAAAAATTTTCAACGTCTGCAAACAATCGTCGCCGATGTAACAATGGAAAAATCTCGCGTTCGTGGCGTGACACCAAATGCTCGTCCACCGCTTCGTCCCACAGCGCGCGCCGAAATTCCATCCCGTATCGTTCGGCGAATCCTTCGATTTGACCATGCCCAAACATCGGCAAGCCGGGCAAGGTGACCATCATCGTGCAAATCCCAAAATACTTGTCGCCTTTACCAAACTGCTCCACCGCTGTGCGTTCGTCGGGATTGTTCATAAAGTTGACATAGCGTTTCAAAATTTCAGGATCGAACTCCAACGTGTTCTTGATGACCGAACGATAGTTGGCATTTCGCTCGTCGCGCAGCATATTCATAAACGCGCTGTTGTAAACACGATGCATTCCCAGCGTGCGCACAAAATATCCTTCCATCAACCAAAACGCTTCGGCAAGCAAGAGCGTGTCTGGGGCTTCCACCGCCACGCGATCCACCACCTCGCGCCAAAACTCCTCCGGCATCGCCGCATCGAATTGCTCTTTTGTCATCGCAAAATCGGCGCGCGAAGGAATATCGCCACCCATCCCGGGTTGTGGAAACCACAGGCGTTGATAATGTTTCTTGGTCAACGTCATCGCCGCATCGAGCCGAATAATCGGAAACTGGCGCGCGACGTGGAGAATCGTTTGAATCACCGCTTCGCGTACATCGGCGCGGAGAAAATTGAGTTGCGCGGTATCGTTCCACGGAAAACTGGTGCCATCGTTGCCGTGATAAATATAGCGCGTGTCGCCCGTCCAATGATCCACGCGCTTGAACACCACCGCCGCATCGGTGCGATCATAGTAATGATCTTCCAAGTAAATGCCCACCCGCGGATCGCGTGATAAATTTTCGCCGGTAAACGTGTATGTGGGAAAAGGAGGCTGACTCGATTGAATGAACCAATCGGGGTGTTCGATGACCCAGCGTGAATCAATGCCCATATGATTGGGCACCATATCGCTGGCAAGCCGAATGCCCCGTTGCCATGCACGCGCTTTGAGATTTTCTAGCGCGGCATCGCCGCCTAAATCATCGGCGATCCGATAATCGTAGACCGCATACGCTGATGCTTCGGCGAGCGGCGCGCCACACAATTCCTTGATGCGTTTAGAAGCCGGGCTGCGTTGCCACACGCCGATGAGCCACAAACCGGTCAAACCGCGCCGCGCCAAGAGATCGAGTTCTTCATCCGGGATTTGATCGAGCCGGGTGATGGGGCATTGATATTTTTTGGCAAGTTGATCGAGCCAGACGTAGGTGCTTTTGGCGATGAGCACCACGCGCGGCATCCAATCGAGGTCGCGGGAAAAACGCTCGTACTCCGGATACACCCCTTCGTACACGCCGAGCGCGCCGGGTTTGTATTCTGGCACACGCGCTTCACCGGGACCCGGGAAGAACATTCGCGTTTCTTCGCTGATCAAATCGAGACTGCTCAACAAGCGTGTCAGATGCGGACCGATGAGCGTGCCCCAACGCATGCGAATAAATTCGAGTTGTCCTTCTAGCGAATGCGGCGAGGCAAGCGCGGGCGCGCGCAACATTTCGATGAGGGGCTGGTGATCGGGACCGAAACGAGGTTGCGTCTCAAAGAAGGTGTGCAGATTGGCAATGATCGCGTTGTAAGCCGTCTCTGTTTCGAGTGAGGTATCGTCGAACAATTCGATGAATGGCGCAAAAGCCGGGTTGACGTTCGCGAGCCATAGCATCAACATTTCTTCCAGAATGATCTGGCGATGTGGCACGCCCTCCGTTTCACCTTGGAGAAATTGCGCCGCGTTGATTTCGCCGCGATAGACTGCACCGTTGGGAAACTCATCGGCAAATTGCGTGAGCGCCTTGTCCACCACGTCGCGCCCCAACATTCGATCGAGCCAGGCGAGGGCTTGACTCATCGCTTGCGGGTTGACCTGCGCGCGGTATTGCGCGACAACATAGTGCAATACTTCGTCAATCAAGCCCATCGCGTTGAGGTGCCCGGCGCGCACGGCTTGTTCGGGATGATTGACCACATCGCGCTGACGATTCATTTTTTGCGCAAACACGCGCGCGGCATAGAAATTGGCAAAGACAACATTACCGCTCAACGCCAAGAGCGTTTCCTCGAAAGCGTACCGCGCGCGGGCTTGGCGGGAGACGTGAAATTCGAATTGGGGCATAAATCCCTTGTGTGGTCGTTACATTATTTGTGGAAATAGTAGGTATGGGTCGTCACCCCGTTAAAGTCCACGACTTTGAGACTGGTGCCCGCTGCATTGTTCAAGGTAATCGTGAGTTGATGCGAACCGCCGGACGGAAAGCCGCTGATGACAAATGGTTCACCGTTGAACGTTTGCGACTTGGTGCCCCAATCACAATCGGTGGGTGTGCATTTGCCATACGGATGAACGTTGAGCGTTTGTCCAGAGTTGGTGATGAAAATCTTGGTCACACCGCTGGTGGCGGAATCATCATTGTACCAGTTGCCGCTGTATTGCGACGCCGTCGTGTTAAAGCGAAAATAACGCCAATCGCTCTTGGTGCCGGCACCGGCGGTTGGGCTGGTTGCCCACACTCGCCAGCGACCTTGGTTATCGCCGGTGAAGGCGGGCATGGTATAACTGGTGCCTCCCAAGCCGCCTTGGGTGGCGTGATTCTGCCACGTGCCGGTGTTGATCTGAACTTCGATGTTGTAGGTAAGGGTGCCAGCAAAACTCGCCGGGTTCCAGGTGAAGGTTGCCGTGCGCGGATAGTTTCTAAAGACCCAGCCATCGGCGGGAGACACGAGGGTTGGCGCGGGTGGAATCGCGACCGCGGGCGGGATCACCAGAACGGTTACTTGGCGCGTGGCGACGTTGGCACCACACCGGGCGGTGAGCGTATAGGTCGTGTTCACCGTTGGACTGACGGTGCGCGAGCCGGGTGTTTCCACACCGCCAATCCCTTGATCAATCTCGGCAGATTCGGCATTGGTAACGGGACCCCAACTCAAAGTAACCGAACTGCCTGCAACGATGGATGCGGCTGAAGCGGTGAATGACGCGATGTTGGGCGTGCCCGAACAACCACCCGCCGATGATGCCGAGGATGAAGATGCCGCGCCGAGTGTGTTGATCTTGGCGGTCAAGGTGGGACCAAACAATGTTCCATTCGAAGCGCGCAACCGCCATTGCCCGGTATGCTGACCGGGCGTCGCCGGTGCGGTCATGGCAATCGTCAAATCAATGGTTGCGCCGGGCGCGGTCAGCGGCACAGGGATCGCGTTGGTGGTTGCCATTGCTTCGCCGGCGACAAAGACGAACTGATAACCAGCGCCCCACGTACAGGTTCCGTTGTTGGTTACACGCCAGGTTTTGTCAAAGGTCTGACCTGCGTTAAAACTTGTGCCGTCGGGGACGGTCACATCGCCAACAAAGGCGGCATTGTTCGTGCAGCCACTCGCCAGTGAAGACGACGCGGATGAGGTGGCAGAAGAGGTTGTTGACGCCACCGACGACGCGCTAGACGATGCCGAGGATGACGAGGTTACCGCGGACGAGGAGGAGGACACTTGCGCGGTAGTGGTCAAGACATTGATCGAGATGGCAACCGGATCGCTCATCGCGTTGGCGGTGTTGTACGCACGGACGATAATGGTGTGCGTGCCGGGAGTGGCTTGCCATTTTTGAATCAGATTGAGCGTGGGTTGTCCTTGCGGCGAAGGCGCCGCATCGGTGCGGACAATCACATTATCCACGATCAACTCGACGCGGACAACGCCCTTGGCATCTGTGGCCACCGATTGAATCGCCACTTCTTCGCCATCGCGAAAATCGCTACCACTGGGTGGTGAAACGATAACGATCGTCGGCTTGGATTCGACGGTACAAGCCGACACCACCATTGATAGAACGATCAAGCCTATCAAAAGGATCACTTTTGATCTAACCATGGTTCGCCTCCCTAAGCAATAGTCATCGAGTCGTTTTGTATTTTCTGTGTCCTCTACGGAATTCTGTTCCAAAGTATAGCATATCCATCGCCGTATGGCAATAGACTTGGTTTCTGGTGATTACTCACATCTCCATTTTACCGCCGAGAACGCAGAGAAAAAATAAGACAACTCGGCGACCTCTGCGCCTCTGCGGTGAGTTTTGGGGAATCACCAATATGACCAAAACCAAACATTGTCTTTACACGGATTGTTTGACGATTTAGGCGTGTGCGAGTATTATTTCGACCGATTCTAAAAGAGGAGAGAAAGACGATGGAATGGGGAATGCAAAATCGTTTGGCGCAGGTGATCAAACCGGATGGCCATTGCTTTTTTCTGGCGATGGATCACGGCTACTTTTTAGGTCCCACCTCTAAACTGGAAAAGCCGGGACAAATGGTGGAACCCTTGTTGCCGTACGTGGATGCCTTGTTTGTTACACGCGGCGTTTTGCGTTCGGCGATCAATCCCAACAATACCAAGCCGATTATTCTGCGCGTCTCTGGCGGAACGAGCATCATCGGCGAAGATTTGTCGAACGAGGGAATCACGACCTCGGTCGAAGAAGCCATTCGATTGAATGCGTCAGCGGTCGGCTTGTCTATTTTTGTGGGCAGTGCGTACGAGCATCAAACGTTGATGAATCTTGCCCAATTGGTCAACGAGTGCGAAAGGTTCGGCATTCCGGTGATGGCGGTTACGGCGGTGGGCAAAGAGTTGGAGAAACGTGATGCGCGTTATCTCTCGCTGTCTTGCCGCATCGCCGCGGAGTTGGGCGCGCGGGTGGTCAAAACGTACTGGTGCGAGAATTTTGAAAAGGTGGCAGAGAGTTGCCCGGTGCCGGTGGTGATGGCGGGTGGTCCCAAATGTGAAACACAACTTGAGGTGCTGGAGTTTGTGTACGATGGGATGCAACGCGGCGCGATTGGGGTGAACCTTGGGCGCAACGTATGGCAAGACGAGCATCCAGTCGCAATGGCGCGTGCGCTTCAAGCGATTATTCACGAAAAAGCAACGCCCAAGCAGGCGTTTGAGATTTTCCAAAGTATGGCGAAATAAAAACATTGGGTCATGGCGAGGAGGTGGAGATTGCTTCGCCGCGAAAAGCGCGGCTCGCAATGACCATTCGGAGTCATTATGCGCGTTGCGATGTACTATAACAACCAAGATGTCCGTTTGGAAGAAATGCCCAAACCGAAAATCGGTGCCGGCGAAATTTTGGTCAAGGCGATTGCCTCGGGCGTGTGCGGTAGTGATGTGATGGAATGGTATCGCATCAAAAAAGCGCCGCGTGTGCTGGGACACGAAATGACCGGCGAGATCGTCGAGGTGGGCGAAGGTGTACGCGATTATCGGGTGGGCGAGCGTGTCTTCGTTTCACATCATATTCCGTGCAACACGTGCCGCTATTGTCTGGCTGGTTATCACACCGTTTGCGAAACACTGCACACCACCAACTTTGATCCCGGCGGCTTTGCCGAGTACATTCGCGTGCCAGCGTTGAATGTGGATCGCGGGGTGTTCCGTTTGCCGGCTGAGATGACGTACGAAGAAGGTGTGTTCATCGAACCGCTGGCGTGTGTGGTGCGTGCACATCGTTGGGCGCGCTTGCAACCGGGACAAACCGTGTTGGTGTTGGGAAGCGGGATTGCCGGTTTGTTGCATATCGCGCTTGCGCGCGCATTGGGCGCGGGGCGCATCATCGCGACCGACATCAGCGATTATCGTTTGAACGCGGCAAGACGATTTGGAGCCGATGTGGTGATTCACGCGCAAGACGATGTGCCAGCCAAGGTTCGGCAAGCGAACGATAATCGTTTAGCCGATCAAGTGATGATTTGCACCGGTGCGCTGTCAGCGATGAAGCAAGCGCTGCAAGCGGTGGATCGCGGCGGGACGGTGATGTTCTTTGCGCCGACCGAACCCGGGGTAATGTTGCCGATTCCGGTGAATGATTTTTGGCGCAACGGCATCACGCTCTTGCCATCGTACGGCGGCGCGCCGGTGGACATTGTGCAAGCGATTGAATTGATTCGTGCCAAACGGGTGCCGGTCGCCGAAATGATCACGCATCGGCTTGGGTTGGCAGAGACCGGCGCCGGCTTTCGCCTGGTTGCCGGCGCGGGCGAATCCATCAAAGTGATCATTGAGCCACAGCGGTAAAAACAAAAACGGGCAGAGTCGAAAAACGATTCTGCTCGTTGCTTTTGCGCGCCTGGAGGGACTCGAACCCCCAACACTCAGTTCCGAAGACTGATGCTCTATCCATTGAGCTACAGGCGCAGGGTCAATTTCAGATTTTTCGATTGCCGATTTTAGATTTTGAAAATCTTAAATCGGCAATCTGAAATTTTGCGAGGGTGGCCAACGGGTGTCGAACCCGCAACCTTCTGATCCACAGTCAGACGCTCTGCCATTGAGCTATGGCCACCGTTTGACGCGCACTATTCTAGCACGAAAGATACATCAAGTCAAAAGTTTAGGGCTTTGTCAAAGTCTATTGACGGGCGGTTAAAACCGCTGCAATCGCAAGCGTTCACGCTCTTTCGATTTCGATGATAGAGACGTCGGCGACTCGTCTGTACACTCTTCTGCGTGAACGCTTGCGACACCACCCGAAGCCGACCTGCGTCGGTTCGGTGAGCCCGCGCAGGCGGGCTTGGGGTTCTGGTTGCCGCGAATTGATTCGCCCGACGCGACTTTGAAAGCCCTACAAAAGTTAAAAGTAAAAAAGCAAAAAGCAAGCCCACTTGACTTTTAGCTTTGAACTTTGAGTTTGATCGTTTTTGCCAACTCACTTTGTTGGATCAGCGTTTGTTCGCCGCTTGCCAAATCACGCAACGTTGCTTGCTGTGCCGCGTTCTCATCGGGACCGATGATGACGGCGAACGGAATTGATTTAGCCGCGGCGTATTTTAGTTGCTTACCCAAACCGTCGAATTCTAATCCCAGTTCGGTATTGATGCCCGCGCCGCGCAACTCGTTGGCGATGCGAATCGAAGTGCCGACCAAGTCACGGTTGAACACCGTTACCAAAACCTGCGTTACGGTTTTACCGATGCTTGATGGATACATCGCCAATTCGTCCATCACATCAATGATGCGCTCGATGCCGAACGAGGTCCCGGTCATGGGCAACGATTGGTTGGTGAACAAGCCAGCCAGTTCATCGTAGCGCCCCCCGCCGGTGAGCGAACCGATTTTCGGTTCGGTGACCACCGTTTCGTAAATGGGACCGGTATAGTATGCCAAGCCGCGCACCATTGAGAAATCGAATTGATAATTTTCGCGCGGGATGCCGGCATCGCTCAAAAAGGTGGCGAGTTGCTCCAGTTCGTTCAACCCTTCCAGCGCGATTGGCACATCGCCTAAACGTTCGCGTACCTCACCAAAATTGCCGGGCGCAATTGAAATCAACTCCATAATCTTGGCGATGACGTTTGCCGGCATCTGACTCTTTGCCATTTCTTCGCGCACGCCTTCGGCACCGATCTTTTCGAGTTTATCAATCGAACGATACAACCCGCCGAGCAATTCGTTGGGCACGCCCGCATATTGTCCGATGCCGGTCAAGATTTTGCGATTGTTGATTTTCGTAACAAACGATTTGAACCCGAGCCTTTGCAAGGCAGTGTAAATCATCGTAATGATTTCGGCGTCGGCGAGCATGGATTTGCTGCCAACGATGTCCGCATCGCATTGATAGAATTCGCGATAGCGACCTTTTTGCGGACGCTCGGCACGAAACACCGGCGCGATTTGGTAGCGTTTGAACGGCTTGGGCAAATCGGGATACATCGCGACGACGCGGGTGAGCGGGACGGTCAAATCGTAACGCAATGACAAATCTTCCTTACCCTCGCGATGTCGCGCATCGTAAATCAATTTTTCGGCGTCTTCGCCGTACTTGCCCATCAACGTTTCGCGCAATTCCAGGACGGGCGTTTGCAAGGGCTCGAATCCAAAACGCTGAAATACTTTTTCGATTTCGCCAATGACGTATTGGCGTTGGAGCATTCGTTGCGGCAGAATGTCGCGCATTCCGCGGGGAACGCGGGGTTGGATTTTCGGCGGCATGATGAACCTCAAGTTAAAAGTTTGGAAACAAAAACGGCGTGGACTGCAATCCCCACGCCATTCTGGCTACTGCCTTCTGCCTACCGCCTACTGCCTACTGCCTACTGCTTACTGAATCCCGGCGTGGCAAAGCGGTGCATCAAAATGATAACAGTGCGCGTGATGATGGTGCAGTGGGCGAGCCAGTGGGGTGTTCATCTTGGGCGCGATTATAGCATAGCCCCTGGGAAAAAACAAATGACGGAGGACCAAGGACCAAAGACCGAGTTCTTCCGTCTTCCATCCTCACTTCATCCTTTTCGCCAGCATTTCCCATCCCTCCAGCCCTTTGGGCAGACCCAACTGCGGCGCGAGGTTGGACAATGCCTGCAGCACTTGGGCGTACCCAATTTGTTTGGCAATCACATACACCGTCACCCACGCGCTGACCGCCTGCTGAATCTCTCCCTTCTGAGCGTGAATATGCCCGATGTTGAAGAGCGTGGCGCACAGCCCCGCTTTGTCGCCGATTTGCTGCATGATGGCCAGCGACTGTTTCAGGTACGAAAGCGCCGTCTCGTAATCGCCCTGGGCGGCATAAATCTGCGAAATATTGTTGAGCGTCGCCGCACGGAGAGCTGCTTTGGCAGAAGTAAGAGTCTGGGCGGCATAAATCTGCGAAATATTGTTGAGCGTCGTCCCCTCCCCCGCTTTGTCGCCGATTTGCTGCATGATGGCCAGCGCCTGTTTCAGGTAAGGCAAAGCCTCCTGAAAATTCCCCAGGTGCAGGTGAAGTTTTCCCGTCTGCCCGAGGGCTTCGGCGCGGGTCTGCGCGTCCTGCGAGTCACACACGCGCGGCAGCCAGTCGGTCAGAAGCGCGGTGTAGAAACCCGCCATGGTCAGCGGACCGACGATAAAGTCCAGGGTGAGGCGGTCGGCTTCGGGGTGGCGTTCGGCGCGGCGCAGGGCGTGGTGGGTAATGACGGCTTGCGACAGGCTTTCGTCCCGTTCATACTTGAGAAGGTACAGGTGATAATCGGCGGCGGCGCGTTTCCATTCCAGCGAGTCATCCGCCAGTTTTTTCGTCTCCAGCCAGTCGCTTACCAGCGGCGGCAGGGCGTATTCCACCGCCTCCCAATCGGGCTGGTACGAGACCTCCAGCAGCGAAACCGCCAGCAAGCGTTCGAGCAGGGCGGCGGGGTCGGGCAAATCCAGCCCCAATTTCAAAATGCCTTCGGCAGGCACAGGCTCATGGTAGGCGGGCAG
>DAOUAL010000093.1:0-5530 GCA_034433515.1 Anaerolineae bacterium | reverse complement strand
TTGCTCATCGCGCGCGATCACTTTGGCATCAAGCCGCTGTTTTACACCCAAGCCGATGGCCTCTTGCTCTTTGGTTCGGAAATCAAAACGCTTTTGCAATATCCGGCGGTCAAACGCGAAATAGATTGGCGCGCGCTCGATCAATATCTTTCCTTCCTCTACGTTCCCGCGCCGCGCACGATCTTGCAAAACATTTTCGAGTTGCCGCCCGGTCATCAACTCGTCGCTGAAGCGCGCAAGGTTACGCTTCAACGCTATTACCAACCGCACCTCGACCCGCAACCCCTCACCGAACACGCGGCTCTCGAAAACATTCGCGCGGCGTTCGAGGACAGTGTGCGGGCGCAACTGGTGAGCGATGTGCCGCTGGGTGCATTCCTGAGCGGCGGGATTGATTCGTCCTCCATCGTGGCGATGATGAAGCGGCACACGCATCAGCCGGTCAAGACCTTTTCGATTGGGTTTGGCGTGCGTGAAAAAAACTGGGACGAAACCAGCGCGGCGGAATCGGTCGCGCGATTTTTGGGCACCGAGCATCGCACGTTTCACGTGACGCCGAACATTGTCGCCTTGCTGCCCCAAGTCGTGTGGCATTTCGATCAGCCGTTTGCGAATCCTACCGCCGTGTTGATGCTTTTGCTTTCACGCGAGACGCGGCAACACGTTACCGTTGCGCTGGCTGGCACCGGCGGCGATGAATTGTTCGCCGGGTATCCGCGCTATCTGGGGATGCAAGCGTTTGCGTACTATCGGCGCTTGCCAGCCCGCGTGCGTGCCGGCGTTGCGCAACTTGCCAATACGCTGGCGCGTGATTCCACCGATGGCAACTTGGGGGCACAGCGCGCGCGGCGTTTTTTCGAGGGCGGCGCACTGCCGTTCGACGAATGCTATATTCGCTGGCTCGTGTGCATCGAACAGCATCGCAAACAAGAATTGTACGGCGCACGGATGCGCGAGGCGTTACGCGACGCCGACACGTTCGATTTCATACGACCGCTCTTGCGTGTACCAGCGGATGAGAGTTTGACGCTGACCGATTTTCAGACCTACTTGCCGTTCAATCAATTGCATTACGCGGATCGAATGAGTATGGCGGCATCGCTTGAGGTGCGCGTGCCGTTTGTGGATCAGCGTTTGTTCGAAGCGGTGCGCCACATTCCGTTGCGTTTGAAATTGAGCGGAGGGATGACCAAAGGGTTGTTTCGGAAAGCGATGGCACCCTTCCTGCCGCCGGAAATTTTGCGCGCGCCCAAACTGGGATTGAATGCACCGGTAGCCATGTGGTTCCGCGATGAGTTGAAAGATTGGGTACGGAATCTTCTCTCGCCCGATGTAATTCGCGCGCGCGGCTATTTTGAACCTGAACCGATTCAACGGATCATCGCGGAACAAGAAGCTGGCAGGCGCGATCACTCACTCTTTATCTGGGCGTTGCTCGTGTTCGAGGTGTGGTGTCGGGAATATGTGGATCGCAGCGAGATCGCATCGGTACCGAGTGCGGATACGATTGGCGCGAGTGTGTTGATTCAATCGTAATCTACGGATCACGATTTGGTCGCGGCTCGGTTGCTTTCTGAACTCACCTTACGCGATTTTACCACAGAGCACACGGAGAACACAGAGAAAAACCATAGAAACCCAGTACAAATTGCATCTACCACTACCCTAAACCTGCCTGCGCAGGTTTGCCTCCCAGCCGACGCCGGTCGGCTTCGGGTCGTGGTCGCAAGCGTTCACGCAGAAAACTCGACCATTCATCGAAACCGAAAGAACGTGAACGCTTGCGACGGCAGTGGTTTTAACCACCTGTCAAGCGACTTGGCACCAGCCGTACATAGAAACCTCCGTGAACTCTGTGATCTCTGTGGTGAACAAATCGCTGACCGCGTAACATTAGTTATGAATTCACTCCAACGATTGGGCTTTGCTTTTCTCACCGCTTGCCGCGCTGGCTGGCGCCGTTCGCTTGCCCGCGTGCGGCGCATTCTTTGCTTGCGCTGGCTCAACCCGGCGTTTGCCACGCGCCTCTATCCGCCGCGTGTGGTTCACCCACCTCGCCTTGAAACAATTGACGATTTGATTCCGCTCGCTTTTCGCACCGCCACGCCAACGTGGAACAACGAAATCCGTTTGCTCAACACCGCCCCGTTTCCCATGCGCCCACCCATTGATTGGAATGCCAATCCACTCGGTCATACCTTGTGGGCATTTCGCCTGCACGAATTCGATTGGGCATGGCAATTGATTCAACTTGCCGCGCAAGACAATACCGATGCTATTCACACCCTCGCCGCGATTCTGCAAGATTACATCGAGCATGTTCCATTCGCGCGCGGCATCGCCGGCGAACCGTACACGCTCTCACGCCGGTTGGTCGTGTGGAGCGTGGCGTGGCATGTACTCAAAAACCTGTCAGGTCTTGAAGACCTGACAGGTTTATACATTGATCAATCCGCCCGCCTCTTGTGCAACCACATCGAACACGATCTCGACAACAATCACGTGATCGCGAACGCCAAAGCACTCGCGTTTGCCGGCACCTTGATGGGGCAAGCCGACCTCGCGCGTTGCGGTTTCGATTTGCTGTGGCAACAGTTGCGCTTGCAGGTGCGCGACGACGGAATGCATTTCGAGAACAGCACCTCGTATCACTGGCACGTCCTGTGCGACGCGCTCGATGGTGTTCGCCTCGCGCGCCGATTTGAAATTCTCGTGCCTGATGACATTCCATCGCGCTTGCAAAAAATGGCAAACGTTCTGCGCGCGCTCCGCCGACCCGATGGCACGTTACCGCTACTTAATGATTCAGTGATAGAAAATTTCGACAACCTAGATTACGTGCTGGCGCAACTCGTTGTGCCAGGTAAAGAAAAAATAACTTGCTTTTCGCAATCCGGCTATGTTATACTCATCAATGGAAACACCCATCTCTTGTTCGATGCCGGCGCGCTCGGTCCAGCGTTTTGCCCCGGGCATGGCCACGCCGACGCACTCTCTTTCGAATTGTGGGCACGCCATCGTTTGTTGATTGCGGATCCCGGCGTGTATCAATATCAAGCCGGCGCGTGGCGCGACTATTTTCGGAGTACAGCCGCGCACAGCACGGTGGTCGTTGATCAGCTCGATCAAAGCGAACTGTCCGAGAGTTTTCGCGTGGGCAGAATGGCAGAGGCGCGAATCACGCGGATCGAACCGGCACATGGACTCGTTGAAGGAAGGCACACCGGCTATCATCGCTTGCGACAGCCCGTCACGCACACGCGCACACTCGTACTGGTGAACGAAAACGAATTGCACATCACCGATCAGTTGGACGGCGCGAGCGAACACGATATTGAGGTAGGTTTTCATCTCGCGCCTGGCGCGCGCGTCGAGGTTGGCAAAAAATCGGCGCAGGTTTTCTTCGACGATGTGCGCTTGCATTTTCAATTCGATGGCGCGCCTTGCTTCACGGTAACAACCAGCGATGGATGGTACAGCCCAACGTGGTACACCAAACTACCCGCGCCGGTGTTGCACTATCATGGACGATGCGCCACGCCGTTGACCATCAAGACGACCATCAGAATCGGCTAGAATTTTTCTCTGTGCCCTCTGTGGTAAATGTTGAACAATGAAACAAGTCTTGCAGAATTTCAAGAGTGGTGAACTGAAAATCGCGGACATTCCCGCGCCGGTCGCGCGACCCGGCTTTGTCGTTGTGCAAAACGCGTACTCGGTCGTGAGTGCCGGCACCGAACGCCACTCGATTGAATTTGCGCAAAAAAATATTTTGGACAAGGCGCGCGCGCGTCCCGATTTGGTACGCAAGGTGTTGAATTATGCGCGCACCGATGGCGTGTTGACCGCGTATCAGTTGGCAATGGCGCGCCTCGATGATTGGCGACCGCTCGGTTATTCTTCTGCCGGGCGTGTCATCGAAATCGGCGAAGGCGTTACCGATATTGCCATTGGCGATGGGGTGGCATGCGCCGGCGCGGGGTACGCCAATCACGCCGAAATTATTTCCGTGCCACGCAACTTGGTCGCGCGAATTCCGCCAGGCGTAGATGCCAAGCAAGCCGCGTTCACCACCCTCGGCGCAATTGCGATGCAGGGTATTCGCCGCGCATCGCTCACGCCGGGCGAAAGTGTGGCGGTGATCGGGCTGGGGCTCATCGGACAAATCACCGCGTTGATTTTGAAACAGTACCATTTCAATGTGCTGGGGATTGACGTGAATCCGCACCAAGTTGATCGCGTGAAAAACCTGGGCATCCGTGCGCTCACGATGGATGAAGATGTGCGCGGCGCGGCAAAACAAATGACCGAAGGCGGCGTGGATGCCGTCATCGTTACCGCTGCCACCGCCGATAACCAGCCCATCGAACTTGCCGGCGAACTGTGCCGCGAACGCGGGCGCGTGTCGGTTGTGGGGCTTGTTGGAATGAACGTCCCGCGCGACTTGTACTACAAAAAAGAACTCGATCTCGTCGTCTCGCGCTCGTACGGACCTGGGCGTTACGATCCCACGTACGAGGAAAAAGGGATTGACTATCCGATCAGTTATGCGCGCTGGACTGAGAATCGGAATATGCAAGAGTTTTTGCGTTTGCTTTCGCTTGGACTCGATCTTGCCCCGCTCATCACGCACATCAAACCGATTGACGACGCAGCGCGCGTGTACGACATGCTCTTGCACAATCCCCAGCGCGAATATTTTCTGGGCGTGCTGTTCGAGTACGCGCCGCAAATCAATTTGGCAACCCGCATCGAATTGGCAAACGCAAGGCGCGTGGCGCAGAGCAACATCCAGATCGGTGTGATTGGTTCGGGTGCGTTTGCGCGCGCGACCTTATTGCCGGTCATCAAAACCATTCCGAATGTTTCGATTCGCGGCGTGTGTTCCGCCACCGGGCGCACCGCCGAAATGGAAGCCCGCGCGAGCGGTGCGGCGTACTGCACCAGTCGCGCCGAAGATATTTTGGACGACACCGCGATTGATACCGTCGTCATTGCCACGCGACACAATTTGCACGCCGCGCTCGTGTGTCAAGCGCTCGCACGCGGCAAAAACGTTTTCGTCGAAAAGCCGCTCGCGCTGAATCGCGATGAGTTGAATCAAGTGAGCCAAGCCGCGCGCGCATCGGATCGCTTGCTCATGGTCGGCTACAACCGGCGATTCTCTCAATATTCAATTGCGGTGAAGAACTGGTTGAGCCAGTTGAGCAAGCCGTACGTGATGCACTATCGTATCAATGCCGGGTTCATCGAGCCGAACGTGTGGGTGCACGATCCAGAGGAAGGCGGCGGGCGGATCATCGGTGAGGTGTGCCATTTTGTTGATCTCTTGCAATTCTTTGCCGGCGCGGCACCGGTCGAGGTGTTTGCCAGCGCGGTGGACGGTGATTCGGATGTGGCGCGCCTGCGCGACAGCTTGACGATTGCGCTTCGTTTTGCGGATGGCTCGATTGGGAATATCGTTTACACCGCGCTTGGCTCGCGCGCGATGGCAAAAGAGCACGTCGAAATCTTTGCGAGCGAGCGTTCG
>DAOUAL010000092.1:0-22139 GCA_034433515.1 Anaerolineae bacterium | reverse complement strand
ATAGACGCGCTGGCTGTTGCTCACGGTGAGACTCCTGAAGCGTAGATTGGGTTGTGGTAGACCGCAATCTTACTCCAGTCGAGCTGATTCACCTAACGACAGCCAGTCTCATTTTCAAAAGTGAAAGTCACTCAAGCATCGTGGGTGTTTTCATCGTGCGAGAAACGCCAACCAGAACCACTTCGGCAAGGCCCAGTTCTTCGGCGTGCATCCCATCATCGTGGTGGAAGGCAAACTCGACCGCTTCGATGGTGCGGGCTTTGGCGGCAACCAATTGTTTGAACAGCCCAGGTTTTTCTTGCGGCGTCAGTTTGAGATGGTACGCCAGCCGATCCAGCACAGGACCGAGCAAGTCCATCGAGTCCACGTTGTGCTGACGCGCTTCTGCTAGCATCACGTCACGTAATTCATCCGAGACGAGCGTGTGTAAAATGATTCCACCGCACGCGGCGGCTTGTTCAACAAGCGCGTGAACTTGGTGCGGCGTACGAATGTGTCCGTGTCGGATAATCTGTGTCTCGGCGTTTTCAAACTGAACGAGCGCGGCGCGCACCATCCGTTCCGCGGTTTCACCGGTTGCATCCGAGACCACAAAGATCGTCAGCATCGTTGCAAACTCGTTTGGCTCATCGTTTGGTTCTTGCCGCGCGCCGAATGTGTTTCATCGGCAACTTGACCAAACTTTGAAACAACTGCGCCGGTCCAATCTTGGCAAGATATTTGATTTCTTCCGCCGTCCAATAATGTCCCTCGGCACTTGTGTTTTTCTCTTTCAGCGCGCGCAACAAATCTTCCACCGTGGTGCCGGGAAACTGGGTCACGGCACTGCCGATTGTGGGCAACACGTGTGAATCACTTCCGCCGGTTTCCGCCAATTTCAAAATGCGCCGATTCAACTCTTGGGCTTGTTTCGCCGCCACTTTGCCGGCAATCGAAGGGTTGAGCGATTCCAAGCCATCAAAGTAAATCAAATCGTCCGGGTGTTGGTGGATACGGAGCAAGCCGTTGCGTCCGATGGAGCGAATCATCCACGACATGGGGTGCGGCGCGATAACAATGCCCCCTTGCTCGTGCACTTGGGCGATGGTCTTGTCGAGTCCTTGCAACGAGCGCACCGGTTTGTCAATGCCCAGCACCAACAAATGTCCTTCGAGGGTGGTTACTTCCATCCCGGTCAACACGTGGAAACGATAATGACGCCGGGCAACAAGTTCGCGCGCTTCGTCCGCGCCATCGAACATATCGTGATCGGTGATGGCGATGAGATCAAGGTCAGTCTTGTGCTCAACGAAATCGAGGACCTGCTCCACCGTTGCCATTCCATCGCTGTGCGTGGTGTGGATGTGCAGATCGGCTTTACCCATCGTCTTGGTCTTCCCAAATTTTCTGGAACATGAGCCATTGATCCGGATATTGGCGATAGTATTTTGCCAGAATGTCAGCCATCTTTTGCACGCCGGCTTGAATATCGTTTTGCAGGTTGCCATTGTTTTGAAATTCAAGCGGCGGCTCGATGTAAACCATACTACGATTATCCGGTTGGCGTACGGAAAAACCCATAATCACCGGCGCACCATATTTCAACGATAATTGCACCGCGCCGTCCGGCAGTTGGGTGGGTTTGCCCAAAAAGTTGACGACCGGTCCGGTCTTGGTAATATCGCGATCATACGCCAGCCCGGCGATTTGTTTTTCACGCAGGGCTTTGATGAGCGCACGCGGCGCAAGATCAAGCGGCACCATATCAATCCCTTGGCTTGCACGCAAGCGGAGGATGTACTGGAATAATTTTTCCGGCTTGAAGCGTTCGTTGGGGACGACGATGCGGGTGTTGAGATACACCGCAGCCAGTTGGATCACCATATCCCACGAACCAAAGTGTCCTGAGCCGGCAATCACGCCTTTGCCGCGCTGCATGGCTTCTTCCAAATGTTCCATTCCTTGCACGCCAGCGAGTTGTTGAGCAATTTCCTCTTTGCTCATTCGATGCGCGCGAAACAGATCAAAGTAATTCTTGAGCAAGTTTTGGTACGCGCGGCGTGCGACGGCGCGCATCTGCGCCGGGGTTGCCTCTTCGCCCAAAAGCCGGCGCAAATTGTAGCGATACGTGGTTTGGCGTTCATAGGTGAGCCAAAACGCGAGATCGCCGAGCCGGGCAAAGAGCCAATAGCCCAAGCGGGTGGGCAAGAGTGGACAAATCAAACCAGCCAGACGATAAAAATAGTACTTGAGCATGTTCCTTAATCTCGAGAATTGGTTTTTATGCGATGAGACAAGTTGGGTTGACTCAGACTGGGGATTTTCCGGTGCGCGGTGGGAGCATCTTTCCACATAGGGCGAAAGATGTACCATTGCTCCGGTGAAAGGCGAATAAACTCTTCCATCATGTTCGCAATCTTTTGCATCGTCACTTGCAGATCGTGATGCCGATGGCCGGTGCGTTCGACGAGGAGCGGCGGATAGGGATACACATCAATCTGCCCATCGCGCCCCAGCCGGGTATACCCGACGATGATCGCGGCATCGGTGAGTAACGCGAGTTGGGCGGGACCGGCTGGAAAATTGGTCTCTGTTCCAAAGAACCGAACCGGCACGGTGGTAAGATCGAAATGATGGGTCACGCCAAAATCGAGGAGCAAGGCGGTCATTTCGTTGCGCTTGATCGCTTCGATCATCTTGCGTGGCGCGCGATCGTACGGGTATGGGATCACCTTATACTTGACGCGCGTACTGACCAACCATTCCATCAATTGGCGTGGGCGCAAACTTTCGGAGACGAGCGTCACCGGCGTATAGCGCATCCCCAATACTGCGCCCGCCATATCCATATTTCCAAAATGCGCGCTAACGAGGATGACTCCTTTACCGCGCGCTAGTGCTGCTTCCAAATGGTTGGCATCGTGGATAGTTACCCGCGCTTCGATCTCGGGGTACGATAGATGCGCATAAAGCATCGTATCGCGCAAAAGCCGGGCATAGTTTTGAAACGAAGCGCGTGCCACGCGCGCCACCGTGGGATCGTTCGCGGGTTTGCCCAAGACGTGCGAAAAATTTTCGCGCGCGATTTGGCGCCGCAAGGGCATCAGGTAGTAACCGATCCAACCGATCCCGCCGGCAAGTGCATAACTTAGCCGATGGGGGATCCAGCTAACGAGCAACGTGCCCAGCCGCCACGCCCAGTAGAGCCAAATCACAAATTCCGTTACTCCTCGTCAGCGATCAACGAATCGAATTGTTTTTGGTATGCTTGGAGTCGCGCCATATCCAGCGAGCAATTCACTTCGCGCCCGTTGCGCTGCATGCGAATCAAGGCGATTTGTTTCAACCGATGCAAATGCCACGAGACCAAGGGTTGGCTCATCCGCAAACTGCGGGCAATCTCCATCACGGTCAACTCGCGGCGCGCCAGCAGTTCAATGATGCGAAGCCGGGTGGTATCGCTCAGCACTCGATAATAATTTCGTAATTCTTTTAACTCGCGTGCATCCATCTTGCCGGAGCCAGTTCAAATGTATAAATAACGGCTTATATGTTACGTAGAAATATTTTCTTGTCAAGCACTGTCGAACGCGGTATAATGGGATTACGATGAGTCGTTTAGCGCGAGGGCGCTGGGATGTTACGCCGCAAGAGGCAATGCGAATTCAGACTGAGCTGGCGGCACGTGTGGTTGAGCAGGATCAACTGGGAGAGGTGCACCGCGTTGCCGGCGTGGATGTGGGATTTGAAGGCGAGAACAATTCGATGGGGCGCGCGGCGGTGGTGGTGCTCAAATTCCCGGAACTTGTCCCGCTCGATTATGCGGTGGCGCGGTTGCCGGTGACGTTTCCGTACATCCCGGGTTTGCTTGCCTTCCGGGAAATCCCGGTGGTTTTGCAGGCGTTGGAAAATTTGCGCACTCAACCCGATGTGATCATCGTAGATGGACATGGTCGCGCGCATCCCCGGCGTCTAGGCATCGCCAGTCACCTGGGTGTCCTGCTCGATTGCGTAACAATCGGCTGTGCCAAATCTATCTTGTGTGGCGTGGCGCGTGATCCCGAAAATCGGATTGGGGCGTGGTCGCCACTGATGGATCGCGATGAAACCGTTGGGGCGGCGGTGCGGATGCGGGTGAACACCACGCCGGTGTATGTGAGTATCGGGCATCGGATCAGTTTGGGGCGCGCCATCGAAATGGTGCTTCGGTGTGGCAGAGGGTATCGTTTGCCGGAGACGACGCGGTACGCCCATCGCGTTGCCGGCGGCGAAAAGTTGAAATTGGATTCAATTCAAGCGAGTATGTTTTGAGAATGGACCATAAAAAAATTACCCAAGCGGCAGAACTCATCAAACATTCGTCTCATGCGGTTGCGTTAACTGGTGCAGGTGTGTCCACACCTTCAGGGATTCCGGATTTTCGTAGCCCGGGATCGGGCTTGTGGAAAAAGGTGGACCCGTTTAGCGTGGCATCCATTTGGGGCTTTATCGAACAGCCGCAGAATTTTTACGATTGGGTCAAGCCGCTTGCCAAGTTGACGTTGACTGCCAAACCCAACCCCGCGCATTTTGCGTTGGCAGAACTCGAAGCGTTGGGTAAATTGCATGCGATCATCACGCAGAACATTGACGATCTGCATCAACGTGCCGGCAGTAAACGAGTCCTAGAACTTCACGGTCATTTGCGTCAAGCCACGTGTATTCGCTGTTATCATATGATTGACGCCGCGCCGCTGTTGACCAAGTTTATCCATGATGGCAAGGTGCCCACGTGTGAGGTGTGCGGCGGAGTGATGAAACCGAACGCGGTATTGTTCGGCGAGATGTTGCCAGTGGGCGTGATGTACGAAGCCGACCAAGAATCGCGCCAATGCGATGTAATGATTGTTGCCGGTTCGTCGCTCGAAGTTGCCCCCGCAGCGGATTTACCGGCGGTGGCAAAACAGCACGGGGCGACGATTATCATCGTCAACAAAAGTTCAACGTATATGGATGGACAGGCAAGCGTGGTGTTGCGCGACGATGTGGCGGTGGCGTTGCCACGGATTGTTCAAGAGATCAAAAGGCAAGGGGCGAACTAACCTAGTTTCGAAAACCTCGTGGCGTGGGCTTTCGTGGCGTGGGCTTTCCAGCCCGCCAAACACGGCGACCTAGAAAGGTCACCCCACGTCGCCCCACGCTTTTCGGATGAGAACTAATCTAGTTCAATGACTTGCCCCAGCCGGCGTGCGCCAGAATTTTTCCATCGTGGAAAACCGGTTTGCCGCGCAAAAATACTTGGGCAATTTTTCCCCGCACCCGAGTCCCCTCGAACGGTGACCAATTGCATTTGGTCTGCCACGGTTTTTGCAAAATAAATTCTTCCTCAAGCCGTACCAACACCAAATCGGCATCGAACCCTGGGGCGATTTCTCCTTTGCGTGCCAATTTGAACACGCGCGCGGGATTGCGTGCGGTCATTCGCGCAATGTCTTGTAACGATAATCGTTTTTCATTCACCGCGTTCAACAACAAGGGAAGCATGGTCTCCAAGCCCGGCATCCCGGCGGGCGGCTGGCTTGATTGTTTTTCTTCGATCGTGTGCGGTGCGTGATCGGTGGCAATCAAATCAATGTGGGCGAGGTTATCCCACAGCGCGCGCACATCGGCGGGTGAACGCAAAGGTGGATTGACGATGCCAAAGGCACCCAATCGTGCTTCGTCAGCGGTGCTGAGAAACAAATGATGCGGCGTAACCTCGCATGAGACACGCACACCGCGCGCTCGCGCGTCCTGCACCCATTCGATTTCGCGTGCGGTGCTGAGATGCGCGATGTGGAGTTGTCGCCCGGTTTCTTGTGCCAGCGCGAGCGCGCGGCTCACGGCAAGCGATGCGCTCAGCGGTGGACGTTTTGCGCTGTGCGTGGTCCGTTCGGCATCTTTGGCAAAAAATTGGAGTGATTCATTCTCCTCGGCGTGAACGACAATCGGCAAATGGTGCGGCGCGGAAAAATGCCGGTACAGCGAAGCAAAATCGCTCATCAACAAATCGCCGGTGGTTGCGCCCATATACACCTTGACCCCCACGGCTTCCCAATCGTTCAGATCAATGCCGGCGTTTGCCGTCGTTGCGCCAATCAAGAACCTCACATCGCACACGGCTTTTTCCTGCGCGATGCGGTGTTTCTCTTCGATGGCTTGGCGCGTGGTGGTGGGCTGGGGATTGTTGGGCATATCGAGGACGGTGGTTACGCCGCCCGCCAGTGCCGCGCGCGTGCCGGTGGCAAAATCTTCCTTGTATGTTGCCCCAGGATCGCGCAAGTGAACGTGGGCATCAATCAAGCCGGGTAAAATGTAATAACCGTGCGCCTCGACGACAGTGGCATCCGCGTCTTGAATCCAAGGCGCGACTTGGGCAATCGTTTCATTCACGATCAAAATATCGCCGCGAAAAATATCTTCCGGCGTAACAAGGATACCATTACGAACGAGTAATCGTTTGTCCATATTCGCTTAGCCTCGCTTTCGCACCCTCGCCTGACCACTAAGAAGGTGCGTATATTGAACGGCTGGACTAGCCACGTTGTCTATTTGACAGCGCAGGTGCGAAATCTAGGCTTAGATTCTCCGCGCGCCACGTCCTTGAAAGAAATAGACGGTGCCGCTGGCATCGCGATACACGCGCCCAAATTCGGGCAGTTGAGCCAATTCTTTTGCGGTAAAGACGGGACCATCTTGGCACACCAATTTGCCGCTCAATGTGCATTGTCCACAGATGCCAAAACCACATTTCATATAACGTTCCACCGAGAGTTGCGCCGGAATATTTCTTTGCAACGCCTCGCGCATAATTGCCACGAGCATCGCTTCGGGTCCGCACGCCAGAATGTGCGACACGCGATCAAGGTGTGGGCGCGCGGCATCGGTCACGAATCCTTGGATGCCACGCGAGCCATCTTCGGTCGCAAGTTCGATGTGTGCGCCGGCTTGGCGCATTCGCTCTTCGAACAACAAGTCGTGTGCGGTGCGGCCACCGATTGCGGCAATCATCGGGCGCTTGGGCGCAGAACGCTGTAATTCGGTGGCGGCAAAGTAAAGCGCGGCAACGCCATAGCCGCCACCAATCAACATCGTGGTGCCATCGTAATTCAAATCGAATCCGTGTCCAAAGGGTCCACGCCAACCCACGGGATCGCCAATCTTGCGTTCGTGTAACGCGCGCGAAAAAGGACCGACCGCCGCAACGGTAATGGTCAACGGATCGCGCGCGACAATCGCAAACGGTTTCTCGTCAATGCCGGGAAGCCACAGCATAATGAATTGTCCCGGCATCGCGCTGGGAATCGTATCATCGAGTACGAAGGTTTTGGTGTACGGATTTTCCGAGGTAATGTCTTGAATCGGAACGATGCGAGGAAGCATCATACTTTCACCGATGGTGTGTCTATCACGCTCGCGCGGAAATCTTGGAGACGATTCAAGTGGTGTCGTCGCATATACTCGGCGATGCCGTGTGTGATCTCGTTGAACACGCGCAATCCGCGTGAATAAATCGCACTGCCAATTCCCACCCCGTGCGCGCCGGCAATGATCATTTCAATCGCATCGCGCGCGGTGGTGTTCCCCCCGATGCCGATGATTGGCACGCGCACGACGCGAGCAATATCGTACACGCATCGCACCGCGATTGGATGAATGGCGGGACCGCTAATGCCGCCCACGCGATTGGAAATGACCGGCGCGCGCGATTCGATATCGAGTACCATCCCGGGACCCAGCGTGTTGATTGCGCTGATCGCGTCTGCACCGGCACTCACTACGGCTTTGGCAATCTCGGCGATGTCGGCTTCGTTGGGGGACAGTTTGACGATGATGGGAATCTTGGTGCACTGTTTGACGCGACGCGTAACTTGGGCGGCGACGTACGGCGTGGCGCAAAAAAACTGCCCAAACTCGTGTTCGACGTTGGGGCAGGAGATGTTGACTTCGATCAGGTCAGGTTCCGCCTCGGAAATTTTTTCTGCCACTGTGCCAAAGTCCCAAACCGATTCCGCAAAGATGCTGGCGATGACGGCGACGCCTTTGGGTTTGAGGACCCGTTTGGCTGTGCGAATTTCGAGCGCGGTGGCTTCGACGCCGGGATTGGAGAGTCCCACCGCGTTGATCAGCCCCGCCCCCCAATCGGCAATCGAAGGGTTGCGATAACCGGCGCGCGGTTTCAGCCCACACGATTTAGTCACCACCGCGCCGGCGCCGGCTTCGCCCACGCGAATGAGCAAATCTGCCGAGAGACCCAGAATGCCGGACGCGAGCACGGTGGGATTGCGCAAACGTACGCCGCACAGATCAAGGGACAAATCCGGCTCTGTCATTGCTTTGTCTCAACAAAACCCAGCGCTTCTTGAAATTGCGTTTCGTTGATGCGATCGGTAGTGCGCAACACCCGCAAGACCTCGCGAATCTTGTAAACGGAATGCAACACATACCCATGCGTGGCGATTTCTTCCGCCCCCCCTTGCTCGCGGTCAATCAGCACCACCACGTCGCGCACTTTGAGGCGCGCGTTTTGCAGCGTGGCAATCGCCTCTAATTTACTGGCGCCGGTCGTGATCACATCGTCCAGCACGACGACTTGCTCGCCCGCGTTGAACTTGCCTTCGATGACTCGTTCGGTGCCGTAATCTTTCTTGGCTTGGCGCGGATAAATGAGCGGACGATTCATCTCCAACGCCACTGCTGTTCCCAGGGGCAACGCGGCGTACGGGATCGCGGCGATGCGATCAAAGCGCAGGGTGCTGAGGGTTTGAGCAAACGCGCGTGCTGTTTCGCGCATCACCTCGGGGTGCGCGACGAGCAGGCGCAAATCGAGATAAAAGGGGGAAAGCGAACCAGATTTGAGTTTGAATTTGCCAAACTGAATGGCGCCAATCGCATAGAGATCGAGAATCAAATTGTCGTTCATACCCACCTCCTTACAAATATCTTGTTCCGATGGCGTTGATCTCATCGCGCATTTGGACAGCAACCGCGCGGGCGACGGTAGCAAAATCGTCTTGGCGCGATGCGTACAGAATCGAACGCGAGACATTGATGAGCGGACCAATCCCGGCATCATTCTTGCCGAATGCCACCGCGTCTGCCACACGGCCACCTTGCGCGCCAATGCCCGGAATCAAAAAGAGTGCACTGGGATTGGCTTGCCGAACCAGAGCGAGTTGCGTGGGGAACGTGGCGCCCACCACCAATCCGATTTGGGAGGCATGCGACAACGACATTGCGTAACGTGCAACGTGTACATAGAGCGGAGCGGATTCTGTCGTAACCTCTTGCACATCACGCGACGATGGATTAGATGTGTGTGTGAGCAAGAAAATGGCGCGATCATTATATTCCAAAAACGGTGTGAGTGCATCCACGCCAAGATACGGATTCACCGTTACTGCATCTACGCCGAGCGTTTCAAAGGCAAAGCGTGCATAGCCACGCGCCGAAGATTCAATGTCGCCAAACTTGGCATCGAGTACGATGGGAATGTCCGGTGGAATCGCGGCGATAGTTTGCTCCAGTTCATCAATGCCGCGCCCTCCACGCATTAGATAAAAAGCCAGGTTTGGTTTGTACGCACACACCACATCTTGCGTTGCCTCGATGATCGCGCGATTAAACGCAACGACATCGAGCGAGGAGGGAATCTGGGCGGGATCGGTATCGAGTCCGACGCAGAGCCAAGAGTTGTGGTGTTGTTGAACCGCCAATAATTTTTCGGCGAAAGTCATTCTATGATCCTTAAGGAACACGCACCACGTTCCACGTGATTCGTGTTCCGTGAATTTTTTATGCCCCCAGCACGGCGGCTAGCAACGCCATGCGAACATAGACGCCATTCCGCATTTGGCGAAAGTACGCGGCGTTGGGGAGCGCATCCACCTCGGTCGCGATTTCATCTACGCGCGGAAGCGGATGCATCACGACGAGTCCCGGCTTGGCTTGCTCAACGAGTTGGCGATTGAGGATGTAAAAGTCTTTGAGTTTCTCGTACTGCTTGACATCGCTAAAACGTTCCTTTTGCACGCGCGTCATATAAACCACGTCCGCTTTTTGCAGACTGCGTGCCAGATCGTTCGTTTCTTCGACAACAAAATCGCGTTCGCGGAGATAATCGGTTACTTCAACCGGCATCGAGAGCGCAGCGGGGGCAACGAAGGAAAATTCAACCTTGAAATTGCTGAGCGCGCGCGCGAGCGAATGCACCGTGCGGCCGTTTTGCAAATCACCCACCAAGGCAATGCGCAAGCCATCAATCGTTCCCTTTTCCGCGCGAATCGTGTACAGATCGAGCAGGGCTTGGGTGGGATGTTCGCCGGTGCCATCACCGGCATTAAACACCGGCACGTGCGATGCATCGGCGGCAACTTGTGCTGCACCTTTTTCGGGATGCCGCAAGACGATAGCGTCGGCGTACTGCGCAATGGTACGGATCGTATCGGGGAGCGATTCGCCCTTGACCACGCTGGAGGCGGTCTTGGCTTCCGCCACCGAAATCACGCCACCGCCCAATCGTTGCATTGCCGCTTCAAACGATAGGCGTGTGCGCGTGCTGGGTTCATAGAAAATCGTTGCGAGAAGTTTGCCATCGAGCGAGCGCAAGCGTTCGCCTTGCTCAAGACGCGCGGCAAAATCATCGGCGCGCGCAAACAGCGTTTCGATTTGCTCGCGCGAAAATTGTGCGGCGGTCAAGATGTCAGCACCTTTCATTCAATCCTCCTTCGAAAAATAATCCGTTGTGGCGGTTGAAACCGCATCAACAACTGCCCCAAACCTGCCTGCGCAGGTTTGCCTCCCAGCCGCCCCTTCGTTCCTCAGGGTAAACGCCGGGCGGCTTCGGGTCTGGGTTGCCGCGAATTCATTCGCCGGTTACGAAAATAATTTCTTAAACTCCATCAATCCTGTGCTACTATGCTTCTAGTGCAGCAACATGAAATCGTTGCAGATCAGACCGATGGGAAGACGGCGACAAACGTGGCTGAAAATGGAGTTTCCACCCTGCACTTTATGTTGGTGCACTACTAGTACCTATCCAATGAAATCGTTGCACAAACAGCCAAGATTGTTTCAGCCACGAAGGGCACCAAGGTCACGAAGGAAGAACCGAGCAATCTTCGTGTCCTTCGTGGCTCAATGCCGGTGTTGTTTCGGCTCGTCCGAGTGAGGATAAAAAACGACCTTTGAGATTCCTCAAAGGTCGTTTGTTTCAAAAATAGAATGCGCGCCACGAACTCGTTGCGTTCGCGCACGTCCAATTCGATGGCAAGCCATTCGTTGCAAAGACACGCGGTACTCTCTCCTGTGCCAAGCCTCGTTGCTGGGCGATGAATCGTGCGCCATTATACCGAGATTGTTTGATTTGTCAAAAGGGTGACCTTGTTCCGATTGACATTTTCAAATGAGCGTAGTACGCTCTGAGACAATGGACGCGACCGATTTTTTGTTGCACGCGCACAATGCCGATGGTGGTTGGGGGTATCGTAGCAATGGCACATCGTACGTTGAACCGACCGCGGCGGTGATGCTGGCTTTGAACGATGCAAACGCGCGCGCGCGCGGTCGCGATTTTTTGTTGTCGCTCCAACATGCGGATGGCGGGTGGGGTATTGGGGCGATGGATGCCGAAAGTGGTTGGATGACCGCGTGGGCAGTGCGCGCGCTGGCAGAGTTGCCGGACACGCGCGATGCGATGAGACGTGGAGCCAATTGGTTGATCGAAAATGCGGGCTTGGTCGTGCGCGATGAAGCGGCGCGCGCCAAGATCGGCGAGTTGTTCAGAATAGATTCAACGTTGCGGGGCTGGGGTTGGCAACGCGGCGACGCCGCATGGGTGCATCCAACGGCACTCGCCATTCTCGCGCTCGTTGCGGCAGGGCAGTCCACGCATCAGCGGGTGCAAGAAGGCGTGCAATACTTGTTTGATCGCGCTACGCCGGACGGCGGATGGAACATTGGCAATCCGTGGATGCTGGGCAAAAAAGTTCCCGCGACGATTCAAGATACAGCGGTGGCACTCCTGGCTTTGCGTGCGGTCGGTGAGTTTTCCAACGATGCGCGCGTTTCGGCGGCGATTCGATTCTTGCGCGAGGCAGTCGCGCGCGCGCAAACCTCGGCGGAATTGGCGTGGGGCGCGTACGCGTTAAAAGAGTGGGATGTTCCGATGAGCGATGCGTTGCAACGATTGAACGCATTACAACGTGCCGATGGCAGTTGGGATAGCAATCCGTTCATCACCGCGATAGCAAGTCACAGTGAACTGGGAACCTGAAACCTTGAACCTAAAATTCAGATTATCTCGCCGCGCGTTCCTCCGTCTCGCGCTCCTCACCGGCATCGCGGCGGGCGCGAGCGTGATCTCCAAGGCAACCGAACCCGTTGGTTTTGATCGCTGGTTTCGCTGGATGTGGCGTGGCAACCTTGCGCGATTCTTCGCGCCACCCACGCGTGTCGCACTTGCCGCGTGCGCGACGTACGAGGCGGATGTGCTGGGCGCGGTGCGCGCGGCATGGCAGCACGTGGCGATGCCGAACTTGGACGGCGCGCGCGTCGTCATCAAACCGAATCTCGTGGATGTGGTTGGCGATGCGCCGTGCTTTACGCATCCGCGCGTTGCGCAAGCGATGATTCGTTTGGCGCGCGAACTGGGCGCACGCGAAATCATCGTCGCGGAAGGCACCACATTTCGTCGCGATGTTCAAGCGATTCTCGATGCGACCGGCTACGCCGATCTGCTTGCGCGTGAACGGATCACGTTTGTTGATCTCAACTATGACGATGTGGTGGCAGTGACGCTGCGCGGTGGTTACACAAGACTCAAAACGCTCTTTGTCGCCCAGACGATTCGCGACGCGGACGTGCTGATTTCGCTCCCCAAGTTAAAGACGCATCACTGGACGCAGATTTCGGTCAGCATCAAGAATTTGTTTGGCGTCGTGCCTGGAGTAAAATACGGCTGGCCCAAAAACACGCTGCACATTCAAGGCATCCCGGCATTCCTCGCTGAACTCGCCGATTCGCTGCCGACGCGCGCGTGCGCGGTGGTAGATGGCATCGTCGGCTTGGAAGGAGATGGTCCCTTGTTTGGCAGCGCGGTGCCCAGCGGTGTCATCGTCGCGGGGACCGATTTGCTCGCGGTGGATGCGACGTGTGCGCGCTTGATGGGATTCGATCCGGCACAGATTGATTATCTTGCGTTTGCGGCGTGGGCGGGCATCGGCGCGATTGATGAAAGCAGAATCGAAATTGTCGGCGAATCGCTGGTACGTTGGCAACGCGTGTTTGAAAAGCCCCCAAAGTTGGATTGACACCATGAGCCGCTTGGCATTAGTTGCTTTAACCAGCCTCTTGGTAGGGTTCTATGTGCTTCTTGATTTCTATGGACAAGTGCTCCAGCCACCTAATCCAGACGAAGTCTTGTTTGTTGCCCCCGCTCAAAATCTTGCCGAAGGCAAGGGGATGGGCACCCCGGTCTTGGATGGTTTACTGCCGCGCATTGCAGAGCGTACTTATTGGCAGCCCCCGGTTTATTTCATAACGCTGAGTCTCTGGGGCAAAGGATTCGGGTTTGATCTTTCCTCGGCGCGCACTTTCAGTCGCTTGTGCGGTATCTTGGGATTGGTGTTGGTATTTTGGCTTGCCCGCCGATGGGAATTGCCTCTCACCATGAGTATGGTGTGTGTGCTTTGGACAGCGTTGGATCTAAGATACCAATACAATGCCAATCTCGCTCGCATGGATTCTCTCTGCATTGTTTTTTTGATGGCGAGTTTGCTGGCATTTACCGCTGGGGTGGAGGGTCAACGCACCCCTCTGTTTTGCGTGGCGGGTTTGTTGGGGGCTTTGGCGGTCTTGACTCACTTGATTGCTGTTCCCATCGTCTTGATCCTTCTTGGTGAGTTGGTGCGCCGTCGTCAGGTCAGAGGGGTATGCTGGTTCGCTTTGCCATTGCTGCTGGGATTGTTTCTGTGGTACCTCTTCGCAGCGCAAGATTGGGATGCTTTTGTCGGACAAATGGCTGCCCAATTTCGTCGTAAGGGGAGAGGGTGGGAATTCTTTCTGCAATCCATTCTTTGGGATGACTTGTTACCTATATTTGGTGTGTTCCCGGTCAACACGCCTCCGGTGTGGCTAGGATTGGTGATCATTACGGGGGTGAGCGTTCTGCGTCGTTCACGTTTTTTCACAGGGTGGCAGGCGTTGGCTTTTTCCGTGGCTTATTTCGCCGCTGCCTTTGGTGGAGAAATTTGGTACGCTGGATGGTTCACACCGCTTGGATACTTGTGGGCTGGGATGTGGAGCGCGAAAATGGTGACATCTTCAAAGTTGAGGATCCTTTTACTGATCACGGCGATCCTGTGGACAGGTTATCAGGTATGGCAAGTGGAGCGAGCAGCCAGCGCGATCCATACCTTGCAAGAGGACATTCGCCAATTCTCGGATGACCTTGCCGTGTCCTTGCCGAAAGGGGCGATGGTCTTGGAATATAGCATTCCCGACCCGTATTGGGAATTACAGCGTCAACGTCCTGATTTGCACCAAGTTCAACTCAGTCAGACCTTGGATAACGAATCGGCGCTTTTGAGGGTTGTGCAGCAGGCGGATTATTTTGTAGGGGTTCCAAATTTCTTGGACTATTGGGTTCGAGAGCGTCGGCTTTTACCGCCGGAGGCGCAAATCACAAAGTCCTGGACGATCCGCGCCCCGCTGGCAGCGTATTCAATTGTCCTTGTGGCTTTGCGGGAACAGGCATCTCATTCCGTCATACTGTCCTCCCGATAATTTCACGATGCGACGTATCCTGCCTCTTCGTCCCTGGCTCATTGTAGGGTTCGTGGTATTGACCATTGAACTGGCTTGGCTAATGCCTTATACCTTGGAACGCTGGCAGCCGTACGATTATTGGCAGTATGTTCAAATGGGCGAGGCAATGCGGCGCGGAGACAGTCCGTTTGGTCCGGGGCGTTTCTACCCTTTGCCAACCGTCCTTTGGATTTTTGTCCCGCTCGCGCTCTTGCCCGATTGGTTTCGGATCGTTTGGGTCATCGCTCCATTTGTCTTTCTCATCGTGTTGTTTCGGCGCCAAGCCATTCCGCTCTTTGGTTTTGTGCCGTTGTGGTTCGTTGGCGGTGATGGAATGTTGGATGGCTGGCTGTTGTTGCCGTTGGCGTGGTTGTTACAAAATCGAACGATCTGGGCGGGCTTGGGCGCGGCGCTGCTCTTGTTCAAACCACAGTTGGCGATGCTTGCCGTGTTGTACGCGTTCGTGCATTGGCTCGCGACGCGTGATTGGAAGAACTTGGGTGTGTTTGCATTGGCACTGTTGGTTTTCTACGTGCCGTCGTTCATCGTCAACCCGAACTGGATCGCGCAAATGCTGGCGGTCTTGCCTGAGCGCGCAGGACAGACGATGATGGTGTTGCCAGCGATGACGGGCTCGGTGTGGGCGTGGAAAGAGGTGGGCGTCTTTGGCTGGCTGATCGTTGGGACACTTTTGTTAGCAATCCTCGCTTGTTCTTGGCGTGCGTGGCGAGGGGTGGAAAATCGTGCGGCGATCTTTCAATTACTCAATCTGCTGCTCAATCCAATCCTATTCGCGTCTAATCTTGTTATGACTATGCCTGCTTTGCGCGGGCAGACTCAAATTCTCATTAGCGTGGTCGTGTCCTGGCTTGCTGTGGGACTTGACCGCGCGCTTGGCGGCTTTGGTGGCGGCTATGCGCTGATTCCGCTTGCCGCGCTCTATTTTCTCGCGCGTGAGGTGCCGCAATGAAACGCGTGTGGTTGATGGCTATCGCGCTCGCGTGGATTTTTCTCGTCACGCTCAACTACTACATCGTCCACAAGCCGTTCAGCATCGAGAACGTGCTGGCGATTCTGAACGCGCTCGGTGACGTGTTCGTTGCGGGCGCGCTCGTCGCGCTTGCCGCCGCATTGGGACATCGCGTTTTGCGCGCGTTGCAATTCGACGCGCCTCTCGACACGCTGGTGTTTCAAGCGGGCGTGGGCTTGGGTTTGCTCGCGCTCGCGACATTTTTGCTGGGACTCGTCATCGTTCATCCTCTCGTGTTCTGGGTGTTGGGCGCGCTTGCCACGTTCTTGCTGCGCGATGATCTGCGCGCAGTTTGGCGCGCGGTGCGCGCGCTGCGTCTGCCCCTTGCCTCGCGATTCGAACGCGCGCTGGCGGCGTTCACGGCGTTCGCACTGGGGATCGCTGGCGTGATCACGCTGCTGCCGCCAACCGCGTGGGACGCGCAGACGTATCATCTCGTCATTCCCAAGGTCGCGTTGGAGCAGGGTCGCATCACCGCGCCGCCTGACATCGTTTATTTTAGTTTTCCTTCGCTCGGCGAGATGTTGTTCCTCGCGGCGATGTTGTTAAAAGGCGATGTCGTCGCGCAACTGTTGCATCTGACGTTTTTGTTGTTGACGCTAGGTGTGGTGTTTGCGTTTGGCTCGCGCTATTTCAACGCGCGCGTCGCGTGGTTGGCGAGTGCAATGATTGTCGCTGTACCATCGCTGTTGATCGTCGCAACGTGGGCGTATGTTGATCTGATGCTCGCCTTCTACACATTCGTATCGTTTTATGCATTGATGCGCGCACTCGAACAAAACCACACGCGTTGGTTCGCGCTCGCGGGCGCGCTGGCGGGCTTTGCGATCAGCATCAAGTACACCGCCGTCATCGTTCCGATTGCTTTGCTGGTTGTGTGGATCGCGCACAGTCTTTTTGAACGCCACACGGTTGATCGCCAACTGCCGACTGCCGCCCGCCTCCTGCCTCCCGCCTTCTGCCAACTGCTAACTGCCTACTGTCTACCGCTGATCAGCGTTGCCGCGCCATACTACCTTCGCAACCTGATCTTCACAGGCAATCCGTTTTATCCTTTCGTTTTTGGTGGCACGTACTGGGACGCATTTCGCGCGGAATGGTTCAGCCGATTTGGCACAGGGTTGTGGAACGATCCGCTCCAACTCCTTCTCGCGCCTTGGTTCGCAACGATCTATGGTGTTGAAGGCGCATTGGGTTTTGAAGCGACGATTGGACCGTTGTTGTTGATGTTGATACCGTTGTGGGTGTTCAGGGGGCAGGGGGCAGGAGGTGGTAAGCAGGAGGCAGGGGAACGGAACACGGAACACGTCCCACGCCCCACGCCTTACACTCCACTTGCCCTCTTTTCTCTTGCGCTTTACCTTTTCTGGCTCGTGGGTGTGGCGCAATCGAAATTGTTGATACAGACGCGTTTGTTGTTCCCGGCATTTCCTGCGTTTGCACTGTTGGCGGCGCTGGCGTACGAACGATTGAGCGCGTTCGAGTTGCCGCAATTTTCGTTGCAACGATTCACGCGCTTGGTGATGCTGTTGGTCTTGGGGCTGACCGCGCTAAATTACGCGATTGGCTTTGCTTCAAGTGGTGCGCTTGCGTATCTGGTCGGCGCGGAATCGCGCGCGGCGTATCTGGCGCGTCACTTGGACGAGTACGGTGCAGCCGTGCGCTTTATCAACACGCAATTGCCGCGCGACGCGCGCGTGTTGTTTTTGTGGGAGCCGCGTGTGTACTACGTAGAACGCGCCGCGCAGCCCGATTCGATTTTGGATGTGTGGATGCATCTGCGTTGGCAGTATGGCGAGGCGGGTGCGATTGCCGCCGAGTTGCGCGCGCGCGGCTATACACACCTCTTGTTGAACCGCGCGGGTTTGGATTACATTTTGCAGACAGGGTACGACCCGATTTCACTGGAGGATGTGCGCGCGCTGGAAGAGTGGCTGGCGCGCCTCAGTCAGGTGTACGGCAAAACGCCGTTGCAAATCGTCGTGCGTGAGGGCAAGCCCACCGTGCCGAACGCCGCCAGCGATGGGTACGCCATCTACCTGCTTGACGCGACAGGACAATAGTTGCTGATGCGTACTCGCCGAGTGATTCGAGTTTTTGCCGTGATGGCGCTAGTGAGTGTCTTGTACGTCACGCTGGCATACGTTCTCTATAACGGTTTGACCCAACATATGCTAGGCGCGAATGATTTCTTTTCACGCTGGATGGGCGCGCGTGCGTTGTTGCTGCGTGGTGAAAATCCTTACTCCGATTCGGTCACGCGCGAAATTCAACGCGCGATGTATGGTCGGCTTGCCCAGCCCGACGAAGATCAAGTGGCGTTTGCCTATCCCTTGTATGCCGCTTTCATCGCGGCGCCGTTGGTTGGTTTGACGTATGCGCAGGCACAGGCGTTATGGATGGCTCTGCTATGCGTCCTCGTCACGGGCGGTGCGCTGCTCCTAGCGCGCTTGAATCGTCTTGCGCTGACGCCGTTGATCTTCGCCGGGCTGATTCTGAGCGTCTTGCTATTTTACCCGACGGTCCGGGGAATTTTTCTTGGACAGTATGCTTTGATGGCGTTCTTTTTGCTCACGCTCGCGTTTGCGGCGATTGCTGACCGGCATGATCTGTTGGGAGGCGCGCTCATCGCGCTGGCGACAATCAAACCCCAGCCGCTGGTTTTCTTTGTGCCGACGTTGATTTTCTGGGCGATCTACCAACGCCGGTGGCGCATCGTGAGCGGCGCGAGCGGCGCGTTTGGTGTCTTGATCATCGGTGCGATGTTGTGGGTTCCGACGTGGGTGAGCGATTTCGCGCAGGCGGTGCGTGAGTACGCCGAATACGTGCGCGGCGGTCCGCCCGTGCAAACACTCGTCGAAATGTTTGCGCCGCGTGAATGGCGACTGGCGTTGACCTTTGTGCTCAGCGGTGGATTGATTGTGTGGATGGCGTGGATCGTCTGGCGCGCACGCGCGGTGGCGTGGGCGCGGTTGCAACCCGTGCTAGGGCTTGTTGCCATTGTTACGACGTGGACGGCTGGACGCATCGGCTCGCCGGATCAAGTCTTTCTACTGATTCCAGGGATTTATTGGCTGAGCGACTGGATGCAGCGCAGGCGATTTGGGTGGGCGCTGCTGGCGGTCCTGATCGGGCTTGGGTTGCCCTGGACGATTTTCATCTTGACGTTGCGCGGCAATGCGGAAGATATTCGCGTGACGATTGTTTTGCCACTGTTGACGCTCATCCTGTACGTGTGGCAACCCTTACGGACGCCGGTACGCGAAAATGATGGGTAAGCGTTCAGGTGTCATGGCGCGGGCGGGTAACTGCTCAGCCATTCTCAAATTACCGCAGAGACGCCGAGTGCGCGGAGAAAAAATGAAACTCTGCGCCTCTGCGGTGAGTAATTACAAGGGCAGTTTTTGCCCGTCGCAATCCCCAAGGCGCGTGCTGGAGATTGCTTCACCGCTTCGCGGCTCGCCATGACAATTAGGGCTGAATGGTTACAATGATGGAACTGCACCGGGCTAAACGAATCAAAATGCGCGAGTTGGAAGGATTCGCTGTGCGCCCTCTACGATTGGTGTACGGCAAGACGTCGTTGCCAATCGTCATACGCGAGGGCAAGCCTGCCGTGCTGAGCGCAGCGGAGGATGCGTATGCGGGGTATCGTTTGGAGGATTCCAAGCGATGAGGATTCCAACGACCATCTTGTTGGCATTCGCTTTAGCGGTGTACTTGAACCGCTTCAATCCGATCTACGCGGCATTGAATTTAACGTTATTGGCGGCATACGCTTTTTTTGATTTCGTTGCACTGCGTACGCGCATACGTCACTTGGCGCGCTTTGGGATTGTAACGTTGATGGTGATGTTGTTGGTGGTTGTGCCAACCTGGCTGGAAATTCAAGCGCGGTATGCGTCTGCGCCGTACGAACATATTCACGATGGCGCCATTCAAACGGAGCAAGCCATTCAATTTCTGCTCGCCGGCAAGAATCCTTACGTCGAAGATTATACCCAGACACCGATGGCGCAATGGGGACCTTATTTTGGGCTTGAGCCGGCAAGCAATCCTGCCTTGTTCTATCTACCGTACCTCCCACTCTCTTTCATCGCGCCGTTGCCATTTTACTGGGCATTCCAAACGTGGTTTGGTTTTTTCGATTTGCGAATCTACCAAATTATTTTGTTTGTTGGACTCTTTGGTTTGCTTTTTCAACTTACTCCCGATTGGGAGCGCAAACTGGCGTTAGCCATTCTAGTACCCCTCAATCCGCTTTTCGTTCCAGCGTTCATTGAAGGACGGAATGATGTTGTGGTTCTATGGTGGCTCGGACTGATGCTCTATTTTTTGCAACGGCGTTGGGTCGCGATGGCAACCGTTGCTTTGGGCTTGGCATGTGTTGTCAAAGCAACCGCGTGGTTTGCGGTGCCGTTCTTTGTGACGCACCTGTGGCTGAATGGATTCCGCGCTCCTCGTGATTGGGCGACCCGTGTAGTTGGACCGTTGTCGTTGATCGGAATCCTATTCATTCTACCCTTGGTGATTTGGGATGTGCGCGCCTTTGTGGCTGATACGCTGTGGTACCAATCCTCTGCCTTTCAAATCACCGGGCAAGGGTTTTCGCAAATCCTATTGGGCGTGGGTATTCTGGCAGACAAGTGGGCTGCCTTCCCATTTACACTGGTGCAGTTCCTTGTTGGCTTGCCGACGCTGATGCTGTTGGTCCGTTGGCAAGCCGCACGTCCGCTGATCCAGCGGATGATTGCCGCGATGACGGTGTTTGGATTTGTGATCGGGTTTTTCGGACGTGCGTTTGCGGACAATCACATCGGCTTTGTGTTATCGCTCGCGTTGCTTGCGCTTGGCACGGGGGAGGAATGAGTGCGCTATTCCCGGTTATCACTTTACTGCTTGCATTTGGTTTGCGGGTCTTGGCGTTGAACGCGCGTCCGATTTGGTACGACGAAGCGTTCAGCATCTTGCTGGCTGAACGCGATGTGGCATCCATCGTGCGCGGCACGGCGGCGGATGTGCAACCGCCGTTGTACTATTTTTTGTTGCACGCGTGGCTGACGCTCGGCGAAAATATCTTTTTGCTGCGGTTTCTCTCCGTCGCGTTTTCGCTGCTCGTTGTCGCGCTGGTCTATCCGTTGGCACGGCGTTGGTTTTCTGCGCGCGCGAGTGCGTTGGCGATGTTCTTTGCCGCGCTCGCACCGTTCCAAATTTACCACGCGCAGGAATTACGAATGTACGCGCTCTTGGCGTGCGGCGCGTTGCTCTACGCGTATGGCGTTAGCCACACCGACGCGCGACGGCGGTTCGTGTTCAGTGTCGTTGGGGCGGTGATCGCGTTGTACGCGCACGCGCTCGCGCTGCTGACGCTCGTCGCGGCGAACGGGTATTTGCTGTTCAAGCGCGCGTGGCGCGCCCACATCGAATTGTTGATCGCACAAAGTGTCGCGTGGTTGGCGTTCGCGCCGTGGTGGTTGTTCTTGCCGAATCAAGTCAGGGGGATCCAGCGTGCGTACTGGACACATCGCCCTGAGCTTGCCGACGTGTTGCAAATGCTTGTCGTCTTTACAACGCACCTGCCGCTGCCACCTTTCGAGTTCGCGCTTGCATTGTTCATCACGCTCGCGATTTTCGTGCTCGCCGCGTTCGAACTAGTGCGCGCGTTTCGACGCGGCACGCCACCCGCGCTGGGTTTGGTGCTGGCGTTCGCGCTCGTGCCGCCAATTTTGATGTTCGTGCTCTCGTACGGGATGCGACCGATTTTCGTGCCACGCGGTGTGATCGCGTCGTCGCTGGCGTACTATATCGTGTTGGCGTATCTGGTCGCGCGCGCGCCGCGTGTATTGCCCATCGCGCTGGCAGTGTTGATCGCGCTGCTGACGTTGCCGTCGTACTATGCCGCGTTCGGCGAGTGGCGGCGCGCGCCGTTCGCCGAAGCAGATCGCTTTTTGCGCGCGCACATGCAAGCGGACGCTTTGATTTTGCACGACAATAAACTTTCGTTTTTTTCGATGCATTTCTACGACCGCGATTTGCCACAAGCATTTCTCGCCGATCCGCCGGGATCGAGCAACGATACGTTGGCGCGCGGAACGCAAGAGGCGCTGGGTTTGTTCCCAACCGAATTCGATGATGCGATGCGTGGACGCGCGCGTGTGTGGTTCGTCATTTTCCAAACGGCGATTGACGAGGCGGCGCAAGAGGGTCGCGCGCATGGCAACCTGTCGCGTTTGGATGCGACGATGCGGCGCGGGGAGGTGACCGCGTTCGGCGATGTGAGGATTTATCGCTATGAATCTCGTTGAGC
>DAOUAL010000091.1:0-25515 GCA_034433515.1 Anaerolineae bacterium | reverse complement strand
GCGCGCGTTGGGCAGTAGCCTGGTTGGGACTCGGAGGGATCGGAAAGGGTCCTCTGCACTCCTCTTGGGAGTGCAAAGTGTCTTTAGCACCGTCGCGCTCTTCTCAGCCATTGCCGATGGGTTGTTGAGCGCCGCGTCGCCTCCAAAGAACGCGACTTTGAGGGTGCGGAGTTTTGGGTAATCACCAGGAAAAATCGTCTTGCATTTCGATTCAACCTGTGCTAAAATCCGAACAAACTTCACGGAGGAGTCTATCGTAGCAACGCCGGGCAATTGATCGGCCGGACAAGGGTGTTCGACCGCAATTTTATTTTTAATTGACAATGAATCGAAGGAGGCAAAAGGATGAATCTTTTTTGGGTCGTACCCGTTTCGGGGGTATTGGCACTGCTCTTTGTCGTTTATCTGGCGTGGGATGTCTTGCGCCGTGACAAGGGAACCAAGGAGATGCAGGAGGTTGCCGCGACGATTTTTGAAGGCGCGGTGGCATTTATTCGCCGGCAGTATTTGACGATTGCTGTCCTGGCCATTATCGCCGCGGTGATTATTGGCGTGTTGGTGTCGTTCGAACAGTACACCGAAACGAACGTCAAGGGGATGGAACTCGGTGTTCGCACCGCGATTGCTTTTCTCGTTGGTGCGGCAGCGAGCGCGCTCTCGGGTATTATCGGAATGTATGTTGCCGTGCAATCGAACGTGCGCGTGGCGGGCGCGGCACGCAAAGGTGTTGAGCCGGCGCTGGCGGTTGCGTTGCGCGGCGGTGCGGTGAGCGGCTTTCTGGTCGTCAGTCTTTCCCTCATTGGTGTTTATCTAATGTTCCTCGCTTACGGTGGTCTTGCCGGCGGCGAAGCCGCGCGCAACGCGCCCTTCCTTATTGTGGGGATGGGCTTTGGCGCATCATTCGTCGCGCTGTTCGCGCAACTCGGCGGCGGCATTTACACCAAAGCCGCAGACGTGGGGTCCGATCTCGTTGGCAAAGTGGAAGCCGGCATTCCGGAAGACGATCCGCGCAACGCCGGCGTCGTGGCGGATCTCGTCGGCGATAACGTGGGCGATTGTGCCGGTCGTGGTGCAGACTTGTTCGAATCTACCGTCGCCGAAAATATTGGCGCGATGATTTTGGGCGTGGCGATTTACGCCGTCACGAAAAATGTGGATTGGATTTTCTTCCCGCTTGTTGTGCGTGCCTTTGGCTTGATCGCTTCGATTATTGGGGTCTGGGCGACGACGGCATTTCCGTTCTTCAAACTGAATCCGGGTGAAGAGCCGATGAACCCGATGTTTCGCGGGTTTGCGCTCACCGTGGTGCTGGGTGCCGCCGCAATGTATTTTGTCGTGATGCAATTGTTGGGCAATATCGTGTTCTTCTGGACCGGCGTGGTAGGTTTGTTGACCAGTGTTGCCTTCTTTCTCATCACGATGTACTACACCGAAGCACGTTGGCGGCCCGTGCAAAGCATCGCCAAAGCCTCGTTGCGCGGTACAGGACCCAACATCATCACCGGGCTTGCGGTCGGTTTCGAAAACACGGCTGCGCCGGTCATTACGGTGGGCATCGCCTTGATTGCCTCATTTTGGCTTGGCACGCAAGCGGCAACCGCGCTTGGAGTTGAACCGTACGTCGCCGGGGTTTTTGGCACCGCGGTGGCAACGATGGGTATGCTGATGCCGGCGGCTTTCATTCTGGCGATGGATACGTTTGGTCCCATCGTGGACAATGCCGGTGGCATCGTTGAAATGTCCGGCGCGCCGGAAGAAATTCGCAAAGGGACGGACGCGCTGGATGCAGCGGGGAACACGACGAAAGCATTGACCAAAGGGTACGCGATTGGTTCGGCGGCGCTCGCGGCGTTCTTGCTGTTCAGCGCGTATCTCGACAAAGTGGCAGCGGTGCGCACGGCGATGGGCTTGCCGGCGGAAATCGTCAAGGCATCGCACCGCGTTGACATTGGCAAGGTCGAGGTGTTTGTTGGTGCCATGCTCGGTGCGGCATTGATTTTCCTCTTCTCGTCGCTGGCGATGCGTGCGGTGAGTCAGGTTGCCGAAAAAATCGTGGACGAAGTGCGCCGCCAGTTCCGTGAAATTCCGGGGATTATGGAACGCAAGAACAAACCGGATTACGCGCGCGCCGTGGACATTACTGCCAGCGGAGCGTTGCGCGCGATGGTTGCGCCCGGTTTGCTCGCGGTGGGCGCGCCGATTCTGGTGGGTATTATCTTGCGCGCGGAAGCCGAAGCCGCGTTGCTGATGGTGGGCACGATTGCGGGAATCATTCTGGCAACAGTGATGAATAACGGCGGTGGCGCATGGGACAATGCGAAAAAGTTCATCGAGTCTGGCGAGTTCCGCGATGAGAGTGGCAAGGTGCACAAAAAAGGGAGCGACGCACACAAAGCGGCAGTCGTCGGCGACACGGTGGGCGATCCGTTCAAGGACACAGCGGGTCCGTCATTGCACGTGTTGATCAAGTTGCTCTCGACGATCACGTTGGTGTTGGCGCCGCTGTTCATCTAGTTCGATAGAGCGTTAGTTCCATAGTTCGATAGTTACACGCCCGGTGCAAGCCGGGCGCGGTTTTGTTTGTGAACCTACCGCCGATTCCGCCGCAAGGTGTTTTGCGAAATGCAAGTACGTTTGCCAGCGCAAACCGTACACACCTTTCCGCCACGCCCTTTCAGATTAGTGCATGATGTTGTCTATTTGATAGCACAGGTCCGAAATCTAGTCAGCGAGTTGGCGTGGCAGTTGGCGATGCCGTTAGTGTAACAGTGGGCGTTGATGATGCGGTCGCCGTTGGCGTTGCGCTTGGTGGCACACTCGTCGCAGTTGGTACATTCGTGGTGGTTGGCGGAACCGACGTCGCGGTAGCCGTCGGCGAGGGTGGAACACGCGTGACGGTGGAGGTCAAGGTAGGTGTGGCAGGCACCGCCGTCGCTGTAGGGACGCTGGTTGATGTTCGCGTTGGCACGGCGGTTGTGGGGAACGGCGTTGCCGATGGACGCGGTGTAGGTGTAAAGGAAGGCAAGACAATCGGTGTGCGCGTGGGCGTCAATGATGGACGCGGTGTAACAGTGGGCACGTTGCCCACATACACGCGCACACGACCGCCAAAACTTTTGCCAGCGCGATCGCGCATCTCTAATCGGATTGTGTAGGCGCCGTCCGGAAAATTGCGCGTGTCCCAGTTTGCCAACACGCCATCTTTGACGGCATTGGTGCGGTTGACCAACACGATCCAATTTTGCGGATCGTGTCCAAAACCGATTTGAACGAGATAGCGTTCGAACGCCGGCATCTGCACTGTGCCAACAATTTGCACTGCCCCCGAAAGCATTGCTCCCTCACGTGGCGATGCAATCGTCATAAAGGGGACGACGTCCACCGAAACCGGGTCTGTAGGGATTGGGCAATTAGGGCTTTGCTCGGTTGGCGGTTGGGGGATGTTGTGATCAATCGCCCATTGCCGGGCTTCGGGTGGATACACCGCAAAAATTTTTTCTTCCACTAGATCGGGACACAAATCACTGCCTAGCAAACCATTTGTGCGATCAATTTTGATTTTTTGCCACACATTGTCGGGCTGGGTGGGCACGGCTTCGGCAAGAAAGATTTCAAAGTGCCGATGATCGGGTGGACAGTATTCGGTGGGTAATAAACCGGATTCATCGCAGACCTCCAGCCGCACCATTCCCGGCGGCACGCGAAAATCTTGAATCGGTTTGCCCGCCAGCGCGCGCTCCATAAAATTGTGCCACAAGGGTCCGGCGCCGGACACACCGCTAATGTGTTCCATTTCCGAGTTGTTGGCGTTGCCCACCCAGACGCCGGTGACTAACTCCGGCGTGTACCCAATTGTCCAGTTGTCGCGCCAATCGTTGGTGGTGCCGGTCTTGACTGCCGCTGGCCGCGAGAGGCGTAGAACGGCACTGTTGCCAAAGCCCGGCGCGCGCGCGTTCACATCGGAGAGGATGCTGGTGATTTGGTACGCGTGACGCGGATCCAGGACCAGGGTGCCTTGCGGCGGATTGGCTTTTAAATCCAAAAGCACCTTGCCGCTGGGATCGGTAATTTTCAAAAAGGGTGTGAGCGGAACGCGTGTGCCATAGTTGGCAAACACGGCATACGCGCCGGTCAATTCCAACAATTTCACTTCGCCGCCGCCCAACGTGAGTGAGAGACCATAATTGCTGGGATCACGAAACGTGGTAAGGCCCAGTTTGCGCGCCGTTTCGATCATTCCCGGCACGGTTACAAATTGCAAGGTCTTGACCGCCGGAATGTTGAAGGACGAAGCCAGCGCAGTGCGCACACTGACGAGACCATGTTCGCGCAGATCGTAATTTTCCGGAATGTAGGTGGGCTGTCCCGGGATCGGAAATTCGGTTTTGACATCGGCGATCACAGTTGCCGGATTCCACCCTTTCTGGAACGCGGCAACGTAATTGACCGGTTTGATGGACGAGCCGGGTTGACGCAGACGAATGGCAACGTTCACTTGACCATCAATCGTCTTGTCGAAGAAATCTACGCTGCCGAGCATTGCCAAGACTTCGCCGGTTTTGGGATCGAGCGCGACCAGCGATGCGTTGGTGACGTTCTTGCCTTTGAGCGCAGCGATTTGTTTGCGTGCTTCTTCTTCGGCGATACGCTGTAATTTCAAATCCAACGTCGTCGTTACTTGCAAGCCGCCTTTGTAAACGACTTCGGGACCGTATTGTTCTTCGAGTTGTTGACGGACATAGTTGACAAAATGCGGCGCGACGATACTGACCAATTGTGAGCACCGTTGGGCAAACTCTTGCGAGTTGAGAACGCGAGCGGTCTCGCTTGCCACGCTTTCGATTTGGTCGCGTTGGATATAGCCGGCATCTGCCATCAAGTTGAGCACCACGCGTTGACGCCGCAACGCGCTATCCGGATTTTCGCACGGGTCCCACAACGCAGGGGCTTGGGGCAACCCGGCAAGCAACGATGCCTCCGCCAAGTGGAGGTCTTGGGCGCGCTTGCCAAAGTACGTTTGCGCTGCCGATTCGATGCCGCTGGCTAAATTGCCGTACGAAATTGTGTTCAAGTACAATTCCAAGATTTGATCCTTGGAATAGCGGCGCGTAATTTCAATCGCCAAAATGATCTCACGAATCTTGCGTTCGTACGTGGGTTCGGCGGTAATCAAGGTGTTGCGGACAAGTTGTTGCGTGATGGTACTGCCACCACCCGCCGTGGGTTTGCCGGTCAACACCAGATAATAGATCGCGCGGGCAATGCCGCGTAGATCAACCCCGGGGTTGGTGTAGAAACTCGGGTCTTCGGTCGCAATCGTGGCTTGCTTGAGCACAGGCGGAATGTTGGTGATGGGAATGACCGTTCGCCGGCCGGCGTTTGGATCGAACAATTCAAAGAGAAGTTCGCCGTTGCGATCAAAGATTTTGGTGGATTGCGCCTGCCGATAATTTGCCAAGCGTTCCGGCGCCGGGAGCGATTGCGCGATATAGGCGTATGCGGCGGTCATAAAAACACTCAGCACACACATCGCCGCGATACCGGCGATGCTAAACAAGAGCAAGGCGCGCACAATATAGTGGCGCACCGCCTGCCAATCCATCGCGCGCAGACGTTGGCTCCACGAGGGAGATGGTTTGGAATGATGGCGAGGTGATAATTGACTCACTAGATAATCTCAAAAGCAAAAGCTAGAACCATTCAACTCCAAGACGCTACGGAGCACAATAAAGTTCCATTAGGAAAGCCAGCCGGCGAGGAAGATTAACGTGGAACAATCTCGAAAGCGAATTGCCGGCGGATAAACCACCACAGCAAAAACAAGACACCCAATTGCAAGCCGGTGTTGAGCGTGCCCATTGCTTGGACGTTGACCGGCAGATACGGCAGAATCGCATAAAATCCACCGATGATGACCACGTGCATCGTGTAACTATAGAGCGAATTTTGCCCCAACGGCAAAAAGAACCAACCCACGATGACCCAGAACGGCTTCCAAAAATATGTCAACACGAGGTACGCAAATTGGAAAACGATGGCGGTTGCCAAGATGCGCCCGGGCGCCACGGTACTTTTGTTGAACAGTTCGCGGACCACCGATTGAATATCAATCCAAGGATATATTTGCGAAAGAATTTTGGCTTCGGTAGAGTAGAGATGCAACAGCCAAACGAACAAGAGGGCTGAACACAAAAAATAGAGCCAGCGCGGTACGCTTTGAAATTGCCGCATCAATTCTTGGCGATGATAACCGAACGCCATCGCCCAAAAGAACAATAACTGCCACGCGGCTGGATGAAACGTTGTGTTGCCAACGATGGGCGCAATCATAATTTGCTCAGCATTGACGTACTGAAACCCAGCCCACACTGCGAGCGAACCGAGCACAAGCCACATCGTGCGTCGCTGGCAGAGCAAGTACAGACCGATTGGTGTCACCGCCATCAAGATCGTGTAGAGTAACGGAATATCGGCGAGATAGTACGTCTGGCGCAAGAAAATCACGTTGATGACAAACCACAACGGATCACCAATCGGCGCATCTTTTGCCCAAGGCCATTGAAAAAGATCCGAGATGGCGGCAAAGGCAATGGTCATTACAATCGTCAACTTGTACAACGTCCACGCGCGTTGCAACGCTTTGACAATGGCGGCGCGCATACCGTCTTTGCAGGCAATACCACCGTACACTATGCCCACGACTATGCCGGAAATGACCACAAACGCTTCTGCGCCGGAGGTGAAAAAATTGTTATTGCCGGTGATGAGATACAACCACGACGCGCCGCCAAAGTGATCCACAACCATCACCAGCACGGCAAAGCCGCGCAGAATATCCAACCGCATATCGCGTTTTTCGGCGGTTGGATAATGCCAACTCTGGAAAACGCACAACGCCATTGTCCCCAATTCGCGCCACGAACGTGGACGGGTCATGGCAACGACCTCATCTGGCGATGAACGAAACTGAACCGAATCATTCATTGTGGCAAGTATATCCCCAAGGTGAGTACCTGTCAAAAGATTCATCCTCATTGACTCGAATCTTCATCGGACTTATAATCACGTGCGCGAAACTCAAAAATGGATGCCACTTATGCCAACCCTTGAACCGGTGCAAACGCTGGTGCGCCACGTTGCTGCCAATGTGGAACGGGTTATTCTGGGCAAGCACAAGGAAATCGAATTGGCTCTGATCGCATTGTTGTCTCAGGGCCACTTGCTCATCGAAGATGTACCCGGTGTTGGCAAGACGATGCTCGCGCGCGCGATTGCCAAATCGTTAGGATGTTCCTTCAAGCGACTGCAATTCACACCTGATATGCTCCCCAGCGATGTAACTGGCGTGAGTATGTTCAATCAAAAAACGCGCGAGTTTGAATTTCGGCCGGGTCCGGTTTTTGCCCAAATCGTCTTGACCGATGAAGTGAATCGTGCGACGCCCAAGACGCAAAGTGCCTTGCTGGAGTGTATGGAAGAACGTCAAGTTACGGTGGATGGGGTAACGTATCCCATGCCTCAACCGTTTATGGTCATGGCAACCCAAAACCCCATCGAATATGAAGGAACCTTTCCTTTGCCAGAAGCACAACTCGATCGTTTTATGTTGCGGATTCAATTGGGTTATCCCAGCCATCGGGATGAGATGGCGATGTTGGACGCGCAACAATTTGCTCATCCTATTCAAGATACGCAACAAGTGGCGAGCGTGGATCAGTTGATCGCGGCACAACAAGCCGTGAAACATGTGTACGTGGATGCGCTGGTAAAGGAATATATTGTCGCGTTGATCGAAGCGACGCGCAAACATCCGGATGTTTATCTGGGCGCCAGTCCGCGCGGCTCGCTCGCCTTGTACAAAGCAAGCCAAGCCCGTGCGGCAATTCAAGGACGTGATTACGTGATTCCGGATGACATCAAAGCCCTCGCCGAACCGGCGCTTGCCCATCGGCTCATCATCAGTCCGGCGGCACGACTCAAGAATGTTGACCCACGCGCGGTGGTGGATGAGTTAGTGCATTCGGTTGCGGTGCCGGGTTCGCGTGCGGCGTAGCGAAAGGTTCAGGTTGCGCGTTAACCTGAACCTTGAAACCGGGGACTTGATGACTATTGAATTCAACTCCCATCGTTCAACCGTCTTTGCTCGCAATGGCATGGTCGCCTCCAGCCAACCGCTGGCGACGATGGCAGGCGTTAGAATTTTGATGCAAGGGGGTAACGCCGCGGATGCCGCTGTGGCGACTGCCGCTGCACTCAACGTCACCGAACCGACTTCCACCGGGCTGGGCGGCGATATGTTCGCGCTGTACTTTGATGCGAAAACAAAATCAATCACCGCGCTCAACGGCTCGGGGCGCGCGCCAGCCGCCTTGACGATTGACCTCATCAAGCAACAGAATCTCCAAGCGCCCAATCACCAAATCGCCGATCCTTATCATCCTCACAACATCACCGTCCCCGGCGCGTGCGCGGGCTGGTGCGATTTGATCGCACGGCACGGCACCATGCCGATGCGCAACATACTCGCGCCCGCCATCGAACTTGCCGAAAAAGGTTTTCCCGTCGCGCCGATCACGGCGTACTTTTGGCAACGGGGTGCCGAGCGTCAACTCAAGAATGCGTTGAACGGACACGAACTGACCCTCAACGGACGCGCGCCGCGTGCCGGCGAAATCTTTCGCAATCCCGGCTTGGCGCGCACCTTTCGCGCGATTGCGGAAGGCGGCAAAGACGCGTACTATCGCGGCGAGATTGCCCGCGCGATTGTCGCGGTGGTGCAACAAGCCGGCGGCGTGATGACACTCGACGATCTTGCCGCACACGAATCGTCGTGGGACGAGCCGATCAGCACAACCTATCGCGGCTATCGCATCTGGGAATGTCCGCCGAACGGGCAAGGGCTTGCCGCGCTCATCGCGCTCAACATCATCGAAGGAATTGATTTGAAATATCACGCGCCGCTGAGTGTCGAACGCCTGCATTTACTCATTGAAGCGATGCGGCTGGCGTTTGCGGATACAAGTTGGTACGTTGCGGACCCCAAGTTTTCACCTGCACCGCTCGACGGATTGTTATCGAAGGAGTACGCCGCGAAACGTTTGCGTTTGATGCACCCACATCGCGCCACGCTCGACACAAAACGCGGCGCGCCGGTCGCATCGTCGGACACGGTGTACTTTTGCGTGGTGGATGGCGCGGGGAATGCATGCTCATTCATCAACTCGAACTATATGGGCTTTGGCACCGGCATCGTGCCGCAAGGTTGGGGGTTCACGCTCCAAAATCGCGGCAATAACTTTTCACTCGATCCGAATCATCCGAACGCGCTCGCACCACGCAAACGCCCCTATCACACAATCATTCCTGGGATGATTACGCGCGAAGCGGACGAATCGTTGTACGCGCCGTTTGGCGTGATGGGCGGCTTTATGCAGCCGCAAGGACACGTGCAAGTGGTGGTCGGCTTGATTGACGATGAACTCGATCCGCAAGCCGCATTGGATCGCCCGCGTTTTTGTCTGAGTGAAGCAAAGCCGGCACGCGCGGTGCAACTGGAAGAAGGCATTCCGCAAGAAACGATGGACGAACTTGCGCAGATGGGACACACGATTGTTCCGGTTGCCGGCTATGCGCGCGCGACCTTTGGACGCGGACAAATCATTGTGCGGCGCGACGATGGGGTGCTGTGCGGCGGCAGCGATCCACGCGCGGACGGCTGCGCGGTGGGATTTTGATAGAAAAAGGAACAGCAATGGCAGATACAAACCAACTTTCCGATCAATCCATTCCCGAACGCGCTGTAACCAAGGTGTTCACGGAAGAACCCACGCCGCCCAAAAGCGCGATGGCAATCCACGCGCATCCAGACGATCAAGAATTCACGATTGCTGGGACACTCGCCAAATGGGCGCGCGCCGGCTGCGAGATCGTTACCGTGTGTATCACCAGCGGCGATGCTGGGTCGAATGAGAAAACGGAACCCCACATCACACGCCAAGACCTGGCGCACATCCGCGAGGACGAACAACGCCGTGCGTGCGCGGTACTCGGTGTCAAGCACGTCGAGTTTCTGCATTACGCCGATGGCACACTTCAACCCACAATCGAGTTGCGCCGCGATCTCACGCGTCTCATTCGCAAATACAAACCGGAAGTCGTCATCACCGGCGATCCCACCGTGCGCTTTTACGGCAACAGTTACCTGAATCATCCCGATCATCGCGCCGCCGCCGATGCCGCGCTCGATGCCGTGTTTCCCTCAGCGGGGACAAAGTTCATTTTCCCGGAATTGCGCGATGAAGGGTATGAGCCGCATGAAGTCAAAAAGGTTTTTATTCACGGCTCGGAAAAACCAGATACGTACATTGACATCAGTGCCGTGCTGGATGTGAAGATTGCCGCGCTCAAAGAGCACAAGAGCCAACTGCACGATTGGGATCCCAGCGAGATGCTGCGCGAGTGGGCGAAGGAAGAAGGCAAGGCGCGCGGCTTAGAGGCAGCCGAGGCATACCGCGTGATGATTCTCAAAGAGGATGACGTCCAGAACGAATAGTGCCACTCGTTTGCCGCTCACGCAACTAGTGCAACAACATGAAATAGTTGCAGACCAGACTGATGGGAAGACGTTGACAAACGTGGCTAGAAATCAAGTTTTCACCACGTACTTTCATGTTTGGTGCACTACTAGTACCTTCCCACTTGAATCATTGCATCAAAAGCAAGGATTCTTCGTCCACGAAGGAGAAGACTAATTTTTCGTGTTTCTTCGTGTGCTTCGTGGAAAAAATTCTGTTCCGTTTCGACTTGTCCGAGTTAAGGGCTGGGATAAATCGTCTGGTACTGTTTCCAGTTGCTGTACACAATGCTGATGTACTGACTGGTCTCTTGGATGTCAATCGCTTCGACCGCGACATCGAGATCAGCGTGTTGCCAACGTTTGACCCGTCCGCCACCGGCGTTATAGGCGATGAGCGCGTAAATCGGTTCGGCAAAGGTTTTCAAATCTTGTGCCAGATACCACGTGCCGAATCGAATGCTGATGTACGGCAGATATAACTGATCGAGTGAGAAATTTTTAATGCCCAACCGCCGGGCAATGTCTTGACCTGTGGCGGGCATTACTTGACCCAGCCCGCGTGCATCCGCCGACGACGTTGACCATGGATTGAATCCGCTCTCTTGGCGCACCAAGGCAAAATAGAGCAACGGATCCAACCCGTTCTTTTGCGACTCGCTGACGATGAGGTCGGCATAGTACGTGGGATAACGCCATTGCCACAACCAGCGTGGCGCCGGCGGGGCGCCGGCTGGCGTTGCCAACCGCGCAATTTTTTCGCCGCAATCGAGTGCAAGCGAAAACTGATTGTTATCGCGCAAGTAGAGTGCCAGAGCGTACAGCGCACGCGCATCGTCTTTCTTTTTTTCGATGATCAGTGCAAATTCGCGGCGCGCGTCCACCGTGCGATCCAAGCGAAGTAATTCGGCGCCCCGTTTGAAATTCAAATCGTTGCGAATCGTGGCGTCCAACACGCCAAGGTTAGAGGAATTGTTCTTGCTCCACCCGGCAAGCCATTGTTCAAACTCGGCGCGGTCGGCGGGCTGGTCCATCGCATAACGCGCTAGATCGTACGAGATGGGGTTGGGTTTGGCTTGCCCCAGCAAATCTTTGGCGCGCCAAGCGTAATAGCCGTTCAACGCGGCGGTGCGCGTCCAATAATTCTTGGCGTCGGCACTCAAGCCGCGCGCCTGCGCCGATTTGCCCAACCAAAACAAGGCGCGGGCATAGAAATTTGAGGCGGGGTAATCTTTGGTGAGCGTTTGCCAACGCACGCTGGCATTCTGGTAATCCTTGTTTCGATACAAGTTAAAGCCGGCACGAAACAGCGCATCGTCCGCGCGCTCACGCGCCGGATATTTTTTCTGCAATTCGTCGAACAAGGCGATGGCATCGGTATGACGTTGTGCGCGTTCGTACAGCAAGGCGGCGTTCCACAACGCATCGTCCGCACGGTCATTGTCCGGAAAGGTCGTGGCAAATTTTTTGTACGTGGCAACCGCATCATCCAGTTTGTTCTGCGCGGCGTATGCCGATGCTTTGCCAAAGTACGCGTCTGGCACGCGATTGTGCTTGGGCAAGGTCTTGATGATGTAATCGAAATCGGCGATGGCTTGCGCATATTCACTCTGGCGCGCGTGCGCACTCGCGGTGAAATAGCGAATGTCGCCCGCGCGCGACGGATCGCTTTTGAGTTCGCGTTCAAATGCCGCGATAGCGGCATTGTATTGTCCCGCATAATAATCTACCAAGCCGCGTTGATAATCGTCCACCGTGCCGCCACGATTGAGTAGGTTGACCAAGGATTGGTACGCGCCCGGTTGCTCCGGATATTTGTTGATGGCTTCACGCCAACGCGCCAGCGCGGTCTCGAGTTGATTCGCCACGGCGTATGCTTCGCCGGCACGTTGGAGCAAATCGGCTTTGGTGCGCGCATCGCTAGCCAACACGAGTGCCGTATCATAGCGGGCGGCGGCTTGCGCCGGCTGATTGAGTGCGGCGTGCACCTCGGCGGCGCGGCGCAAAATGTTGATGCGATTTGTTGTGGATAGTGTTGTGTCTTGCAAGGCGCGATCATACTGGGTCAATGCCTCGGCGGGTGCGCCAGCGAGAACGAGAATGTCCGCGATTGTAGCATCCACGTCGCCTACGAGCGTGGTGGATTGCGCGCGATAGAGGCGCAACTGCTCAAGCGCGTTGGGGTAATCTTTGGTCGCGCGGTACGCATCCGCGAGCAAGTAATGCGCTTCGGGCGCGTGCGCCCCAGTGGGATTCGCTTGCAAGTACGCCGATAACGTACTGATCGCGCGCGTGTCCTCATTGTTGAGCCAGTACGCTTCCCCTAGACGATACTGCGCTTCTTGGGCTAGGTCGTTCGTGGGTTGACTGTTCAACACCGCGCGAAACGCGGCGATAGCGCGCGCATAATCGCCGTTGCGCCGCGCGGTCATTCCATCGTTGTATGGATTCGATGAAAAAACCGGCGTGGGTTCTGCGGTGGGTTCGGGGGTGGCGGTTGCGACGACATAGACGGTTTGGACTGGGATTTGAGTTGGGTCGGGCGTTGGCGCCACCGAAAACGAGGCACATGCAACGGGGAGCACGCCAAGCGCGAGGAAGAACAAGATTCGATTGGGCATCTGGGCAACATTATAACCGAAAATGCCGGAAAGCCGAAATAGGAAATTTGCTAAAATTTTTCCCGAGGAATGCCAAGCCATGCGCTGAACCAAAGCGGGAGCATGGCTCGCCCCGGTCTCAAAACTGAATTGACACTTGGTTCAACGAAAGATATACTTGGTGTGATGGATCAAGTAACTGGTGACTGCACACACTTTACCATAGAGATTATTTCTCTATGACCTCTATGCTCTCTATGGCGTACGGACTTGAAAGGAAAAATTGTAATGTTTAGTGAAGAGGTTATTCTCGAAGGGCACATTATTGATTCGTGGATTTTGCCCAAAGTGTTCGATACAGTGATGGATTTGGGCGGCGAGTTCGAGATGCAAGAATTTCGCGTGGGGCGCCGCAAGGATGAGGTCTCGTTTGCCCGGATGAAAATCTCGGCCGATAGCGAAGCGCGTTTGCATCAGATTCTCACCGCCTTGCAAGACTATGGCGCAGAACTAGTCTCGCGGGATGATGTACAAACAGCGCCAGCGCCATGTGATGGGGCGCTCCCCGATGACTTTTACTCGACGACGAATTTACCCACCCAAGTTCGTTTGAACGGTCACTGGGTTGAGGTGGAGGGCACGGAAATGGATTTAGCCATCCTCGTGGATCGCGAGCAAAATCGTGCGCGTATGATTCCGATGGCGGACGTGCGGCGCGGCGATCCCATCGCGATTGGGCATGAGGGCATTCGGGTCATTCCGTTTCAGCGCGCGCGCGACCGCGAACTCTTTTCGTTTATGGCGAGTGAGGTGTCATCGGAAAAACCCAAACGCTTGGTGATCGAAGAGATCGCCAAGCAGATGCGCGAGACGCGTGCGCACGGCGGCAAGATTTTGGTCGTGGCGGGGCCTGCGATTGTACATAGCGGCGCCGCCCCCTATCTGGCTCAAATCATTCGCGCCGGGTTCGTCCAGGTTCTCTTTGGTGGCAATGCGATTGCCGTGCACGATGTGGAAGCCGCGTTGCTGGGAACGTCGCTGGGCGTGGCATTGCACAATGGTGAAGCCATCAAAGGTGGGCATCGGCATCATATGATCGCCATCAACACCATTCGTCGGGCGGGTTCGTTGCGCGCCGCGGTGGAGCAAGGGATTCTGCGCCAAGGGATTATGTACGAGTGTATTCGCAACCACGTCGAAATGGTGCTTGCCGGTTCCATCCGCGACGACGGTCCCTTGCCCGATGTGATCACGGATACGGTCCAAGCCCAGCGGCAAATGCGTGCCGCGTTGAAAGGCGTCGAGTTGGCATTGATGGTCTCGACGATGTTGCATTCGATTGCGACCGGCAATATGTTGCCGGCATCGGTCAAAATTGTTGCGGTGGACATCAACCCGGCGGTGGTGACCAAACTAGCGGATCGCGGCACGTTTCAAGCGCTGGGGCTGGTTACCGATGCCGAGTTGTTTATGCGCGAGTTGGCAGAAGCGTTAGTACCTATCCGATGAAAGCGTTGCACAACGATTTTTGATCCACGAAGGGCACGAAGGAATATCAAAAAATCTTTGTGTGCTTCGTGTCCTTCGTGAATAAATTCCGGGTAACCGTTCAGCCCTCATTGTCATGGCGAGCCGCGAAGCGGCGAAGCAATCTCCAGCACGCGCCTTGGGGATTGTGGCGGGCAAAAACCGCCCTCGTAATTACTCACCGCAGAGGTGCAGAGAACGCAGTTTCATTTTTTCTCCGCGCACCCGGCGTCTCTGCGGTAATTTGAGAATGGCTGAGCAGTTACCCGCCCGCGCCATGACACCTGAACGCTTACAATTCCGGTTTGGTTTCGGCTTGTCCGAGTTAGTACCTATCCAATGAAATCGTTGCGCAAAAAGCAAAGATTTTTTCATCCACGAAGGGCACCAAGGTCACGAAGAACAGAGAAATCTTCGTGTACCTTCGTGTCCTTCGTGGATCAATGCCGGTGTGGTTTCGGCTTTCCGAGTTAGGATTGAATGGCAAATAATTCTGTTCCGCCCAACCGTCCAATCGAAAAAAAGGTGCCGACCCTTTTGGATCACGTGCATGCCGTGATCGAAAAACAGCATTTGTTTTCGCCGGGTGCACGCGTTATCGTCGGTGTGTCGGGTGGACCTGATTCGCTCGTCTTGTTGCATTGCTTGCGCGCGCTGCGGAATGAGTGGAACCTCAAACTGTACATCGCTCATCTCAACCACCAATTGCGCGAAGAATCTCAAGCCGATGCCGAATTTGTCGCGGCTCTGGCGCAGGAATGGAAATTGCCGGCAATCATCCAAGCGCGCGATGTGCGCGCCTTTGCCGAACAGCAACGCCTCTCGCTGGAAGAAGCGGCGCGCCGCGTGCGCTATGCTTTCCTCGCCGAGGTGGCATGGCGCGAAGGGGCGTCCACCATCGCCGTGGGACATCATCGTGATGATCAGGTAGAAACGGTCTTGATGCATTTCTTGCGCGGCGCGGGCTTGGCGGGCTTGCGCGGAATGAAATACAAGACCGAAATGAAAGGGATTGCGTTCGGCATTCCCCCCGATTCGGAACCGCCGCCGCTGTATTTGGTGCGTCCCCTCTTGGATGTGACCCGTTTGGAGATTGATGAGTATGCGCGGGCGCATTATCTTTCGCCGCGCATTGACCGTTCTAATTTTGAACCGATCTTTTTCCGCAATCGTCTGCGTTACAACATCATTCCCTTTTTGGAAACCGTGAACCCCAATCTTTCCCAAGTGTTGTATCGCACCGCGCAGACCATCGCCGACGACTATGATTTGATTGATTCGATTGTCAAAGCCGAGATGAGCAAATTGGCGCGCCACGAAAAAGGTGCCATCGTGTTCAAACGTTCCGCGTGGACAACCCTTCACCCGGCTCTGCAACGCGGCACGTTGCGCGCGGCGATTCAACAGTTGCGTGGCGAAATGCGCGATATTGGTTGGGCGCCCATCGAAGAGGCACGGCACATTGCGTTGGAAAAAAATGCGGGCGCCGAGGCAACCCTGCCGGGGGGGGTGATTTTGGTAGTGAGTTACAACGAACTCATCATCGCGGAGGCGACCCAAGGCGTACCTTTGCCCGATCTGCCCTTGCTGCACACCGATATGGTGCCCCTGCTTCCTACCGGCGTTATCGAATTGCCACACAGCGATTGGATCGTCGAAACAACAGTCTTGAATCAAATGCCGGAGATTACCGATCGCTGGACGGCGGTGTTCGATTTTGCCTTGTGTCGTGGCGAACGGTATTTGCGGCGGCGGCGGCCCGGCGATCGGTTTCAACCCGCTGGGATGCAGGGCCATTCACGCTCGCTCCACGATTTCTTGATTGATGAAAAAGTGCAGCGCGCGGTGCGCGCCCAATTGCCCCTTCTCGTCGTGGGCGACCGGATTGTGTGGGTCTGTGGGTTGCGGGAAGATGATCGGGCGCGGGTAACCCCATTGACGCGCGAGTTTTGGCGCGTATCGTTCCGCAAGAAAAATCCAAGCGCATGAGAGCAAAGGCGTGAATCCTCCGTTACGTCGCGAAGTACCGCTGCGTGGTTACGTTACCGTTCTGGCGGGCACTGTGATTTGGGCGCTCACCGGCATCGTCATCAAAGTGTTGCTGACCCATTACGAAATGGAGATTTGGACGATTGCCTTTTGGCGCGTGTTTTTTGTTACGCTCTTTATGTTTCTCGTGTTGGGGGTGAGTGACGCCAAACAACTGCGAATGGCTCCGCGCGATGGGGGCATCTTTTTGGTGTATGGTCTCGTTGGCATCGGCATTCATCAACTCGTTTGGATTTCATCGGTGCAGTATAACGGCGCGGCAGTTGCCACCGTCATCATTTACACCTCGCCGGCCATCGTCGGGATTTTAGCGGCGCGTTTGCTTCGGGAAAAATATACACGCCGCAAGTTGCTCGCGCTCGGCTTGACGATTGCCGGGGTTATCCTTGTTGCCAAAGCATACAATCTGGAATCTGTGCGACTCAATGCGCTGGGAATTGCCGTGGGCATTGGTTCGGCGTGCACGTTTGCCACGTACTCGTTGATGGGACGCTTGGTCTCACGCCGCTATTCACCGTGGACCAGTTTGTTTTACGCGTTCTTGTTTGGTCTCATCTTTTTATTGCCGATCAATCTGGCGTTAGGCAAACTGATGCCGGTGTCGCTGGCGTTCGATGGTTGGGCAACGTTATTGTTTCTTGCGCTGGTGCCAACGCTAGGTGGTTTTGGCGCGTACACGTTTGGGCTGAGCCATTTGCCGGCGAGTGTCGCCAGCATCCTTGCCGCGTTTGAGCCGGTAACCACCGCGATCATCGCGTATATCGTGTTTGGCGAAACGTTGGACACGTGGCAATTGATTGGGGCTGGCTTGATATTGTTGAGCGTGATCTTGCTGCGACCACGTGAATAATCCACCGACTACGAACCAGAGATTTCTTATGCAGACGATAAACGATCAAGTTCCCTTGCGCGCCGCTTGGGTCGAAGTCAACTTGAAGGCGATTGAACGCAACGCGCGTCGTCTCACGCAAATTGCCGCGCCCGCCGAAGTGATGGCGATGGTCAAGGCGAATGCGTACGGGCATGGTGCGATTCCGGTTTCACAAGCCGCGTTGCGGGGTGGCGCAAAATGGCTCGGCGTGTACACGGTTGGCGAAGGGGTAGAGTTGCGACGTGCCGGTATCTCTGCCCCCATCCTCGTCGTTGGACCTACGATGCCGCCACTCGCGCGCGCGGGTGTGGCACACGATCTCACGCTCACCGTTTTTTCGATGGATGTCGCGCGTGCGATTGCAGACGCGGCACGCGAACGCCACACCCGCGCGCGGGTTCATCTCAAGATTGATACCGGGATGGCGCGGTTGGGTGTGTTGCCGGAACACGCGCTCGATTTTGCGCGTGCGGTACGCCAACGCCCAAACATTGAAATCGAAGGCGTGTTCACCCATTTTGCGATGGCGGATACGCCAGAGGCGTTCGAGGTGCCGGGGTGGGGCAAGGCGTACACGCAAACCCAGTTGGAGAAATTTCGCGGCGTGATTGCCTCACTCGAAAATGCCGGGATTGTGCCGCGTTATCGGCATTGTGCGAATAGCCCGGCAACACTGAACTTGGTTGAAGCGCGATTTAATTTGGTGCGTACCGGTATTTTGCTGTACGGCCTCGACCCATCGCCCGAAGTGCCACGTCCAGCCGATTTCGTTCCGGCATTATCGTTCAAAACTCAAGTCGCGTTGGTGAAGGATGTGCCGGCGGGAGCGTATGTGAGTTATGGTTGCACGTTTCGCGCCGAACGCCCCACGCGATTGGCGGTCATTATGGTCGGCTATGCGGATGGGTTTCGGCGCAAGCCAAACAATTATGGCGAGGTGCTCATTCGCGGCAAGCGTGCGCCGATTGCTGGACGTGTGTGTATGGATCAAACGATTGTGGATGTCACAGACCTTGAAGGCGTCCAAGCCGGGGATGAGGTGGTGTTGATTGGTAAGCAAGGTAGCGAAGAAATTCGCGCGGAAGAGGTGGGCGAGAAACTGGGGACAAATAATTACGAAGCGATTGCAACAATTAGTGCACGGTTGGAGCGAAGATATACAAACGAGTAGGGGCGTAGCATGCTACGCCCCTACCATTTAATTCTTGGAGAACGTTTCGGCTTCGGATTGCCAGATGTCTGGCAACATCTGGGTTTCGATGTATTCGCCGGTGTCGTCTGAATCCGTTGCGTCCATCACATCTTCTGCCATTTGCTCCATCTCGCTAAAGACGTACCATTCTTCAATGGCTTCACGCGCTACTTCGCGCACATCGCGATCGCGGGAATGGGAGAGTTGCTCGAGCAGGGGGAGTGCTTTATCGTCGCCGGTTTCACCGAGCGCAAAGATCGCCAGCAAGCGAAGCGGTTTGCGGGTGTGCTTGGCTTGGATGATCTCGATGAGGGTATCAATCGCTTCGTGCAAGCCTAGTTCGCCGGCGGCGCGCACGGCTTCGTATTGAATCTGGGGATCGCGGCTGCGCATCTCGGCGAGGATGTACGGCGTCCAGCGGAGATCGCCGTGACGTGCCATGGCGAACAGCGCACTCACTTTCATACGACGATCACGGTGGTGATACGCCCACTCAATCAGATTGGCAACCTCGGGGTCAGTCGAGCGAAAAGCCAACGCTTCGATGGCGTACCGCCGTGCCGAAAGGGCTTCTTCGGGGTCGTGGGCGATGCGAAACAGAAAGTCTACGACGCGTTGGTAATCTTGTTGAGAGAGGGTCAACGTGGCATCGTCCCAGCCCTCGAACTCGGCGGTCTCGCCTTCAAAAACGTACCGTCCCAGGGCTGAGATGGCGTGCGCGCGTACATCGGCGTGTGGATCTGTGGTGGCTTTGTGTATCAAGACATCAATCCAACGCGGGTCGGGGTCATCCCATAAACACGCAATCGCTTCGGCGCGGACTTCGGCATCGCTATCGTCCATCAAGGAACGCAACAAGGTGAGCGCGCGTTTATCGAATGGGCGGTATCCTTCTTCCAGATCCGCTAACCAGGCTAATTTTTCTCGTTTGGTCATTTTCGGTGTGGGCATACTCTCTTTCCCTCGCCCCTATTTTATCACGATTAAACATTTTTTGCCAATAGGGTTTTTTACATCGTCAATTGTTGGGGTTTGCGTTGACGCGTTGCAATTGCCACGCGAATAAATTCGCGGAACAAGGGATGCGGCCGGTCTGGACGCGATTTGAACTCTGGGTGAAATTGCGAGCCGATCATAAACGGATGATCACGCAATTCGGCGATTTCCACCAAGTTGCCTTCGGGTGACATTCCGCTGTATTCCATCCCGGCTTTTGCCAACATCTCTCGGAACGCATTGTTGAATTCAAAACGATGGCGGTGTCGTTCAAAGATCAAGTCGGTACCGTACGCGCGGGCGGCAATCGAGCCGGGTTGGAGTTTGCACGGGTAACGTCCTAGGCGCATCGTGCCGCCCATATCGGAGATGCTGCGTTGATCGGGCATCAGGTCAATGACCGGATAGCGGGTGCCCGGATTGAACTCGGTGGAGTTGGGTTCGTCGCTTTCCAACGTAAAGCGGGCTAGTTCGACGCACATCACTTGCATTCCCAGACACAAACCCAGGTACGGAATTTTGTGGGTGCGCGCGTAACGCGCCGCCAAAATTTTTCCTTCGATGCCGCGTTCACCAAAGCCGCCCGGCACAATAATGCCATCCGCTTGCGCCAGCCGATCAAAACTTTTTTGCCGTTCCAAATCTTCGGAGAGAATCCAATCAATTTCCACTGTCCGATGATTTGCCCAGCCGGCGTGATACAATGCTTCACGTACACTCATATACGCGTCCGGCAATTCCACATACTTGCCAACGACGGCGATGCGCACGGTTTCTTTGGGCTCAATGATCTGCGCCACGAGTTGCCGCCACGTGGCAAGATCGGGTTCGCGATCCGGCAACCCCAAACGTTCCACCAAGAATTTGCCCAAGCCAAATTCTTCCAGAATCAGCGGGACTTGATAGATGCTCGTGGCGGTTACCAAGGGAATCACGGCGCGCTTTTCGACATCGGTGAAGAGCGAAATCTTGTCGCGCAAACTGTCTTCGATGAGATAGTCGGAACGGCAGAGAATCGCATCGGGTTGGATACCGATGGCGCGTAATTCTTTGACGCTGTGTTGCGTGGGTTTGGTTTTCAATTCGCCGGTCGAGCCGATGTGGGGTAGCAGCGTTACATGGATGTACGTGACATTCTCGCGTCCCACATCCTTGCGCATCTGCCGAATCGCTTCGAGAAAGGGCAGCCCTTCGATGTCGCCCACGGTGCCGCCCACTTCGACAATCAACACATCGGCGTTGGTTTCTTTGGCGGCAAGGGCAATGCGACGTTTGATTTCATTGGTGATGTGGGGGACAACTTGGACGGTGCCGCCCAAATAATCGCCGCGCCGTTCTTTGGTAATGACCTCGTGATACACTTGACCGGTGGTGACGTTGGAGGCGCGCGTCAAGTTTTCATCCACAAAGCGCTCATAGTGTCCCAGATCGAGGTCGGTCTCGGCGCCGTCTTCGGTTACGAATACTTCGCCGTGTTGGTACGGCGACATGGTCCCGGGATCCACGTTGATGTAGGGATCGAGTTTTTGAATCGAAACGCGCAAGCCACGCGCTTTGAGAATGCGGCCGATCGAAGCCACAGTGACGCCTTTGCCCACTGAGGAAACGACGCCGCCGGTGCAAAAGATAAATTTGGGCATGGTTTAGCTCCAGCGCGATGCTCCAAACATCGCCATAACAAAAACACGGGGCGATGACGCTCCGTGTTTGGCAAGGTCGGTGATAGCTTTAGATCATTGCCGCGATGTCGGTGGCGGCTTTTTTCATATCGTAGAGAATCAGCCCCAGTTTGGCTTCACGCCGCGCGAGCACGGTGAGCACGGCTTCTTCTCCCGCTGCCATCAAGACTACATAGCCATTCTCGCCATGGATATACACTTGATCCAATACGCCGCGCCGCAATTCCGAAGCGATGCGATCTCCCAGCGAGAGCATCGCGGCAGACATGGCAGAGACTCGATCTTCTTCGACGCCTGCCGGCAAGTCCGAAGCAACGATGAGACCGTCGGCGCTAACGACCGCCGAGGCTTCTACATCAGGAATTGACGAACGAAAATCGCGAAGGCGAGCCACCAATTTTTCAGAGCGCGATTTCTGATCCATAAGAGTCTCCTTTGACGAGCAAAATGCTTGACCGGGTTTCTAGGACTATGCTATCACAACTTGCGCGGACTGTCAACAAGTTGGCAAAAGGTCGCTGGTTCATTTTGTTCTCCCCCAAGGTGTCTAACGCGTCCCTGCGCTCAACTGTTTGTAAAATTCGCCGGTCGCAGAGAGTTTACCGGCAAGCACGTTGGGAGTGGCGATGGTGTTCAAGTGTGCCATCACGCTGTTGTACGGCATCGTTTGGAATTTGGGGTCGTATTCCAAGTACGCGTACAAATACTGCGCCCAGAACACCGAAACATACTCGATCTTTTTCGCACGCGCCAGTTTGGTGACGAGCGCGAGAAATTTCTGATCGAGCGGCGCCCAAAAACGATACGCGTCGCGGCGAAAAATCTCCGCGTTGCCCGCGATACTCACCGGTGGCTCGCTCGCGCTCATTTTGTACAGCCACGCTTCGTCCAGAATCACGCCCTTGCCAGACTGATGGGCAAGATCGGCGGCTGCCAGCGCCGTTGGCAAGGCCGTGCCGGTGACCGGGTAAATGTGCAGCGCGATGAAATCGAGCGAGGGGTTGGCGGCGTAACTTTTGACGAAATCCAAGTTGCCCCACGTGCCAATCCCCGCGCCGATTTTGGTGTTGCCGCGATTCAAATCTTTCAGTGTGTCATTGATCAAATCGCTATACCCTTGGGGGGTATTGAGTATGTGCCACCCGGTAATGCGCGCCTCGGTGTCTGGTTCTGCGCCCAAGTTGAGATAATCGGGTTGAATTTCCTGGACAATCGTCGCGACCATCTGTTTGTTGGATGCTTTGAACTGCTCGAACGTCATTGCGGGGTAATCCACCGCGAGCGTGCTGAACGGTGGTGGAAAGACCACACCGACCTTGACATCCAGTTTCATCCCGCGCTGACGGATTTCGCGGGCAACGGTTTTAAAGTATTCGAGGTACTCGGTCGCGTGGGGAAAGCCGGGCGTGAGCAAGGGGTACTGGATCCCGACCGTAACCCCGCGCAGGCCGATTTGTTGCAAGCGATCGAGCCAGAGTCGCGTGCTGTGCAAATTCGTCGGCTTGAGTAGTTCGGTGCCGCGATTGCCATTCGCCGACAATAATTCGGCGGCGAAGATCACGGGATAATTTTCGTTGGGTGCCTCAAACGATTGATCAAACGCCGTGAGCGCGGCATCGAGTTCCGCATACAGCGCGCGAAATTCTGCCGGGATGCTCGACGACGCGGTTGGCGTTAGCGTTGTTGGGCGCGGGCGGCAGGCGGCAAGCCAAGCAAGCGCCAGAATGAACCAGAGCACATTACCTATCAATGTTTGAATCCGCATGTTCGACAATCCGATGAGTTGAATCTTGGGAGCAGAGTTATTGTTGTACGCCCACGTCAACGGTGGATTGATTTTGTTTGTACCTTGATTCTCCGCTGCGATCAACAACCGATTGCCTGTGTTGTACGGAAAATCAATGTCTGAACTCTAGCGAAAATGAGTTGAGCATGGGACGCCTCCTGAGTAGAATGGTTGCAAAGCCAAACTACCTGTTCCAACAGGAGGTCATCTCATGCTCAGCCTCGCTTTCGCACCCCCGCCTGACCAATAAGAAGGTGCGTATATTGAACGGCTGGACTAGTGCAACAACATGAAAAAGTTGCATACCAAACGGCTGGGAAGACGTTGCCAGACGTGTCTAAAAATCGAGTTTTCACCACGCACTTTTATGTTGGTGCACTACTAGCCACGTTGTCTTTTGACAGCGCAGGTGCGAAATCTAGGCTCAGCTGCGCTCCTGGTCTGCGACAACCAAAAAGACCCGCGCCGCAGAGGGCGTGGATCATTACACTCCAAGTTCGCCAAGGTCCAGTTACATATGTGCGATGACGGCATCGCCAAATTCGCTACATTTGACTTTTTTGGCGCCTTCCATCAAACGAGCAAAATCGTATGTCACGATTTTTTCACCAATCGCACCATCCATCCCCTTGATGATTAAATCGGCAGCCTCGGTCCAGCCCATATGGCGGAGCATCATCTCGCCGGAAAGAATCACCGAGCCGGGATTCACTACGTCGAGATCGGCATACTTGGGTGCCGTGCCATGCGTGGCTTCGAACACGGCGTGGCCGGTTTCGTAATTGATATTGCCGCCGGGCGCAATGCCAATCCCGCCCACTTGTGCCGCAATCGCATCAGATTGATAATCACCATTCAAATTCATGGTCGCGATCACATCGAATTCGTCAGCGCGCGTCAGGACTTGTTGCAGTGTAATATCGGCGATGGCGTCTTTGATGAGAAGCTTGCCTGCGGCTAGTGCGGCTTTTTGTTCTGCATTCGCAGCGTCTTCTCCTTGGGCTTCTTTGGTGCGATTCCACTGTTCCCACGTGTACACGTAATCGCCAAACTCGCGTTCCGCTAACTCGTACCCCCAATTGCGGAATGCACCTTCGGTGTACTTCATAATGTTTCCCTTGTGCGAAAAGGTTACACTCTTGCGTTTGTTGAGGATGGCATACCGAATCGCCGCACGGATGAGACGCTCGCTCCCTTCGCGTGAAATTGGCTTGATGCCGATGGCGGAGGTTGCCGGAAAACGAATCTTGGCGTACTCTTCGGGGAACGCTTCTTTGAACAGGGCGAGGAATTTCTTGACCTCGGGGCTGCCGGCTTCGAATTCGATGCCGGCGTAAATGTCTTCGGTGTTTTCACGAAAGATCACCATATCTACTTTTTCGGGATGCTTGACCGGCGAAGGAACTCCCTTAAACCAGCGTACCGGGCGCAAACACACATATAGGTCAAGCAACTGACGCAACGCCACATTCAGCGAACGAATGCCACCTCCCACCGGCGTGGTCAAGGGTCCTTTGATGCCGACCAAATAATCGCGATAAGCCTCGACCGTTTCGTCTGGCAACCACGTGTTAAAGAGATTAAACGACTTTTCGCCGGCATACACTTCCATCCACTTGATCTGGCGTTTGCCCCCATACGCTTTGGCAACCGCCGCATCAATGACGCGGACCGAAGCGCGCCAAATATCCCGCCCGGTTCCATCTCCTTCGATAAAAGGAATGATAGGATGATCTGGTACATTCAATTTGCCGTTCTGGATCGTAATCTTGGCACCATCGCTGGGCACGATCGGTTTAGGGCTAGGCATAAATGATCTCCAATCCTCAGAAATTTTCGAGTGCCATTATGCCTCAATTCGTCCGTACCGGCAAATCAGGGCTGTGGCAAAGTCGGAGCGGGCGACTGAAGTCGCAGCAACTAACACAAGTCGCCCTACGGCGAGTACAGCCGAGTCGCCGACTCGTCTCTCTACCCGTCGTGATTGCAGCAGTTTCAACCGCCCGTCAATAGACTTGGACAAAGCCCTACACATTGGTTGACGCGCGTACGGCTTTGCGCTACAATGTTATTGACCAACACAAGAAGAGTACGCGCCAGAAATTCCGCTCATGTGTCGAATTAGTGCAAGGCAACAATTGACGAGATGAATTTGGGAGTAATGCGTTTCTGATTGATAGCAAACTCACACATCGCGACATACCGACTCAGGTGGCGTTTATGCACTCCGCGAAAAGGACGC
>DAOUAL010000090.1:0-23839 GCA_034433515.1 Anaerolineae bacterium | reverse complement strand
TGAATCAGGCGGATGGGGAGTTTGGCTTGTTCCATCTTGGCTTGCGTGGCGGCAACGTCGTACTCAACGCGATAGTGGGTCAGGGTCATGGTGTCCAAATCCAAAATGGCGTACGCGGCACGCGGATCGCCATCACGCGGCTGCCCCACACTGCCCGGGTTGATCATCATTCGTTCGGGTCCCAAAACGATGGGGAATCCTTCGGGTAAGGGTTCTGCCGTCGCCATCTTGTCGTCGCGATGATAGCGATAGAGCACCGGCACGTGGGTATGTCCCATCAAACAGATCATCGTATCGAAATGTTCAAAATTGATGCGGGCGACCGCCGGCGTCAGCACATATTCCCAAATTGGATAGCGCGGGCTCCCGTGAACGAGTGTAAACTGGTCGGCTTGCGTGGGCACGCGTTCGGGCAGGGCACGTAGCCACTCTAGACTTGCCGGCGTTAATTGCGTGCGTGTCCAAATCGCGGCGCGGCGTGCATCGGGGTTGAATTCTTCCAAATCGAGCTTGTCCAGCACCGCCCAATCGTGATTCCCGGCGAGGCAAAGCAAATCAAACGAACGTAGTCGCTCGATGCAAGCATTGGGTTCGGGTCCGTAATCTACCACATCGCCCAGACACCAAACCCGCTCAAAGTCTTCGGCGTGTTTGAGCACCGCCTCGAGTGCAACAAGGTTGGCATGAACATCGGAAAGGATGAGGATACGCATACTTGGACTCCACGCGCATTCTACCACACTTGACACAGACCGGCAACGTATGCGGGTGTAATTCACTTTCACTAGACTTGGGGTTCTGGTTGCCGCGAATTGATTTGCCCAGCACAACGTGCCCCCAACGTGAAATGCACCCTTGTCGCTATCTGGTATTCCGGGTATAATGAGGGCACGAAAATGCAACAAAATACTTTTCAACTTGATCTCACCAGCTACAGCGCCACGCAAACATGGCGTTGGGGCGAACAATTGGGACAATTGGCGCGCGCCGGCGATCTCGTTTGTTTAGAAGGCGACCTGGGTTCTGGCAAAACGTGTTTTACGCAGGGCTTGGGACACGGGTTGGGGGTTCGCGAAGAAATATCAAGCCCAACGTTCATCCTTGCCAATGAACATCGCGGCGGACGGCTGATGCTGTATCACCTTGATGTGTATCGTCTGCGGAGTGCGGACGAAGCGATTGGCATTGGTTTGGACGATTATCTTGCCGGCGACGGAGTGACCGTGATCGAATGGGCAGAAAAGATTCGCGCGGTGTTGCCCGCAGAACGATTGTGGATCATGTTTCGGCACGTCAGTGATGATGAACGCGCCTTGCAATTCCAAGCCACCGGCGCGCGTTATATCGAATGGTTGACCGAGTTTGCAAAATATGTTGCTAGCGATTGATACTGCCACGCGCATTGCCAGCATCGCACTGTATCATCAAGACGGTGTGCTTGCCGAAATGACGTGGCGTTCACGTGAGAATCACACCATCGAGTTGATGGCGCAGATTGTTCATCTTTTGGATTTGTGTCGCGTGACCAAAAATGATTTGCGTGCGATTGGGGTGGCGTTGGGTCCCGGCTCGTTCACCGGCTTGCGCGTGGGAATGAGCGTGGCCAAAGGTTTGGCGTATGGATGCAATATTCCGATTCTGGGGGTTCCCACGTTGGATGCCATCGCGTTGCCACACGCGTGGAATGCGTTGCCCATTTGGGCAATTCTGACAGCGGGACGCGGACGATTTTCGGTGGCGCGCTATGCGGCAGAGGCGGGGCGCGTTCGACGCACGAGTGATTACGCGCTGGTGAATGCCGAATCGTTGATTACGCTGGTGGCGCCTGAAATGAATGAGGTTTCATCGCGCGCGATTTTTTGTGGCGATGTGGAACCAACGTTGGCGCAACGCTTGACCGATCAGTGGGGCGCCCGTGCGATCATTCCATCGTTAACGCTCAATACACGACGTGCCGCATTCACAGCCGAATTGGCGTGGGCGCGTTGGCAACGGGGTGAAGCGGATGAGGCAACCACGCTGGCGCCAATGTATCTGCCGCACGAATCGGTCGAAGGAGGGCGGTAATGTGGCACGTTTATGCGATCAGCCCAAAATGACACTCGATTATTCCCGGTTGCCATACCGTATCGAACCGATGACACCGCAAGATATTGAAGCGGTGATGAACATTGAACTCGTTTCGTTTTCGGCACCATGGTCGGCACGCGCCTATGATTACGAGGTGCGCTACAACGAGATGGCGCATTATTATGTGGCGCGTTTGCAAAAAGAGATGCCACCGGTCAATGCCGGCACGTCGCTGTTGCGCCGCTGGTTCAGACGCCCACCAGCACAAGAGAATACCCTGTTGATGATGGTCGGGTATGGCGGTTTTTGGTTAATGGTGGATGAAGCCCACATTAGTACGCTGGCTACGCATCCCTTGTGGCGGCGGCGGGGGGTCGGCGAGTTGCTGTTGTTGGCGATGATTGAGCATGCTACTGAAATTGGCGCGCGGTGGATTACGCTGGAGGTCCGCCCATCGAACATCGGCGCGCAAGCGTTGTATCGCAAGTATGGGTTTGAGGTTACCGGCTTGCGCAAAAGGTATTACAGTGATAATGGCGAAGATGCCTTGATTATGGCTACCCCGATTGTGACAACGGCGGACTATCAACGCAAGTTGCAAGAATTGAAAGACGCGCTGTTCCACCGCTTGGCACAATGAAATGGATGTGATAAAATCGCGCCTAACAATTTATTGGTCATTGCCGTGAAGGAATTGATTTGCTTCAATGAACGCGATGAATCGCATAACTACAAACCTCATCGCGTAACTATACATATGCACACCAGCGATTTTTGAAGGAGAGATTATGGTTAGCCAAGAGTTGCTCGAAATTCTACGTTGTCCGGCGTGTGTCCGGAACGGACCCAATGCCGGGATGCTGGATTTCATCCGCGAGACTTGGTTTGTCTGTCACGATTGTGGACGCAAGTATCCGGTCAAGAACGATATTCCGATTATGCTCATCGAAGAGGGTGACAAGTACCGGGATACGCCGGTCGAACAATTGGGAACGCCGGCCTAATCCGGCGGAGACGGTCGAACGTAGTATAGACAGGTTGCACAGTGATGTCCCTGCCACCTGTCTTTTTTTTGTGGGAGGAGCAAATGAAGCGTATGGCTTGGTTCATCGTGGCGTTGATTGTCATTCTGGCGTTTGGATCGTCCGCCTCCGCCGCTGACCCGATCACCATCACGTCGAATAAATTCGTCAACAACTTTCGTCAAAACTTGATCTTTGAATTGCAGGCACAGAGCGGTGTTGGCATGATCAATCAAATCGCGCTGTTCATTCAGTTGAATGGCGTGCCGTCTAGCGCACGACAAATCCCGGAATTTACGCCGGATAAACAAGTCAAGGCGACCTATGAATGGCGTTTGACCACCAGTTATTTGCCGCCGGGGGTGACCGGAGAATTCTGGTGGACGGTGGAGGATGATGCCGGGAATAAACTGACCACGCCCAAGCAAACGTTCCGCGTGGAAGATGCGAGCAAGGCGTGGAAGAAATTATCGAATGAGCAGTTGGCGCTGTACTGGTACAGCGGCGATGACAAGTTTGGTCAAGCGTTGTTTGATCGCGGCGTGGAAGCGATGAGGTTTTTGCAACAAGATACCGGCGTCACGGTAGATACGCAGATTCAAATTTTCATCTATGGGAATCGCACCGATTTTCGTAACGCGCTTTCGGTAGGAGCACAAGAGTGGACGGGGGGCCAAGCGTTCCCGGATTACGGCATCATCTTGATTCACGTCGCTCCCAGCGATCTAGAATGGGGCAAGGGTGCCACCGTTCACGAATTAACGCATCAGGTCATTCATCAGAAAATTCGCAGTCCGCTGGGCGATTTGTCTATGCCACGCTGGATGGACGAAGGTCTGGCAATGTATTATGAGACGTATCCCGGCACGCTCGATGCGCAATTCAACACGCCGCTCAAACGCGCCATTCAAAACGATACGGTGGTGGCATTGCGGACGCTTTCGGGTAATTTTCCGGCGGATTCAGCCGCCGCCAATTTGGCGTACGCGCAAAGTTATGCAGTGGTAGATTTCATCTATCGCAAGTACGGCAAAGACAAGATGGCGCAGTTGTTGCAAGAGTTCAAAAAAGGCGGCACCTATGATGACATTCTCAAAAAGGTGATCGGTGTGGATACCGATGGCTTGGACAATGCGTGGCGTCAGGATGTTGGGTTGAAACCGCGTGCGGTGGTTACGCGGTCATTGCTGCAACCCGGCGCTATTCCTACCATCGGCTTGTCCACCGATTATTCGACGCCGGAGCCGGTGCCGGCAACGGCTACCCCAGCCCAAGTGGTGCAAAATTCATCGGCAGCGGGGCAACCCACGCGCGCACCAAGCGAACCGAGCCGTTCGATTCAAATTTGTAGCGGTGCGATGCTGGTGTTGGTGCCGGCGTGGCTGGGGATTGTGTTGAGCCGGCGACGGCGTGCCCTCTGAGTGAAAAAATCGGACGATGCCTTTGGTGCATCGCCCGATTTTTAGGGCGGGGGTTTTTGTCGTCGTTGTCCCAAACGCGTCCCAAAGCGGCGTTCATTCCCGGCGCGCAATCGCTCGATGTTGGGTTTGTGAACCACGACAACGATGATGCAGACGATAATCGAAAGAATGAAATAACTCCACGGTGCATACCCGGCAAGCACAAAAGCAAGCATGACAATGGGGAACAAGATCGCCGCGGTGAGCGAACCGACCGAAGCATAGCCGCTGAGGACGAGTGCGCCAATCGCAATCGGTGCGATGAGCAAGGGAACTGGTGGAAACATCGTCAGGACGGCGCCGGCGGTGGTGGCGACACCAGCGCCACCACGTCCTTGTTGGATAATTCGCTGAATCCAACCGAGTGGTGGCGGCGAGAATTTGAGCGTGGGATCCGGTTTGGCGATCAACGCGATCCAAATAGACCAGTTGTGTCCCAGCAAGACGCCAAGCACCGACGCCGCGTGCGCGCCGTGATAATCGGAGTAAACGGTGCGCGCGAAAAGGACGGGCAAGACGCCCTTCAAAATATCGCCAGTAACGGTGAGCGCGAACGCGCGCCAGCCCACTGTGCGCAACACATTCGTGCCGCCGGTGCGGCCACTCCCGTGTTTGCGGACATCCACGTTCCATAATCTGCCTACAAAATAGCCGGTGGGAAATGCGCCAAACACATAGCCCACAAGCCCAGCCACAAGATAAGAGAAAAGAATGGTCAGAGTCATCGCCCGTCTGCCTCGCTTTCGCACCCAACCTTGAGTGTGGCAATGAAGGTGGACCGCTCTTCATCGGCTTGTCAAGCGGTCAGCCCTAAAGGGTGTAATTCGCTTTCGGGGGAAACTTGGCTCCCGAATGCCACCCGTTTGACGCCAAGTATGCGTGAATCGCATCTGTTTTTGACGCTCATGTTTTTCGCACCTCGCCGTAGGATGTTCCCCCTCTCATCCCTCTCGCCCCTTCTCTCCCCGCTTTGCGGGGAGAGAAGGGGCAGGGGGTGGGGCTATTCCGCTAGCGAAGGTGCGCAATTCAGGCTCAAGCACGAAACAAATCTGTCTCCCCAAAGTGAATTACACTCGCCCGAAATCCGGACAGAGTATACCGCAGTCTGGGCGCCAAGTCAAAAGTTTGACAGAATGCTAGGTTTTGATAAAATTAGGCGTGGAGATTCGCTATGGAAACTACCTCACGCGCTGTTCTAGTTCTAAATGCTACCTATGAACCGCTGAACATTGTTTCCGTCCAACGCGCCATTATTCTCCTACTCAAAGAAAAGGCGGAAGTGATCGAAGCGGCGAGAACCATGCTCCGCGCGCAGAATTTCACGATCAATCTGCCGCTGGTGATTCGCTTGGTGACCTTCGTGCCGATTCCGCGCCGCTTGCCGTTGCCGCTTTCGCGGCGCACCGTGTTGGCGCGCGATCTCTACACGTGCCAATACTGTGGCGGTCAGCCCGGCAAACACGAACTCACGGTGGATCACGTCATTCCGCGTTCGCGTGGAGGTACGACCACGTGGGAAAATGTGGTGGCGGCGTGTGCGCCCTGCAATCATCGCAAAGGGGATCGCACGCCCGAAGAAGCAGGAATGAAATTGCTTGCCGAACCAGCGCGCCCACGCTTTGTCGCCGTGATGTTGCTGGGCGAAACGAGCGCACATTCGGTCTGGCAAAAATATATTGCCCCGTAAAGAATAGAGGTTAGACGGGTAAACAGGTAGACAGGTCGGCGCACTTGTCTACCTGTTTTACTTGTTGACAGGTTACTTATGCTTCAACGAATAGGACTCAATCGTAATCTCGCGATCATCAGCATCACGATCTTGACCAATCTTTGTGCGCGGTACACGTACTATGCGCTGCTGCCACTCCACTTGCGTTCGCTGGGCGCCAACGATTTGGAGGTGGGCGCGGCGTTCACCGCGATGGCGTTCGCGCACAATGTTCTGGGTGTCGTTGGCGGCGCGTTAGGTGATCGCTTTGGGCGCAAGGCGTTGATCGTGCTGGCGACGATGATGATGGGACCCTTTCTCATGCTTGCCGGCTTGGCAAAGCATTGGTTCACCGTCGCAGCGATGCTCGTAGCGATGGAGGCGTGTAGCGCGTTTCAATGGCCCCCGCTCTCGGCATTCATCACCGAAGCGTCCGGCGAGAATCGTGTGGCGCATTCGTTCAGTTTCACCGAATCGGCGGTGTTGCTCGGCTTGATTACGGGTCCGATGGTGGGCGCCAGCGTCATCAACGTGTTGAGCATTCCAACATTGCTAATGATCAACGGCATCGTCCTGATGATCAATGGCAGCGTCCGCGCCATCGGCTTGCGCGAAACCACGCTGCGCCGCGCGACAAGCGCGGTTCCCAAACTACGTGCCGCGCTCGATGCCAACGTGGTGTGGTTTATCGTGTTAGGTACGCTGACGGTCGCATCGTTTGGCATTGTGTTTGGTCCGTTCTTTGCCATCCTCGCGCGCGATGCGTGGCGCAACAGTGATGCGGAAATCAATCTGCTGTGGGCAATCGGCAGTTTTGCCTCACTGCTGGGTATTCCACTCGGTCGCTTGAGCGATCACTGGGGCGGCAAGCGGGTGTTCATTCTTGCGGGCATTGGCTTTGGTGTAACCACTATCGTGTGGGGGATTGCCCCAACGTGGGAATGGGGCTTGGCGCCACTCTTGCTCGCCTTCTTTTTTAGCGAGGCGATGTTTATGGCGCAACAAACGATTCAAGCCGGCATCACCTCACCAGAAACGCGTGCATCCATCATCGGCATTATCTTCACCACGACCGGCGTGATTGGCAGTTCGGGCGCAACGATTGGCGCATGGCTCATCACGCTGGGCGGCAATGCGATGCCATTCATCGCGGCGGGTGTGATGGGCTTGCTGGCAATTTTTGTCGCGCTGCCAATCAGACCGAAACAACGGGTGTAGGGACAATGCTCGTGGTCACCCGCACAGAGCACGCCCAAGGCGTGCCCCTACGCGTAACCGTTACCCGATTTGATTCTTAAACATCCTTCATTCGCTCCTATGACATTACACCTTGCGTGCTCCTCTCCCTGCGCCGCTTTCAATCCCCTTCCACGCGGCGACCACCGCAATCGTGATGATCGCGGCGATGATCGCTTCGGCGATGGCTTGCGGAAAGATCGTGGGCATGACTGCCCAGGGAATTAATCCGAACAAGCCGGCAAGTCCCAGCACCAGAACCGTATTCGTCAACGAACCGACGATACCTGCGCTTGCCAACGCAACGTACTCGTTTGCCTTTTTCAGCGCGGCATACGTCAGATATGCCGTAACGCCGATGAACAAGCGCGGCACGATGGCGATGATGGGGTTTTTAAAGATCGGCGTCTCGGATTGAATGAAACTGAAGAGACCAAAGATGCCGCCAATCAGCGAACCGACCAGCGAACCTTCCAGCACTCCACCGATAATTGCCGGCACGTGCATAATCGTGGCGTTGCCGGAGAGGTTAGGCACCGGGATGAATCCCAGCCGCGTAACGCCGAGCAAGATTGCGATCGCGGCAAGCACACCGGTGACGACGATTTTACGAACAGACATTTTTCCTCCTTCTGTTTGTTGTACGCGATCATTGCGCACTGATTTAGTACCTATCCAATGAAATCGTTGCACAAAAAGCAAAGATTTTTTCATCCACGAAGGGCACCAAGGTCACGAAGGAAGAACAGAGAAATCTTCGTGTCCTTCGTGGATCAATTCCGGTGTTGTTTCGGCTCGTCCGAGTTAGGAATCAAAACGCAAACGGTATCAAAATCAATCCTGCCACCAATAGAACGACGACACCCAGTGCCAGCCAATCGTGCCATCTTGTTTTGAATTCGATGAAATGGGTGCGACCTTTGCCGCCGACGTAGCATCGCGCTTCCATTGCCAAAATCAAATCTTCAGCGCGGCGCAACGCGCTCAAAAAGAGCGGAACGATCACCGGCAACAAGGCGCGTGTTCGGCGAACAAATTGCCATCGCCCACCATAGCCCAAATCTGCCCCGCGCGAGGCTTGCGCTTTCATAATGCGTTCCAGCTCTTCGGCGAAGGTGGGCACAAATCGAAGCGCAATCGTTAGTGTCAAGGCAAGTTCGTGTGCCGGAAAGTTAAAGCGGCGGAGCGGCGCCAACAACGCTTCGGTCCCGAGGGTGAGTTCGGTGATGGTCGTCGAGAAGGTGAGCAGACTGGTGAGAATCAACAAGTCCAAAAAGCGCGCGGCAGAAACAATCGCCAGATGGACACCGCACGTGTTACTGTCAATGGGACCCCATCGAAAAATGGAAACACAATTGGTGCCGGCGAAATCGCTGGTGTAAAACAGAATTTGTAGCGCGGCAAGTAAGAGCACAATTGGAATGGCGGGTTTGAGTCCGTGCAAGGCATACGGCACAGGGATCCGGCTCAATGTAATCAACGCGAGCATCGTTGCAAGCAGGATGGCATTGGCGGTGTAACTCACGCTAAACGTTACCGCGCTGACGATCAACACAAAGCAAAATAATTTGATGCGTGGATCCATCTTGTGCACAAATGAATCCAACGCCAGATATTGTCCAATGGTGATGTGGCGTGCAAATTCAAATTCTTCCATCATTTCACTGAACCCTGACTACTGAAAACTGTTCGACGGCTTCTTCTATCGTCAACACATCTGTCCGCACATCCATTCCGCGTGCCCGCAAGGCGTGCATCGCGTCAGTGATTTGCGGTACACCCAAACCGCGTTCAATCAAGGATTGAGGTTGCGCAAAAATCTCGCGTGGTGTACCGTTAGCAACACTTTTGCCTTCGGCGAGGACGTAAATGCGATCACACAAGCGGGCAATGTCCTCCATATTGTGCGAGACGACGACGAGGGTCATTTGCCAATCGTGACGCAATTGCATTAGCCGTTGCAAAATATCCTGATGTCCGCGCGGATCGAGCCCGGCGGTGGGTTCATCCAGGACGAGAATCTCTGGCTTCATCGCCAGCACGCCAGCCAGTGCGGCGCGGCGTCGCTCGCCACCACTGAGCGAATAGAGCGGACGATCCTTGAACACCTCGAACGGCAGTCCCACGGCTTCCATCGCCTCGCGCACGCGGGCGCGCAACGCTTCGCCGCGCAATCCCATTTGCCACGGTGCAAACGCTACATCGTCGCCCACATATTGTTCGAACAATTGCGCTTCAGGGAATTGAAAGACCAAGCCAACGCGTTGACGCAAGGTGCGCCCATCGGTCTTGGCGTCGCACAGGTTGTAATCGAGGACGCGAACCTCGCCACGCTGGGGACGAAGCAAGCCGTTCAAATGTTGAATCAAGGTGGATTTGCCGGAGCCAGTGTGCCCAATGATGCCAACAATCTCGCCGCGCCCAACTTGAAAATCAACTCCGCGTAGAGCAATCGTTTCCAATGGCGTGCCACGCAAATAGGTGTGTTCTAGCGCGCGAATCTGGATGACCGCGTTGGGTCGCTGGGGAGTTGGGGGATTGGGGGATTGGGCGATTAGGGGATTAGGCGAGTGGGTGCGTGGGGAATTGCTTCTTGCCCCTTGCCACACGTTACGCGTCGTTGCTTGAACAAACTCGTCCACCGTCAGTACATCATTGGGAAAGTTTGGATCAGCGGTGTGCAAACGCTGGGCCAGTTGGGTGATCGCCGGCACATCGAGTTGCAGATCGCGCAAGCGATCGGCTTGATGAAAAATTTCGCGCGGGGTCCCTTGCATTGCAATGGTGCCGTTTTCCATCACGATCACGCGATCGGCGAGGGCGGCTTCGTGCATGAGATGCGTGATGGCAATGATTGTTGTGCCTTGCTGGTTCAAACGACGCGCCACGCGCATTACTTCATCGCGGCCTAACGGATCGAGCAGGGCAGTGGCTTCATCGAGGACGAGCACCTCGGGTTTCATTGCGAGGATGCCGGCAATGGCAACGCGCTGTTTCTGCCCTCCCGAGAGAAGATGTGGTGCACGATGACGATACGGTTGCATCTCGACCGTGTCGAGCGCCCAATTGACACGTTGGTGAATTTCTGGGCGTGGCACGCCTAGATTTTCCGGACCAAACGCAACGTCCTCTTCTACAATCGTGGCGACAATTTGATTGTCCGGCGATTGAAACACCATCCCTACCGTTGAACGAATGTCAATGCGATGTTGGGCATCTTGGGTGTTCCACGTTTTGACCCAAACATCGCCTTGCGTGGGCAACAGCAAGCCGTTGAGATGTTTAGCGAGCGTGGATTTGCCCGAGCCATTGTGTCCGATGATAGCGATGAACTCGCCGGGCTGGACGATGAACGAAACGCCGCGCAAGGCGTGAATCGCGCGCGCGGAATGTGCGTGATAGGTGTAATGAACGTTTTCGATTCGTAGGATAGGTTGGGTCATATAAAGAAGAACGCCTCCCGGACGAACGGAAGGCGTAACGAATCAAGCCTGATGCCGTACCGTCTCGGTCGCTCACACGATCCAAGCGGTGAAAGAGTTGGCGCTCTGCAGGCAAAATTATAGCACAAACACTATAGGTGCGCAAAGGTGTTTATGTTTCTTGTCTCAACAATTCAATCGTTTCGTACGCGTGGCGTAGATGCGGAATGACGATGCTTCCCCCAACCACCAATGCGACGTTGAGCGCGTCGTGCAATTCGGCGTCAGTGTAGCCGGCGGCGACGCATTGGATCAGGTGATAATCAATACAATCGTTGCAACGCAAAACGGCGGAGGCAACTAGTCCCAGCAACTCTTTGGTTTTGCCGGGCAGTGCGCCATCTTTATATGCCATCGTGTCGAGATTGAAAAAGCGTTTGATGCCTAGATGATCACTCGCCAAAATTTTTTCGTTCATCTTTTCGCGGTATGCGCGAAATTCATCGAGACGTGTGGTCATAAGATCCTTTCTATTTGAAAGCAATCTCTTGTTCCATCTCGCGGAGCACATCCGCCAGGTCGTCGCCGGCGCGCAAATGATAGGTGATGATGGTTACCGTGTTTTGCTCGCTAAACGTGGTGTACTCACGTCCCGCCCGCGAGGCGCGTTGAGCGCGGATCGTCTCGCCGATTTGCCGGGTAATCACCATTCGCACTTGCCCACTCTCATCCAGCATGACCTCAACCGTATGGTGGGTGTCGTACTCTTTGCGCGCACACAAGGGGTCGTAGCGGGTGATGTCGAAACGCAAGCGTCCCAGTGTGCGAATCCAAATTTGTTTTTCTGAATTATTCATCCGCATCATTCCACAATTGTAATAAACTTGGGATCGTTGACGATGATTTCCGGCGCGCCTTGATATTCCACCACTTTGCCGGTCACGCGAATCGTCTTGCCCAGATACATCAAATCGGGACGCTGGGGCCATTTGCCCCAATCGGAAGGAAAGATGACCACCTTCATATCGGTTTGCCAATCTTCGCTAAACTGCAACCACATCACGCGCCCGCTGTTGTAAATCTTGACGATCTTGCCTTCAATCGTTACTTCCCGATTGTACACTTTGGCGGCGTCTTGCCAATTGACAATGCCGCTGGGAGGAATCTGAAAATCTGAAACCGGGAATGGCTCGATGGTCGCGGCGTTCCAGTCTTTTTCAAACGTTTGTCTGACGATGGCAACGGCATCGGCTTGATCAAAAATAATTCCCAGTTCGCGATTGTTATTCAACGAATTGTCCGAGACATTGACCGAGCCGACAAACGCGCGTTGTCCATCTACCAAAAACATTTTAGCGTGAATGTAGGGCGAACGCATATACTTGACTTGCCCACCATTTTGCCGGATCAACTCACGATTCGGTTCAGCGCTGTCCGAGGTGATGGGATCGCGCGGGGAGAAAATGCCGCGCACTTGGACACCCCGCTTTTGCGCTGCGATCACGCGATCAACGATTTCTTGCGCGTACCATTCGTTCTGCTCAAGGTCAAGGCTGACCTTGGCGCTGTCAATCAACTCGATCAACTTTTGGCGCGCATTGATTGGACTCCACACCAAGCGTGGATTTTCCAAATCTATCGGTTGTTTCTCCCAATCGGCTTCAAAGACCTTGATGATTTCTGCCACATCGTCCGCACGCGCATCCATCACGCCGTACTCGCGATTGGCGTTGAAGGACGACGTGGTGATGTTGTGCGTCATAATGAAAGCAATCTGATCATCAATCACCAAACTCTTTTCGTGCGTAAAGCGAAAATCGAAACTTGCCCAGCGCATCTGCACCGGCGTACCTTTGACCGCATTGAACAAATCTACATTCGTTGTTGTGCCGCCATACGGATTCAGTTCCATCAGAATACGAACATTGACGCCGCGCTTGGCGGCATTGATCAGCGCGTCGCGGACGCTATCTCGCGTGAACAAGTACATCTTGAGCCGCACCGATTGCTTGGCGCTATCAATCGCTTTGAGAATGATGCTATCGCCGGTTTCCGGATGCGTGTAAACTTGCAAACAGTTGCACGTTTGTGCGCGTTGCCATAGTTGATCGGCATTGAGGAGTGGAATAGGGGTCGGCGTAATCGGTGGTGGAGGCGAAGTTACCGAGGATTGAATCGGCGTCGTGCAGGCAACGATCAGAAATACAATCGCTACGATGAGTACGCCTAGAGTCTGTTTTGACATTCATCCTCCCAAAGGTGATGTGATACTCCAAATATACTTTGAATCACTGATTCGTCAAATTATGGTTGCAAAATGGTTGTGCATCGGCTATAATCCGCGCAACGTCCCGAATAACACGAGAGAGAAATGCCCGGTTTTGTTGGACATACAATTGGAAATTCGGTCGTGCTGGTGGGGACCACTGCCGTAATGGCATCGCAAGGATGGTCGCTTGCCGATATCGCGGTGGTAGATGCCGGCATTGTGATTGCCAACTTTGTGCTCTCACCCGACTTGGATTTGTTCAACTCCAAATCTATGGAAGATTGGGGTTGGATGCGCATCTTTTGGTGGCCCTATGCCAAGATGGTGCGGCATCGCGATCTGATGCACGTGCCGGGGATTGGCACGCTCGTGCGTTGGTTATATATGGCGGTGGTGCTATCCATCGTCATTGTGCCCATTGCCATCATTCTCCGGCGAATGAATTTCTCAATGACGTTTCAAGGCGATGCTGAAGATATTCTGTGGTATCTCGGTTACGTCGCCGATCTGCTCATTGGCGCGATGCTTGCCGATACGATGCACTATGTCCTCGATGTTACGACGACCCGACTTAAACGCTTGATGCCGCGTCGTTATCGGGATCGTTATGAACGCTATGTGCAACGCCATCGTGAGCATGAAGCGTTCTATCACCCTTCGTATCGCAATGGGTATGCCCGGCGGTCGGTGAGCGGAGAAAATCCTACTTGGCAAGGAGACCACGAGTGAACGAAAAATTCGAGACGCTAAAACAACGTTTGGCGGTGGTGAGCGATTTGCGAAATGTGTCCGGTTTGTTGGGCTGGGATTTGCAGACGTATATGCCGCCCAAAGGCGCGCGGGCACGTGCCAATCAACTCGCGACGATGGATCGTTTGGCGCACGAACACTTTACGGCGGACGAGATTGGCGTGTTGCTGGATGCCTTGACGGACGATGCCGCCAAACTCGATTATGATTCCGATGAAGCCAGTCTCATCCGCGTGACCAAGCGCGATTATGCCAAAGCCAAACGCTTGCCCGCCGAATTTGTGGAAGAGTTGTCGCGGGTTACGACGTTGGCGTTCGATGCGTGGCACAAGGCGCGAGCGGAATCCAACTTTAAATGGTTCCAACCCCATTTGGAAAAAATCATTGAACTGAAAATTCAAGAAGCCAATTATATTGGCTACACCGATCGCATCTATGATGCGTTGTTGGATGATTACGAGCCGGGGATGACCACCGCCCAAGTGGAAGCCATTTTCGCGCCACTCAAGCAGGAATTGGTTGCGCTTGTCGCCGCATTGGCAAAGAAAACCGATTTGGTCAGCGATGCCGTCTTGCATCGTGAGTATGACGAACAAAAGCAGTGGGATTTTGGCATTGCGGTCATCAAACAACTCGGCTTTGATTTTGAAGGGGGACGGCAAGACAAGTCAGTTCATCCGTTCACGTCCGGTTTTGGCTTGGGCGATACACGCATCACCACTCGCGTGGACAAGTATTTTCTCTCGCCCGCGCTCTTTGGTACGATTCACGAAGCGGGCCATGCGCTGTACGATATGGGCTATCGTCCCGAACTGGATCGCACGCCGTTGGCGGGTGGCGCGTCACTGGGAGTGCACGAATCGCAATCGCGATTGTGGGAAAACATCGTGGGGCGCAGTCGCGGTTTTTGGAAATATTGGTTCCCGCGTTTGCGGGAATATTTTCCAGAACAACTCGCCGATCAAGATGCCGAATCGTTTTACCGGGCGGTCAACAAAGTGTATCCCTCGTTCATTCGCGTCGAAGCGGATGAGGTAACCTACAGTTTGCACATTATGCTCCGCTTTGAATTGGAAAATATGTTGCTCGAGCGAAAACTCAAAGTGGCAGACGTGCCCGACGCGTGGAACGCCAAGATGCAAGAGTATCTCGGCATTGTCCCGCCCAACGACAAGTTGGGTTGCTTGCAAGATGTGCATTGGTCATATGGCAGTATCGGTTACTTTGCCACGTATTCGCTCGGTTCGATGTTTGCAGTGCAATTGTGGGAACGCGTGTTACAAGATATTCCAACGCTGCCGGCGCAAATCGAAAACGGACAGTACGCCGAGTTGCTAGGTTGGTTGCGCAAAAATGTTCACGCGCACGGTCGCAAGTTCACGTTGGATGAACTTGCCAAGAGGGTTACTGGTGAATCACTGCAATCGCGGTCGTATGTGGCGTATCTCAAGAACAAGTTTGGTGAGATTTACGGGATATAATTGGTTTGTTGCAATTATGGCTTTGCACGATCATTACGACAATTTCCTCCCAGGCTGGCGCGATGAATCGCGCAACTACAAACCTTCGCAACGTTTGGATGAAAATGAAGGTTCGTAGTAGGCGAGTGATCGCCACGTTGACGCGGCGCGATGAATCGCGCAACTACAAACCTTCGCCTCTGGTCTATTTTGCCGGACTCTGAATCCATTGCTGATATTCGGCTTGAAGAGTACAACGGCAAACCTCTTCGGCGGTTTTGAGAATATCGTCTGGAAAAGCGATCTTGTATTTATAGCGTTCAAAGTATGTTTTGAGAAAATTCCGAAATTTTTCCTCGCCCATTTGTTTGCGCAGGGCATCGTAGAAGAGCGGCGCTTTGCCGTACACAATTGCCCCGTAATCACTTTCGGTAAAGGCACTCACCGGTTGATTGACCGGCAGATCGCGTCCTTCGTTCTTGGCGCGATGGTAAGGGGCTTGAAACACGTTCCGCAAAATGTTGGCGGCACTGGCGGTGCCACGCGTGTTCTCGTAGAGTAACGTGCTGTATTGGGCTAATGCTTCGTCCACCCAAGGATAATTAACTTGATCGTTGCCAACCATAGCATACCACCATTGATGGGCGACCTCGTGCGCGGTAGCAAACTCGAAAAAATCTGCTGATTTGGGATCGGAGTACAGTTTTCTGCCAATGACAACGATGCCGGGATACTCGATGCCGCCGGCGGTCGTGGGCGTTTGCACGACATCGAGTTCACGGTAGGGATAGGGACCAAAGAATCGTTGAAAGGTCTCCAAAGCATCTTTGGCAACTTGGAGGGCTTGATTGCCACCTTCGGCGTCTGCCGGTTCAAAGTATGAATTGATCGTCGTCTCACCAATGACGACGCTGACCTTTTGCAATTGCGTGGTCAGGTTTATATCGAAATCGCGCATGGGTGCGCCAACAATGTACCACGTCGTCGTTCCATCGTTGTGAGTAACCACCTCGAATGTTGAGCCAGAGGCGATGACGCGCATATCGGCGGGCACGGTGAGCGCAACGTGATAGAACGCGACCTCGGCGTACACTAGATCGCCATGCGGCGGTGGTAGTTCGATGTGCCACCCTTGGGCATCGTGCGCTGGAATCAGCGGGTAAACGGTAGGCAAGGTAATGACAGTGTCGTCTGCTGTGAAATCGGCATAATGCGTTTGGCTGTTGCGCGGAATCGTAACGCTGAAATCGAGTTGGATTTTGATCGAATGGTTGGGCGCGAGGGGCGTCGCGAGCGGGACACGCAGGGCCGTGTTTTGGACGAGGAGTTCCGATGTGGCCGGCGCATCATCCACGCTGAGTTGGTTGAGGGTGATCTTGCCGCCACTATTCGGATAGTTGGCAAACAATCGAAAATAAATTTCGTTCAGTGGCTGGGATGTCTTGTTGAAGTAAATGACCTCTTGATTGCCGGTGAGGGTAGGTGGATTGGCGTCGTACTTGAGCGTCAGGTTATAACGTGTTGGTCGGTCCACCAGCGTCAAATCGTTTTGCGCCGATGAGACGAGTGCCGGTTGATAAAGGGCAAGCGCATCGGTGGCGATCTTGGGCGGTGGGTTGGTGGGCGTTGCTATAGAAGCGGGCTGGCACGCGGCGAGAAGCATCACGGCGATCAGCCAGAATTGTTTGACCATAAAGACCTCATAAGCAAAGACCCGCCTCACGGTCGAGACAGGTCTTTGAATCAAGAGAATGATGGCTAGGCAGCAATGGTTGGTGTGCTCGGTTCACTGGGTGCGGCGGGAACGGGTTCCGTCGCTTTTTTGGCGGAAATGAATTTCATCATCTTGGTTCCGCATGAGGCGCAGACCCCTTGTAAGGCGCGTTTACCGTTCTTGAGTGTAACCTCTTTTGCATCTTGCATTGGCTTTTGCGCCTTTTCCTTAACGCAATAACCCATGATAACCTCGTCTGCCATTCGGAATGCCTCCTTTTGCTTGAGCAGAAATCAGCGACGGCGTCCCCGTCGCACTTTTGTTCGAGAATGATTGCATTCTAGCATCAAACGAAGGGCTTGGCAAGTTGCCAAGAGGACTGGGCAGGGCTGTTGCCAAGTCGGATCGGGCGACTGAAGTCGCAGCAACCAAGTCGCCCTACGGCGACTAAAACCAGCCGACTCGCTGGCGAAGGTGCGCCATTCAGGCTCAAGCACGAAGCAAATCTGTCCCCCAAACTGAACTACACGCTGCCCGTCTGTTTCGTTGACGCCCTACCTAAGAGAGGGTATAATATCGCCAAAACAAACAAGGAGTGGAGTACGGAACAGTTTATTACAGATGATCTCGATTTGTTGTTGAATGTCTTGCCGCCTCACTTGCAAGAGCATTTACGCCAAATCAATCGTGGCGATGAATTGTTGGAAATTGTGTTGGACTTGGGGCGCGTGCCGGAAGCGCGCTTTGTCAGCGAAGCGGTTTTGCTCAACTCGCGTGAGGTGAACCACGAGGATATTGATTACGTCGTTTCGCGCATTGGCGCGTTTACCGAAGATAATCGCGCCGGCATCCCACGCACCTTGCATCGCATCTCTTGCATTCGCAATCGGCAGGGACGCATTGTCGGCTTGACGTGTCGTGTGGGGCGGGCAGTGTATGGCACCGTTGAAATCATTCGCGACCTGATCGAATCCGGAAAAAGTATTTTGATTCTGGGACGCCCCGGGGTGGGCAAGACCACGCTCTTGCGCGAGTCGGCGCGCATTTTGGCAGAGACCAAACGCGTGGTCATCGTGGATACATCAAACGAAATTGGCGGCGATGGCGATGTGCCGCACCCGGCGGTGGGCAAGGCGCGCCGAATGCAGGTCCGCACGCCCACGCTTCAGCACGAAGTCATGATCGAAGCCGTTGAGAACCATATGCCCGAAGTCATCGTCATTGATGAAATTGGGCGTGAATTGGAAGCGGAAGCCGCGCGCACGATTGCAGAACGCGGGGTGCAACTCATTGGGACGGCGCACGGAAACTCGTTGGACAACTTGATGATGAATCCCACACTGTCCGATTTGATCGGCGGTATTCAATCGGTGACGCTCTCCGATGAAGAGGCGCGGCGGCGCGGGACGCAGAAATCAATTTTAGAGCGCAAAGCCCCGCCCACGTTCGATGTGTTGATCGAAATCCAAGAGCGTGATCGCTTTACCATCCATCACGATGTGGCGCAAGCGGTAGATGCGTTGTTGCGTGGGCGTCCTCTTTCGCCGGAGATTCGCACGCGCGATGCCGAGGGCCAGGTGCGCGTCGAAAAGCCGGCAACGGTGCGGGTGGGCGCGTTGCGGGAACCACCGGCGCGTGGGCGGAGCGCTGAATCAACGCGTGAAGAAAAACCAATGCATGCCCTGCGAATGTTTCCCTACGGTTTGAGCCAAGATCGTTTGGAGCAAGCCGCCCAAGGACTGAACCTGCCCATTCAAGTGGTCAATGACATTAACAGCGCGGACGCGGTGTTGACGTTGAAAAATTATTATCGCAAGCGCCCGCCGATTGTTACTGATGCCGAGCGACGTGGGATTCCGGTCTATGTTCTGCGTTCCAACACCCTCGCGCAAATGGAAAGTGTGTTGGAAGATTTGTTTGGGGTAACCGGTACCGACGATCCGTTGGCGAGCGCGTTACGTGAAGCAGAAGCCGCAATTGAACAGATTCAACGAGGGGCGCGTTCGGTTGAATTGTCGCCGCAGAATGCGTACACGCGCCGGCAACAACACGAGATGGCGCGCCAAGCCAATCTGTTTTCGCGATCGTTGGGCAAAGAACCCAAACGGCGCGTGCGCATTTACGCCAATCCCGAAGAATAGATTCGTTCACCCCCATGTTTATTACCTTTGAAGGACCCGATGGAAGCGGTAAGACGACCCAAGCGCGGATGCTCGTCGAGTATTTGCAGAGGCGTGGTTATCCGGTCATTTACACGCGCGAGCCGGGCGGCACTGAGATCAGCGAGCAGATTCGCGAGGTGATTCTGTCCACGCGCAATTTAGCCATGCAGAATGAAACCGAAGTGTTGTTGTTCTCCGCGGCGCGGGCGCAAATTGTGGCGGAATTGATTCGTCCCGCCCTTGCCGCCGGCAAAATCGTCGTGTGCGATCGGTACTCTGATTCAACGTTGGCGTATCAGGGTTATGGTTTGGGACTCGATCTGGAGGCGTTACGCGCGATTACCCAGTTTGCCACGCGTGGCTTGGTGCCCGATCTCACGTTTTACATGGATGTGCCGGTGCAAGTAGGTTTGGAACGCCGGCATCAAGGGGAGACCAATCGGCTGGATCAAAAGAATGTCGAGTATCACACACGCGTGCGAAACGGATATTTAGAATTAGCCCGCGCCGAGCCGGAACGATTTGTGGTGATTGATGGTACCCAGCCGATTGATCAGGTGCAAACTGAAATTCGCGCGCGGGTGAGTGAGAAGTTGAAACGGAGGTAACGATGAAACTTGTTTTTGCAATTGTGCAAACCGATGATGCTGGCAAACTCACCGAGGCGTTGCGCGATCGAAATTTTCAATTCACGCTTATTAGCACCACCGGCGGCTTTTTGCGCGAAGGCAATGCCACGATTCTCATCGGGGTTGAACCCGCTCATCTCGAAGAGGTGTTGACTATCATCAAGAAAAACTGCGTAACGCGTACGCAGTTCGTCAATCCTATGCCGCCGGTGATGGAGCCGGGTGAACTTTACCTTGCCCAGCCGGTCGAAGTCCAAGTGGGTGGCGCAACGGTATTCGTGATGGATGTAGAACGGTTTGAAAAAATCTAGACCGTTGGGCATTGACCTTACACATCGCCCATTCCGCTCATATCTTCACCTTCCCCGCCGAGCCCCGGCATTGATTTTTCGATTTCCTCGGGACTTTCCCCGGCTTCCAAGCGATCCACCATTTCGTGGAATTCGGGCCCCAAATCCTCGCCGCCCATCTGATTGCTCATCTTGCGCATAAAGCGTGCCACACTCTTGGGATCGTTTTCGTCCACGTCGCCAAAATTCGCCGGATCCGCCATGGCTTCGAGCCGCGCCTCTTCCGATTTGACGGTGGCGACGCGCGAAACGAGCCGTGTTAATTTTGGGCTGCCACAATTGGGGCAGGTGGGTTCGGCAATCCCCGAAAAGGAGCGAAAGAAAATGCTCACGCGCTTGTTGCAATCGGCGCAACGGTATTCGTAAATCGGCATACTTTCCTCCGATTATGATCTGGGTAAATTATAATGAAAGCCGAAACAATTGACAAGCCGTTCACCCCCTCATATAATCATCTCAAGGAATCGTTATGGCAACGCTCGAAGAAATTATTGCCCTCTTGAAAACCCTCTCGCCCGCGAGTTTGGACGCCGTGCGCGCGTTTGCGGAATCGTTGAAACAACAAGAAGCGCGCGCCAACGCGTGGTCATTTGATTTCCTCGCTCACTTTAGCGAAGCGTCCCATTCGGGAATGGAAGTTAAGGTCGCGGAGGCAAGGTGCGCTAACGTTACACGGCGCGCGCTCTGGGAACATCCGCCGATGAGTGGTTCAGCGCATGTCGAGTACTTGGTCCCGATTCCGGCAAGCGTGCGTCAACTGAAAATGAAATTCTCGATCGGCATTCGCGATGGATCGGAATTACCCGCCGATCGTTTGGTGGCGTTCCGTGTCTTGGTGAATGGCTGGAAATTGTGGAGCACGGTCAAGAACTCGCACGAATGGCAAGACGTGGAAATCAAGATGCCCCAGTTGAACAGCGATGTCGTGCGCATCGAGTTTGTTACAGATGGCTTGGGCGATAATCGGTGGAATTGGGCAGTGTGGGGCGAACCACGGTTGGAAGGGGTGCAGCAAGACAATAGTCATTAGTCCTCAGGCATTAGTCATTAGTCATCAGTCCTCAGGCATTAGTCATTAGTTATTTGTCATTTCATCCTACTTCAAAGGAGAAGGAAGCACAATGGATTTCCAACTGACCGAGGAACAGCGCGCGATTCGTGACATGGTGCATGATTTTGCCGAGAAGGAAATTGCACCGTACGCCGCCGAGATTGACAAGCGAGACGAGCATCCGGCGCACATTTTTGAACAGATGGCGGCACAGGGTTTGCTGGGTCTGCCGATTCCGGAACAGTATGGGGGTGGCGGGGCGGACACCTTATCCCAAGCCCTCGCGGTCGAAGAGATTTCGCGCGTGTCTGGTTCTATCGGATTGACGTACGCGGCACACGTGGGCTTGGGGTGTATGCCGATTTATCTCTTTGGGACGGAAGAGCAAAAACAAAAATGGCTGGTGCCGCTTGCCCAAGGCGAAGCCCTCGGCGCACTCGCGCTCACCGAAGCCAAAGGCGGCAGCGATCTGGCTGGCTCGGTCAGCACCACCGCGGTGCTCAAAGGTGACGAGTGGATCATCAACGGCTCCAAGATGTACGTAACCTCCGGCGCCGTCGCGCGTTCGATCACTACGCTTTGTATCACAGACAAAACGCAAGGGCATCGCGGGTTGAGTATGATCATCGTCCCGCGCGATGCGCCCGGTCTCGTCATCGGCAAAGTGGAAGAAAAAATGGGGCTACACGGCTCGTTGACCACGCAAGTCTTTTTTGAAGATTGTCGCGTGCCCAAAGAAAATTTGCTGGGCAAACTGGGCGAGGGATTCAAGCAAGCGATGATCACGCTCGATGGGGGACGTATCGGGATTGGGGCAATGGCGCTGGGGCTGGGGCGCGCCGCGCTTGAAGCATCCGTCAAGTACGCGCAAGAACGTTACGCGTTTGGCAAACCGATTGCGGATTTCCAAGCGATTCAATGGATGATCGCCGATACCTCAATGGAGTTGGAAGCGGCGCGTTTGCTGGTGGCGCAGGCGGCGTATCTCAAAGATACGGGGCAGAGATTTTCACAACAAGCAGCGATGGCAAAATTGTTTGCGTCCGAAGCCGCTGATCGCGCGTGTTGGAAAGCGATTCAAATTCACGGCGGTGCCGGCTATTTGCGCGATTTCCCGGTGGAACGCTTTTACCGCGATAATCGCTTGACGTTGATTGGCGAAGGAACGAATGAAATTTTGCGCATGGTGATCGCGCGCAATATTCTCAAGAGCCAGTGAGAAAGAGAAACTAGGTGTCTATAGGGATTCAGTAATAATTTGGAATTCCAGACCTGTCAGGTCTCCGAGACCTGACAGGTCTTTTTTTACGGTAATCGGCTAAACCACAGCATCGAAAGAACACCCCCGATGAGCAGACACACCACCGCGCCCGCCGTGAAAAAGACGGCGACCTCTTCCTCTTCCTTCGTCGTAATCAATTCCTTGTCGAGTTGTTGGTAAATGGCAAGGAGTGATTCAGAATCGGAAGCGTGATAGTACTGTCCCTCTGTGAGTGCGGCAATTCGTTTGAGTGTCTCTTCATCAAGGACCGTGCGGAAGCCACCCCCTCCACCGGGTCCCCCGCCAAATACTCCGCCCCCAAAACCACCTCCCGAAAAACCTCGATCGGGTGGCGGCACACTCCCTCCTTGCGTCGTGCCCACTCTAATCGTGTACACACGCACACCGCGATCCCGTGCCACACGTGCCGCATCCACTGGCAACGGTCCCGTTCGATTTTGTCCATCGGTCAGCAGAATAATCGTTGAAGGAATGTGGACGCCGGGGGCAACTGGTGTTGGTGTAGGCGTGGGCGCGCCCAGCACATCATCTTGTTGTGGCGCCGGCGATGCCGGATTGCCCGGCTTTTCAAAGATCGCGTCGAGCGAGGCGAGGATGCCACTTCCAATCGCGGTGCTATTTTGTAAGGTCAGACGATTGATCGCCGCCAACAATGCTTCGCGATCATTGGTGGGGGCTTGGACGAGTGCGGCATTCCCGGAAAACGACACGATGCCAATCCGCACATTCGCGTCCTGCAATTCGATAAAGGCACGCGCGGCGGCTTTGGCGGCTTCGAGGCGATTGGGTTGCAAATCGTTGGCGCGCATACTGCGCGAAACGTCAATGGCGAGAATGACCGTGGCTTGCTGTTTGACCAACGTGAGCGTGCCATAGGGGCGCGCGGCGGCGATGAACATCAACATCAGTCCCAGCAAGAAGAAGGCTGGCGGAATATGGCGGCGTTTGCCGGGACCTTTGCCCAAGGCTTCTTTGACAAGCGAGAGACTAGCGTAACGCAGGGCGTATTGATTGCGGCGACGTAAGATCAAAATATATCCGACGATGAAGAGGGGAATGAGAAAGAGGAACCAGAGAAACTCTGGCGATTTGAATTGCATACGAATAGACCTTTCTCCTGCCCACGTGACAGGTCGTTCTGAATCGCCACCATCGCGATTCAACCGTCGCGGATTGGGCTGGAGTGTAACCAAAATGTTAGGTGCGGTCAAGGGGACAAGTTGCAAAGTCGGATCGGGCGACTGAAGTCGCAGC
>DAOUAL010000089.1:0-2764 GCA_034433515.1 Anaerolineae bacterium | reverse complement strand
ACCAGGTGGATTCGAGAGATAAACCATCAGTTACAACTGCTCCAATTCCAATCGCGATTGGAAGACCCCACAATGCCATTAGGATCAGCTCCCCCATTTTAGGAGCAATTATCTCGAAGTAATTTTGTGGCGTTTTTTGGGGAGTGTTTTGCCGTTCTTTCCAGGCTATTCTTATTTGGCGTATCACGGTTGGTTCGCCGCCAACGTACCCATCGTTCCAGAGATTCCAATGCCTGCATCGTTGTTGGCGTTCCCAGTCAATCGTGTGTTTTGTCTCGATATGGAAGCCGACCGGCTTTTGGAATTGCGGATTGCACGCGCGCTTGCCACCAAAATCGCCGTCGAGCCGTATGCGTCGCCTGACCAAATCCGCCACGAACTCCTTTACGCGCATCGTGTCTGCGCCGAACACCACTGGCGTATCATTGATGTAACCGGAAAATCGGTGGAAGAGGTCGCGCGCGAGATTATTGCTTTACTGCCCGACCCGGATCGAAAACGTCATCGAAAAGGAAGGTCTGTATGAGCGCAAAAGCATTTCAAGATTATTATCCCGATCATCTAGCCCATTGCTACGGCTGTGGTCGTCTCAACGAGTATGGTTTGCAAATCAAAAGTTATTGGGAGGGCGAAGAAGCGGTTTGTCGCTTTAATCCCAAGCCATATCACACCGCAATTCCCGGCTATGTGTATGGAGGACTGATCGCATCGTTGATAGATTGTCACGGCACCGGGACGGCTGCCGCCGCTATGTATCGGGCAGAGAATCGGGCGATGGATACCGAGCCGCCGTTTCGATTTGTTACTGCCTCGCTTCACGTAGATTATGTGCGCCCTACCCCCATTGACGCCACACTCGAAGTGCGCGCGCGCGTTCAAGAAATCAAGGGACGCAAAGTGGTGCTTGCCCTCACCTTGAGCGCCCAGGGCCAAGTGTGTGCGCGCGGTGAGGTGGTGGCGGTACAAATGCCGGAGACAATGCTCAAGTGAAAATCGCGCTCGTTTCTCCGTACGATTATCCTTATCCCGGCGGCGTGACGGAACACATTACGGCGCTGGACAAACATTTCCGCGCACAAGGACACGATACGCGCATCATCGCCGCATCCTCAACCAACGAAGAAGTGTTAGGGGAACACGTGATCAAAGTCAGCGGGATGGTCGCGCCGATTTCGTTCAGCGGCTCCAAGGCGCGCGTTACACTCGCGCCAGCCGTCTATCGTCGCGTCAAACAGATTTTGAACCAAGAACATTTCGATGTGGTGCATGTCCACGAACCCACCGTGCCGATCTTGTCGTTGGTGGTCTTGCGCCATTCTCACGCGCTCAACGTCGGCACGTTCCACGCTTACCGGGAATCCAATCCGCTTTATGAATATATGCGACCGCTCTTTCGCCAGGTGATGAATCGGTTGGACGGGCGCATTTTTGTATCCGAAGCCGTGCGCGAGTACATCACGCGCTATTTTCCCGGCGATTACATCATCATTCCGAATGGGATTGATTACGCACGTTTTGCCGCGCCTACCGTTGAACCGATTGAACGTTTTCACGATGGGCGTCCCAACATCTTGTTCGTGGGGCGAATGGAAAAGCGCAAGGGCTTTCGGCATTTGATCCGCGCGTTTCATTCTATCAAAGCCGCCATGCCCGAGGCGCGGCTGATTGTCTGCGGCGCATTCAGCGACAAGGACAAGGCCCCCTTTGTGCGTTATGCACGGACGACCAAGTTGCGGAGCGTTCATTTTGTAGGGTACGTCTCGCCGGAAGAATTGCCGCGCTATTATCGCACCGCCACAATTTTTTGCGCGCCTTCGACCGGCTTTGAAAGTTTTGGCATCATCTTGCTCGAAGCGATGGCAGCCGGCGTACCGATTGTGGCGAGCAATATTGCGGGTTATCGCCAAGTGGTGGAGAACGGTTGCGAAGGGGTGTTGGTTCCGCCCGAGGATGAGCAAGCCCTGGCGCAAAACATCATCACCTTGCTCCGCGATCCGCAACGCCGTGCGGTAATGAGCGAGTGTGGCAAACGCAAGGCAGCGCAGTACGATTGGAGCATCATTGCGCGGCGAGTGTTGGAGTACTATCAACAACTCATCGCCGCCAAACAAATCGCGCCCACTCCCTCACAACGATTCACAACCGTTCGGCGAATGCTGGGCTGGCGACAACGCAAGCCCTCTTCGCAAATTCCCTAAATCTGGGAAAATGGAGAAACGGTGCTCAGCAACCTGATTCGACAGCGTGCGCAGGCAATTCTCAATCTTGTTGCCGGGGGTTTGGGAAAACTCGGTGTCACGCCCAATCTGTTGACCGTCATTGGATTCGTCGCGATGTGCGGCATCGGTGCAGTGCTAGCATTGGGCAACTGGGCGTTGGGCGGTGTGTTGATTATTTTTGCTGGCGTGTTGGACGCGCTCGATGGTTCGTTGGCACGGCTCACAAATCGGGTGAGCAAGTTTGGCGCGTTTCTCGATTCGACGACTGATCGCTTGGCAGAAGGCGCAATCTATTTTGGGATCCTCTATGCCTTTATGCAACGCGGGATGAACTGGGTGGCGTATCTCATCTTTTTTGCGTTGCTGGGATCATTGATGGTCAGTTATGCGCGCGCCCGCGCGGAAGGCATTGGCGTGGAAATGAAAGAGGGCATGCTGACCCGCTTTGAGCGCATTGCCCTCTTGGTCATCGGTTTGATTCTGACAGCGTTCTTTGGCGATCTGCCCCTTCTCATTGTGCTGGGCATTCTCGCCGTGTTCACCAA
>DAOUAL010000088.1:0-8340 GCA_034433515.1 Anaerolineae bacterium | reverse complement strand
TGACGGAGGTCAGGCCACACAATTTGATCATGGCTATCGCAAAGCTCCAGAGAGCCAACACGGTCGCCTGGGGCTTTGAGGCAAGTGAGTTGTCACCATGACGTACCCTTGGTATAATGCTGGGTGGCGAGACATCTTCCTCCCTTCCTTGAAAATAGGCCTGTAGTCGCGCGATTCATCGCGCGGGCGCTCCAGCGCCGTACTACGACCTCCCTCGCTTGTTTTCATCTCGCTGCTGGTGCGCCAACGGCGAATGAACAACTCCTCTTTGGTCCAAGGGTTGGGTGCATCCATTATGCCCAAGGAGGGAGGTCTCGCCAAATCCTTGCCTCACCCCGGACATAACTCAAACCTACCCTTGAGAGGAGCCAGGTTCCCCCCGAAAGTGAATTACACCCGAATTTCCCTCCACCTTGACCCAATCCCCCGTTCGCGATAAAATACTTGTCATGAAACCCGATCAACTCCGCCAACTCCCCTCGGTGGATGCGTTGTTGCAAGATCACACGCTCCGCGAACTGGAGCAGCGCTATGGACACGCGATTGTCCTCGATGCTTGTCGTGCCGCGCTCGATGCCGCGCGCCAAGCGATTCTTGGCGGCGCGGATGCCCCGATGCCGGCAATCCTCCTTGACGATGTGCGCGAACGCATCGAGCAATCCGTCCGCCCCTCCCTCATCCCGGTCATCAACGCAACCGGCGTCATCATTCACACCAACCTTGGACGCGCGCCCCTCTCCGATGAAACACTCACCGCGATGAAACTCGCCGCGCAAGGATACTCGAACTTGGAGTACGATTTGGACGCCGGCGAGCGCGGCTCGCGCTATGTTCACGCCGAAGCGCTTCTCACCCGTTTGACCGGCGCGCAAGCCGCGCTCATCGTCAACAACAACGCCGCGGCGGTGATGCTTATCCTCGCCGCGTTTGCGCGTGGCAAACACGTCATTCTCTCGCGTGGACAACTCGTCGAAATTGGCGGCGGCTTTCGCATTCCCGAAGTGATGCAACAATCCGGTGCAACGTTGGTGGAGGTGGGGACCACCAATCGCACGTACATCGCCGATTACGCGCGCGCGATCAATGAACAGACGGCGCTTCTGATGCGTGTGCATTCGTCGAATTTCAGAATGATCGGCTTTACGCACGAAGCCACGTTGACCGAACTCGTTACGCTGGCGCACGAAAAGAATTTGCTTTGCGTGGACGATTTGGGCAGCGGCGCACTGTTGGACACGAGCGCGTACGGACTCGCGCACGAACCGATGCCGCAAGAATCGCTGGCGGCGGGTGTGGATCTCGTTTCGTTCAGCGGCGACAAGTTATTAGGCGGACCGCAAGCCGGCATCATTCTAGGGCACAAGAATTTGATTGATACGCTCAAGAAACATCCCCTCACGCGCGCGCTCCGCGTGGACAAGGTTACGCTCGCCGGTGTGCAGGCGACGTTATTGCATTACCTCAAAAACCAAGCCACGCAAAAGATTCCCATTTGGAAAATGATTGCCGCTACGCGGGATGAACTCGATGCGCGCGCGCAGAAATGGGCAGAACGATTGCGCGCAAAAAATTTCGACGCCACCGTGATGGATGCCGCATCCACGGTGGGTGGTGGCTCGCTCCCCGGCGAGACCTTGCCTACGCGCGCGGTTGCCATCGCTGTTGCAGACCCCAACGATTTTGCCAAACGCTTGCGGCAGAACACACCGCCGATTGTCGCGCGCATCGAAGAGAATCGCATCGTATTCGATCCGCGCACGGTGTTGACATCGGAAGAGGACGCGTTGCTGGCGGGGATCGAACGATGCGCCCAAGCATGAGTGTTTGATTGACCCGGCGTGCATAGATGAGGGGGGACGTTTATGGCAGGACGTCGTCAACTGGGGTGGATTTTTCTCTTTGCGTTGGTTACATGTATTGTGGTGAGCATCACCTCCATTCCTCTGTTCACGTTCCCCGCCCAAGCCCTCTCTTCAACTATTGTCATCAGCCAAGTGTACGGCGGTGGCGGCAATGCTGGCGCACCGTACCAAAACGATTTCATCGAACTTTTTAATCGCGGTAACACGATGGTCAATCTCGCCGGCTGGTCAGTGCAGTACGCGGCGGCAGGTGGAACAGGCGCATGGACAGTTACCAATCTTAGTGGCTCACTTGCACCGGGACAATATTTCTTGATTCAGCAAGCATCGGGCGGAGCCAATGGTGTACCTTTGCCAACAGCCGATGTCATTGGTACGACCAATCTCAATGCCACAACAGGCAAAGTTGCATTACTAAACACAACCACTGCGCTGAACGGGGCTTGTCCGGCAAGTGCCAACATCATTGATCTGATCGGTTATGGTACGACGGCGAATTGCTTTGAGACCGCAACAATAGGTAACTTGAGCAACACTACTGCCGCTCTTCGCAACGGCAACGGCTGCACCGAGACCGACAACAACTCCACCGATTTCACCGTCGCTGCGCCAATGCCGCGTAACTCCTCTTCGCCCATCAATGTATGCTCTCCGCCGACCTCTACCTTCACACCCACCTCAACTTCGACCGCCACGAATACCCCGACCAACACGCCAACACTGACACCCACAGCAACCAACACCCCGACGAACACTCCTACCAGCGTCCCCACGCGCGCGGTGGTTATCAACGAAGTGGCTTGGGGCGGCACTGCCGCCGATGCCAATGATGAATGGATCGAACTTTATAACACAACCGCCGCGCCAATCGTACTCACCAATTGGACGCTCAGCGATGGCGGCGACATCAATATCACGCTGAGCAGCACGATCCCGGCGTTTGGCTATTTTCTCCTTGAGCGAACCGATAACACAACCGTCAGCGACATCCTCGCCGATCAGATCTATACCGGCGCGCTGAGCAACACCGGCGAAACACTCACCTTGCGCGATCCGCTGGGCAACGTGGTTGACACCGCTAACGGCGACGGCGGCACCTGGCCCGCTGGTACCGCCAGTCCCGGTTTTTACTCGATGGAGCGCCGCAACGCGCTCACGGCCGATAGCGATACCAATTGGATGTCCAACGATGGTGTGCATCGTAACGGCTTGGATGCCAACGGCAATCCGATCAACGGCACGCCCAAGAATTTGAACTCGGCATCATTTTTGTTGACCGCCACACCTACCCACACGCCGACCAGTACCTTTACCCCCACTCCCACCGCCACGCGCACTGCCGAACGCTTGCTCATCACCGAAGTTTTATATGACGGCACGATGACCGACGAAGGCGACGAGTTTATCGAAATTTACAACCCCAACACTTTTGCCGTGAATCTCGATGGCTACAAGGTTGGCGATGAAGAGACCCGTGGTGGCGGTGAAGGAATGTATCTCCTGCCGGCGTACGTTTTGAATCCCAATGCCGTCGTCATTATCGCGCGTAATGCTGCGCAGTTTCGCAATCGTTTTGGGTTCGATCCAAACTTTGAATTGGTAACGACCGGTGCGCTCACCGATACCTTGAGCGTTCCTGACCTTACTCGATACACGACTTGGGCGACTGGCTCGCTCGCATTCTCCAACTCCGGCGATGAAGCGTTACTCCTTGGTCCCGGGGATCAACTGGTGGATGCTGTGGCGTGGGAGAATAGCACGGCTTATGCCAGTCTGGGTCTGTACTACGATCCGAACGACAAAGCCAAACCGAATGCGTCCGAGCCACAATCCTTACAACGGTACGGCACGGATGATCGCAATAACATGATCTTTGATTTTCTGCACGGCGCACCCAGCCCCGGCACGCTCGTGATGCCGCCGACGTTTCCCGCGCCTCCGCCCGGCGCAACAATGCCCAACGGAATGTTCGCGTTCTGGGGTGACATTCATTCACACTCAACCGCCTCGGATGGGAGTGGTCCCCCGCGTATGGCGTATGCCACCGCGCGCGCGAATGGACTCCACTTTTACGCGCTCACCGATCACGACGCATGGCTGACACTGGATGGGACCGAATGGAATGAAATCGGAAACGCCGCCGCCAGCGCGAATGTGGACGATGCCTTTGTCGCCCTGCGCGGATTTGAGTACAGCCACGACAGCAAAGGACACCTCAGCGTTTTTGGCACCACCACGTGGGTCTCGCGCGACGATCCTAACTATGACACGTTGCCGGAGTTTTATGCGTGGCTCGCGGCGCAACCGAATGCGATTGCCCAATTCAATCACCCCGACCCATCGTACGGTGGCACGTTCGATAATTTTGCGTTCAACGCCGGCGCGGCAAACAAAATCTTTATGATCGAGGTGGGCAACAACGGAAACGGGTACGTGCGGTACGAACCGCAGTATCCCCAGAGTCTAAGCAAGGGCTGGCGTGTGGCGCCAACCAACAACTCGGACAATCACTGGTTGACGTGGGGCAGCGATACGCCGCATCGGACGGGGATTATCGCGCCATTGCTTACGCAAGCGAATGTGCTGGAGGCGTTTCGGGCGCGGCGCGTCTTTGCAACGGAAGATAAAAATCTGGCGATTGCCCTTCAATCGAACAATGTGTGGATGGGCTCAACCATCACGACCAAGCCATTGCTCAATTTCACGGTAACGCTGATTGACCCGGACGCCGAACCGGTAACGCTGTCCTTGTACGATAATGGCACGCAAGTGCGCACGCAATCGTTCACCGGCAGTTTAATCACGTGGAATGTTTCGATCAACGGCAACCCATCGCACTATTACTACGTGCGCGCCGTCCAAGCCGATGGCGACATTGCCTACACCGCACCGATTTGGACGGACAACACACCATTGCCAACCACGATTCCACCCACAGAAGAGCCACGCGAGAAACGATGGGATTTGGGACCCGTCTCGGTGGATACGGCGCGCAACACCGATTTGTATCGTTACGTGGAGGTGGAGGCGTGCGTGACGGTGCCACCCGGCGTGTTCAGTGATCGCTACATTTATATTCACGATGCGACCGGTGGAATCAAAGTGTATATGGCGTCGCGCGTCGGTAATTTCCCAGCGATGCAATTGGCGGATCGTGTGGCGGTGCGTGGGCGAGTCGAGGTCTCAAGCGGGGAACGCGAAATTGATGTTCAAGACGCGGGCACGATTCAATTGCGTGGGAGTTGTGGAAACGTCTTACCCACGCGTTACGCGACCGGCAAAATCGCCAAGACGCTGTACGGTTGGTTGGTGGAGGTGAGCGGCAACGTGGTCAGCGTTACGCCGCCATACGAATTTGTGTTGAACGATGGCACGGGCGATCTGCTCATCTACATTGATGCAAACACCGGCATTCGTTTGACGAACATCACACGCGGACAAACGGTGCGTGCGGTCGGCATCGTCAGCCAATCGCGCAATCGCGTGGCGGTGTTGCCGCGCTACACAACCGACCTCACGATTCTGCAAAACGTCGCTACGCCCACGCGCCCTCGAACGCCTACCGGCGCTGCGCCCACGCGCACAGCAACGCGCGTGCTGACGCCCACCCTCGTGCCGACGAAAAGCGCACAGTTGATTGAGACCCCGACGCGTCAAGTGGTGTTGGCGCGCCCTACCCCCGCGCCGGTTGAATCGCCTCCCATTCAGATTGACGCGCAAGCGATCGCGGTTGCCGGCGCAACAACTTCGATGATGGGTTTCGCGTTCTTTGCCCTGGCGTTCGTGTTGTGGCGGCGGCAGAAATAAAAAAACTTTCCGGTGATCCCACCCCCTTTGCCAAGGTAGGGCAAATTTACAAATTTGCCCTACATCCCAGACCGAAGAATTAGAATTGACAAAGGTATTCGTGATCAAAAACCGGAAAGTTTTGGGGTGAGGCGCCGGGCGGATTCGGACCGCCGATCAGGATTTTGCAGACCCTTGCCTTGCCACTTGGCCACGGCGCCGACGGTTGCAAGTATACTTGAATTAATTTCGATGTCAAATCAAATCGGACCAAAGACGAAGGACAAACGCTGATCATTTATTCCAAAAGTCTTGCAATCAACCGCTGCCCCTCGGGCGATTCGATAAACTCGCGGAATTTGAGTTGCGCGCAGGTGCACGTTCGCAATTTGTTGCGCGCCAAGAAAATCTGACGTTGAACATTTAACCCTTGGACGTGAACAATCTTGATGCGTCCCGCCTCCAGTCCGCGCCGGACGGCGATCCGCGAAACAATCGAAACGCCGTGACCGGCTTCCACCGCCGCTTCCACCGCTTCGACACTGCCCAGTTCCATTGCGACGCGTAAATCATCAAAGTCAAGTCCTTGTGCTGCAAGCGTCTCCGAAATCGTCTGCCGTGTTGCTGCGCCGCCTTCCCTGAGAATCCACTCACTCTCTTTGAGCGCCATGGGAGGAATCGTTCCACGCATCGCCCACGGATGGTTGGATGACGCGATCAGCACCAACTCATCGGTGAAGAAAGGAAAACATTCGATTTCTTTTTCCTTACTGCTCATCGCCAACACGCCAAGATGGATCTCTTTGGCTTTGAGTTTCTCTTCGACTTGATGCCGACTCATAATCTCGACGGTTACCAACACATCGGGGTACTGTTTGCGAAACGCACCGATGAGATGCGGCAGAATATATTTGCCGGGACTGGTACTACAACCGATTTGCAAATGACCTTTGACATGCCCTTGCTGTAAACAGATTGTCTCTTCGATGCGCGTCGAGAGGTTGATCATTTCGCGTGCCATCGGCACGAGTTCTCGCCCGGCTTCGGTGAGAGCAATCCGCTTGCCAATCCGCTGAAAGAGTTGGACGTTCAAGCGCCGTTCCAGGTTTTGAATCTGGAAACTGATTGCGGGTTGACTCAGATGTAACTTGCGCGCCGCAACTGAAAAATTTTCTGCTTCTGCTGCGGCTAAAAAGACTTCCAGTTCGCGAACCTCAATCATCGGCATCTCCACAAAATCAAACGCCTCGCTCCAGAATGGGCGAGGCAGTCATAACCCCTACTTGTTTTAAATTTACCTTGATTTTTATAAAATGTCAAGAATTTTATATATGTACACCATCTCTTTATAATTGTTTTCTTCTTCTTTCAATTAGCGATTCATATAAATAACCTATTCAAAATTGCTTGACTTTATAATTCAACCGGGATATATTATTAGTGAAATGTTCCACGAGCAGGTGAGGTTGCTTGCTTTTACCGTACCCGGAAAACCCGGAAATCCAGCGGTGATGAACGCCTCTCTCGATCCGTCGAGGGAGGCGTTTGCATTATACACCAATAAAAATTTTATGTAGGAGGAAAAAAGTATGTTCAAACGTTCTATGCTCTTGTTGCTCATTGTGTTGGCGATGGTGGTTGCCTGTGCGCCGGCACCTACTGCCACGCCCGTGCCAACGCCGGTACCGCCAACTGCCACACCGGTGCCGCCCACAGCAACCAAAGTTCCACCGACGAACACACCGGTTCCACCCACTGCGACCGCGGTGCCGCCGACCGCCACGCCGGTGCCACCTACTGCCACCAAGTCAGCCGCAAACGAGTTTGCGATGATCGCTGAAGCAGCCGCCAAGTTCTATGCGACGGGCAAGTCATTGCTCACCACCAATGACAAACTCTATGAACTCTTGAACGATGGCGATCCAGCGAACGACCCATTCATGATCAGTGTTTGTGCAGCCGCTGACTATGCCAAAGGCTCGATCAAGGGTTCGATTAACATCCCACGCGCGATGTTTTTCAAGCCAGAGAATCTTGCCAAGTTGCCTGCCAAAGACAAGCCGATTGTCACCTACTGCTATACGGGCACTGGCGCTGTCGGTACGGCGATGGTGTTGAACTTGATGGGCTACAACGCCACACAACTCAAGTGGGGTATTATGGGATGGTCTTTGGACAATGCTCCGCTGGGTACCTCCAAGCGTTTCCCAGCTACCCAGAAAGACTATCCGGTTGACACCAAGCCAGTCCAAGCGACTCAAACCTACACGCCGCCTGCTGTCAACACTGGCAAGTCATCGCTCAGCGACATTCTAATTACGCTTGGAGACAAGTGGGAAGCCCAAGGCAAGCCATTCTCAATCGCCGCCGACAAACTGTTCGAAGTTCTGAATGATGGCGACGATAAGAACGATCCGTTTATTCTCGATACGCGCAAAGCAGAAGATTATGCCAAAGGACACATCAAGGGGGCAGTCAACATTCCTGCCGCCGATGTTTTCAAGATGGAGAACCTTGCCAAGTTGCCTACCGACAAGCAAATTGTCGTGACCTGTTATGCGGGGCAAACTAGCGGCGCGGTCAGTTACCTGCTTGGGTTGATGGGCTATAACGCGACCACGCTTCAGTACGGTATGATGGGCTGGAGCAAAGATGATACCTTGTTGGGTGGCGGTAAGCGTTTCCCTGCCGA
>DAOUAL010000087.1:0-111388 GCA_034433515.1 Anaerolineae bacterium | reverse complement strand
GTTACAAAATTAAAATTATCCCTTATTAATTTAGAAAGTTTAGCATCTTCGTGGTTTTCTATCATGCCGCCAAAAGGAATGCCTATTAAATCTGCTAAAATTCTTGTTGTTCCATTCTTCCACCCCCACTCTCCATTCTTATTTTGAGTAGCAATAAAAAGAGGAATGGGCCCCTCAAGGGTTTCACCAGTTTGATTGGGATCGGGATCAAGATTGTAGGTGGCAACAATGAATGGTCTGCCATCTTGATCCAAAAGAGGAGCGCCATCAGCTTTTGTTGAGATAAATTCAAGACTACTTAACACTTCCTCCGCTGAGACTTCAATCCCAGCCTTTTTCATCGCATTGACAAACTGTGGAATCGGCGCATCACGACGGGTCAGGCTGAACAGTTCGGGGTTGGTGACGCGCGGATCGGGCACACCGCTCAGCCCGCCGACCTGCTCCAGCGGCAGCGTCGGGATGGGCGTCGACGTGGGGGTGGCCGTGGGAGATGGCGTGGGTGACGGCGTGGCCGTGTCCGTCGGCGTGGGCGAGAGTGTGGCGGTGGCGGTCGGCGTAGCAGTGCTTGTCGGCGCGAGGACGGCGACGGACAACGCTGTCGCACTGGGCGCAGGTGTTGGCGCCGTCACGGGCGCGCAGGCCGAGAGCATCAGGTTGACCAGTAAGACCATCATCCATGCGCGTTTCATCTTCGCATCCTCCTGCGGCGGTCATCGCCGCCCAACTATTCCTTAGACAGCATTTTTCCGTCTAAAGGTTACCTGCCTCTCTCCCCTGGCGCGTTTCTTGCTCGCCTTCACAAAATCCGTACACCCCAGTTCAAAACGTTACATAGGGGCGCCGGGTTGAAAAACAAGCCACCAAATTCTATTCGGCGGCATTGGGCACAATAACCTCCCGGGGCACCAATCGCCCCACTCAATCTTGGGCTTGCTCTCTGCTTCCGCTAAGACAACTTGCCTGCATACAACTTGCATACATTGCCCTGCTGGGGTGGGGAAACTACGCCAGCACCGGTCGCGGCTCGTTTCACTTGGCTTTGCACCCATTCTATCACAGAACACCTCGATTTTACAAGATGCCCGTTGCTCGGTATAATCGCCGCACGATGAATACAGCGCTTGTCCCTCCTCGATCCCAACCAGCCTTCTGGGTCCGCGATATTCCGATCTATGGCGATCTCATTCTCGCACCGATGGACGGCTATTCCGATTTGCCGTTTCGACTCTTGTGCTATGAACTCGGCTCGGCGATCTCGTACACCGAGTTTATCAACGTCGAGAGTTTATATGAACGCGTGCCCAACGAGGTCATCGCACGCAAACTAAAATTCGATCCGCGCGAATCTCCGCGAACGATTCAAATCTATGGCCACGATGAAGAGCATCTCGTCGAGATCGCGAAACGGTTGCAGGATGAGTACAACCCGACGATCATTGACATCAATATGGGCTGTTACGTCAAAAAAATCGCCGAACGCGGCGCGGGGTCTGGGATGTTGCGCGATCCCGCCAAAATCGCGCGCGTGTTTGCGCGCTTGACGCGTGAGTTGCGTGTGCCGGTGACCGCCAAGATGCGCTTGGGCTGGGACGATTCGACACGCAACTATTTGGAGGTTGCACACATTCTGGAAGACAATGGCGCCAGTTTGATTGCGGTGCACGCGCGTACCAAGCAACAAGCATACAAAGGCGAGGCAGATTGGAATGCGATTGCGGAGATCAAGCAAGCCGTCAAAATTCCGGTGCTGGGCAATGGCGATGTGAAAACGGTGGCGGACATCGAACGCATCAAAACGCAAACCGGCTGCGATGGCGTGATGATTGGACGCGGCGCGATTGGTAATCCGTGGATTTTCTCGCGCAAGGATCGCCGCGACGTAACCCTCGAAGAAAAGATTGCGCTGATGCGGTGCCACGTGGCGTTGAATGTCGAGTTTTACGGCGAGCGGCTGGGCTTGATTTTATTCCGCAAGCACGCTGTGCGCTATATTCAAAAATTGCCGGACGGCGACACGATGCGTTTGTCACTCGTGCACTGTTCCGCGCAAGCCGAGTTTGAGCGCATTCTCCACGAATATGAAGCGCGCGTGCCCCATCTCCACACTCTAACTCTCAATCAAGTGCATTGCATTCTTTCTGAGTGAGACAGTCCATTGCCGTTGATGTGCCAAATCGAGTCGCTCGTAGATGTACACCGGCAACTCGATTTGTAAATCGTAATCTTGATCCGCGACTAACCGCGCTTCGCTCGCACGAAAGAAAAGCGTGGCAGTCATTTCATCGCTCATCACCCGGACAATTTCGCCGCGTAGCAAATTTTCGTTTGTGGAAATCTTGGCACGTTCCGGTCGCAATAGCATAATCCGTTCCGCACGCAAACAGACGTTGACACGCCTTCCGACCGGCATCGGATAGGGCGGCGTGTCAATGCTCACCTCGCCGATGCGCACGCGGCAACCGGTTGGATCGCACGCTTCGATGATGCCGGGCAAGATGTTCTTTACACCGATGGCGCGCGCGACCAGCAAGCAATTCGGTTGTCGCAAAACACTGCCTGGTTCGGCGATTTGCAAAATAGCCCCGTCTGCCATCACCGCCCATTGATCCGCTAAAAAGTACGCCTCGCCTAAATCGTGGGTAACAAACACGGTTGGAATTTTGAGCGCGCGTTGAAGGTTCAACAACTCGCTGCGCAATTGCATTCGCGTGGGGGCATCCAGCGCGCTGAACGGCTCATCGAGCAAGAGCAAAGCCGGTTGCGGCGCAAGTGCGCGTGCTAACGCCACACGCTGTTGCTGTCCGCCGGAAAGTTGGGCGGGATAACGTTTTGCCAACGCCGTCAAGCCAACGAGTTCGAGCATCTCGTCAGTGCGCGCCGCCACTTTGCCGCGCAAACCAAACGCAATATTCTCGCGCACGGTCAAATGAGGAAAGAGCGCGTAATTTTGAAATACGTAACCGATGCGGCGCGCGCGCGTAGGAACATTCACGCGCGCCATCGCATCGAACAAGACGCGCTCACCCAAACGAAGGGTGCCGCGATCCGGCGCAACCAACCCGGCGATGCAATTCAGCGTCATCGTCTTGCCTGCGCCGGACGCGCCAAACAATGCGAGAATTTCTGCGCCGATCTCGAACTGGGCGCGCAGAAAAAAATTGCCCCATCGTTTTTCAATGTCCACCCTAAGCATCGCGGCGTCCCTCCGCGCGCGGTTGCATTCGATTGACGATGAATAGACTGGCAAACGATAGCGCGCTGAGCACGAGCACCATTCCGTTTGCATCGGCATAGCGGCCGGCTTGGACTGCATCGTAAATGGCGAGCGGTGCAGTTTGCGTTACGCCGGGAATGTTGCCGGCAATCATCAGCGTTGCCCCAAACTCGCCCAGCGCGCGCGCCGAACCCAGCACAAGCCCAGCCAGAATGCCGCGCCGAGCGAGGGGCAACGTGATCCGCCAGATGATTTCTGCTTCCGTCGAGCCCAGGGTGCGCGCCGCGTTTTCGAGCGTGGGGTCAACGTTCGCAATCGCGGCTTTTGCCGATTGCACCATCAACGGCAACGCAACGATGATCGCGGCGACGACGGCAGCTTGCCACGTAAAGAGAATGTTGATGCCGGTCAAACGCGCTAAACCATCACGTCCCAGGGCAAGAAGCAAAGAATACCCCACGACCGTGGGCGGCAGCACGAGCGGCAAGTTGATCAAGGTTTCGACAATTGTTTTGCCGGTAAAGTGGGTACGCGCCAAAAACAAGGCGAGTCCAAGTCCAAGGAGCAAAATGCCCAACGTGGCAAACAGAGTTACTTGGAGCGAAAGTAAAAAGGGATGCCAACTCATCTGAATAGTTCCTTTTCTTCGCCGGGTAAGATGAAACCATACTTGATCATTACTGCACGCCCAGCAGGACTGTTCACAAAATCTATAAACGCGCGTGCGGCGGATTCGTTTTGCGTTTTCGCTACAATCCCCAGCGCTTGATCGAGTGGCGGGTAGAGTTCTTGGGGAATCAAAACCCAGCGTCCTGATGATCCTACGCTGAGTGAAAGTGCGATGATTGCCGCATCTACATTCCCGGTTTCGGCGAACTGTTTGGCTTGGCTCACATTCTCGCCGAACACTAGTTTGGGTTGCACCGCTTCCCAGAGGTTGGCATTTTGTAAAGCCTCGCGCGCCGCCACGCCATAGGGCGCGTGTTCCGGATTGGCAATCGCAACGCGTTTGATTTCGGGACGCGCGAGATCGTCAAGCGATTGCAAAGGAATGGCGTAATCGGTCCGCGTCCAAAGCGTGATGCGTCCGCGTGCATAAAGTTGTACCGAATCTGAGTGAATGAATCCGCGCGCGGCGAGATCGTCCACAAAGGAACGATTGGCGGCGGCGAACAAATCTACTGGCGCGCCTTGCGCAATTTGTTGCGCCAATTGCCCGGTTGAACCAAAATTGAAAACGACGCGCGTGCCGGTCTGTTGTTCAAATGCCACGCCGATTTCGGTGAAGGCAAATTGCAAATCTGCTGCGGCAGAGACGGTGAGCGTGCGGGAGGTTGGCGCGCAGGCGACAAGCAGGAACAGCATCGTAATCAGCGCGTGGGTTGGGGTTTTCATCGTCGAAGGAATCTTAGCCGAATCGCGCGAAATGTCAATCGTTTTTCAATCACACCGATTTGATGTATAATGCATCTAAACTCATCGTGGAGTAGAAGGAATGGCTGACCGACCGATTCGTGTGCTGGTGGCAAAACCGGGTTTGGATGGACATGATCGTGGTGCCAAAGTGGTAGCGCGGGCATTGCGCGATGCCGGGATGGAAGTGATTTACACCGGCATTCGGCAGACACCGGAGATGATTGCCGAAGCCGCGTTGCAAGAAGATGTGGATGTGGTCGGACTTTCGATTTTGTCCGGCGCGCATATGGACTTGTTCCCGCGCATCATTGATCAACTCCAGCAGAAGCAACTCGATGACGTGGTGTTGGTCTGCGGCGGCATTATCCCCGATGAGGATGTTCCGCTGTTGCATCAAATGGGATTTACCGGCGTGTTTGGTCCCGGCACTTCGACGCAAGAGATTGCGGCATTCATTCGGCAACAGGTTGCGCTCAAACGCGGAGCCAAGCCAGCGTGAATATGGAATCGGTTGAAGCGTTGCGCGCCGGCAATCCGCGTGCCGTTGCTCGCGCGATTAGCGCGGTCGAACGGGGCGGCACCGAAGCACGCGAGGTGATCGCTGCCATTTTCCGGTTCACCGGCCGCGCACACATTATCGGCGTGACCGGGGCGCCGGGGACCGGCAAGAGTACGCTCGTCAATGAAATCGCCAAGCAGTATCGCCGACGCGGACAACGCGTCGGTATTGTTGCCGTGGATCCCACCAGCCCGTTTAGCGGCGGTGCGCTTTTGGGGGATCGCCTGCGGATGCAAGACCTGGCTGGCGATCCCGGCGTGTTCATTCGTTCGATGGCGACGCGCGGGAATTTGGGCGGGCTGGCATCCGCGACTTCGGATGTGGTGCAGGTGTTGGATGCCGCCGGCTTTGAAATTATTTTGATCGAAACGGTGGGCGCGGGGCAGAACGAAGTGGACATTGCCAAGAACGCGCACACGACGATGGTCGTGGAAGCGCCTGGCTTGGGCGATGACATTCAGGCGATCAAAGCCGGCATTTTGGAAATTGCTGATTTACTCATCGTCAACAAAGCCGATCACGATGAAGTGAGCGCGACCGTTGCCGCGCTCGAAATGAATTTGAATCTTAAACCGGTCAACGCCAACGATTGGCGACCGCCGGTGCTCAAGACGATTGCGATCAAGGGCGAAGGCGTGGCAGACGTGGTCGAGTGGATTGGCAAGCATCGTGCATATTTAGAAACTCATCATCAACTCGAAACGCGTGAACGCAATCGGTTTCGCGCGGAACTGGAAATGGTGGTGCAACACGAATTGATGGCACGCCTCTTACGCGGCGTGAATGGGACCAAAATCGAAACGTTGATTGACAAGATTGCGGCGCGCGAGATGGATGTGTACACGGCGGCGGAGAGTTTGGTGGGATGAAAACCACGCGATATTTTGAAAATGAGATTCTTCGCAAACGAGCATATCTCAAACGTGAATGGTGTGAAAGCGCTATCGCTCAACCAGCTAAACGCGAAGAACAACCTGATGGGCGAATTCGTTTCTGGGTCTTTATTCCAGAGCTTGGTAAATATCTTCGGGTGATCACTTTGGCGGACGGCGAAACCGTCCATAACGCTTTCCCTGACCGCAATTTTAAGGTGAGGAGCTAGGTATGAAATTCGAATATTATGCTGATACCGATTCACTGTATATTGACCTCTCAGAAAAGCCGAGCGTTGATTCCAATGAAGTTGCGCCAGGGGTTGTTTTAGATTTCGATGCGGATGGAAACCTCGTTGGGATTGACATTGACCATGCCAGCAAGATCGTGAACCTGGCACGGCTTGAGGCGCAGTCTTTACCCATCCAAGACTTGTTGGTGAGGCAGGTCTAGTGCATCTCTTGCTCATCCGTCACGGCGAAACCGATTGGAATAACGAGCGTCGCATCCAAGGCAACACCGATACACCGTTGAATGCGAACGGCATCGCACAGGCAAAGCAACTGGCGCGGCGGATCGCCGGTGAAAAACTAGAGGCGCTGTATGCTAGCCCGTTGGTGCGTGCGCGTGTAACGGCAGAAATCATCGCGGATAAGGTGGGTGTTGTGTTGACCCTTGATGATCGGTTGAAAGAAAAAGGGCTGGGCGATCTGGAGGGATTGACGCTGGAAGAATTTCAAGCGCAGTATCCTGAACTGTATCAGGGTTGGATTTTCAGCACCGATCATTTCCCGTTACCGGGCGAAGAATCGCCGGCGCAGTTGCGCGAACGTATTGTTGATTTTCTGAATGATTTGCGCACGCGGCATTCCAACGGTGCGCGCCTTGGGGTGGTAACGCACGGTGGCACGATCAGTATGTTCGTGAGTACCTTGATTGATCTGCCAGTTAATCAGCGTTCGCCCTTTTGGTTCGATAATGCGTCCCTCACGGTGGTGGATTTGACCGGCGCGCGCCCGCGCGTGAAATTACTCAACGATACGTGTCATCTGTGGAACGGACGCCACCTAGTCGAAACACCATAGGATTTTCACGGAGACTTATGAGCGCATCAGATAACGCCGCCGAAATCGAAGCATTACTCAAGCAAGCCGATGAGGCAACCCAAGCCGAAGATTGGGATCGCGTCATTGCCCTGTACCGCCAACTTCTTTCGTTCGACCGCGTGATCCAAGGTGCAGAAGCCAAGTTGCAATGGGCACTGCGGATGAAAGAGATTGACACACTCTATCGTCAAGGCAAAGAACATTTGCAGGCGAAACGCTACAGCGATGCGCTTGCCGCGTTACGCAAGGCGCGCTTGATGTATGCCAGCCATTACAAAGATACGGATCAATTGATCGTGGAGGCGCAGACCGCGTTGCAAAAAGAAAATTGGCAAGCGCGCCCAGCCCCCGCCACCAAGAAGGGGTGTTTTCTGACGAGCGTACTTGCCTTGGTCATGTTACTCTCAATGTGGTTTTTAATATCGTGTTCGTCCGCGCCCGCCACCCCGAGCGGCCACGCGGCAAAATTACAACCTCAGCAAAGGAGTGAAATGTACAAATCCGCACCCCCGATGACCATTGACGTGAACAAGAAATATGTGGCGACGATCAAGACCACCAAAGGCGACATCGTGGTCGAACTGTATCCCAAGGATGCCCCGCAACACGTGAACAATTTTGTGTTCCTCGCGCGCGATGGGTTTTACAACAACCTGACCTTTCATCGCGTTGTGCCCGGTTTTGTGATTCAGGGCGGCGATCCGTTGGGAAACGGGGCCGGCGGACCCGGCTACACCATTCCACCCGAAATCAAAGCCAAGCATTCAGAAGGCGCGCTGGCGATGGCGCGGCGGAGCGGTCCCGCGCAAACCACGCCCAGCAGTGGCAGTCAATTTTATATCACGCTGGCTCCGCAACCCGGCTTGGATGGCGATTATACTGTCTTTGGTCAAACCATCCAAGGGATGGAAATCGTCAAAAAGATTGCCGTTGGTGATGTGATTCAATCTATCACGATTGAAGAAAACTAGTTGGGGGATTCTCAATGACCAAGATGTTTGGTGATCTGGAAATCTTTTGTGGGCGGAGTAACCGGCCCCTCGCAGAAGCCATTTGCAAACACCTGAGCATTGAGCTGGCGGAGGCAGACATTTTTGATTTTCCCAACGAAAATATTTTTCTGCAACTTAAATGCAGCGTGCGCGGACACGATGTATTCTTGGTGCAGAGTCTCACCTCGCCGGTCAATCGCAATATTATCGAGATGTTGATTTTCATTGACGCCCTCAAACGTGCCTCGGCGGGGCGCATCACGGCGGTGATGCCGTTCTATGCGTACGGCCGTAGCGATAAAAAAGATCAACCGCGCATCGCTATTACCGCGCGCTTGCTCGCCGATTTGATCGTCACCGCCGGCGCAGATCGGTATATGACGATTGATTTGCACGCGGGGCAGATTCAAGGTTTCTTTGGGATTCCTGGCGACGAGTTTTCGGCGTTTCCGATTCTCACCGACTATTTGGTCGAGAAAAATATTCCCGACGCCGTCGTTGTTTCGGCGGATCTGGGCTTTGCCAAAAAAGCACGCAACTTTGCGCGCCGGCTGGATGTGCCGCTTGCCTTTGTGGAGAAACGGCGCATCGGCAACGATCCCAAAGCGCAAGCCATCACGCTCATTGGTGAGGTGCAAGACAAGAATGCGATTATCGTGGATGATGAGGTGGATACAGCGGGTACGCTCGTTGAAGCGGTCGAGTTGATCAAACGCAACGGCGCGCGCCAGGTGTACACCGTTTGCACGCATGCCACGTTGTCGCATCCTGCTGTCGAACGTTTGCGTAATGCACCGATTGAAGAATTTATTTGCACCGATACCGTCTGTGTACCGCCTGAAAAACGCTTGCCCAATATGACGATTCTCTCGATTGCGCCCCTGCTGGCAGAAACCATCGCTCGCACGCACGAAGGACGGAGTGTGGGCGAGTATTTGCATGATACGCAATAGAATTTAAGATTGCAGATTGCAGATTGCAGATTGCAGATTGGCGATTTCAGATTTTCAATCTGCAATCTCTGATCTAAAATCTGAAATAGGAATTTGATGCTCAAAAACCTGTACACCAAACTCACCGGCGATCCCAACGAAAAAGAAATCAAACGCCTGACGCCGGTGGTCGAACAAATCAACCATCTCGAACCCGAGATTCAAAAATTATCGGATGCGCAGTTGCGCGCCAAGACGGAAGAGTTCAAAGCACGTTTGAATGATGCGTTACGCGAACCGCGCGCGCACGTTGCCGAACTACGCGAGCAATTTGCTGTCGCAGATACCGACGCGCGCCCGGCGCTAGAAGAACAACTCAAGCAAGCCGAAAAAACCTTGCTCGATGCGGAACGCGCCGCGCTCGACGCGATTCTGCCGGAAGCGTTTGCCTGCGTGCGCGAAGCGAGTGTCCGCACCACCGGGATGCGCCATTTCGATGTGCAACTGATCGGCGGGATGGTGTTGCACGAAGGCAAAGTGGCAGAGATGAAAACCGGCGAAGGCAAGACGCTCGTTGCCACCTTGCCACTGTATCTCAACGCGCTTCTGGGGCACGGGGTACATCTCGTTACCGTCAACGATTATCTGGCGCGGCGCGATGCACAATGGATGGGACCTATCTATCACGCGCTGGGCTTGAGCGTCGCCGCGTTACAACAAGGCGACGAACGCCAAGCCCTGATGTTTGATCCATCGTTTGAAGCGGCAACCCGCGAATTGAATCATCTGCGTACGTGCGAACGCCAAGAAGCGTACCGCGCCGACATCACCTACGGCACCAACAGCGAATTTGGTTTCGATTATTTGCGCGACAATATGGCGTGGCGTCTCGAAGATCGCGTGCAACGCGAACTCTACTATGCCATCGTGGACGAAGTGGATAACATTCTCATTGATGAAGCGCGCACGCCGCTCATCATTTCCGGTCCCGCCGGCGAAGCCTCGGAAGAGTACTATCGCCTTGCCGAAATCGTCCGCAAACTCTCGCCCGACCATTATACGATTGACCAGCGCACGCGCTCGATCACCCTGACCGAAGCCGGCTATGATCGCGTGGAAGAATTGTTGAACATTCGCTTGACCAACCCCGATCGCCCGGAAGAAGTGGACCCGCAACAACTCAAGATGATGCATCATCTTGAAGCCGCGCTCAAAGCCGAGTACTTGTTCAAACGGGACAAGGATTACATCGTCCGCAAAGGTCAGGTCATTATCGTGGATGAATTTACCGGGCGGTTGATGCCGGGGCGCCGTTGGTCGGATGGTTTGCATCAAGCGGTGGAAGCCAAAGAACGTTTGCCCATTCAACCCGAATCGGTAACCTACGCGACTATTACGCTACAAAATTATTTCCGCCTCTACAAAAAACTGGCGGGGATGACCGGGACTGCCAAGACCGAAGAAGACGAACTTTACAAAGTCTATGGTTTGAGCGTCGTCGTGATCCCAACTCATCGTCCCATGATTCGAGTGGATCAGCCGGACTTGGTGTATCGCAACGAAGAAGCCAAATGGCGTGCGGTAACCATCGAAGTGGCGCAGACGTACACACGGGGTCAGCCCACGCTCATCGGCACCACCTCCGTTGAACAATCGGAACGCTTGAGCCGCCGTTTTGCTGCCGACAAGTTGGACTTGTTCGCGCGCGCCAAATTCTTGCAACACGTGGTTGCCGCGAACAACGCGCTCAGCGATAAACAACGCACCACGCTCAAGCTGATCCTTTCGCGCTCGCTGGACGATGCGCCGGAAAATTATGAGGAAGCGCTCTCGTCCCGGCTGTTTCACGATTACGATTTAGGCGCGGTGATGAACGCGACCCGCAAGTTGAACAAGGACACGCGCGAACTGTTGCGTTTGAAAGCGCGCAAAGGCAAGGGCGAACTGGGCGACAAGGAACAAAAAGAACTCGAAGCGGTGAGTGAACGCGAGTTGCGTTTTGCCGCTAAACTGCAAGATTTGAATTTGCGGCTGGAGGCTGCTCAATCCTTGTGCGATGAAATCGCCGCGCACCCAGATGATCTTACCAAGATTGCGCCGCGGTTTGGTCTTCCGCTCCAAGTCGTGTGGGCGGTCTATCAGGACCTGCGTCTCTCGCGCGAGGAATTGAATCTCATCCATCGCGCCCTCATTGACGAACTGGGCGACGTAGAAGCGGTGCGCAATGAATTTAATGTGCGTGCGTCGGATATGGATGTGATCGTCAAACGATTGTTCCTGCGGGGCGATGATGTCATTCGATTGGCAAAGAAACTGGGAATCAACGCCGATCCGCTTGCGCCGGAAAACGCGGATGCAACCCGCGAAATTTTTGGCATCGAAGATGATCAAGCCATCGCCAAAATTTTGCACGAGGGAATCCCGCACGCCGTCTTGAACGCCAAGGAACACGAAAAAGAAGCCGGCATCATTGCGCGTGCGGGCGAATTGCACGCGGTTACGTTGGCAACCAATATGGCGGGGCGTGGCGTGGATATTAAACTGGGGGGCGAGTTGCGTGAAGAGACCTTGACACAACTCGCACGCATCCTGCGCCGCAATGGGGTTGATCCGTACAACTTGACGTTCGATCAAATCCGTGAGGCGTTGGAAAAGATTCCGCCGGAAAAATACGAACTCGACAAAGAACACGTCGAACGGTTTATGCGCTATATGTACGAACGTGCCAAGGTGCGCGAACTGGGGGGCTTGCGCATCATCGGCACGGAACGCCACGAAGCGCGTCGCATTGACAATCAGTTGCGCGGTCGTTCCGGGCGGCAAGGCGACCCGGGTTCCTCACGGTTCTACGTCTCGTTGGAAGATGAGATTATGCGGCGGATGGGCGGCAAAGGCCTGATGGATCGCGTCTGGATCGAAGACGTGCCGATTGAAAGCGGCGCGGTAACCAGCGCGATTGGGCAAGCGCAAATCAAGATGGAATCGTACAACTTTGACATCCGCAAGCACTTGTTGGAATACGATGACGTACTCAACAAGCAGCGCGAAATTATCTACGGACAACGTTATCGCATTCTCACCAAAGCCGATTTGCGCGATGACGTGCGTAGTTGGTTCGAAGCAGAAATCGAACGCATCCTTGCCGAAGATTTGAAAACGGGCGATCACGCGGAATCGAAATTGCTTTTGCATCTCGATGCGCTAATGCCCGGCTTTTTCTTGAACGAAAACGAAATGTGGCCCCCCTACTCGCTCGCACTCGTGCAGCGCGCATTGGGGGAATCGCCGACAGCGCAACAAATCGTGGAGGCGGTGCGGCGCGCACTGGAAGCGCAACGCGATTTCATCTTGCAAGCCATCGTTCCCGAGGTGATCAACACCTTCGAGCAACAGTACCAATCAACGTGGAATGAAATCGAAGATGTGGCAAAGAACACGTGGAGCACCTTGCGTCAAGAAGCCGAGGAACAAAACCGGCAATTGGATGCACGCACCGCGACGCAAAGTGTGAGTCAAGCGGTCGGCATGCCACTCGATCTGGCGCGCGGCGTTGAACTGAATGAGCGAACGATGTTGGAGGCGGTGCGGCGGGCGTACAACTTTCGCACTCTTGATCAAATCGTGCGGCGCATCATCAAACGGACGAATCAACCGTTCGAGTTTCGTTGGACGCCGACGAACGAGTTGAATTTCGATGCCGTGCAAGAGAGTCTAGCCACCGCGCTCGACGAATCGTTTACGCAACAAGCCAACAAGGTTCTGGCGGAGGTTGAACGAGAGTTGAAATTGCCGGACGATCTGACCGGCACGCGGCTGGCGTTTCTGTTGTTCAACCTGGCACACACGCGCCAAGCATTCTTCGATCAGCGGACGCATCGCAAGTTAGAAGTGATGGTGCCGCGCTTTTCGTGGGTGCATTTGGCGACGACGTATCTGGACAAGGATACGGAAACTCTGCGCGATGAAATCGTTCAGTACTGGAAACAATCGTTGGAGCAGATCGAACCGTTGCGTGGCGGCACAGCGGCGTTCAACGATCTGTTGCGCGAATTGATGCTCACGGTGGTTTCGACGCAATGGGTGGATTATCTCACCGCGATCGAAAACTTGCGCGCGGGCATCGGCTTGCAAGCCTTGGGTCAACGCGATCCGTTGGTGGAGTACAAGCGGCGCGCGTTTGCGATGTTTGAGGATTTGTATCGGCGCATTCGTTCGCAGGTTGTGACGTATGTGTTCACGTACCAGTATCGTGGTTTGGCACGGTTGGAGAGTGAACAACGCGACCGGGAATCGCGGCAGGCGATTGAGAGCCAGTCGCCAGTCGTCAGTCAACCGTCGCCCGTCCCTAGTCAGCCGTCAGTGGTCAGCAGTAAACAATCAATGCCGAGTGGTCAGCCATCGGCAGTCGGCGGTCGCAAAGCGGAAGGCAAGAAACCGGAGCCAGCGCGCAAGCCGGCGAATGCACCAGTCGGTACAAAAATTGGACGCAATGATCCGTGCTGGTGTGGGAGCGGCAAGAAATACAAGAACTGTCATATGGCAAGTGATCACAAGTAAAATTGTTTTATGGTTTGATCGTTTGCTAGTTAAAAAAACACTCCGGGGTGACCGGAGTGTTTTTGTTTGGAAAGCTTCGCCTTTGCGGTTGATGTTTTTTAGCACGTCAAATGCAACACCGCTGCCACACGCTTACCGGCTTGCGCCAACTCGCGGTACCGTTTCATTGCCTTGCCGATTTTGTATGTCTCTAGCTTTACTCCGCGTTGCGCAAGCAAGGTGCGCGTTTCCGGCCGAATGGGCAACACGCCAAAGTGTCCGCATCCAACAACAAGAATTTCCGGATTCCCGACAATCGCTGTTTCGATTTCTTCGGGACCCAGCACGGTGTGCCAGCCGCCGTACTTTTTGCTCAACTGTTTTGGGCGCGGCACCACGTTGCCTTCCACCGTAATTACCACGTCGTGATCATAACGCGTGCCATCGGCAACGAGCCAACCAAACCCAGCCGACTCTAAATTTGGCGTTTTCATTTCTCGCCCAATTGGAAAAAGTAAAACCAGATTTGCCAGAGGAAGAATAGCCCGCCAGCAAAGAGGGCAAACGCATACTCGTTGTTCGCCAGCCGCAAGCCGGTCAAAAAGGCGGCGATGCCTATTGCCACACTGTCAATGATCGTAACCAGCAATGCCATATTGAATGTGATCGTGCCGATTTTGCCGGGTGCCGGAATCGTTTGGGTGCGCCAACGGAAGGCGTCTGCCAATTCTGGAAATCTTTCCACATAAAAATCCTTGATGCGATTCATCGTCAAGACGCTATCGTACCACGCTTGACGCAGGCGGATGAGTTGGAACAAGATAAAAAAGCCCACGATGCCGAGCAATGCAAATACACCGGCATATACACCGCGCGGCAAACTAAAATCGTTCGATTGTCCCAAACCCACAATGATCGAACCGACACCGCCTACCAGCAAGAGGTACAGATTGATCACTGTCGCGCGATCGTCTTGGGCTTGTTCCGCTGTTTTGTTGGCGTACTCGAATTCCAATTTTAGAATTTCTTGCGGGTCCAAATGCTCGGCTGCCATCGTCCACCTCGCTACAAATACCGATTCTTTTTTGCCTTCTTCAATGCTTCGACGATATACTTGACATCTTGCGCGCGATGCTTGGGACAAATCAGCACTGCATCGCCAGTGTCCACGATGATCAGGTCTTTTAACCCAACTGTCGCAATCAAACGATTGTTGCCATAGATCAGCGATGATGACGTATCTATGCCGATATGTTCGCCCACGACGACGTTGAGATTCGTGTCGTGCGGCAAGAGATCATGCAGGGTTGCCCACGAGCCCACATCGCTCCAGCCGACCTCCATCGGTAACGTTACGACGCGTTTCGATTTTTCCATAATGCCGACATCAATCGTTTCATTTTTGATTTTGCGCCATAGGCGTTTCAGCGTTGCTGGCTCGCGCGCCGTGCCGAGTGCCGCGCCGATTTGTTGCAACTGTTCGCACAAGATCGGTTGATGGGTGGCGTACTCTTCCCACAAGGTAGTTAGTTTCCACGCAAAGATGCCACTGTTCCAATAATACTCACCGCTATCCACAAAACGGGCGGCGGTCGCGGCGTTGGGTTTCTCCATAAATTGCGCTACGCGGTACACTTCTTGATCGCCCAAACGTTTCACCAACTCGCCGCGATGAATGTAACCGTAACCGGTTTCCGGCCGATCCGGCTTGATGCCCAGCGTAACGAGCGAGCCATCGCGCGCCACGCGCACCGCGTCCAACAGCACGCGTCGAAATTCTTTGGGCTTGGCAATGTAATGATCGGCATGCAAGGAAATCATCACGGCATCGGGATCGCGTTTCTGCATCCACAAGCCGCCCAAGCCAATCGAAGGGGCGGTGCCGCGCCCCTCGATCTCACCGATGATGTTGCGGCGCGGCAGTTCCGGGAGTTGCTGATGCACACTGGCGGCGTAACTGGCATTGGTAACCACAAAGATGTGATCCGCGGGGATGAGCGGACGAATGCGATCCACGGTTTCTTGTAACATGGTGCGCTTGGAGAGCAAGGGCAAGAGTTGTTTGGGTTGCTGTTGGCGACTGCGAGGCCAAAGCCGGGTGCCCGAGCCCCCAGCGAGAATAAGCGCAAAAATGGATTGTTTGCTTTTGGGCATCGTGTTCCTTCATCACCAAGGACGAATGCGTTCGTCCTTGTCTTGCGGTCCGGCGTCAGGTTTTGGATTCGGTCTGCGCTTCGTGGGCGACGATGTACTGCATGCTCCCAACCTGTCGCACCAATCCTTTGAGTTCCATCAGCGTCAATGTACTGGACACGGTGGCGGCGGGGAGTTGCGTTGCGCGGCACAGTTCGTCCACGTGAATGGGTTCGGCGGAGAGATGCTTGAGCAAGGTGGCTTCGGTTTCGTTTTCCGGCAATGCGGCACGTGCTTCTTGATGCTCTTCGATCATCGTGAGATTGAGTTCTTCCAAAATTTCCATCGCGCTTGTAACCAGTTTGACTTCGCCGCGTTGAATCATTTTGTTGGGTCCACGCGATTCGCGATGAAAGATGTTGCCGGGCACGGCGAACGTCTCGCGTCCTTGCTCCAACGCATACTCAATGGTGATGCGCGCCCCGGTAGCCAAATCCCCTTCGACAATGAGGGTGCCGAGAGTAAGTCCACTGATGATGCGATTGCGCGGTGGAAAATTCCCGGCTTCGGGTTGGGTGCCGAGCGGATATTCGCTGATGAGGGCACCGTTTTCGCAGATCGCCTCCGCCAATTTTTTGTGTTCGGGTGGATAGATCACATCTACGCCGGAACCTAGTACGGCAATCGTGCGTCCCTTGCAATCGAGGGCTGTGCGATGCGCTGCGGCGTCAATGCCGCGTGCGAGTCCGCTCACAATCGTAATGCGATTACGAACGAGATCGGTAACGATGGTGCGAGTGGCTTCACGCCCGTACGCCGTCGCGCGGCGCGTGCCTACGACCGCCAGCGCCCATTCATCATCGGGAATGATTTTGCCTTTGACATACAACACAAAGGGGGCGTGGGGAATCTGTTTGAGTAAACGGGGATAGTCGGGATCGTCCAGCGTGAGGAGACGCACGTTCGCGCGCGCGATCTTTTCGAGTTCGGCATCGAGGTTGATTTTTTTGCGTGCCTCGATGAGATTCTCTAACGCGCGTTTGTCCAAACCGGCAGCGGCAAGGTCAAAGTGATTCGCGTGCCACGCCGTCTCTAAATCGCCAAAATGATCAAGGAGGCGTTGGAGTTTGGCGGGACCAATGTGGGGAACCAGGTTGAAGGCGAGCCAGTAACGAATGTCCATTGAATCATTGGGCGGGGCGAGGCATTCGTCAAATCACGTTGGCAAATTGGTGTGATTGCGGCAAGTTTAACTTGATTGATTAGCCATCAAGGTTGCACGAATGCCTCGCCCCATCAAGTTACAGTAATCCGTCTATCAATTTGACAATCATTTCGCCGCGTGCGAGATTGATTTCCCGGACGACCTCTGGGATCGCGGGGAGCAAGATTTCACGGGTACCATCGTGGACAATGTACACATCATTCGCGCGGGTGTCAAGCACATCTATAACCTTGCCCAGCGTTTGTCCGTCGGTGGTCTTGACGGTCAAGCCAATCGTTTGAAAGAGGTAAACTTGATTGTCGCGCAACTTGACCGCGTCGTCCATGGCAACGTACATCAGTTGTTCGCGGAGTGGGCTGGCTTGTTCGGGTGTGTTGATGCCAGCCAGTTTGACCAAGGCGATGGTGTGGCTATGCAGATGCGCGCGTTCGACCGAAAATGATTTCGCGTCGTCGCCAATCCAGACTTGGCGAAGCGACGCGAAGCGTTCGGGAAAATCGGTGAGGATTTCAACTTTGAGTTCGCCGCGCACTCCAAAGGGTTTGAGAATTTTGCCGATGATGAGAAACTTGGGTTTATCCATCCGAAGGATGAGGGATGAATTTGTCATTGCGCGGAGCGGTGTTTGCGACGAAGCAATCAAGTCACTTGGGGATTGCTTCGCTTCGCTCGCAATGACAATCCTACACGATTTCTAGATTCACGCGTTTGCCATCGCGCGCGGCGGCAACCCGGACGAGTGTGCGAATGGCGTTGGCAATGCGTCCACTCTTGCCAATGACCCGTCCCATATCGCTGGGCGCTACATGCAATTCAAGCGTGATGGTGTTCGCGCTTTCCAGCAACTCTACCTTCACCTGATTCGGCTCAGCGACCAGATGTGTGGCGATGTATTCAACGAGGTTTTGCAAGTCCATATAAACACCCGTTGGATCGTTGAATCGTTTCTTCGTTAGCTCGTTGGTTCTCTGTACGTCAGCCAACTAGCCAACGAATAAACGAGGCAACTAACTTGCCGCCGGCGTTTCCGGTTTCTTTTCCGCTTCTTCCTTCGCAGCGGATTTGGATTTGCGCGCGCTTCGCCTCTTGACGAATTGATCGGTGATGCCAGCACGTTTGAGAATGGGTCCCAGCGCAGCGGTAGGTTGCGCGCCCACGCCGAGCCAGTACTGGGTACGCTCTTCGTTCAGGACGACGGTGGGCGGTTCGGTGCGCGGATCGTAATGACCGAGTTTCTCCACAATGCGCCCATCGCGTTTACTACGCGCTTCGGCGACGACGATACGGTACGCCGGTTGTTTCTTGGCTCCGAAACGAGCGAGACGAATTTTGACAGACACGAGAACTCCTTGTGTGCAGTGTTCAGTATTCAGTGTGCAGTATTCGGTATGCAGACTGGTTACTGAACACTGCACACTGAATACTGAATACTTTGATTTTAGATTCCTAAACCCGGGAAACCGGGAAAGCCCCGCATTCTGCCACTCTTGAGTTGCTGCATCATGCGTTGCATTTGTTTGAATTGACCTAACAGTTGATTGACTTCTTGCACCGATGTGCCACTGCCCAACGCGATGCGTTTGCGGCGTGAACCGTTGATGATTTCCGGGTGTTGTCGCTCTTCGCGCGTCATCGAGTTGATGATTGCCTCGATGCGTTTCATCTGCTTGTCGGTCACATCGGCGGGCAGGTCTTTGGTCACTTGACTGAGACCGGGAACCATGCCCAATAGTTGCGAAATCGGTCCCATCTTTTTGATCGCCTGCAGTTGTTCGAGAAAATCTTCGAAGGTGAATTGCGCCTTCATCAATTTCTCGGCAGCTTGGCGTGCTTTCTCTTGATCGAGTGTCTCTTGCGCCTTTTCGATGAGCGTGAGGACGTCGCCCATCCCTAAAATGCGCGAAGCCAAACGATCCGGGTGGAATGGTTCGAGCGCATCGGTCTTTTCTCCGACGCCCAGGTACTTGATCGGCACGCCCGTAACGGATCGTACCGAAAGCGCCGCGCCGCCGCGCGCATCGCCATCAACTTTGGTGAGGATGAGCCCCGTCAATCCGACGCGCTTGTTGAATTCATCCGCGACGCGCACCGCTTCTTGCCCGGTCATTGCATCCACCACAAGGAGGACTTCTTGTGGCTTGGCTTTGGCTTTGACCTCTTCCAGTTCGCGCATCAACTCATCGTCAATGTGCAAACGCCCCGCCGTATCGAGCAAGACGACGCTGTACGCGCCATCGCTGGCGCGCTTGACCGCGTTCGCGCAAATCGTTGGCGGTGGAACGGTGGGCGATTCTGAATGGACCGGAATATCGAGTTGCTTGCCGAGTGTTTGCAGTTGTTGAATCGCCGCTGGGCGTCGCGTATCTGCCGCGACGAGCAACGGCTTTTGCTGATGCTTGCGAAGTTGCAACGCGAGTTTCGCCGCAGTCGTCGTCTTGCCGGAACCTTGCAGACCGACGAGCATTACCACGTGCGGCGGCTCGCCCGACAAATCAATTTTTGCCGGCTCGCCCAGCGTCTTGATCAACTCTTCGTTGACGATCTTGATCACCATTTGCGCGGGCGAGAGCGAGCGCATCACTTCCTCGCCGATGGCGCGCTCACGCACGCGGGCGAGGAAATCCTTGACGACTTTGAAATTAACGTCCGCCTCAAGTAACGCAAGGCGGACCTCACGCAACGCGGCGTCCACATCGGCTTCGGACAGTTTGCCCTTGCCGCTGAGTTTCTTGAAAACCGCGTTGAGTTTCTCGCTGAGACTATCGAACACAGTGCGCTATTTTAGTCGAGAATGCGGATTTGGTCAAACGCGAACGAAACCCGCGGGCGGAATGCAAAGTCGGATCGGGCGACTGAAGTCGCAGCAACCAAGTCGCCCTGTGGCGCTGAGGGGGAAACCGACATAGGTCGGTTTCGCGTGGTGGTTGCCGCGAATTGATTCGCCCGGCACAACTTGCCCCCAGCGGGAAATGCACCCAATTTGCACAAACAAACTTGACGTCCCATAACTAGCGTCGTATAATCAACATCGAAATCACATCCCAGCAATGCGGCTGGCGGCATTAGCGCGGTAATTGAATTACACAGGTGCAGACAACGCCTGCCTCGATTTTTCGAGCGGGCGTTTTGCGTTAGGTTGCACTTGTCATTGCGAGCCGCGCAGCGGCGAAGCAATCTCCAAGCACTTGAGATTGCTTCGTCGGCACAAATCGCCTCCTCGCAATGACAAACAGCATAATCATTCTCAAGGAGGAGAAAATGAACGGCAGTTCAAAAAAGTACTGGAACATTTTGTTCATCGCACTCTTGCTCGTGTTTTTCGGAGGAGGCCTGGCTTGGTGGACGCAGACGAGCGGTGGCACGGTGGACATCCGCGACATCCGCTTTATCGGCACGAATGGTACGACGATGAGTGCCTTGCTCTATGTGCCGAAAGGCGTTACTGCCAAGAACCCGGCACCCGGCATCGTCGCGATTCATGGCTACATCAACTCGCGCGAAACGCAGGATGGTTTCGCCATCGAGTTTTCGCGGCGCGGCTATGTGGTGCTCGCGGTGGATCAGACCGGGCACGGTTATTCTGCGCCGCCGGCGTTCGCCAACGGCTTTGGTGGACCCGATGCACTCAAATTTATCCGCACGCTCGACATCGTGGACAAGAACAACATCGGCTTGGAAGGTCACTCGATGGGCGGTTGGGCATCGGTCATCGCCGCGCAGGTGTACACGCGCGAGTACACTTCCATCGTATTGCAAGGATCGTCCACTGGCACGTTTGGTGGCATCACCGGCACGGTAACGTTCCCGCGCAATCTGGGTCTCGTCTTTTCGCAGTACGATGAATTTTCGACCTTGATGTGGGGTGCGCCGATTCCGCGCAACATCGTCAATACACCAAAACTCAAAATGCAATTTGGCACAACGGAACCGGTCCAAGTGGGCAAGTTGTACGGTTCGATTGAAGAAGGCACCGCACGCAAATTGTATATGCCGGCGGTCACGCATCCCCAAGATCACATCTCGACCGAAGCCATTGGCGCGGCGATTGAGTGGTTCCAACTGACGCTCAAGGGTGGCAAGAATATTCCGCCCTCCGATCAAGTCTGGTTCTGGAAAGAAATCGGCACCGGCATTCAATTCTTTGGGATGATCTTGTTCTTGTTCCCGCTCGGCGCGTTGTTACTGCAAACCGATTGCTTCAAACCACTCGCCGAAACGATGCCGGAATTCAAAGGGGTCAAAGGAATCGGTTGGTGGATTGGCGCGCTGATCACGGTGGTGATTCCGGTGGCATCGTTCTACTGGGCGCAACACACCGCAAACGATTGGATCAAACCGGCCTCCCAAACTTCGCCCACCACGTTCTGGCCCCTCATTGGCACCACGCCGATCTGGCCCCAAAACATTACGACCGGGCTGATGGGCTGGGCAGTGTTCAACGGACTCGTTACATTGATTCTGTTCACGCTGTGGCATTTTGTTTTGAATCGCAAGACTGGCGCGACTGCCGCGAACTATGGCGTAACGTGGGCAGGCAAACTGGAATGGGGCAAGATTGGCAAATCGTTGTGGCTGGCGATCATCATCGTCTTTGCCACCGCGTTATTGCTGGGCATTTCGGACTGGCTTTTCAAGACCGATTTCCGTTTGTGGGTGCTTGCCCTCAAGCCGATGTCAACCTTGCATTTCCGAATCTTCCTCGGCTACCTCATCCCGTTTACGTTCTTCTTCCTCGTGCTCAGCACGGCGTTGCACGGACAATTACGCGTGAATGGTAGCGTCGGGCGCGAGATGCTGCTCAATGCCGTGATGTTGTTCATCGGTTTCATCGTGCTGTTGCTGTACCAGTACCTTCCGTTCTTTGCTGGTGGCACACTTGGGTTGTACAGCATTGCGAACGGCGAGCCGTTACTGACGATTGTGTCATTCCAACTCATCCCTTTGATGGCAATCGTCGGTTGCATTTCAACCTTCTTTTATCACAAAACCGGCAAGATTTACACCGGCGCGTTCATCAATGCGTTGTTCATTACTTGGTACATTGTCGCGGGACAAGCGATTCATTATGCGATGTAAAAACGTCGGGGCGAGGATACCTCGCCCCGACAGATTTATTCCGCCAACACTTGCTCCAACACTCTTTGATGCACAGCAAACGCTCGCGCATCGTACAGCACATAGCGCACCCATTTGATTTCTGGATGTTGCTCCACATAATCAATGATCGTGCGAAACGCGATGCGCGCGGCGTCTGGCATCGGATAGCCATACGCGCCGGTGGAGATTGCCGGGAACGCGATGGAAGCGCACTGGTTTTGCGAGGCGAGTTCGAGTGAGGTACGATAGGCGCTGGCAAGCAATGCCGGTTCATTGTGTTTGCCATCGCGATACACGGGACCGACCGCGTGAATCACGTGCCGGGCTTTGAGTTTGTAGCCGCGCGTAATCTTGGCGCTCCCGGTAGGACAGCCACCCAGTTTGCGACACTCTTCCAACAATTGCGGTCCCGCCGCATCGTGAATTGCACCATCCACACCGCCGCCCCCCAGCAACGATGAATTCGCCGCATTCACAATCGCATCCACCTCTTGCTTTGTAATGTCACCTTGCACGAGTTCGAGTATTGATTCGCCGATTTGGACTTGCATCTTGACCCCGTTTCAGGTTTCAAATGCCAAAGTTGCACGCCGTCTGAACCTACAACCTTGAAACTTGGAACTCACTTGGCATACTTGCGTTCAATCTCACTCACTTGCTCCACGCATTGCACATCCACCGGATCGGTGCCAAGGGGGGTGTTGAACCACGCTTCCAAAATTTCTTTCGCCACAACTTCGGATGTTGCCCGCAAACTGAGGCACAGCACATTGGCGCGATTCCACAAGCGCGCCCCTTTGGCGGTTTCCGCATCGTGGCACAACGCCGCGCGAATGCCCGGCACTTTGTTTGCCGCAATCGAAACGCCGGTGCCCGTCCAACAAAAGAGAATGCCCTCATCCGCTTGACCGCGCGCCACGCATTCCGCAACGGCTTGCGCCACCTGGGTCCAACTTTCGTTTTGGTTGCGCAAGGGTCCAAAAAGTTCAACGGTATGTCCGCGCTTTTGTAATTCCTCCAGCACAACATCGGTCAGATGCGTGCGTTCATCCGAACCAATCGCCAATTTCATCCGACGCACTCCTTCGCCGACATTGTACCCAAGTTCGATTTTTTAGCAACAACATTGACGATGCGCTGCTTTCGTGATAAAATCGCGGCAAATTTCGCCCAGCGATTTTGGTGCGAAAGGGGGTGAGGCGATCGGGCAATTTCATAGGTCAGACGTGCCAGATTGTGCGATGTTGAGCAACGATTCGAGGAGGAGAAGAACATGCACGCACGCAAATTCCTAATTGGGCTCACCCTTTTTGGCCTAGCTATGGTTTCCATCAGCGCTTGTGCAGCCCCTATCCCTGAGCCAACCAAAGCACCGCCAGCGGCTTCCTCATCGGCTGCACCAGCCCCTACGGCTGTCCCAACCGCTGGACCCAAAAAAGGCGGCACCATCACGATGGTGGTCTGGCAAGAGCCAGAACACCTCAACCCAGAATTGAGCACCCAGACGGTTGTTGATCATGTCGCCTCGTTGGCTTTGGAAGGGTTAACCGCAGTCAACGAAAAAGGCGAACGGTATCCGTTGTTGGCGACGGAGGTTCCCACCACCGCCAATGGGGGTGTGAGTGCCGATGGCAAGACCATTACCTACAAACTCCGCAAAGCCAAATGGCACGATGGCAGTGACTTTACCTGTGACGATTTGGTATTCACCTGGAAAGTCATTATGACGCCGAACAACGGTGCCTTGGATGCCGGTACCTTCAAAGACATTGATACCATCGAATGCCCCAATCCGAACACCGCTGTGATCAAGTTCAAGAATTTCCGAGCGGATTGGATTCGTCTATTCTCCGGCCTTGGCTTACCGCTCCCTAGGAATGCCGGCAAACCGGAAGACCTCAAAACGTGGGCTTGGAACCGCAAACCTATCGGCACCGGTCCCTTCCAGGTTACGGAATTTGTAACCGCTGATCACATCACCTTTGAACGCAATCCCAACTATTGGATGGAAGGCAAACCGTATCTGGACAAGATCATCGTTCGCATTGTGCCTTCCTCCGAGGTTGCCAAGCAGTTGTTGAAAAACGGCGAAGCGGATGTGATGTGGAATAACACGGAAGCGGATATTCCCGAGCTAGAAAAGATGACGAATGTCAAGTTGTTCTCGGCGCCGCAAGCCGGCGGTGAACGCTTGATTCTCAACTTGGTCAAGCCAGGCGATCCGGCGGATAACAAAACCCCGCATCCCATTCTGGGGGATCTCAAAGTTCGTCAAGCGATTGCTTATGGCATTGACAAACAAACCATCATTGACAAATTGTTGTTTGGTAAGGCGCTGCCCGGAACAGGGGAATTGAATGTGGATCCATACAACTGCACCAACGTCAAGCCCTTCCCGTACGATCCAGCCAAAGCCAAGCAATTGCTGGACGAAGCAGGTTGGAAGCCGGGCTCCGATGGCATCCGGGTCAAAGATGGGCAACGCCTGCGCTTGAAATATCAAACGACGACCGGCAACAAACTGCGCGAGGATTCCCAAGTGCTCATCGTTGAAAATATGAAGGCGATTGGCATCGAGTTTTACATTGAAAACCAACCGTCATCATTGCTCATCGGTTCTTGGGCGGCAAACAGCCCCCGCAAAAAAGGCAACTTTGACATCATCATGTACACCACCAACGCTTCGATTGATCCGCATAGTCAAATGTTCAACTATTTTCACAGTTCCTCCATTCCATCGCCGGAAAATCAAGGGGGAATAAACTATAGCCGTTGGAACGATCCCGAAACGGACAAGTTGCTTGAACAAGCCGGCAGTATTCCCGATTGGCCCAAACGCAAAGAGTTGTACTGCCAAGCGGCGGCAAGGATTGTCGAAGGCGCAAGTCATATCTATCTCTATCAGCGACTCAACCTCCAATCGTTCAACACCCGCGTTCAAGGATGGATTTCTTCTTCCTGGGGCGGACCGTTGTGGAACGTTTGGGATATTTGGGTCAAGTAGCATCATTCAAGGGGGCGTAGCATGCTACGCCCCCTTTGCAGAACGACCGATGACTCAATACATCATTCGACGCCTCATTCAAGCGGTGCCCGTCCTGTTCATCATCAGCATCATCGTCTTTTCTCTAATTCAGGTAGCACCCAATAATCCTCTTTCAGCCCTGCAGAATAATCCTAATATCACGCCAGAGGATTTGATGCGGCTGGAGCAAGAGTACGGTTTGAATGATCCCTTGCCTGTCAAGTACACCAAATGGCTCACCCAACTCTTGCAGGGCAACTGGGGAGATTCCTTCGTGACGCATCGCCCGGTGCTAACCGAAATTGGTGAACGCTTGCCCAATACGCTCTACCTTTCCGCCATCGCTTTTGGGTTAGCGCTTGGGATTTCGATTCCGATCGGTATCATCTCGGCGGTGCGCCAATATTCCTTGTTTGATCACATCGTTACGACGATTGCCTTTATGGGGCAGTCCATTCCAATTTTCTGGTTTGGTCTTTTGCTCATCATTGTCTTTTCAGTGAACCTAACCAATCCCTTGGCGGGGACCCCGTTATTTCCGCATCCGCCGCCCCTACCCCTCTTTCCCGGCGGTGGGATGACTACGCTGGGCGAATATCCCCCCGACCCACTCGTGGATCGTCTTTGGCATTTGGTCTTGCCGGTTTCAATGCTCGCGGTCTTTCAACTGGCGCAGCACGTCCGCTATATGCGTGCCGGCATGCTCGATGTTCTGAAATTGGACTATATTCGTACGGCGCGCGCTAAAGGTTTGCGCGAGCGGGCAGTCATTCTCAAACACGCGTTCAAGAACGCCGCGATCCCGGTGGTTACGATTATCGCTTTGGAAATTCCGGGGTTGTTCAATGGCGCATTGTTCACCGAAACAATTTTTTCCTGGCCCGGCATGGGACGTTTATTTTACAATAGCGCGGAGCGCGGCGATTACACCGTCTTGATGGGAATCCTGATGATGAGCGCAACCTTGATTATCTTTTTCAATCTCGTGGCAGACATTGCCTACGCTTTTCTGGATCCAAGGATTCGATACGAGTGATGGCAACCCTGACATCATCCAATCAATTAGTGCGCCAAGACACCTTGTATTCGATTGCATGGCGACATTTCAAAAGACACAAGCCCGCCATCGCCGGCATGATCGTACTGGCGCTCCTGATCATTGGCGCGATCGTCGTGCCTATCGCGACCGGTTACGATCCCGGCAAAACCAAAATCCTCGACAAATATCTGCCTCCCTCCGTCGAACACATTATGGGGACAGATGGACTGGGACGCGATCTGTTTATCCGCGCGATGGATGGTGGGCGTATCTCGTTACTCATTGGTTTAACGGCCATGTTACTTGCTGTGACGATTGGCACCACGGTCGGTGCCATTGCCGGTTTTTACGGCGGGGTCATAGATAACGTCTTGATGCGCATTGCCGACATTATGCTAACCATGCCCACCCTTTTCGTGGCAATTCTCTTGACGCAATTACTCCGTGCCGGCGTCATTCCCTTTCTGAGCGCCGGCATCATGCCGATTGTTTTGGTCATCGCCGCCACGTCGTGGATGGGCGTGGCGCGTCTGGTGCGCGCACAATATCTTTCAATCCGACAAAAAGAATTTATCGAAGCGGCGCGCGCCGCCGGTGCAAAAAATTGGCGGCTCATCGTCCGCCACATTTTGCCCAACGCCATGAGTCCCATCATCGTTGCCGCAACCTTGCGCGTGGGCGCGGCAATCATCACCGAGTCCGGCTTGTCGTATCTGGGTTTTGGCGTGCAACCCCCGACCCCCACCTGGGGCAATATGTTGCGCAACGCGCAATCGGAAATGGATTACGCGCCGTGGACCGCCATCTTTCCCGGCTTGTTTATTTTCCTCACGGTCATTTCCGTCAACTATATCGGCGATGGCTTGCGCGACGCCCTGGACCCCCATCACGTCGAGTGAACGGGAGACCGGCAACGGTAAACAGGTAGACCGGCAACCGGTCTACCTGTTTTGCTTGGGCAATGATTGATCGGTATACTGTGCGCATAGGGCACAACGGAGCGAAGCGGAGTCGCACAGTTTGGCACGCCCAACTACGTGCCCAAGGATGAACGAAAAACCTTTTTCAAAGGACCCTCAATGAACTGGGAACCAATTCGCCAAGAAGTTATTTCGCTTTTGCAAGACCTCCTGCGTTTCGACACCACCAATCCGCCGGGCAACGAGACCCCGTGCATCGAATACATTGCACGAACGCTGAAACGCGAAGGGATCGAACCTATCGTTTTGGAATCGGCGCCCGGGCGCGGCAATCTTGTGGCACGTTTGAAAGGCGATGGCTCACTGCCGCCACTGTTGTTGATGGGGCATGTGGATGTTGTCCCAGCCGAAGCGGATAAATGGGATCATCCACCTTTTTCCGGCGATCTCATTGATGGCATCCTTTGGGGACGCGGCGCCACCGATATGAAGCAAATGGTGGCGATGGAATTGATGACGATGTTGTTGCTCAAGCGTGAAAATGTTCCGCTCAAACGCGATGTCATTTTTATGGCGAATGCGGACGAAGAGACCGGCGGACGAATGGGCGCGGGCTGGGTGGTGCAGAACCATCCCGATTTGATTCGCGCCGAGTACGCCATCAACGAAGGCGGACCGACCAGCATCGTGATCGAAGATCAAGTGTTTTTCGTTTGCTCGACGGCTGAGAAGGGTTCGGCGCGTTTCACCTTGCGTGGGCGTGGACAACCCGGGCATGCCTCGCAACCGCACAAATACAATGCGATTCTCCCCTTAGCCAAAGCATTGACACGCCTCATCGAAACGCCATTGCCGTTGCGTGTCACAAAATCGGCGCGGGCACAAATTGAAACAATGGCGCGCCATGTCAACGATGGTCAGCGTGCCAATTTGCTGGGCTTGCTCGAGGAGGCAACATACGACCAATCGCTCGCCGCATTGCCCTTGCCCGAACCTCATAAGCGTCGCCTGAACGCGGCGATGCGCAACACCGCCACGCCAACCATTCTCAAAGCCGGGAGCAAGATCAATGTGATTCCCGCCGAAGCCGAGTGTCAGGTGGATTGCCGCATTCTGCCCGGCACCACGCGCGAATCGTTGGAAGCCGAATTGCGTGCGGTGATCGGCAACGATGTTGAGATCGAATTTGGTCCAATCTATCCCGCGCTTGAATCGGATCCGAATTCGCCGTTGTTCGAAACGATTCACCAAGTGCTCCAAGCGCACGAACCCGGCGCAATCCTCGTCCCCGGCTTGATCACGGGTGGCACAGATGCCAAGAGCGTTTCGCAACTTGGCACGCGGGTTTTAGGTTTTGTGCCAATGCGTTATGAAGGACCCGCTATGACCGGTCTTGCCCACGCGCACAACGAACGCATCAGCGTTGCCAATCTGGACTTTGGGACGCGGGTGTTGTATGATGTGGTGGAACGGTTTTGTGGTGCGTAAGGAATCGGAGGTAGAATTGAAACGAATCAAAGAGACCAAAGCAGAATTACTAGTTACGTCAGTCGTCCAGCCCACCCAAGCCACAGAAAAACAAAACAAACGGCGCGCCAATCAACTTGATGGTAAAACATGGACAAAATATTCCATTAGCATCTGGAGTGACATCAAAAAATCTAAAGAGGAGATGGAATTAAAACATCCTGCGATGTTTCCTCTCCAACTTGCACAACGTCTGATCGAGTGTTTTGCCGCACCAGAAGATTCTGTGGTCTTGGATCCATTTGTCGGTGTTGGAACAACGGTCATTGCGGCTGATCGTTTGAATAAGACAGGAATCGGAATTGAGGTATCACCCGATTTTGTTGAGCTGGCAGAAAAACGATTAGGGCAACGTGAATTGTTTAGCACCCAAGCACGCACAAGTAAGATATACTGCGACGACGCACGTAACTTGCTCAAGTACGTCGCTCCGAATTCTGTAGATTTGGTGATTACATCGCCGCCCTATTGGGATGTCTTGTTACAAAAACGCACCGCAGATTATAAAGCAATTCGCAATTATGGAGATGCAAAACTGGACTTGGGCAAGATCGCAGATTATGACGAATTCTTGGATGCGTTGACAGAGATTTTTCGATTGGTATTTCGTGTTCTCAAGCCACACAAATATTGTGCGGTAGTCGTAATGGATTTGCGGAAGAAAGACAAATTCTATCCGTTTCATTCCGATCTAGCACGTAAAATGGAACAAGTTGGTTTCATTTTCGACGACCTGATTATTTGGGATCGCCGGCACGAGTATAACAATATGCGCCCACTTGGTTATCCGTACGTGTTCCGTATCAACAAGGCGCACGAGTACGTTTTAATTTTCCAAAAACCATCCTAGCGATCGTTTCGACCGACCAAAGAGGATAGCCATGATTACGGAAAACTATTTGGACGAAGACGTGGCGTACTTACCTCGGCTTGATTGTGATGCGAGGTCAGTTGTATGATCGTGGCTCGGAGCGTGGTATCACGATTGAATTTCCATTCAAGAGTCTGGAGGTCGAAGGATACAATCAGGAATTGTATCTCCAATTAGGTGTGAATCGTATCCGCGATCGGATTCAGGAATTGGTGGAAACGCAGGTACGCGTTGAATCGGCTGGCAAAGCATTCATCTTCGCGATCCGTTTTCTCCAGAATCCAGTCACCTGGCGAAATCTTCGCTATCTATTGGGGAATCATCGTTCGTACAAAGAATTTCAGATTCCGGCGAATGTGAGGGATGCCCCGCGAGCGGTGCAAATCGAATTCTTGCGCGGCGTGGCTGATGTGGGTGGCTTCATTCGCGATGGCCATCGCTATGTTGACGGACGGCGACGAGTGTATCTCGAAATTCACAACCGTAATTGGATTTTGCCAATTCAACTGTGCGCGTTGCTTCAACAAAAATTGGATGTGCCTGTACAATTGATCCAGTGGGGACATCCTAACACCCGCGAACCCAAAGGGGGACATCACTGGGCGCGTGAGCACCAAGTTAAAATTTTCGCGGAGGCGTTTGAGCCCATCGGATTCACCCTCGAGTATAAAAACAAGACTTTACAAAAATTTGCCCGCCAGGACCGCAAATTGCATGGTTCATTACACAAATGCAATCCCAATCCAGAGATCCGCCGGGTTCAGAAAAAGAAGCGTCATCCTGACGAAAAGAGCTCTGTGTTGCCTCCCCGCTTACGAAACCATCACTACGATACGTATTGGCAAATTTGTCTCGCGCTCGGATGTAAACAATGTGTATCCGCCACAATGCCACTTGACGAGGTTGACGAGGAGACTGACATTGAAAACCTTATCACAGAATAACCGGCGTTATCTCAATGAACACGCCATGTACCCTGAAGTATGTGAATGGCTCCAAGGTGTGTGGAAATCACGTTTCCCCAAATCTGCCAGAGTTGTTGCGGATACCTCACGAATGACGTTGAGCAACTATTTGGAACAAGAAGGTTTGACCGAATTGTTTCCCGATTACCAAACATACGAAATCAACGTTGATGTTACTGGCGTGGTAAAGCGGAGAAATCCTGCTCTCGCTTTTGTCGAATGCAAATTGAGTGTCCTTACGTTGCGTGACATCAGCCAGTTACTTGGGTACAGTAAGGTCGCCAAACCAATCTATGCGATCCTTGTCTCGCCAGCCGGCATGAGCAAGGCACTCACTTTGTTACTCCAAGTTTATCGTCGTTACGACGTACTGGAATATTCGGAGCAGACACGATTGAAAATTGGTGTTTGGGACGCTGTTCGCAAGACCGTTGATCCTGCTACCGTCATTCCAATTGGCGATCATTTCTAAAAACCATCTGACGGAGAATTAATTTGGATCTCTCAACTCTCGACAAACACCTCATCGCAGACGCGTGGACCTCGCCGGACATTTACGCGAATTTGGAAACGCTGGTGGATTTTGGCTGTCGTTTTGCCGGCTCGCCCAGCGAAGCGCAAGCTCGCGATTTCATCGCCGAGAAATTTCGCGCGTACGGTTTGACCAATGTGCAACTTGTGCCGTTCGAATATCTGGGTTGGTGGCGCGGCACGTGCGCGCTCAACGTCGTCGCGCCGGTGCAACGCGCATACGACGCCATCTCGCTCGTCTATTCACCGTCCACACCGCCGGGCGGTTTGCGCGCGCCCATCGTAGATGTGGGGATGGGCACAGAAAAAGAATATGCGCGCAAACAAGATGCGCTTGCCGGCAAGATCGTTTTGTGTTCTAGCGCGAACCCGGAAGAAGGACGTCCGCCGCATCGCCGGGAAAAGTACGGGCGCGCGGTTGCCGCCGGTGCCGTCGGTTTCATTTACACGCGCCATTTGCCCGGCGGTTTGCCAGAAACCGGCTCGTTGCGCGCGGGACGCTTGGGCGAAATCCCTGCCGTCGCGGTCTCGTACGAGACCGGGTTTGCACTCAAACGTTGGATCGAAAAAGGCGAAACGATGGTCGCGCTCGATGTGCAGAATGAATCCAAGCCCACCATCGCGCATCACGTCTTTGGCGATGTGCCCGGGCAATCAAACGAAGTGATCCTTGTCGGCGCGCATTACGATGGACACGACATTGCGCAAGGCGCAATGGACGATGGCACCGGCACGTGTCTGGTCCTCGATCTCGCGCGAATGTTTGCACCCTTGCGCGGTCAACTCAAACGCACCATTCGATTCTGGGGAATCGCGTGCGAAGAGTTGGGCGTACTCGGTTCAACTATTTTTGTCGAACAGAATCGCGAGACGCTGAAAGAACTTGCTTTGATGATCAATCTCGATGGCGCGGTGGGCAACGGCGCCAAAGGATTTTCATTCAGCGGCTTGGAAGAGGTCGAGGCGTTGCTCAAACAGATCGCCAAGGCGACCCGTTATCCGTTGCGGCTCACCGACAAGATCATTACCGCCTCCGATCATTTTCCATTCTTGATGCACGGTGTGCCAGCCATCATGATGACTGCGCGCGAAGAAAATCGTGCGCTGGGGCGCGGGTTTGGACACACGGCAATGGATACGCTCGACAAGGTAAATGAACGCGAGATGAAAGAATGTGCGATGGTTGCCGCACGCGTTCTGCTTCGTTTGGCACAACACGAAGGTTCGCTCGGGCGCCATCGCACCCCAGAAGAAATCAAACAAATTCTGATCGCGCAAGACTTGGAACAACCCTTGCGCGCCCAAGACAAGTGGATCTTTTGAAAACGATGGATGTTGCAGCATTGAAACAACGCGCGGTTGCAAAAATTGACGCGCTCGGCAATGAATTGATTCGCATCAGTTCCGAGATTCATGGCAATCCCGAAGTCGCATTTCAGGAATTCAAAGCCGCTACGCTGATCAGCGATACGTTGAGCGAGTATGGTTTTCACGTTGAACGTGGCATTGGCGGCTTGGAGACAGCGTTCCGCGCCGAAGTGCATGGTAAACCTGGCGGTCCCACCATCGCGATCCTCGCCGAGTACGATGCATTGCCAGACATTGGACACGCGTGTGGACACAACATCATCGCCACCGCGGCGATTGGCGCGGGGATTGCAGTACAATCCGTGATAGATCGTTTGCCCGGTACGCTTGCCATCATTGGTACGCCGGCGGAAGAAGGCGGCGGGGGAAAAATCATTTTGCTGGAACACGGTGTATTCAATGATGTGGACGCCGCGATGACAGTCCATCCTTCGTGTTGGAATTTGGTGGACGGACGCTCGCTGGCTTCGACGCGACTCAGGGTTGAGTTTACCGGCAAAGCAGCACACGCCGCCGCCGCGCCCGAGGATGGCATCAATGCCCTCGAAGCCGTGATTCTCACCTTCAACAACGTGAACGCGCTCCGTTTACATCTCCGCGATGATGTGCGGGTGCATGGCATCATCACGCACGGGGGGACGATGTCAAACATCATCCCCGATTATGCCGCCGCAACGTTTAGCGTGCGAGCCATGGAACGCGAGATGGCGGATCAAGTGCTGGAGCGCGTCATCCATTGTGCCCAAGCCGCCGGGATGGCAACCGGCGCACAGTTGAATTACAGCGTCAAGGTGGGGTACGACGAAATGATTCCCAACCATGTGATGGCGAATCTCTTTGCAGAGAATTGGCGCGCAATTGGTGTTCAACTGGATGAGCATCCAACCCACGAAGGCATGGCATCCACCGATATGGGTAATGTGAGCCACGCCGTCCCTTCAATCCACCCGTACGTCGCCATTGCACCAGTGGGCACCGCCGGGCACACCGTTGAATTTCGCGAGGCGGCGATTTCGCCAGCCGGGCATCTGGGTATGCTGCGTGCTGCCAAAGGGATGGCGATGACAACGATTGATTTATTGAGCAACCCGGCTTGGATGCAACAAGTGAAGCAAGAATTTGCCCGGGTGCTGAGCAAGACTGGTTGACCAACCACTAAACAAACCTTTGGCTCACAAGCGACCAAAGGTACGATCAAAATACAGTTCAAAGATTTCGTCCGCGGTGGTGCGCACCACAAAATAGTTCCGATGCCGGCGGTGCATCCACTTTTGCACGTGCTTGGCATATGAGGGCGTGTGGCAATCTTGCCACGTTTTGAGCACCTCGGCAACCTCATAACGCACACCGCGCCACACGAGGGTGCGTGGCGCGGTGCTAAATTCTTCGCTTTCGACCGTGATCGCTTCGTCAATAAATTCGTCCAACTAGTGCAACAACATGAAATAGTTGCATACCAGACTGATGGAAAGACGTTGACAGACGTGGCTAAAAATCGAGTTCTACCACGCACTTTCATGTTGGTGCACTACTAACCTGCCTGTTTCTTCTTTTCCTCTTCGACCAATTGCCGGCGTAGAATCTTGCCCACCATCGTCTTGGGCAGTGAATCGCGGAATTCGATTTCGTGAGGACGTTTGTAGCCGGTTAGATTCTCGCGACAATATTCCATAATCTCTTCGGCGGTGGCGGTTTGGCCGGGCTTGAGGACGATGTATGCTTTAACGCGCTCGCCACTCTTGGGATCGGGTATGCCTGCCACAGCGGCTTCGAGAATCTTGGGATGTTTGAACAAGACTTCTTCCACATCGCGCGGATAAACATTAAACCCACCGACAATGATCATATCTTTTTTGCGATCCACAATCTTGAAATACCCCTCGGCGTCCATCACCGCAATATCACCGGTGTAGAGCCAGCCATTGCGTAGGGTCTTGGCGGTTTCGTCAGGGCGATTCCAATACCCTTTCATCACTTGGGGGCCTCGGACGACCAACTCCCCCGCTTCGCCCACCGGCATTTCTTTCTCGCCGGTCTCAACGTCCATAATCTTGGCATCGGTATCGGGCCAGGGCAAACCGATCGTGCCGATGCGATTTTCGCCAAACACCGGGTTGGCGTGTGTGACTGGTGTGGCTTCACTCAAACCATACCCTTCGACCAAACGCGCACCGGTGAGGTTTTGGAATTTGGTCTGCACTTCGGCGGGCAAACCGGATGCCCCACTGAGGCATGCCTTGATGGATTTCAAGTTGTACTTGCTCAAGCCGGGAAAGTTATTGATGGCGGTGTACATGGTGGGAACACCCGGAAAGAGCGTGGGCTTGTGGTGATCAATTGCCTTGAGCACGCTTTCCAACTCACGCGGGTTAGGAATCAACACCATGGCACCTGCCGTCATGATCGAAAAGTTCATACAGGTCGTCATCGCGTACGAGTGGTAGAGCGGTAAGGCGGTGAGCGTGATTTCTTTACCTTCCTGCAAGCGAGGGAGCCACGCTTTGCATTGGGTCGCATTGGCCACCAGATTCTTGTGCGTGATCTCAGCGGCTTTGGGGATGCCCGTCGTGCCGCCGGTGTAGAGGAGCACGGCGGTGTCGCTGGGGTTCACTTCAACATTCGGCTTGGTGGCAGGTGCGCTTGCTAGAACATCGGGGAACCATTTGTCGCCGGGATCGAGGGTTACGTGATGACCTTCTTTCTTTTCTTTCGCCACTGTGAAGAGGAGTTTCAGGAGCGGCGAAAAATATTCTTTGATGTTGGCAACAATGACGTTCTTGAGTTTGGTATTCGCACGAATTTTCTGAACATTCGGATAGAAACGCGAGAGGCAGATAATCGTCTCTGCACCTGCATCGTTGACCTGAAACTCTAGTTCGCGCGGTACGTAGAGCGGATTGTTGGGGGCTACAATCGCCCCGATTTTGAGGGTGGCATAATAGCCAATGACGTACTGGGGACAATTGGGCAGGTACAACGCCACGCGGTCGCCTTTCTTGACGCCCATCGCGGTCAAGGCGTTCGCCAGCCGATTGACGTGCTCGTTCAGTTCGCGGTAGGTGAGTTTGGCATCCAATGCGCTGCCATTCCCAAAAATGGTTACGGGGTTGTTGGGGTACTGGGTTGCTGCTTGCTCGAGGAAATAGTGCATTGGCACATCGGGGTAGGTGAGATTCGCCGGGACGCCAGGTTCATAGTGCTTAAGCCAGGGTTTTTCCATTTTTGCCTCCTTGCAAAAATATGGTGGTGCAGTGAATTGAGGTGCTATGCATAAGATACCACGAGTGAGGATGATTTGTCAACGGTTTGCCGCTTGCGACTACTCGAAGCCGACCGGCGTCAGCGGGCAGAGAGACGAATCGGCGACTCGTCTGTCAAATATGCTGTAACTGTGCCAGATTCAACACCAAAATCGTTGCCAGCGGGTTTGCGGTCGTCGCGCAAATGTCGCGTACGTGCGCAATGATGGAATCTACGCGCTCGGCGCGGACGGCGATGAGCAAGGTCGTGTTGGCGCGCTGCGAATAGCCCCCCGTCGTTCCGAGTACCGTCACGTGATAACTCCACGCCGTCAACATTTCGATCAGTCCATTCGCTTGCTCGCGCGCGACGATCGCGAGAATCAATTGCAACGCGCCGGGCTTGCTCGACGCGCGCACTTTATCCACGACGACGCCATCCGCGTTCAGATGAAAATAGCGCGCGATGGGCAGTACGAAAAGCGTCGCACTGCCGATGCTTGTCTTGACGGGGGCGTGAATCGCGCGAGGGTGGCACGTTTCCAGCAGCACCGCGCGCGCGCGTTCGATCTCACTAGCGGCCAAGCCGATGAGCAGCGTGACATTGCGCGTGCCCAAAAAGCCACCGACGCTTGCAATCACGGTGACCTCGAATCCCGCGCGCGTGAGCGCACCGATTGCCGCGTCCGCATCGTCGCGTTGAACGATTACCAGTACGAGTGTATCAATCTCCATTTCCAATTTCCTGTGAAGAATGAGTGTAGCACGTCCACCGATTCCTAACCGCAGAGGCGCCGAGAGCGCAGAGTTTGTGATTTCTTCTCTGCATCTCTGCGGTCAAATTGAGCTCATTCGCGGTCACTATGCTACACTGCCGAAAAACACAACCGCCTTCGTCCTTTCGCGCTCACAGCGTGTACGTCTCGTAACTCCCCTGACAGGGCCAGCCGTTGCAGAACAACAATCGGCGCTGCGCGGGCAAGTAAATCGCCGCCGAGATCGTGTCCGAGTCATTGATCGGACGATGCCGGCAGAGCGCGGTTTCGTCGTGATGCGCGGCGATGCGTTTGGCGTACGCCGTATCAATCGCGCCGCGCGCTTGATCGAGCAGCGCGCGCGCCGTCGCGTAACGCGCGCGTGTTTCGTCGTACGTCGTGCTGTTCCGAAACACATTCGCCGCATGCAGTTCCGCGCTGACAAAGTGATTCGTCGCAACGACGATGTCTTGCGTCGGTGCGAGGAAACCACACGCGCGAAATCCGTTTTCGACGACCGCGCCTTCGCCGGTGGCATCCATCAGCGTCAGATTGCCCGCGCCCATACAGCGGACCCTTTTCAGGTACGCCAACGCGTCGGCGGTGCTCGCACAGTGTTCCAGAATATTCATCATCAGCGAAAAGCGCGCCAAGCCAGGACCCAAATCGCGCGAGGAGACGTGCGTATCGGCAATCGCGAGTCCGCGCGCATTCATTCCCGAACTGAAGACGCCCGGACTGCCCGCGCTCGTCACGTAGATGTAGCGATAGCCCTTGCGTGGTGCGGCATACACGATACATCGCATCGGAATATGTGCTTCGTAATAATCACGATTCTTGGCGAGGATCGGCACGCCGTCGCGCGTAGCGGAACGCGCGGCTGCCCAAACGGTGCACCCTTCGGGCTGGGTCTTGGCGAGCAACAAATCTTCCAGATACGACGCGGCGACGTACTGAAACAAGCGTGCGCGTGGAATTTCCAACGCATCCGCAATGCCTTCCACCATTCGCATCGTTGCGTGGGCGTCGGGCGTGTTCTCCCACGCGTGTTGCAATTCATCCAGCCGCGTCGCGTCCAAACCACCCGTGCGCGTCAGCGCTTCCAACCGCGCACCGAGCGTCGCCAAAATCAAAGGACGCAGGTCAGAGACCTGCCTCCCGTGTTGCAAACCCATTTGATAATGATCGCCATACAACGACAAAACTTTGATCCCCACAACTCCCTCACTGATACTTCCAGCATGCGACGCGTTGTTTACCCACCTCGAAAAACGGCGGGACCTCGTTCTCGCAAATCGAACCGACGCGCGCGAAACAACGCGGATGAAAACGACAACCCTTGGGCGGATTGATCGGGCTAGGCACGGTGCCTTGCAAGATGATGCGCTGCCGTCGGCGCGCTTTGTCGAGTGATGGAATTGCGGCGAGGAGCGCTTGCGTGTACGGATGCAACGGCTGCGTGTACAGTTCATCGGTTGCGCCTTCCTCGACGATGCGGCCCAGGTACATCACCGCGACCCGATTGCTGATGTGATAGATCAAACTCAAATCGTGCGCGATGAACAGGTACGTCAAGTGAAATTCCGCTTGCAACTCTTGCATCAAGTTGATGACCTGCGCCTGAATCGAAACGTCGAGCGAGGAGACGGGCTCGTCCGCGACGATGAACTGTGGCTGCATCGCAAGCGCGCGCGCGATGCCGATGCGCTGGCGCTGTCCACCCGAAAATTGATGCGGATACTGATCGAGGTTGCGCGCGTGCAGCCCCACCCGTCGCAGCAACTGGAGGATGATTTCTTCGCGCTCGTTCAAATCTGTCAAGCCACGATTGATCAACGGCGTCGCGATGATTTCGCGAATCGTTTTGCGCGGGTTGAGCGACGAGTACGGATTTTGGAAAATCACTTGCGCGACGCGATAAAATCCCAACCGTTCAGTCGGTGTGGATTGGTCGTGTGTGATCCAGCCCTCGTGCAATGAATGACCCTTGAAAAAAATCTCGCCCGCCGTCGGCGTATCGAGCCGACTGATCAAGCGTCCCAGCGTCGTCTTGCCACACCCACTCTCGCCGACCAAGCCCACCGTTTCGCCTTGCGCGATCTTGAGACTCACGCCATCAACCGCGTGGACGACGATGTCTTGCGCACGTGCCAGCGTGCGTGCCAAGAGACTGGGACGAATCGTGAAATAGCGTTTAAGATCGCGCGTTTCGATAAGCGGCGTATCGTTGAGACTCACTTGGTTCCTCCCGCCGTGTTGACGCGCAGACAGCGGACTTGGTGCCCCGGCGCGACCTCGAAAAATGGCACGAGTTCTTGTTGGCAAATCGGTTGCGCCAGACTACAGCGCTCTGCGAACGCGCAACCCGGCGGCACGTGTGCCAGATCGGGGACGTTGCCCGGAATCGGTTCGATGCGCGTGCGTTGCGCGGCGATGCGCGGGATGCACGTCAGCAGTCCTCGCGTGTACGGATGTTGCGGCGTTTCGATCACCTGATCGGTCGTGCCGATTTCGACGAGGCGGCCCGCGTACATCACCGCGATGCGTTGGCAAAATTCGGCGGCGAGATCGAGATTGTGCGTGACGAGAATGATCGCGGTGCCGCGCGCTTGGTTGACGTGTCGCATCAAGTCCATAATTTGCGCTTGAATCGTTACATCGAGCGAAGTCGTCGGTTCGTCCGCCAGTAAAATTTTCGGTTCGCACGCCAACGCAATCGCGATGAGCGCGCGCTGTTGCATCCCGCCGCTGAATTGGTGCGGGTAATCGCGATAGCGATCCATCGGCGATGAGATGCCGACTTCGGTCATCAATTGCAACACGCGCTCTTTTTCGCGTGCGAAATGATTTTGCGCGATATGATGAATCCGCAGCGATTCACGAATCTGCTCGCCGACCGGGAACGCGGGATTGAGCGAGGTGAGCGGGTCTTGAAACACCATCGCAATATCTCGGCCGCGAATGTCGCGCATTGCGCGATCCGAGAGTTTGAGCAGGTCGCGCCCGTGAAACAAAATTTGTCCCGACGCAATGCGTCCCGGCGCGGCAATCAAGCGCAAGATCGAAAGCATCATTACGCTTTTGCCGCACCCCGATTCGCCGACGACGCCGAGTCGTTCACCGTGCGCCAAACTCAAACTCACATCGGCCACCGCGTGTACCAGCCCGCGCCGCGTGGGGAAGACGGTCGTCAAATTTTTCAGTTCGAGGAGAGTATCTGTCATAGTGGTCAGTGGTCGGTGGTCAGTGATTAGTGGGTGATGGACAAAAACTGTCCACTACCCACTGTCCACTTACCACTATTCGATCTTTAACCTGGGATCGAGAATATCGCGCAGACCTTCGCCAAAGACGTTGATCGCGATGACAAGCAACAAAATTGCTAGACCTGGGAACGTAGAAACCCACCACGCCGTCAGTAGATAATCGCGTCCGCTGGAGACCATCGAACCCCACGCGGGCGTTGGCGGCTGAATGCCCAGTCCAAGAAAACTGAGACTTGCTTCCATAATGATCATATAACCCAAGCGCAACGTGCCAAGTACAAAGACCGATTGAATCACGTTCGGCAAAATTTCCGTGATGATGATTGCCAGATCGCTTTGCCCCGCGACGCGCGCGCCATCCACGTACTCTTTCGTGCGCTCTGCCAGCACTTCGCCGCGCACCAACCGATAGAACTCGACCCAGCCCTTGAACGCGAGCGCCATAATCAAATTGACGAAGCCGGGTCCCAGGAACGCCATCACGCCGATTGCGAAAATCAGAAACGGAAACGCGAGCAAGAGATCAGCAAAGCGCGAAAGAATTTCGTCGAGCCAGCCGCGATAGTACCCCGCGAACGCGCCAAGCGCGGTGCCGACGAGCACGGAAATCGCGACGCTGAGCAAGCCGACGGCGAGCGAGACGCGCGTGCCAAAGATGATGCGCGTCAGCAGATCGCGTCCTTGATCGTCCGTGCCGAGCGGATATTTCCAATCACCACCTTCCCACGCGGGCGGTTCGAAGCGCAACAGGAGTGTGCCGCGCGTTGGATTGTGAATCGTGATTTGATCCGCAAAGATCGCGGCGAGGATGAAGAGCGCGACAACGATGCCGCCCATCAAGACAAATGGGCGCTGCCACAGTTCGTAGCCCAATTCGGCGAGCGCACGCTGCCACAGCCGCAAGCGGATGCGGAGCGTGTAATCCCAGCCGCGCGTTGTGCGCGTGGGTGCGTGTGCGGTCATTAATACCCCAAATGGCAGATTGCAGATTTTAGATTGCAGAGTGGGTTTTCAATCTGAAATCTGCAATCTAAAATCTGAAATGTCAAAGTGTGATCTTTGGATTCAAATACGTGTACAAAATATCCACCACCAGATTCGTCAGCACGAAGGTGATCGCGTAAATCATCACTGCGCCTTGAATCAACGGAAAATCGCGATTAAAGATTGCGTCCACGACGAGACGCCCCAAACCGGGCCAACTAAACACCGTTTCGACGATCATATTCCCGCCGAGCAACACGCCCACTTGCAAACCGACGACGGTGACAGTGGGAATGAGCGCGTTGCGCAGCGCGTGCTTCATCACGACGTCCCACTCGCTCGCACCTTTGGCGCGCGCCAGTTTGATATAATCGCTGCGCAGCACTTCGAGCATACTCGAACGGAGTACACGCGCGATGATCGCGGCGACGCCCGCGCCGAGCGTGAGCGAGGGCAGCAACAGATGCTTTAGACTATCTTCGAGCGCGCGCCGATTCCCTGTGAGCAAACTGTCCAGCACGTACAGCCCCGTGATCTCTTGCAGTTGCACCTCGTAACCTAGACGCCCTTGTGCGGGGAGAATTTGCAGATGCACCGCAAAAAAGAGAATCATGATGATGCCCAGCCAAAAGCCCGGCATCGAAATCCCAAGGAACGCGCCAGCCATACTCACGCGGTCGAGCAGCGAATTCTGTCGCACCGCCGAAAGAATCCCAATCGGCAAGGCGATGAGGAGACTGATGAGAAGCGAACCGATGGTGAGTTCGATCGTCGCGGGCAAGCGTTCCGCTAACAATTCGATCACGGGCTTGTTGCGGATGTACGAGTACCCCAGATTGCCGCGCAATGCATCGCCCAAAAAGTAACCGAGTTGAACGTGCAGCGGTTCGTCGAGATGGAATTGCTGGCGCAGTTGTTCGATTTCGCGTTGCGTGGCGGCGGCCGAGCGGCCGAGCATAATGTCCACGGGATCGCCCGGCGTGAGGCGGATGAAAAAGAACACGATGATCGCGACGCCGAACATAATCGGAATCGTCGTCAGCACGCGCTCGAGAATTTTGATCGCCTTCATAATTCAATGAACCAATTTGCCAATGAGCCAATTTGCCAATGAGCCAAACGGTATCTGCAAAGCGAGATTGGGCTCATTGGCTCATTGTCTTTTACTTCAAACACACGTCGTGCAAGTTTTCGCGGCTATCGGACGCGGGCTGCCAGTTCTGCACGCGCGCCGACGCGGCTTCGATCGCTTCGGGCAGGACGAGGAAGATCGCGGGGGCTTCGTCGTAAATCAGTTTTTGGGCTTCGTAGTAGATCGTCTTACGCTTGGCTGGATCGTTTTCCGTTTCGCCGGCTTTGATCAACTCATCCACGCGTTTGTTGGCGTATCCCGAAAAGTTACCGCGCCCGTACGTCGAACCCGTGACGAGCGAATGCCACTTGGCTTCCATATGCCCCACCGGATCGAACGCCGAATCGCCCCAGTCACCAACGTACGCTTGGCGTTCGCGCGCGAGCAATTTCGGGCGGACGACGTTGTATTCCCACACGCGCACGCTCGCGTCCACCCCCACGTCGCGCAGCATCGTCGCCACTGCTTCAGCAATCGGGCGGAGCGAGTCAATGGTGTCAATGACAAAAGCGAACGGCTTGCCATCCTTCATCAACATTCCGCTTGCATCGGGTGCCCAGCCGGCTTCCTTCAGCAATGCGAGCGCTTTGGTTTTATCGTACGCGTACGGTTTGAGACTGGGGTCCGCCATATTGTTCGTTGGCATCAACGGACCCGCGAGGGGTTTCGCCAATCCGTTGTACACTTTTTTGATGATGAGGTCTTTGTCAACGGCGTAATTCAATGCTTGCCGCACTTTGGGGTTGTCGAAGGGGGCTTGTGTGACGTTGAACTCCATCCAAATCGGACGCGTGCCGGGGACGGTTTTGACTTGGATGCCCGGCACTTTTTGCAGGGTGCCCACCAACTCCGCCGGGACTTCGGTGATGATGTCCACTTCGCCCGCGAGCAACGCGGCGACGCGCGTCGAGTTTTCGGGGATGACGCGGAACACCGCTTTGGCGACACACGCTTTACCGACCGGCGGGAGATCAGGCGCACCGCCGTAGTAATCCGCAAAGCGTTCCAGTGCGACTTCTTCAAAGCCCGTCTTGGTGGAGACGAACTTGAATGGGCCCGTCCCCATTGGCTTTTCGATCAAGCCCTTGGTGCCGACTTTTTCAATGTAGGCTTTGGAGACGATTTGCGTGTGGACGAGCATTTGCATCGCGGCGGGCCACGCCGCTGTGAAATTCACCACGACGGTATAATCGTCTTTCTTGTTAGCCCTGCTATAGGGTCCGAGAAAGCCCTTGCGCAATGCGGTATGCGGTTGCGGATATTCAATCCCATTAGTCTTGAAGACGCGGTCGAAGGTAAAGATCACATCATCCGCTTTCAATTCACTGCCATCGTGGAACTTGACGCCCTTGCGTAATTTGATTTCCAGCGTCTTGGGGTCCAGCCAATTGACCGATTCGGCGAGCTCCATATGCACACCGCTGGTATAGTCGCGCGTGACTAAACCATCGTAGATGTTGCGGATCACCGTCTCGGCTTCGCGACTGCTGTGATCGGCAGGGTCAATGCCCGATGGCGCGCGCGCAAGCGCGACGACGAGCGTATCACGACCTGGCACCGCCGTTGGCTGAACGACAACCGTACGTTCGGCAACGACGGTCTTTTCAACGACTTTTTCGACGGGCTTTTCAACGACCACCGTCTTTTCGACGACTTGGGGCGTCGGCGTCGCGCATGCGGCCAGCAACAACACTGCCATCAACACGCCGATCAGAATCATTCGTACTCGGTTCATGCTTTTCCTCCTTCACTTGATACACCAGGGTCTGTCGGTCAAAAGTGTGTCGCATTACCGCATCGCATTCCCCCTTTCATTGTTAGGTGATTGGATGATTGGGTGATTTCGCATTGCCCAATCACCCAATCACCCAATCACCTCATCACCCAATCACCTCATCACCCAATTACCAATCTCCTCACTCCCTCAACATCCATTCCTTCGATTCCCAACTGCCGTGCGTTTCTGCCCTCATTCCAAAAATCGCGACCTAGCAACGCGCACGCGACGTTCGCGAGACCTTCGCAGGCAGGCATTGGCACCTTAGCGATGCGTCCCAGTGCGACCATCGGCACGAGTCCGGTTGGCACATCCTCCCAGAGGTAGCGCGTGTCAATCGAACGCGGCGCGGCGATGCCGTGATACGCCACGTTACTCTGGATGCGTTCGTACAGCGTGTCGCCCGTGATGCCGTCGTAACTGCGCGCGAGCCACTCGCATGCCGATTGGGCGCGCACACCGAACGCGCGCGCAACCGCAAGTCGCTCCGCGTCCATTGCCTCGATGAAATGCGCGATGGATGGCGTCATATCGCGATAGAACTCGAAGGGCATACCCGATTCAATGCGTCCCACACTCAGAATTGTCGTCGCGGGATGAAACATCGCGCCGATGTTGTCCAGCCCCGTTTCAAGCACATTGTTTGCCGCAACAAATTGCGGAAAGAGCGGATGCAGTCGTTCCAAGACGTGCGCGGTATCGCGCGCAGGCAGCGCAGCAAGCGTAACCGCGTGCTTGACCATTGTGATGCGCACGCGCGCGGGCGCAGAGATGCGACAGGTGTAGAGGAGCGTTTGCGCTTCGGCGACGAACACGCGCGCGGTGACGCCGTGTGCGCGCAGTACGTTGCGAAATTCCAGCGCGCCACCCGTGCGACCTGGGTTCAGCACGATCACTTGGTCATCACGCAAATGCGGCGCACATTGTTCCGCCATAAACGCGTGCACGTTCGCCGGCACAACAACGAAAATGACATCGGCGTTCGCGACGACCGGCGCGATTTCCGTCGTGACGAGTTCGAGCGCGCCGAATCCCTCGATGACGCCTTCGCACGTAACCCCGCGCGCGTTTCGCAGTGCGGTGATTTCGTTTTCGAATTTGTTGTAGAGACGGACGGGATAACCGCGCAACGCGAGATCACCCACGAACGCGTGCGCGCCGTTCCCCGCGCCCAGAATCGCAATAGAGGGTTTCATTTTCGGCTGATTGGTTCATTGACGAATTGGCACATCGAGCCGCATCAACTCGCGCTTCATCACACGCAAGGCTTTTTCGGGATCCACGCGCCCGTACAATCCGCCCAAGATGCTTACGAGGTACTGCGCGTCGAGTAGCACGGGACCGTTCGGACGCAAGACGTTCGGTTCGTCGGGATTGTAGAGGACGCCTTGCGCAATCAGTGCGAGATCGTCGAGGTACCCCGGCGCGCGCTCTTGACATTTGTGATACACCGTCCCACCGATGATCAACACCGTGACGGGTTGATTCAAAAAGTTGACGCCGTACTGCAAAAAGTACGTCTCGGTCTCATCCACGTACCCCACGTGCTTGCGCGTTGCGGTCGCCAGAATTTCGCGCGCGAGCCATGCGCGCGCGGTGTTCTCCACCGCCGTCGTCGGCTGGATGTGCGGATGCGCGCTGATCCACGACAAGTAGCGATCCAAATCAACTTCGGTATGACCGTTGCGGCTGAACAGAAATTCTCCAAACTGATCCGCGCGCGGCTTGAACATATCGGGAAAGCGACGCGCCAGAAACGTGCTCAACTCTTGCTGCATCGTACCGTTCTTGAAGCGGTCGAGTTCCTTGAGGTTTTCGGCATTGTACGCCAGCCCGTACTTGCCTTCGACGCGGCGATACGCCAATGGCGTATTCGGCGTTTTGAGGATTGTGCGCTTGACGCGCTTGGTGTGATCGGGGCCGGCGTACACGAACAGCGGATTATCTTTGACATTGGAGAAAAAGTCGGTCGTCGCGCCGCCGATGTCGAGCGCGAGAATGTTGCCGATGCCTTCTTCGTTCCCGTGGCCGCGCGCCAGCAAGTTGATGCCGCGAAACGCCGCGCGCGGCGTTGGAATGAACGGCGCATCCATATACTCTTCGACGACGTCGAACCCTTTGCCGCGAATGATGACAGTCTGGAAGAGTTCGCGGATCGTTTCGTTGACCACTTCGATTTGAAAGCGATTCACTTCGGGCATCACGTTCGCGGTAACACGAATGTCCACGTGATTCGCGCGGAAAATGTTTTCGATTTGCTCGCGAATGTCTTGGTTACCGGCGTAAATCACTGGCACGCCGTACTGCGCGTACGTGGCATAGCGCGCGTTCTCGGCGAGAAGACGTGCGTTGTGCAATTGCGTCTCCGTGTCGCCACCTTCATCGGTGCCGCCCGCGATCAAAATGATTTCGGGTTGGTCGGTGGTGTAGATCGCGCGCGCCTGTTCGGGCGTCAGTTTGCCGGCGTAACTCGCGAGCAGTTTCGCACCGGCGGTGAGCGCGGCAAGATCGGCGGCAAAACCCGATTCGGCTTCGGTGAGCGAAACGGTCACCATCTTCAATCCACCCTTGGCGCTGGAGCAGGGGAGGCGCACATCGAACTGGCTCATCGCGTCGTGGAGCGGTTTCCAGTCGCCGCGCTCTTTGCACACGTCGAGCACGCCCAAGCCGTTTGCCAAGCCGATGCGAATATCTTCAATGGTGGTGGGCACATAGCGCAAGGTGAATTTTTCCGTCTTGGCATCGAACACGCCGACTTTGGAATACGTCGAGCCAAAGTCCACCACGAGTGCGCGCTTGGTCTGCGTGCGTAGTTGCGCAATGCTCTTACCGCGAATCGTCACTTCTTGGTCTTCTTCTTGCTCTTCTGTTTCGGTGATGAACGATTCATCAGCCGCGACAGAAATTGTCTTGTCGAAATACCAAGGGAAGCGTTGACGCACGAGATCAACGCGTTGGATTTCGTCTTTGACCGGAATGCCATCCCACGAGTACACGCGGCAAGCACCATCCACAACGCGCGTCTTGCACTTGCTGACCATCTCATACTTTTTGTCAGCGATGGTAAGATGCGGTGCTTGATACAAGCCGATTTGTAACCCCAGTTCGAGCGCGTCGGGACTGATGACGCCGCACGTGCTCGTGCTGTAGTGATCTTCGTTCGCAAACGAGAGCAACATCGTCTCATAGTTGCGTTCTTTGTCTTCGCTCGGTTCCTTCGCCCAATCGAAAAAGTTGGCAACCGTCACGGGACCTTCGTAACCACCGAGCAGCGCCCCGTGCAGGACGTTGTACATCGCCGCGCGCTTTAATTCCGCGATGCGTGCGCGCACCCAGGGATCAGCCCAGATGTTCGGCACATGCCCCTTGACGAAATCCCAACACACTTGCTTGGTGATCTGGCACGATTCGATGATGTCTTCGGCTTTGGCTTCGTGATGCGCTTCCGAGTGTGTGACGACGTGCAAAATGTCGGGTTCGAGATAGAGTTGTGTGTAGATGCCGAACGCGAGATGACCTTTGGCTTGATGCAAGTCGGGCGGAAAACTAGGGAGTCCCGAACGGGTTTGCTTGATGATGTGAAAATCGTAATGACGCGTCAACGGCTCGATCAATTCATACGCCGCTTTCATCTTGGCAAGATCGTCGAGCGCGGAAATTTCAGGCGGCAGTTCGAACATCATTTGCATCACGTAATGCTTGATGCCGAGTTTGAGCGCCATCAAGCCGACGAGGACGTGATCGGTGACCTGCATATCGTCGCTGGCATAGCGCAAGCCCCATTGATGCGGATCGTTGATTTCGCATGGCTTGCCGACGCTTGCCCAGTACCGAATCAAGTTGTAATGTTCGCGGAACGAATCGTGAATCGAAATGGGGCCACGCCCATCCATTTGATTATAGAAGAAAATCGGCACGGCGGGGAAACAGATGTTGAGATGTTCTTCCCACAGTTTCGCGAGTTCGAGCAATTCGTCAGTGCCGCTGTAGATGCGCGTCATTGGATAATTCCCGCGCCGCGTTGCGGCTTTGAGGCGTTTGAGGTCTTCGATGGTGCGAATCGGCGTGCCGCCTTGTCCTGCGAGATATTTGCGCGGGTCTTCTTCGCCGCGAATGAATTTGGCGAGTAGTTCTTGCGAGGTTTGATCGGGCGCGAGCGAAACGATTTCGAGCGCACCGGCGTCCGCGAGTTTTTCAATCCCTTCAATCGTCGGCTCGATGGTCTCGGCGGCGATGCCGATGTGGGCGCGAATGATTGGACGATTCTCGCGCTCGCGGACTTGCTGAATGCGTTCGACTAAATAATCGGACCAGCGAATCAATGTTTCTTCACGCTGGACCGGCTCGCGGCGCGCAAAGCGTTCCAATTCTTCCATCGTGATGTAATCGTCCGCAATCACTTCAAAGAAATGATCGAATTCAGGTTTGTTACTGTACTCTTGATTGATTTGTTCGAGATCGTAATGCCGTTCTTCGGGCGGCGTGAACGGGTCGGGTTCGACCGGTACGCCGGTCATCGAGCGGACGAGATTCGCGGCGGGGCGCAAGCCGCCAAAGCAAAAGCGAATCCCCGAATCTTTGGGATGCAAACCGTACTGGGTCGCGGTGGTAATGAATTCGCTAATGAGTTTGTCCACATGTAAATCGCCGAGCCGCATCGAAACACCGACGACTTCGGGACGTGCTTCGCGAATTTTGTTGATCACTTCGGGAATCGGTACGGCCGGTCCGAGTTTCACCGAGACGTAGCCGAGACCCAGGTCTTGCATCCAATCAGCGAAATTTTCGACGCCGAGATTGTGGACGCACTTGCCAATGGCGCCGACCATCACACGGCGTTTTTTGCGAGTGTCCGAACTGTCCATATCCATCCTTGTTCGGACCTCACAGGTCTTGGAGACCTGTGAGGTCTAAAAATTCTACTCCAACACCAACTTGCCGCGCCGATACGCGGCGTCAATCTTGCGCAGTGCGCGCGCGGTTTGCTTGGGTCGAGTGAACGAGAGTGCGGCGATGAACGCGTTCATCAGCGCGAGCATACTCGTCAGTGAGAGCGAGTGCGCCGCGCCCTTCGTCGCGATTTGCAACGCCAAGTCGGCGTGCTGCGCGATGGGCGCGACCAGACTATCCGTGATCGCGATGCGTGTCGCGCTAACCCGGTGCGCGTGTTCCATTGCGGCGACCGTATCCGTGACGTAGCGCCAAACGCTGATGCCGATGAGAACACTGGATGGTTTGAGGCGCGCGAGTTCGAGGGTGAGTGGAATGCCGCCGTTGAGCGCGGCGCGCGCATCAAAGCCCATCACGTTCAACGAGTGGGCGAGGTAGAGTGCGGGGCCCGCCGAAAGTCCGCCGGCGACGACGAGGAGGTGGCTAGCTTTGCCGATCGCGCGCACTGCCGCCCAAAAGCGTTTCTGATCGAGTGCAGCGAGTGTGTCGCTCAGGTTTTGCGCGTCGAGTTCAAAGACGCGTTGGGGGATGTCTGCAGTGCGAACGTTGCCGCGCTTGTTTTCGATCTGTTGCACTTTGTGGACGTAGGTGGGAAGGTTGGCGCGCACGGCGGCTTGCAGTTCTGGATAGCCGTCATAGCCGAGGGCTTGGCAAAAGCGGACGACGGTCGCATTGCTTACACCGACTTGCTCGCCCAATTCGGCGGCGGAGGCAAACGCAACAAAGAGCCCGTTGTCGAGGATGAGGCGCGCCAACTTTTGGTGCGCGTGACTCAGGGTAGGGAAAACAGTCGTGATTCGATTTTCGAGTGAGGCAACGTTGCCCATACGAATCGCAATCCTTGACGTGGCGGACAGGGAAAGCATGCCCCCATCGTTCGAGTCATCCTAATTATAACACTGATCGAGTAAAAATGCAACAATTGTTACAAAAATCATATCAAGTGCAATGTTTGTTACAGTTGCTAGGTGTTCCGTACCGGCGCGTTGGTTGACCTACACCCTGCTAAAGCGCCGGAGGCGCGCAATCCTTCCCTTGCCGATTGCCCGGCGTGTCCACATCGGGTTAGGGGGTAACGCAATTTGACCATTCCTCGCCATCGAAAAGGTGTGAACGCTTGCGATCGCAAGCGTTCACACAGAAAAAATCGACCATTCCTCGAAATCGAAAAGGCGTAAACGCTTGCGACTACCCGAAGCGGACCGGCGTCGGCTAGAATCCAGCCTGCTGTGACTTCAGTCGCCCGATCCGACTTGGCAACAGCCCTGCCCAGTCGCACCGGAGGGTTGACGGATTCTACCCCCTGGAGTACAATCACCTTACCCCATTGATCGTTCGATAACCTCTTCCTCGGAGATAGGCATGCTTGCCAAAGTTGCTAGTTGTGCCGTCGTCGGACTCGATGGTGCGCTCGTCGATGTCGAAGTAGATATTGCCAATGGCCAACCCGGCTTTACGATTGTTGGCTTGCCTGATACGGCTGTGCAAGAGTCGCGTGAGCGTGTGCGTGCCGCCATCAAAAATTCTAATCTCACCTACCCCTGGAATAAACGTATCACTGTCAACCTGGCGCCTGCCGATCTCCGCAAAGAAGGGCCGGCGTACGATCTCCCTATCGCGGTTGGCTTGTTGATGGCTTCGGGACAATTGCAGGCTGATCTCTCGCGTACGCTGATCATTGGCGAATTGTCTTTGGACGGCATCGTGCGCCACACCAACGGCGTCTTGTCAATGGCGGCACTTGCCCGTGAACAAGGATTCGACGCCCTGTTCGTCCCTGCCAGCGATGCGCCCGAAGCCGCCCTGATCCCCGGGCTCACTGTTTATCCGATTGAAACCTTGTTCGCACTTGTGGCACACTTGAACCAACTCCAACCGATTCCCCCTTATCGTCTGAGCCAAGCGTTTGAACCCGCCACGGCGCCAACCTACGCCACCGACTTTGCCGAAATCCGGGGCCAAGAGCACGTCAAACGCGCCCTCGAAGTGGCTGCAGCGGGGCAACACAATGTGTTGCTGGTCGGTCCGCCCGGCGCCGGCAAAACCCTCTTGGCGCGTTCGCTCCCTTCGATTCTGCCCACGCTGACGTTGGAAGAAGCGCTGGAAGTTACCCGGATCTATTCCGTCAACGATATGTTGCCCAGCGGTTCACCGCTGATTCGGCACAGGCCCTTTCGCGCGCCGCATCACACCATTTCGCACGCGGGCTTGGTGGGGGGCGGCCGCTGGCCCCACCCGGGCGAAATCTCGCTCGCGCATCGCGGCGTGCTATTCTTGGATGAACTGCCTGAGTTTGATACAAGGTCGCTTGAGGTTTTACGACAGCCCCTCGAAGACAAGACCGTTTCGATTGCGCGCGCTTCGGGCTCGCTTACCTTCCCGGCAAACTTTATGCTGATTGCCGCAATGAATCCGTGCCCCTGTGGAAATTTTGGTGACCCGGTCAAAGAATGCACGTGTTCACTCGCGACGGTTCTCCGTTATCAAAAACGGATCAGCGGCCCTTTGCTCGATCGGATTGACATTCATATCCAAGTGCCGCGTGTGGATTACACCAAGTTAGCGGGCGACCGACTGGGCGAAACATCGGCAACGATCCGCGCACGGGTGGAAGCCGCGCGCGAACGTCAGCGGCGCCGTTTTGCCGGGACGAGCCTGCAATGCAACGGCGATATGGGACCTGCCGAGGTACGCGAATATTGTGGGGTGGACGAAGCGGGGAAAAATTTATTGCGCGCGGCGATGCAACAAATGCAAATGAGCGCACGCGCGTATCATCGCATCCTCAAACTTGCGCGGACAATTGCGGATCTGGCGGATCGCGACCACATCGAAACTCCACACCTTGCGGAGGCAATTCAGTATCGGCCCCGTTCCCTCGTTGCCGGCTAACCAACCCGTGCCAGTCAACGACTGGCGCGTTTTTGCGTCGTAGGGGGACAGCAATAATTTGACACCAAGACGCTACGTTAAAACAGCGGCAAGGGCATTTTCTACGACGGCGTCTCTCAGCAAGGCACGTTAAGATTTCAACATTGCCATCGTTTGGCTGACCAGCGCAGCCAAGAAAAATTTTCCGCGTTTATCCGTATCCCCAAAATCTTTGCTTTTTGGGCAACGATCTCGGACAAGATCGGTTGCCTAAAATCCCCGCGCGACTTGGAGGACGGCTCGAATATTCTCGTCGGGCGTGTCCACCGGGATCACGCACCCCGCCGACAAGATTAATCCACGTCCGCCAGTCTGCGTGATGGCATCGCGGGCTTGCGCCATCACGGCATCGCGCGTTGAGGTAGCCAGCACGTTCCACTCATCAATGCCCCCTGCCAGCCCGCCACGCCATTTGCCGCGTGCCTCTTGCAACGAGGGCGCGGTTCGCCGATCATGCCAATTGATCACGTCCACCGGATAGCGCGTTAGTTCATCGAAGAAAATATTCAAGCCATGAATGTGCAAGAAAATGAAATCGGCTTGGGCGGCACGGATCGCTTCCAACACTGGACGATCGTACGGTTCAGCCCAGCGGCGATGCTCTTCGAGCGTGAGATATTGCGACGTTGCCATTTGCGTCGCGAAGAAAATCGCATCGGCACCGGCGCGCAAACTCGCCACCGCGAAACGGATGGTCGTCTCGGTAAGGGCACGCATCGCGCGATGTACCACATCCGGCTGATTGCGTAAATCATCGAACACGCGGTCGCCGGCCAGATTCCACGCGGCATACAGCGGTGAAAAGATCGTTTGCAAGATGTGTACGTCATCGCCAATTTGTTGACGAATCAATTTGAGTGCGCTCGTCTCACGGACGAAAACAAAATTCGTTTCGTCGAGCGGGACAATCTTGTCCCAATCGGCTAACGTGTTCACCGGGCGCGTGGCACGTTCCCGCGTTCCCTCGCGCAAGCGCGGTGAGCCGGGGTCTGGCGTCCGAAAGGTTGCGCCGTACATTTCGGACGGATAGCCGGAGGCTGGCGTAACCTTGACGAAATCGAAATCGAATTTTCTTTGAAACTCAACGACGCGTGCGGCGAGTGTTGCCGGCTTGAGATCGTCGCCGGGAAAGTGACGCCACAGCGCAACGGGAATGTGATCAGTCGGCTCGCCGCGCAGAACGGCGCGGATTCTCTCGCGATGATTCATCTTCCACCTCAAGCGTAATTTCGCTCATCTGACCTTCGGTGATTCGAAAGGCACGAATCAGGGCTTGCTCTGGATTCAGTAACGAAATCAAAATATAGATGACATTGGGATAAAAGGCGCGCGCGATGTCGGTGGGCGAAGGGTACGCGGGCGATGCCGGATGCGAATGATAAATTGCCAAATGCTCCCAGCCCTTCGCTTCGATTTCCCGGAACGCCTCAAGGAGCGCGTGTGGCTCGGCATAGTATTCAACGCGTGGGTTGGAGGCAATGTTAGGCAAAGCAAAAACTTGGAGCGCGTGTCCTTCTTTGCCGGCGATGATACCGCAAGTTTCGTTGGGCGCGTCGGCGCGTGCCTGCGTAACCAGTTGCGCAAGCTGGGTAGGTGTGAGAATAAGAGTACTCGTTGGATCGTTGGTTCGTTGGATCGTTGGATCGTTGGGTCGTTTCATCGTTCGTGCGTCGCAGTGCGCTTGACGCGTATGAGCGCGTACAGACGAGTCGGCAACTTGTCTCTTTGCGCCAGCCCTATGAACTCCGAACAAATCGTTGACAGTGGAACATCAGTGAATAACTGATTTCATAGTTGAGGATAAGTTCATGCGGTAGAGTACACCACGTTGCCTCCAACGATAGTGTACTCCACGCGGGTCTCGCGTAGGGCTTGAGCCGGTATTTCAAAAATATTGTGCGATAGAACTAGCGCGTCCCCCAATGCCCCCACCGTTAACGGCTGGGCATACGCGCGTACCGCTTCCTCGACAGATAATTTTTCTTGCGGATACCAACCTCCGTGCGGTTCGCCATTCGCGCGTTCACGTGTAACAGCGGCATGAATACCTGCCCATGGGTCAAGCGTTTCGACCGGACAGTCGCTGCCAAACACAATATGCGCGCCGGTATCGAGCAAACTCTTGAACGCATAGGTGTATCGTCCGCGCGCGCCGAGCAACGTATCGGTCATTGGATAATCGCTGGTGCAATGAATCGGCTGCATCGAAGCGATGACGTTGAGCGCGGCAAAGCGCGGCACATCATCGTGATGCAAATGTTGCGCGTGTTCGATGCGAAGTGGCACGGTCAGATTTTCGCGGCGCAATTTTTCGTACACGTTCAGCACCTCGCGATTCGCGCGGTCACCGATGGCGTGGGTGCACACCATCATCCCAGCGTGCGCTGCCTTCCTTGCCAATTCTGCGATCTCTTCCAAGGGCGTAGTCAGAATGCCACAATTGTCCGGCTGTCCTTCAAACGGTTCCAACATCCATGCCGTCTGTGATCCCAGCGAGCCATCCGCAAACATTTTGATCCCAGCAATGCAAAGCCATTCATCGCCGAATCCGCCCCGCAGACCCAGAGCAAGGGCGTGATGCAATTGGCTACCGGGGATCATATGGGTAACCCGTAACGTCAGTTGATTTTGCGCGCGTAATCGTTGGAAGAGTTGCAACGCCTCGGCGCCCTCAACATTGTGAATGCCCACCAACCCAAGTTGGTGCGCCGAACGAATCGCGTTCAGCAAATCGGTTTCGCTCAACGCCGCCGCATCAAAGCCGCGTTTGCCTTCGAACAAGTCCATCGCATTGTCGCGCAAGATGCCGGTCGGCTCGCCGTTTGCATCGCGATCAATCACGCCGCCCGCCGGATCAGGGGTCTCACGCGTGAGGTGGCAAGCCCGCAACGCTGCGCTGTTTACCCAAATCGAATGACCATCTTTGCGATCCAGCACCACCGGGTTGTGGGGCGCAATGGCATCCAGCGACGACTTGGTGGGAAACACCGGCGGCGTCCAATCGAGATGATTCCACCCCAACCCGATAATCCATTCGCCCGGCTGGGCGCGCTGGACTCGCTCGGCAACGCAGGCAACCGCTTCCTCCAGTGAACGCGCGCCGTCGAGATTCACGCGCGCGAGACTAGCGGCGTACGCCGTGAAATGAATGTGGTGATCAATCAAGCCGGGAATGACCGTACGACCACCGACATCAATGATTTGCGCGTGGAGAGGATTGTAGAGCGCGAGCGCGTCAGAATCGAATCCCAGCACGCGCCCATTGCCAAAGGCGATGATGTTGGCGCGTGGGCGCGTTGGATCGAGCGTGTAAATGTTTGCGTTGGTCAACAAAAGGTCTGCCATAACTTGATTATACGCGTGCTGGTGAGATTTGCAATGCCCTACAAAAATAAATGGGCGAGTCGTTTGGCTCGCCCAATCGTCATTCAGATTTATTTGCGTCCTTTGCCCGGCGCGACGTCTTTCGGTTTGACATTCCCCTTGGGTGCCACATCCTCTGCCGGCGGTGTCGCCGATTTCTTGGGGTTGGCTTGACGCATAACGTCACCCAGGTTGCCACCCCATTTGCCCGGCGCAATATTCAACGCTTGGGCGATCTCGCCCCAGCCGGTCTCTTCATTCTTCATCGCCAAGATTTCTTCCAGCGATTTGCCGCTCGCCTTGGCTAACTCGAGGGCGATGACGATTTCGCCGTAACCGATGCCGGTGTTGTGTAATTCCACCATCTTGGTTAACGTGATACCATAGTGCGCTGCAATCTCCTCTGCCACGCGATTGGCACTGGTGGTTGGCGTTATCGTTCCCGTAGGGGTAATCGTCACGGTTGGCGTGATGGTGGCAGTTGGAGCGTCAATGGGTTGAGCGGTTCGCTGGAACGCAAGCGGCACCCCGGTTAAGGTGGCGGGGGCGGCTGTCGCAATCGCGCCGAGACCTAAGCCGGCAGTTGCCGCAAAAACAATCGCGCAAATTTGTAGCACTCGCATTTGTGATCCTCCTAAAAAAGATTTTGCAAACAGAGAGTGTAGTACGTCCGCCGATTCCTAACCGCAGAGGCGCAGAGAGCGCGGAGTTTATGATTTTTTCTCTACGTCTCTGCGGTCAAATTGAGATCATTCGCGGTCACTATGCTAAACTGTCTGCAAACATCCGATTTCTGATCCGCCCACAATTAGTACCTCTCCAATGAAATCGTTGCACCAAAAGCCAAGATTTTTTCAGCCACGAAGGGCACCAAGGTCACGAAGGAAGACCAGAGAAATCTTCGTGTACCTTCGTGTCCTTCGTGGATCAATTCTGGTGTTGTTTCGGCGCGTCCGAGTTAGGGACGGCGGGGCGGCGTTCCCAGCGGTCTCCCATTCGGCGGTGATGCCGGGGGTGTCTGCCCGCGCGGTGGTTCATTCCCATTGGTAGGATTGGGTGGAATAATCGGCGTGGGTGCAAAGGTTGCGCGCGGTAAATCGCTAGGACGCGCCGGGACGGTCAACGGGGGTGCCAATGTTGGACGCGGCAATTCGGTAGGACGCGCGGGAATGGTCCATGTGCGCGTGACGGTTGGCAAGGGAAATTCGGTAGAGCGCATATGAACTGTAGCGGTAATCGGCAACGTGGCGGGCGGAAAATGCGTGGGCGGGGGTAGTTTGTCTTGCGTGCCAAAAACTCGATTGCGAAATTCGTTGCGGTTTTGTAGACCGAGTTGAATCAGTGCTTGTTGGGCTTGAATCATTTCACGCACTTGACTGGACATCGAAAATTGCATTTGTTCCATTGTACGGGTTTGCTGTGCGAGTTGCAATTGGGTGCGCGTTAGCACACGCAACATTCCCGCCTCGTCCAACTGTGCAGCGATGTGTAGCGCCGCTTGAACTTGGTTTTGTTCGCGCGCTATGGTTTGTTCGGCAAGCGCGGCTGAATCGCCGGCAACCGTCAATTCGTTTGCACGGCGATTGGCAAAATCGAGTAGAAGGTTGGCACGGGTTTCTTGATCGAAGGCAAGATTCACGCGAACGTCTTCGGTCCAAAGTTTGACCGGGTAAAGTGGATCATTAGGCAATGCCTCTTGCGCGGCAACCGCCACCGCGCCCGATCCACCAAACGCGACGGCAAGTGCCAAAACTAACGCCATCAAGGTGGACATACGAACCTCCTTTTGAGGAAAAATGTTCCACCCTATTTGACGCCAAAACGGCTTTGCCGATACGGTTGGGCGCAGGGTTCGCGCTTGGGTTAGAAATTGCGCGCGTCCCCGTGCCGTTACGTCAGGATCGCGTGGTGGGACCGGCTTGAGTTGATCCAGCGACCGCCGTAATTCCAGTTCTAGTTTTTCGTCTTGTTCCATTTCTATCTCCACGCACCGAGCGTGCGCCGCAATGCCGCCAAGGCACGCTGTTGTAATGATTTCACCGCGCCTACAGGTTTATCCAGCGCGCGGGCAATGGCTTGATTATCCCAGTCTTCCAGAAATTTGAGCACGATCACTTGACGTTGGTCAGGGGTCAGACAAAACAACGCTTGCCGTACTCGGGCTTGCTCCACCGGATCGCCAATCAGATGAGCGGGATCGGCGCGTTCATCAGGCAGACCGGTGGACAAGGAAATTGTTGGAGGCGGTGCGCGGCGCCATTGATCGGTAATCCAATTGTGCGCCACCCGATACAGATACGCTTGCAAGTGATCCCGTGGGCCCCCGCCGTGACGCAAAGCACTGAGCAACCGGCTAAAGACCTCTGCGACGCATTCTTCGGCAGAATCGGCGTTGCCCAACAAGCGGAAGGCATAGCGATACAGCGCGGTACTATATTGATCGTAGATCACGCCCAGTGCCTCTGGCTCAAACTGGCGGGCACGACGCAACAACTCTTGTTCGGGGATCACAGATGTTCCTTATTTTTAGACGCCAAAATCGTATTTGAGATACGGGTAGAAAAGCGACGAGGCGCACCCGAGTGCGCCTCGTCGCTGGAACGATTCATTGGTTACGCGCCTTCATACTGAATCATAGAGAACACATCATACCCTTTGAGTTTTTCGCGCCCTTTCAAGTCCACCAATTCGATGAGAAAGGCAAAGCCCACCACTTTGCCGCCCAACTTTTCCACCAACTCGCATGCGGCTTTGGCACTACCGCCGGTTGCCAACAAATCGTCCACAATCAAGACCGATGTGCCGGGCACAATGGCATCCTTGTGCATCTCTAAGGTATTCGTCCCGTACTCTAGCGCGTACGAGACACTGATTGTCTCGGCAGGTAATTTGCTCGGCTTGCGAATCGGCACAAAGCCCGCGCCCAATTCGTACGACAAGGGGGCGCCAAAGATCCAACCACGCGCCTCAATTGCGGCAACCACCTCGATGTCGGTATCGAGGTAATGTTCCACCATCGTGTCAATGGCTTCTTGAAATGCCTCACCATCACGGACAAGGGTGGTAATGTCGCGGAACAAAATCCCTTTGATGGGAAAATCGGGGATGGCGCGCACAAGTCGAGCTAGATCCATTGAGGAACCTCCTGCGAACTGCAAGTTTGCGTAGAGCCACGCACGATTCTATCCAAAAGGTCAAAAAATGCAAATCCAAACGGCTTGTGATATAATATTGGTAATGCGTGCGTGGCAAGAGTCAAAATGGTTTTGGTACGGGATTCTGTGTTGGATCGTTTCCAGTGTGGTGGCATGTGCGCCGGGAACTCGAGCCATCACGCCCACCCCGCGCGCCGCTCTCGACCTTGCCCAAACGCCAACCATGGCTACGCCCGCCACCCGAGTACCGAGTGCGGCAACCCGGGTGCCGATTTCGACGACTACAGCGATCACATTGACCTTGTGGACGATTCCCGACCTTGCACCCAGCACGACGCCGGCGGGAATCATGATGCAAAAACAATTCGATGCGTTCAGTTTGGCAAACCCAAACATCCGCATCAATCCGGTTTTGAAAAAGCCTTACGATAAAGGGGGCATACTCGATTTTTTGCAAACGACGAGCGCGGTTGTCCCAGCCCAATTGCCGGATCTCGTCGTGTTGGATATTGCCGATATACCGCTCGCCGCGCAAGCCGGCTTGCTGCAACCGCTAGAAAATATTTTGCCCACCGAACTGGTGAGCGAGATGTTTCCGTTTGCGCAACGCGCCACGCGCTATCGTGATCAATGGGTGGCCGTCCCGTACGTGGTGGATGTTGAACATCTCGTCTATAACACCAGCGTGATCAAAAAGCCGCCGCTCACGTGGGATCATTTCCTGACGCAAAAAGAACCCTTGCTGTTGCCGCTCGGTGGGGATGATGCGTTTCTGGCGCAGTACGCCGCGCTGGCATCTCTGGGTGATGCGCCCCCCCTGGATTGGGCGAGCACAACCTTGGTGTTCACCTTCTTCAAACGCGCGCGCGATGCCGGCTTGTTGAGCGATGCGACCATCGGTTTGAAAACAGTGGATGAAACGTGGGCGTTGTTCGTGGCGGGCCAAGCCCCGATGGCGCAAGTATCGGCATCGCGTTATTTGAGCGAACGTCATCAATATCCCGGGATTCAATTCGCCCCGCTACCCACCCGCGATGGTAAAACGACTTCCGTAGCGACGGGGTGGGCATTTGCCATCATCACCAAGGATCCCATTCGCCAACTGGCTGCCGCTCAATTGATTCAGTGGCTCGTCGGCACGGAACAACTGGTGGCATGGTCGCGGGCGGCAAACCGATTGCCGTCCACGCGGATTGCGCTGTTGCTCGCCATCGAACCTTTTGATTATGCGGCTTTTTTGCGTGAGCAAATGGACCGCGCGGTGTATCTGCCGCGCACATCCGCGTACGTCAAAGTATCGGAAGCGTGGCGCACTGCGCTCGCCAACCTGTGGAAAGGACAGACCACGCCGGAAGACGCCGCGCGAACGGTGGTTGCCAAGTAAGAGTGGAGAAAGGTCATGTTTGAAACGTCGCTCCGATTGGACGGTCAGCGTCGCTTGTCGGAGATCGGAACTGCCGATTTGTTGATTGGTATCCCAAGTTACAAGAATGAACAAACGATTGGGCAGGTCATTCACATCGCCGCCGCTGGCGCACACGAATATTTTCCAAATCTTAGAACGGTGATCGCTGTGGTGGACGGTGGCTCATCCGATGAAACCGTCCATATCGCGCTGAATCAACCCGTACCGCCCGGTGTTCGCAAAATTGTTACCACCTATCAAGGCATTCAAGGAAAAGGGAGTGCCGTTCGCGCCATTTTTGAAATCGCGCGCAGCGTGGGTGCCCAAGCCGTCATCCTTTTGGAAGCCGATCTAACGAGTCTTACACCAAAGTGGATCCGAAAACTTGCCACCCCGATTTTGAATCGCGAGTACGAGTACGCCATTCCGGCGTATGCGCGCCCGTTGGTCGAAGGTGCGGTAAACGATATTCTGGCGTATCCACTCATCCGCCTGCTCTACCACACCGAAGTGCGTGAACCGATGGCGGGCGATTTTGCGGTCTCGGGTGAACTTGCCTCCAAACTCCACGCGCGCGATGTGTGGGAAACCGATGTGGCGCGGCACGGCATTGATATTTGGGTTACCACCATTGCGATCAATGAAAACTTGCGAATGTGCCAAGTTCCCTTGTCGCCCAAAATCGAAAACAAACGCGAAGCGGCGGTGGCATTCGATCCCGGGTTTGTGCAATCGGTTGGCACACTCTTTCGGATGATGGATATTTATCGCCGGCGTTGGGCAGAAGCGCGCCCCGTGCGCGTGGTACCGACGTGCGGTGAACCGCAAGCGGTCGAAAGCCAGAAACTGGCTGGCGCGATCACCATCGAAATGTTGAACGATGCCTTTCATTCGGGGGCGCGCCGTTATCGCCGGTTGTGGCGCAGTACGCTCGCGCCCAACAATCTTGAGCAAGTCTGGGCATTGGTAGATAAAGCACGTGGGGCAACGCAGTTTGGCCCCGAACTGTGGGCGCGGGCGGTGTTTGACTTTGCGGTGGTGTACAACAAAGGCGAAAACGATCCGGATAAAGTTGCCGCCGCGCTCTTGCCGCTCTACTATGCGCGCATCGCCACGATTCTGCGCGAGACCGGCAATAAACTAGACGCCGTGGAAAAAGTGGTGCAAGCGCAAGCCAAGACGTTTGAGGAACAAAAACCGTACCTCATCCATCGCTGGCAAACCTACGTGCCATGGGCGTCCGATGGGGTGCGCTAGAACAATGAGGTTGGAAAAAATATGAGGTCGAACATCGAAATTCGAACATCAAAGATATTTTGGGCGGTCTTGATCGCTTTGGCGATCAGTGCGCTGGTGATGAGCGTGCCAGTGAACGCTCAAAGTCCTAACCTTGACGATGAAGTGAATCACATCGCCAAGGGCTTGTACTGTCCTGTGTGTCCCAACACCCCGCTGGATGTGTGTAACACCCAAGCATGCGCGGATTGGCGCGCCGACATCAAAAAGATGTTGCAAGAGGGGAAAAACGAGCAACAGATTCGTGATGCGTTTGTCGCGCGCTTTGGACCCCAGGTGCTCGGCGCACCGCCGGCGGAAGGATTCAACTGGCTGGCGTACATCTTGCCGGTCATTGGGATTATCTTGGGCGCGGCGGTCGCGTGGTTTACGGTGCGTGCGTGGCTCGTTGGTCGCGGGGCGCCGGGAACAAGCCCCGCCAGCGCGCCGGAAATTCCCAAAGAGTACGCCGAGCGGATCGAAAAAGAGTTAAAGGAGTTGTAAGCCAATGCGGATGTTGAAACATTTGGCGGGGCAACCATGCCAACGATTCAAATGATTGGCCCTTACCGATTCTTTTTCTACTCGGGCGATCAGGATGAACCACCCCATATTCACGTTGAACGAGAAAGGCACAAAGCCAAGTTCTGGCTTGACCCTGTGCGATTAGCCTCCAGTACAGGATTCAGCCCGGTCGAAATCCATCGCATCCAGCGACAGGTTGAGACCAACCGCGAGTTCTTTTTAAGGAGATGGAATGAGTTCTTTGATCATTGAAATGAAAGCGGTTACTGCGAAACAGGTTACGGTCTCGGACAAGTTACTAACGGTTACCTTGTCAGACGGACGAACGATCTCTGTACCTCTGGCATGGTACCCACGCCTGTTCCATGGTACGCCAGCGGAAAGAAATAACTGGCGATTCATCGGCAATGGAGAGGGCATTCATTGGCCCGACCTTGACGAAGATATTAGCATAGAGGGGCTGGTGCTCGGCAAGCCCTCCGGCGAAAGTCAGCGCTCATTGAAACAATGGTTGGCAGAGCGAGAGAGCGCACTTGAACGCCGCCGCGCAAGATCGAAGCGTACGCCGAGCGGATCGAAAAAGAGTTAAAGGAGTTGTAAGCGTGCCTCGTTGGATTCAAGTGCTCATTTTTGTTTTGGTCATCGCCGTCCTTATTTTTTTTGCGTTGGGTTTGCGGGTCCGTAACGAACCGCAACCCTCGTCTGGTCCGGCACCGGATTTCAAGCTCACCTCGTTTGAAGGGCAAACCATCCGATTATCGGAGTTGAAAGGCAAAGTGGTGGTCATCAACTTTTGGGCATCGTGGTGTCCGCCGTGCCACGACGAAGCACCGTTCCTCGAACGGATGTGGCGGCAGTACAAGGATCGCGGGGTCGTGTTCATCGGCGTGGATTACGTGGACACCGAGTCAGCGGCGAAGGAATACCTCAAGCAATACAACATCACTTATTTTAACGGTGCCGATTTACAAAGCGAGATTAGTCAAAAGTATCGCATCAAAGGTGTGCCGGAAACGTACTTTGTGGGCAAGGACGGGAATCTGTACGGCAACTCGCTGGGTCCCATCACCAAGGACAGTGCGTTCATGACCGAGAGCCAGTTCATTCTCAAGTTGGAAGAATTGTTGGCGAAATAATCAACGGGGCGTTCAAATCGAACGCCCTGTTTTTATCGCCCACCACCCGCCGCTGACCAAGCCAAGGAATGGAAACACCAATAGCCCCACGCCCACCTTGAACAACGGAGGATCGTAGAGCAAGCGAACCCGGTGCGCCTCCGCCGGCAATTCAATCGCGCGGAACAAATAGTTGGCACGCAACACGTTGACCTCGCGATCATCTACCCACGCGCGCCAGCCCGGATAGTACACCTCGCTCAACACGAGTATCCCGCCGCCCACAGCCCGCACGTCCAACACGATTTCGTTGGGACCGTACCCCACAATTTGTGCGAACGCGCTGTTGGTCGGCGTAGATTTACCCACCGGGCGTTCCAAGACAACTTGCTGAAACGGATCGAAATCGGCGGCACGCACCGCATCTAGCGCCGCCGCGGGATCGTTGACCACGCGCGCATCAAAGACGATCCACGCACGCGGCACAAAGCGCGTGTTCTCGTAAATATTGAATCCCGGCGCATCGGCAAAAGCAAGCCGGAATTTTTCTCGATCCACGGGCACATTTTTGCGCGCGATCAAGTACTTGATGTTCAACAAATCGTACGCGCGCACCGAACGGCTTCCCAACGCTTGCCAGTACTGATCGAACGCGGCAAGCACGAGCGGGTTATCGCCGTTGATGTCAAAGAGGTTGTACAAAATCGAAGTGTCGGGGGGCCACAGATTGTCCACGCCGGTCTCGCGCGCATCAACCCGATAAATCTCGCCATCGCTTTGGAAGAACGCCACTGCATCAGGATGATCAAAGACACGCGTGGGATCGTCCGTGCTGGCGTCCACGTACGCACCCAGCGAAAACAAATCGAAAAAGATGAGCGCGAGCGCAAGCGTTGCCCACACGCGCGGGCGGAAAAAGCGCGTGCCGCGCGCGACAATGAGCGCGAGCGATAACCCAAACAGCAAAATGAAAAACGCGAGCGCGTTCGTCGCATTGGCGATGCGTTGGAACAAGACCGGGTCTTGCCCTTGACCCAAAATCAAATTCGAGTACGCGAGCGCGCCCGCCGGCAGAGCGACGAGCAAAAACACCCACGGCGCAGCACGAATGATGCGCTTGAAAATCATTGCGCTGACGCGCGGCAATGAGCGGCGTAACTCATCCAAGCCGAACGCGGCGAGCGTAGCAAGCGCGAAATCCATCAAGACGATGAACCGCGCCGGCGCACGCAATTGTCCAAAACCCGGAACCAGTTGATAAAGCCAGCCGTGCAGAATCGCGTACCCCCCTAGCGCGAGCGCAAGCCCCACCAATGCCAACGCACCAAAGAATCGTGTGGTAGAATCGCGGCGCAACATGAGCGCAAGGAAGGCGAGCACCAGCGGCAAGACCCCCAGATAACCAACCTCAACGCGATCCCAAGGTCCCCAAGCGTTTTGGGGTCCGCGTCCAAAAAATCCCGGCACCAACAATCCAATCAACTGCGCCGGCGGAAGCGAAAATTGCGCCGCTTGCTCGTACGAAAATGTTGCGCGCGTGGTGAGTTGGGTCATTTCGATGCTGGGAAGCAAGACGGGTGCGGCAATGCCAAACGAGATCACTAAAAGCAGGAGGCAGTAAATTGTAGGCAACAAGCGGTGGAATGTTGGCTGTGGCTGGCTGGCTTCCAAGGTTTGAAAAAGGGTAAGTAGCGCGAGGGCTAGCATAATAAACAGGAACGATTGAATGTGCCCGGCAAGGAACGCGCTTCCCAGCAAAATGCCGGCAACCACCGCGAAACTGGGGCGCCGATCGGTAACCGCACGGCGATAGAACAACAAGACCAGCGGCATCCACGCCACCACGGCAATCAAGTTCAAGTTGCCAAAGTGGGTGATGAAGAGATCGCTGAATTCAAAAGCGATTGCGCCAGCAAGCGCGGAGGAGGGTTTTAGGTTCCAAGTGTCAGGTTCCAAGTTTGAACTTGGAACCTTGAACAGCGAACCTCGCCAACGCCCCCAGCGCAAAAACGCATACATCCCGGTCCCCGCGATAAAAAAATGCAGAACGGAGAGAAATTCCATATCGCGGAAGGTGAGCGGTTGGGAGATGAAAAACGTGAGGAGGTTGAGGGGGTAGAACAAGCCGGCTTGAATATCGCCAACAAAGGGCATTCCGCCAAACAAGTACGGATTCCACAGCGGAATCACACCGCGCGTCCACCACGCGGCGGCAAAGGTGTACGTGGGATACAAAAACTGCGCTAGGTCGCCGCCACCCGCCGGCATCCACACTTGCCCGGCAAGCAGCCGCCAGAAAAAGCCGGCGGTACTGGCGCCGACCACCCCGATTGCCAGCACAGCGCGCCACGCATCGCTGTGGTGACGGCGCGCCCAAGCAATCCCAAAAACCATCAGCCAAACGAACGCGACGAGAAGGAGGATCATTGAAAGAATCTAAGGGCGAGACAGTCGGGCAATCCCGAATCTGGGGCAAGCCAGATTTAATCCATCGCAACGTGATGGATCATTTCAGCCCATTGCCGAATGCCTCGCCCGTTGAGTTTATTCCAGCAAGAACACACGCGTTTGTGTGCCCGATTTCCACTGCAATCGCAAGCCCGAATCATCCGCCGCGATTTGGAAAATCAACTCCGCTTCGGTCTCTTTGCCCGGCGCAAGATTGAGTTCGGTGAGCAAGTTGGGAATGGTTACCGTCTTGGGATTCGGTGGGTACGTGAGCCCGCCATCCCCCTTGAGCGTGAATTCGCTCGCCGTTACTTTGAGCGGCGCACCGGTGGATTGGGTATTGCGAATCTTGACCGTGACCAAGATCAACTGTTGATCGGCAGGGATTTGGATGGTGCCTTGCACTTTGAGTGGTCGTTGCAAACCCACCACCGTCAACTCCAAGCCATTCTCCATTCGTCCCGGTTTTTTCGCTGGCACCGGCGCGTTCTTATCCAAGGTTGGAGTGGGAGCCGGCGCACCAATGCTTGGCACATTCGTGGCGAAGGTATCCGCCAACATGGCGCCGCCTTTGCCAAAGTATAATCCGATCACAAGCCCCAGGCAGCAACAACACAATGCCAGCACGAGCGCTACGCCAACCACAATCAAGCCGGTGGGGCGGGAACGCGGCGGCTGGTCAGAGTCGCCCATTGAAGCAAAGTTACGGTAACGGGATTCTCTCGAAAACGACACGGTTACTCTCCATCGGCGCGCCGGACGCATCGCTCACGCGAACGCGCGCGCCAGTTTCAAGATGATACATTCCGACTTCAATCTGATAATCGCCGCGCGGCGCATCCGCCGGAATGGTCAAACGATATTCATCCAAAATAATTTCGCCCGGTTGCCAACGTGGTGTAGGGTACGAATGATGCCCGGGGCGCGCATCGTCTTGCGCCCACATCCGCGCTTGCGCGTCAACGAAATGCACAAACACCGTCAGATCATCGTGCGTTGGAGCCAGACAACGCCAATACACTTTTAGCACGATGATGTTACCTTCACGCGCTATATCATAGCCGATCAATTCGATGGTATCGCCTAGTTGCGCGCCAACGATTTGTTGCGGTGCAATGCGCGGTGTGCCTTCCCCGCGATAAAGCGTGGCGTACGGTTTGCCCGTCCAATCGTCAATCGTTTCGATGAGGCGACCGCGCTCAAAAATCGTTTGCAAGCGCGTCAACGATTGCGAGTCATCGCGCGTAACAATGCTGTACGTTGCCGGCTTGGGCGAGATGACCAACGCATACCGCCCATCGAAACTGGCTGCCGTGCGCCCGGCGAGTCCGAATTGAATCGTGTAATGATGTGCGTCAATCGGCGAAAGATAAATCGCTTCGTCGCTGGGACGGTCGCGCAATTTTTGTGCCAGCGTTAGCAAACCAACGTCAAACGAATCGAACAAGCCGGTGCGTGTGCCCCAGACATTGAAATAATCGTTGAGGGTTGAGTAAGTACTAAAAGCCAGCCCAATAGCCAAAAGTGCGTAAAACGTAAAATGTAAAATCCGTGTACGCGCCTGAGCAGCGATGAATGCAAAGCCGTATGCCACGCTGAGTGCAATGGCTGGTGTTGCGCCAAGGTTGCGGCCAAAGTGCGGTGCGAAATCGGTCAGCCCGCTGGGCAATGACATAACCACGAGCCACAACAACAAGAATCGCGCTCGCGTTTTACGAATCTGCGTTACACTGACTATGACACCGACGACGAAACCAATCGCCAGAAACGGATCGAGTGCAGGACGCCCGGGCAGATTACTGCGCGGATTGTCATCGCCGTGCACCCAGAACATGCCGGCAACCTTGATCGTGTGATCAACGATTGCTTCGCTGGTCATCGTGGCGGTTACGCTGCCGGGACGCTCCCAAAACTGTTCGGGATGTGTTGCCAAGTATAACCCAAGCGGCGCAAAAAACAAAACGGCAACAATTGCGCCCAAAATCAATCCGCGCCATTGTTGGCACCAAAAATTTCGATTGAGCAGGATTTCCAAACCGATGAATGCCCCGATCAAAATCGGCACGAACAGCGCGGCTTTGTAGGTGTACTGCGTGGCGGCGAGAAAAATGCCGGCAAGCACATAGTCCCGTGTCCCACGACGATTGAGCGCGCGCCACAAAAATGCCATCGCCAACGTTAGCATGAGCGGCAAAAAAATTGGCTCCATCCCCAGCCGGCTAAAATTGAGATGCCAATACAAAATCGTCAACGTGAACGATGCCAGCGCCGCACCCCGCCGCGATTGAAACAAGACGCGCGCCAAGAAATATAACGCGGCAACCGTGAGCATCCCGGCAATCGCCGAGACCAGCCGCAACGACCAAGGGCTGGCACCGAAAAGCGCGAACGCTAGCGACGTGATGTAAATCGCCATCGGCTCTTCGGTCAAGTCTTCGGTGAAAAAGATGGGGCGCTCGACGCCGGCAAGAACGCGTTGTGCCATCGTGGCGTTGAATGCTTCATCGTAATGCAAACCGGGCGGCAGTTGATCGAGACGATACACGCGTAGAAACGTGGCAAGTAGAACAATGACGGTGAACGTCCCCAGTTCAAACCAAGGTGAACGTTTTTGGATCATCGCGCCACCACGCGCACGGTGCCCAGAATCACACGATCGTCTGGCAAACGATCGCCGTTTTCATCAAACACCGGCAAACGCGCTAACGTTGCCGAATCGTACATTCCTACTTCGATGAGGTACTCGCCCGGCGGCGTGCTATGCGGAATCAACAACCCGTGCCGATCATCAATCGTTTCGTTTGCTTGCCATGCATCGGTTGGACGCGAGCCGCCCACTGGCTCACTATCCATCTGTGCCCACACCGGCGATTGAGTTGCCGGATTTATCCCGCCAATCATATGCGCAAAGACGGTGTACCGTTGCGCCATCGGCGCAGCGGTTTTCCAATGCAAGGTCAACAACAGCGTTTGCCCCGGAGTCAGATCGGCTTGATTCAAATCGTACCCGATCAATTGAATGTGGTCGCCCAGCCGATAGCGCGTTGAACGCTGAATAGTTGGTGGCGCGCTCGCCATCGTGTACAAGATCAGCCGTGCATCCACGTAACCCCCAACATAACTTTTGAACGCGTTCGCGCCGAACCAGCGTTCCAAATAGCCGGTCGGATCGTACTCGGCGGGATTGCCAAACATCACCAACCACACTCGCGACGATTTTTTGGCGAGCGTTTCCAGTTGCTTGCGTACCGGTGGCTCTTCTAACGATGCGCCGCCGTCCGGGAAAAAATATGCCGGCACGTTCGCGGGCGCGTAATACTGATAAAGCGGTTTCTGAAGTGGATTGTTCAAAATTAACACATCGCCCGGCTGGGCGTGTTGTGAGACATACGTCATCATCCTGCCATACTTGCCTTTGGCATAGGTTTCATCAAAATAAAAATTCCAATTGGCATCGAGGGCAAAGAACATCAACGCCATCGTCATTCCAATTTGCGCGCGATGATCCAACTCGTCCAAGTAATCGAGTCCGAATGCGATCAGGAGCAAGAATCCCGGCAACGCGACCAACACATAGCGCTCAAAGAAAAACGGCATAATCGGATTGACGATGTACGCGATCGTTACCGGGACAAGAGCATACATTGGTGCAAGCCACGCCTGAGATTCGCGGCGACGGATGAGCGTGTAAATTCCTAGCGTGCCGAATATCGCACAGAGGATCGCGGCAAGGTGCGCGACCGGAAAATCGGTGGTCAGCCCCGCGCTGAACGCCAAAAGCGTTTTGCCAAAAATCATTTCGATGCCTGCCCAGCCCCATTCCTCGAATCGCGCGTTGGCTTTTTCACGCAGGAACCCTGTCTGGACAACGATCCACGGCACATATGCAACAATGAGCAAGCCCTGCACTCCCAGCCAGCGTACCAGCGTGGTGCGCTGATGGCGAACACGCCTCAACACAAAGATATTTTGTGCGACGAGGACAAAGAAGGCAGAATAGTGGGTATAGATCGCCAACAACGTCGAAAATAGATACAGAAGAGAGACCCGCGGCGATGCCTCTTCAAACCATCGCAGCACAAAATAGGTAGATGCCAAAGCAAGGATGGTAACCAATTCGTACATCCGCGTCTCTTGGCTATAGTAAATCATCAGCGGCGAGACGGTCATCAGGATCGCCGCGAACCATTTCACGCGTGGACGTTGCGTCAATCGGTTTGCCAAAACAAAAACGAGTGGGACCGCCAGAATGCCGATGAGCACCGACAAGGTGCGCGTGGCAAACGCGGTGGTGCCAGCCAGCGGAATCCAGAGGAAAAGCAGAAACGGATAAAAGGGTGGATGCGTATCCGATGCGCCGGCAATCACCGCATTGAGCGGCTGTTGACTAAGCCAGATACTAAACGCTTCATCGCCCCAAATATCTTGCGCCGTTAAACGATACCACCGCAAGACGGCGGCTAACAAAATCAGCAACAGTAAAAAAATTGTTTCAAAACGATTGCGACTCGTCATTGCCGGGGGATTATAACACATTTCAAGCGAGCCAAGAAAAGTGGTATAATGATTATGATGAAACACATTCTACTTCTCCATCACCCCAAGATTCCTCACTCGCTCACGCTTGCTCAGCAATGGGCAGCCCAACTCGAACAACTAGGAATGCAAGCCACGCTCATCTCGGCGTGGGATGAAGCCACCATCATTCACCACGCGGCGCATGCCACCCTTGCCATCACCCTCGGCGGCGATGGGACGATGTTGCGCGCCGCGCGCGCATGCGCCCCTGCCGGCGTACCGATTCTGGGCGTCAACTTTGGGCGCGTGGGGTTTATGTCGGAATGGACGCCGGAGCAATTCGATGCGCGTGCGGTCAGCGAAGGCGGTTATTGGCTGGAAGAGCGCACGATGTTACATTCGATCTGTACGCGCAACGGCAAGACGATTGGCGAGTTTGAAGCCCTCAACGATGTGGTGGTGGGGCGCGGCAAACTGGCGCGCGTGATTCGCTTGGCAACATGCATTGATGGCGATTTCTTGAAAACCTTTGTTGCCGATGGCGCGATTGTCTCGACCGCGACCGGCTCGACCGCGTACGTCTTTGCGGCAGGCGGTCCCATTCTCGCCCCCGAAGTTAAAACCCTCGTTCTGGTCCCCATTGCACCCTACCTCAGCCAACTGAAATCGCTGGTGTTGCCGGAAGGATCGCGCGTGCTGTTCCGGCTGGAAACCGATCACAACGCCATTCTCACGATTGACGGACAGATTGACATCGAATTGCAGAATGGTGATGAGGTTCTGGTGCAAGCCAGCCAGCATGTCGCCCATTTTGCACGCTTTCAACCCCGCACCTACTTTTACTCCACCCTCGTTGATCGCCTGCGCGAACGCGGAGAGAATAATCGAAATAATGGACCCCAATAATATCGAGACCCAAATTTTCTTGGTACTCTTTTTCGGCGTCTTTCAAGTGCTGGGGGCAGTCTTTCTGGGCTTGGGCGTACGCCAAATGATCGCCGGGGAATCGAGCGGGGTGGGACAGGTTTTCTTCGGTGCGATCTTTGCCGGCGTGGGCACGTTGTTCAGCGCAGTATTTATGTACCAAATCAACACGTGGGGATTCCCGGTCGGCTTGCTGGCAACCTTCTTCGTTGTGCTTGTTACAATGTTCGCGCCGCAAGAACTCTTGACGCGCTTTGGCGCGAGCGTGATGCTGGTAGGCATTGGCGGATTCGCCGTGTTCGTAGCAGGCATGGTACTGATGAGTGCACTCCGTGCGGCACAAGACATCTGGTTCGCGGTGATATTTGGTGTCTGCTGGGGAGGCGTAGGGTTGGGTTTCTTGCTGATCGGGCTGGGCGCATTGTTGCGCGGCAAATCTTTGCGATTCAAACAAACCGGATCGGGTAGTTACACCATCGAACCGGCAGAAGAAGCGCCGACAAACAAACTGTCCAGGCGTAACCAAGATTAGCAAATTCTCAGGAACAATTTATCAAAGTTTTATACGAGGGCTATTGACAATCCTCTATAAAATTGCGACAATCGAATCACTCCGCAGATAGTTTCCACCAATCTTTCTTCGTCGGCTCTGCGTAGTAATCTCTAAACGGAGCAATCGCTCCTAGAAGTGCGTGGTATTCCATGCGACAAATGAGACCCTGGCCGACCGAACGTCCACAACCCAAACCTGCACCACCGCCGCCACCCACTCGCCTGCAACGACTGCGCCAACGCCTCAAAAATTTCTATACGCGATTCCACAGCATATTTCTCATCCTCGCCGGTGCACTCCTCGCCTTTTCAATGATGCTGGCGTACGATTCGAGCAAGCCGCCGCCACAGCGTTTGACCCAACGCGACATTAACGCCGCCGTTTTCCGGGCCATGGCAACCGCCACGCCACGTCCCTCCTTCGCTTCGATTGCATACGCGAACATTATTCCTTCCGTTGTTCGCGTCCGCGCTATGGTGGTTACCACCAGCGGCAAACAAGAAGGATCGCTTGGCACCGGCGTGGTGATTGATGAAAGCGGTGTGATTCTCACCGCCCTCCACGTTGTGCGCGACGCGGTCGAAGTCCAAGTAACGTTTTACGATGGAAGTAACAGCGAAGCGTCCGTCATCGCCAAAGTGCCGGAAAACGATCTCGCCGTCTTGCGTCCACGCATTATCCCAGACGATTTGCAACCGGCTGTCCTTGCCGGGTCGGGCGGCTTGCGTGTGGGCGATGAAGTATTCGCGGTAGGCAATCCCTTTGGCGTAACCAACTCGCTCACCGCCGGCGTTGTCTCCGGCTTGAATCGCAGTTTCAAATCACCCAAGACCGGCGTTACGATGACCGGCTTGATTCAATTCGATGCGGCGGTCAATCCCGGCAACTCGGGTGGACCGTTGGTCAATCGCAATGGCGAAGTGGTGGGCATCGTTTCTTCATTGTTGAATCCCACCGATCAAGATGTTTTTATCGGCATTGGTTTTGCCGTAACGATTGAAACGGCGGCGGCTGCTGCCGGGGGCACACCCCCATACTAGGCATTAGTCGTTAGGCAATAGTTGTTAGTCAATAGTCGTTAGGCAATAGTTGTTAATCAGGAGGGGGTAAAGACAAATGAGCAATTATCGCAACCTCAAAGTATGGCAACGGGCAATGGATTTTGTAACTAAGGTCAACCGGTTCCCGCCGTATGAACTTTATGGACTCACCAGCCAGATTCGCCGTGCCGCTACAAGTATTCCTCTCAACATTGCGGAAGGCGCTGCGAGCGGTTACGACACCGAATACCAACGATTCCTTCGTTTGGCAATCCGATCTGCCAGTGAGGTTGCTACAGGATTTGAAATTGCAAAACGCTTGCAATATTGTGCGGAGGCAGAAGCGATCAGGTGCATCCAAGAAGCCGACGAAATCGCTGCGATGTTGCAAGGCTTGGTCAAATCCTTGAAGAAAATCAATGAATCCCCCGAATATTATTTCACGAATGATTTAACCACTAGCGACTACCAACTAACGACTAACAACTAACAACTAACAACTCGCAACTAACAACTAACGACTCGCAACTAACCAGCCACTGGAGGATAAATGGAAGAACAAACAAAGCGCCCTGAGCAAGCTAACTTGATGGAGCAAGTGTTGTACGAGGTGAAAAAAGTGATCGTTGGGCAAGACCACTTGCTCGAACGTGTGTTGGTGGCAATTCTGTCCCAAGGCCACTTGCTGGTTGAGGGTGTGCCGGGGCTGGCAAAAACGTTGACCATCAAAACATTGGCAGAAGCCATTCACGGCACCTTCAAGCGCATCCAATTCACGCCCGACCTGGTCCCCGCCGATTTGGTGGGCACGCGCATCTACAATCAGAAAACCGGCGAGTTTAACACCTCGCTGGGTCCGGTGTTCACCAATCTCTTGCTCGCCGATGAAATCAATCGCGCGCCCGCCAAAGTGCAAAGCGCCCTCCTCGAAGTGATGCAAGAGCGCCAAGTCACGATTGGCGGTGAAACGTATCGCGTCCCCGAACCGTTTATGGTGATGGCAACCCAAAACCCCATCGAAACCGAAGGCACCTATCCTTTGCCCGAAGCGCAGGTGGATCGCTTTATGATGAAAGTGTTGGTGGATTATCCTTCCGCGCAAGAAGAATTTGTCATCGTCGAACGAATGGCAACGGCGTTTCAGCCCGTCAAAGCCGTGGTCACCACCCAGCAACTCATCGAACTCCGCCAAAAAGTCAACGAGGTGTACGTGGACCCTTCGCTCATCGAGTATGCCGTACGCTTGGCATCTGCCACGCGCGAGCCGGACAAGTTTGGCATTCCGGAAACCAGCCAGTACATCATGTATGGCACCAGCCCACGCGCTTCGATCAATCTCATCATCACGGCGCGCGCGTTGGCATTTGTGCGCGGACGCGATTACGTCCTGCCGCAAGATGTGGTGGATATGGCGCACGATGTGATGCGCCATCGGCTTGTCCTTTCGTACGAAGCCATCTCGGATAATATCACAAGCGATATGATCATCCAACGCGTGTTGGATCGCATCCCCTTGCCAGCCGTGCCTCTGCAAACTCACACGAATGTGATGCAGACGCAAGAGGTGAGTTGAGATGTCGGCGACCGCGCCCGAAGAGACCACTGAGCGCAATCCGGTAAAAATCTTACAGCGTCTCGATTGGACGGTTATTCGCCGGCTCGATGGCTTGCTTCAAGGTGACTATCGCACGCTCTTTCACGGCTTTGGTCTGGACTTTGCCGATCTGCGGGAATACCAATTCAATGACGATATCCGTTACATTGATTGGAACGTTACCGCCCGAATGCAAGTTCCGTACGTGCGCCAGTACATCGAAGATCGCGAAGTCACAGCATGGTTTCTCCTCGATCTTAGTCCGTCAGTGGATTTTGGAACCATCCACACGATGAAGCGCAATATGTTGATTGATTTCGTCACCGTGCTGGCGCGGTTGCTCACCCGGCGAGGGAATCGAGTGGGTGCTATTTTTTTCACCGGCAAAGTGGAGCAGGTCATCCCGGCAAAAAGCGGCAAGATTCAAGTGTTGCGCTTGATCAATGAGTTGATTCGTCAACCGCGTCTCAAACATGCACCCGCCACCAATCTCACCACCTTGCTTGAGACGGCGGTGCGCACCATTCGTCGCCGCTCCCTCGTCTTTATCATCTCGGATTTCATCAGCACACCGGGTTGGGACAAGCCGCTAGGCGTGCTGTGCCAAAATCACGAAGTGCTCGCCGTGCGTTTGTACGATCGCCGGGAAATCGAATTGCCCGACATTGGTCCCATCATCTTTGAAGACGCGGAAACCGGTGAGCAATTGTATATTGACACCCACGACCAAAAATTTCGCAAACGCTTTATCGAAGCCGCGCGGCGGCGCGAATACGAGTTGAACGTTACCTTCAGGCGTGTTGGGGTGGACGTACTGGCGCTCTCCACCGAAGATGATCTCGTACGCGAAATCGTTCGCTTTGCCACGTTGCGCAAACAACGCAAACATACTCCCCGTGCATTTGCGGCGTAACGTCTTTGGCTTGTTGGGGAGTTGGAAATGTCTTTTCTTTGGCTCAATTTACTTTGGCTGTTACTTCTAGTGCCGGCATTGATTGCCTTCTATATCATCATGCAACGTCGGCGCACACAATACGCGCTACGGTATGCCAGTCTCTCGGTTGTCAAAGAAGCGCTAGGAAAGGGACCTGGCATTCGTCGGCATATTCCCCCCTTCCTCTTTCTCATCGGCTTGACCATTCTGATTTTTGCACTGGCTCGCCCCGCGGCGACCATCCTCCTGCCTTCGAATCAAGGCACCATCATTCTCACGATTGATGTCTCGGGCAGTATGCAAGCCCAAGATATGAAACCTTCGCGGATGGAAGCCGCCAAAATGGCCGCGCGTGCGTTTGTTGAAAAACAACCGGCAAAGGTGCGCATCGGGATTGTTTCATTCAGCGATAATAGCGCGGTCGTTCAAGCCCCTACGAACGATCGCCAAGCCATTCTTGCCGCCATCAATCGTCTGAGTCCACAACGCGGCACGGCAATTGGGCGTGGCATTCTCACTTCTCTTGACGCGATTCAGGAAGACCCAACACAAAAACCCACGCCTTTTCCCACGGGTCGCGGCGACGCACTCATTCTGCCGGAACCCACCCCTACGCCAACCCCACTCCCGCGCGGTACGTATGCACCTGCAATCATCGTCCTGTTGAGCGATGGCGAAAGCAATGTGGGACCTCGCCCACTCGATGTGATTGACCAAGCGGTGAATCGTGGGGTGCGCGTGTACACGATTGGCGTAGGGACACCGGAAGGAACGGTGCTGAACGTTCAAGGACGTTTGGTGCGCGTGCGTTTGGATGAAGAAGTGATGAAAGCCATCGCCGATAAAACCGATGCGGATTATTTTCGCGCGGATACGGAAACCGATTTGAAAAGTGTGTTCGAAAATTTGAGCACCCGACTTGTTTTCAAACCCGAGCAGATCGAACTGACCGCCCTCTTTACCGGCGTCGCCACTCTTTTTATTTTGCTTGCTGGCACACTTTCGCTCTTGTGGTTCAGTCGCTTGCCCTAGTAGTGCACCAACATGAAAGTGCGTAGTGGAAACTTTGCCGTCTCGGTAACCATTTTTCCATTGGTCTGGTATGCAACTATTTCATGTTGTTGCAGTACTCGCCGTAGGGCGATTTGGGGTATTGTTGGCTGCGATTTCAGTCGCCCGATCCGGTTTTGCAACAGCCCTGCCAGAGCCCCCATAGACCTGTTCATTCATTCGATAAATCTTCGATCTGTGCCACCATCCGCGCCCAGTGCGTCCCCCGCCAATACACCCGTCCACATTGCGCGCATCGCCGAAAACGCTCTTGCGTACTAAACACATAGGGCGGCACAATACCACGCACGGACTCCTTGCTCACGGCTTCGAGCCGTTGATTGCATTCCACGCAACGCGAGAACGCCTCCCGCGCCGATAACTTGAACGCGCGCAGGACTTGGGCAACTTGTTCCTCCACCTTTTCCGATTCGATGAGCAAATGCTTGAAGCCACGCCGCCGCGTCAACTCCACATCGCGCGTGAGAAGTACACGATCTTGGGCACGCGCCAGCCGTGCCAACGCCGGGTCGTCCGCGTGCGGCAGATAAAGCGTGTCGTACCCCAACAAACGCAACCACTTGGCTAAGCGCCCCAGCATCGTATCGGCAATGAATTTCATCAAGGGAATTATATCATTACCCTAGTAGTGCACCAACATGAAAGTGCGTAGTGGAAACTTGATACTTGGCCGTCTCGGTAACCATTTTTCCATTGGTCTGGTATGCAACTATTTCATGTTGTTGCACTAGCTTATCCGCTATTTGTCCTAACCCTAGCCCCGTGCTATAATGAGGCGCAAGGAGTCTAGTATGGCACTTACCCCCCAGCAAGTCCAACACATTGCCGAACTTGCCAAATTACAACTCACCGAGGACGAGATTGACCGAATGACCCAGCAACTTTCGGCCATTCTCGATTATGCGGCACGCTTGCAAGCATTGAATACCGACGCCATTCCTCCCACCGCCAGCGTGGTCCCGTTGCACAATGTGATGCGCGCCGATCAAGTCCGCCCATCCCTACCACGGCAAGATGCACTCGCCAATGCGCCAGATCAGGATGCCCACGGCGAATTCTTTCGCGTCAAAGCAATCTTGAAGGAGTAACCTCCTGGCCATGCATCCTTGGCTTTGCCCGGTGCATCGCGCACTGGAATTCGATTTATGAAAATTGCTTGGTTAGGACACGTCGCTTCGCCGCGCGGCAACGGCATTGTAACTTATTCGCGTGAGATGATTGCTGGCTTGCGCCAGCGCGGTCAAGACGTCAAATTTTTCTATCACATCAGCCGGGAACGTCGCGGCGTCGAACGCGACCCTAACGGTGTGCGCATCGGCTCCTTCGATATTCTTAATCGCGCGATGCTCTCCTCGCCGAATGCCCGCCAGATCATCGCAGAAACGATTGTGCGTGAGCGGATTGACATTGCGCACATTTCGCTTTCGTTCTCGCAAATTGATTTTAGTCTGCCCGATATTTGTCACGACCTCGGGATTCCCGCTGTGGCGACGCTCCACTTTCCGTACGGACCGCCCAAAACTTTTTGGGGCGGCGCAGTGCGTTGGTTGTATCGTGCCTATTCGGGTTCGCTGAAAAATTACGATGCCGTGATCGTCTTTTCCGAAAATCAAGGCAAGTTGTTGATTGATTACGGCGTCGCGCCGGAACGCGTGCGCGTGATTCCCAATGGGATTGATGTAACCAAGTATTCGCCGGGTCCCAGCGATTACAAAGAGCAAATTGGTGCCTCCGTCCTTGCCGCGTATGTGGGGCGGCTTGATCCAGAAAAAAACGTGGACGACTTTTTGAAAGCGTTTCACAACCTCGATGTGCCCCGTGATTACAAAGCCGTTGTCGTAGGCAATGGAATGGAGTTGGCGCGGTTGCGTCGCAAGTATCGCGACGATGATCGAATTATTTTCACCGGCTATGTGGGCGAGGTGCGCGAACGCCTCCGCATTCTGCGCGCGACAGATATTTTTGTATTGCCCTCTTCCATTGAAGGGTTATCGTTAGCGATGCTCGAAGCGATGGCGACGGGAACCGCCGTGATCGCTACCGATGTCGGGGCAGATGCCGAGGCATTGCATCGCGCCGGCATCGTGATTGATTTGAGCGATCTAGAAGCGCAGTTATCGCTCGCGTTACGCACCTTGTTCGATTTCCCAGATTTTCGGCGCGATCTGGCGGTCCGTGCGCGTCAACGCGCGGTCAGTGAATATTCCTTGGAAACCAATATTGATCGCGTGGTCGAACTCTATCGGGAATTGATAGGACGCTAAGATGGAATTGCATCGTTTGACCGTTCATCAAGCACGCACCCTTTTAGAAAAAGGCGAAATCAGTGCGCTCGAATTGACGCGCGCCATGCTGGCTCGCATCGAACAGATCGAGCCGCGTGTCCAAGCCTACTTGACAATTGTGGCAGATCGTGCACTCGATCAAGCACGTGAGGCAGACGCACGCTGGATGGCACATCGGCGTACGGGCGAGAGCATCCCGCCTCTACTCGGCATTCCGATGGCAATCAAGGACGAGATTTGCACGCGTGGTGTGCGTACCACCGCCGGTTCGAAAATTCTAGAAAACTTTGTGCCGCCCTACGATGCGACCGTGATGGAAAAGTTGAACACCGCCGGCGCGATTCTCATCGGCAAAACAAATCAAGATGAATTTGCGATGGGTTCGTCCACGGAGAACTCGCGCTATTTTGTAACGCGCAATCCCTGGGATTTGACGCGCGTCCCCGGCGGCTCATCGGGAGGTAGCGCGGCGGCGCTCGCGGCAGATGAAACGATCTTTGCGCTGGGAACAGATACCGGTGGCAGTGTGCGCCAGCCGGCATCGTTCACCAACACCGTCGGCTTGCGCCCCACGTACGGGCGCGTCTCGCGCTATGGCGTCATTGCGTTCGCATCCTCGCTTGATCAAGTGGGACCGATGACCAAAGATGTGCACGACGCCGCCCTGATTTTGAGCATCATCGCCGGCTATGATCCACGCGAAGCCACCTCGGTGAATGTACCGGTGCCGGATTACGTCGCGGCACTGATCGAGCAACGGCAAACGTTGCCCTTGCAAGGTCTGCGGGTGGGCGTGCCGCGCGAATATTTCGGTGCAGGGTTACAAGCGGGCGTAGAAAAATCGGTGCGCGAAGCCATCGGGGTTTTGGAATCGTTGGGCGCGACCACACACGAGATCACCTTGCCCCACACCGACTATGCTTTGCCGACGTACTATCTCCTTGCACCAGCAGAGGCGTCCGCGAATCTAGCACGGTACGATGGCGTCAAGTATGGTTATCGCGCCACGCGCAGCAACGAAATGTGGCAAGTGATGCGCGAGACGCGCGGCGAGGGGTTCGGCGCGGAGGTCAAGCGGCGGATTATGCTGGGGACGTACGCGTTGAGTGCCGGTTATTACGATGCGTACTATCTCAAGGCGCAAAAGGTGCGTACACTCATCAAACAAGATTTTGATCAAGCGTTTGAGCAGGTGGATGTGATTGTGGGGCCCACCTCGCCCAGCGTCGCGTTCAAGATCGGCGAAAAGGTGGATGACCCTCTGCAAATGTATCTCGCGGATGTGTTCACGCTCTCGCAAGCACTCGCCGGCATCCCGGCGATCTCGATTCCGTGCGGATTCGCGGACGGTTTGCCGGTCGGCTTGCAGATCGCCGCGCGCGCGTTCGATGAAGAACGGATGTTGCGTGTGGCGTATGCGTACGAGCAAGCGACGGAGTGGCACGCGCGGAAGCCCAGTGCGCAGTAGGCAGTGTTCAATGTTCAGTGTTCAGTAGTCAGTGTTCAGTGAATAGTGGACAGTGGGAAGAGAAAACGCTCGCGGGAGGACGCGGGCGTTTGTGTGTGGTTTCGTATTTGCTCTTTCCTAGACTCTGATATATAATGCTCGCCGCTAAAAATCACGCCTCTCGTTAGCCCGTCAGCACGGCGGGCGAGGCGGCCGCCATCGTTAGTCCATGAGACTAAATTCAAAACGATGGATGACATAGCGTCATAGGATGCTGTGTCAAAAATGAGGAGTAACTTGTGGCTGTTTTACCGATGAAGTCGTTGCTCGAAGCCGGCGTCCACTTTGGACATCGCACCCGCCGGTGGAATCCTCGGATGAAGCCCTTTATCTTCACCGAACGCAATGGCATTCACATCATTGACCTCCAGCAAACGCTCAGCAAGTTGGAGGAAGCGTACAACTTTGCGCGCGACACCGTTGCGCAAGGGGGACAGATTTTGTTCGTCGGCACCAAGCGCCAAGCCCAAGAAACGGTGCAAGCCGAAGCGTTGCGCTGTGGGATGCCCTACGTAACGCAACGATGGCTGGGCGGCACGCTCACCAACTTTCGCACGATCCGCGCGCGCATTGACTATATGCTCAAGTTAGAAGAGCGTCAGCGGACGGGCGAACTGGACAAACTGCCCAAGAAAGAAGCCCTGATGCTCACGCGCGAGTTGGCAAAACTGCAACAGCGTTTGGGCGGCTTGAAGGAAATGCGCCGCTTGCCCAAAGCGCTCTTCATCGTGGATACCAAACACGAAGAGCTCGCCATCGCTGAAGCGACCGCGTTGCAGATTCCCATCATCGCTATGTGCGACACCAATTCCGATCCCGAACCAATCGCGTACCCCATTCCATCGAACGATGACGCGATTCGCGCGATCAAGTTGCTCTGCGGCAAAATCGCCGATGCCGTGATCGAAGGCAAGAACATTCGCGGCGTGCTGACCGCCGAAGCGGTCGAAGAAGGCGCCGCGCCGGTCACCGCGCTCGAGGAGACGATGGATTTGCCGGCGTTGGAGGTCAGCGAAGAAGAATTTGAGCCGAGGGAAGAAACCGAAGAAACTGACGAAGCCGAGGCACCCGAACTATGACCACAATCAACGCCGAACAAATCAAAAAACTGCGTGAACTCACCGGCGCCGGCGTGTTAGACGCCAAGCGCACGCTGGAAGAACATCACGGTGATTTCGATAAAGCCCTAGCGATCCTCAAGGAAAAGGGGCTCAAGGCCGCCGAGAAAAAAGCCGAACGTGTTGCCAAGCAGGGCTTGATCGAAACGTATGTGCACGGCGGGGGCAAACTCGGTGTCATGGTCGAGGTCAACTGCGAAACCGATTTTGTCGCCGCGCTCAGCGAATTTCACGAACTGGCGCACAACATTGCGCTGCAAATCGCCGCGACCAAGCCCGAGTATGTTTCGGTCGAAGACATTCCCGCCGCCGTGATCGAGGAAAAGAAAAAAATATTCACCGAAGCCGCGCTGGCGGAGGGCAAGCCCGCTCACATCGTCGAAAAAATTGTCAATGGCAAACTCGAGGCATATTATAAAGAAGCGTGCCTCTTACGCCAGCCTTTTATTCGGGACGAGCAACAAACCGTCCAGGACCTCCTCCAAGCCACCATCGCCAAAGTCGGTGAAAATATCGTGGTCAAACGCTTTGTGCGGTACGAACTGGGAGCGTAATTCAAATGTCAGAAGGGGAAATTAGAGGTAAAGAAGGATTCTGATTTCCCCTTCTTTCCTCTAACTTTCCCCTCGTTCTTGAGGGGAACATGGCACAACTCAAATACAAACGCATTCTACTCAAACTGGGCGGGGAATCCCTTTCGGGCAAGGGGCGGACTGGCATTGACCCCAGCGATGTGAATTATCTTGCCGATGAAATCCAAGCCGTCAAGCAACTTGGTGTGGAAATTGCGATTGTGATTGGCGGCGGCAACTTTTGGCGCGGCGGCGATCCGTACGCGCAAAGCATTGATCGCGCCACTGCCGATTATATGGGGATGCTCGCCACCGTGATGAACGCGCTGGCACTGCAAGACGCGTTAGAAAAACGCGGGATGAACACCCGCGTCCAAACGGCTATCGAAATGCGCGCCATCGCCGAGCCGTACATCCGCCGCCGTGCCTTGCGCCATTTGGAAAAAGGGCGCATTGTCATCTTTGGCGCCGGCACCGGCAATCCCTACTTTACCACCGATACCGCCGGCGCCTTGCGCGCCAAAGAAATCGAAGCCGAAGTGTTGCTCAAAGCCACCAAAGTGGATGGCGTGTACGATCAAGACCCGCTCAAGTATCCAGATGCCAAAAAGTTCGAACGACTCTCCTACAGCGATGCCATCCTTGCCGACAAAGTGAACGTGATGGATAACACGGCGCTCTCTCTGTGTATGGATAACAACCTGCCCATTATCGTGTTCGATCTGCTCAAGCCGCGCTCGATTGCCCGCGCGGTGCTCGGTGAACCGGTGGGTACCATCATTTGCAAATAATCGGAGTGTCTATGATTGACGAAGTCAAAGCCGACGCCGAATCTAGAATGAAGAAAACGATCGAGGCGTTCAAGCGCGAACTCCAAACGATTCGCACGGGGCGCGCCTCGCCGGCATTGATTGAACCTCTCAAGATTGATTATTATGGCACCCCCACGCCGTTGCAACAACTGGCTGCCGTTTCGGTGCCAGAAGCGCGCCTGCTCTTGATTAAACCATTCGATCAATCCACGCTCTCCGCCATCGAAAAAGCCATTTTGAAATCCGACCTAGGTCTCACCCCAATGAACGATGGCAAGGTCATTCGGTTGCCGCTGCCGCCCTTGACTGAAGAACGCCGCCGCGAACTGACCAAGGTGGTGCGCAAACATTTGGAAGAGACGCATGTCGCCATCCGGAATGTTCGCCGCGACGCGCTCAAAGACTTGGAAGAAATGGAAAAAGAAAAAATGATCTCCGAAGATCAGCATTTCAAAGGCAAGGATGTGTTACAAGAATTGACCGACAAGTACATCGCCCAAGCTGATCAGATTGCCAAAGCGAAAGAAGCGGAAATTATGGAAGTTTGATCGTTTCATCGTTGGATCGTTGCTGGCATAGAATCGAACAACAACGATCCAACGATCTAACGATCTAACGAACAAACTATCAAACGATTTATGGAATTTGACAAAAGTGTATTGACGAAAATCCCAGTGCACGTTGCCATCATTATGGATGGGAATGGCCGCTGGGCCAAACAACGTGGTCTCCCGCGCACCGAAGGGCATCGCGCCGGCACGGAAAATATGCGGCCCGTCTTGACCGCCGCGGTGGAATTTGGGATCCAGATGCTCACCGTTTATGCCTTTTCCACCGAAAATTGGGGACGCCCCGAAGACGAAGTGCGCGGCTTGATGAACATTCTGGAAGACACGATCACCCGCGAAACCCCGGAACTGCACAAGAATGGCGTGCGATTGCGCCACATTGGCTCGCTGGACGGTGTAAGCGAAGCCATGAAGCAAGCCATTCAGAATGCGATCGAACTGACCCAGCATAATGATCGCATCACGCTCAATGTGGCATTCAACTATGGCGGGCGCGCCGAAATCTTGAACGCGGTCAAACGCATGATTCAAGACGGCGTAACGCCTAATCAAATTGATGAAAAATTCTTTGAGCGTTATCTGTACACCGCCGGCTTGCCAGACCCCGACCTCATCATTCGCACCGCCGGCGAAATGCGCTTGTCCAACTTTCTCATCTGGCAAGCCGCCTACGCCGAGTACTATAGCACGCCCACCTATTGGCCCGATTTTGACAAAGCCGAGTTGTACAAAGCGCTGGTCGCCTTTAGCCAACGGCAACGTCGCTTTGGAAAACTAGAAAATGTCTAACGAGACCCCATCGTGCTGAGAACCCGCGTCATTAGCGCACTTATCCTATTACCTTTCGTCCTCGGGTCCGTGTACGTTGGCGGACTCCTTTTTTTGGCGATGGTTACGCTCGCCCTGCTCATTGGGGGCTGGGAATTTTACGATATGACCCGGCGCGCGGGCTATCGTCCAATGACCGGCGTGGGTTTGGCTGTCATCATCCTCATCCTGCTCGATACGTACGGGCAGACCAACTGGCTGCGCGATATTATCATTGGCGCCACAGTGATCTCGCTCGTCATCGGCATCTTTTTCCATCATCAGAATTGGATGGCAAGTTGGGCGTTGACCCAAGCCGGCATTCTGTACATTGGCATCCTTGGATCATACTTTATTCTGGTGCGCGCCTTACCCAACGGGTTACTTTTAACTGCACTGGCAATGTTGGTTACCTGGGCAACTGATTCGGGTGCCTACTTGGCTGGCACGCGACTGGGGAAGCATGGATTCTTTACCCGCATCAGTCCCAAGAAAACATGGGAAGGTGCAATTGGCGGCGTCCTGTCTGCCATCGTCGTAACGTTGGTGCTGGGTCTCTGGGTGGATATGCCCATCATTCACCGGCTTGGCTTTGGTTTGGGGATTGGCATTGCCGCCACATTGGGCGATCTCGTCGAATCATTGCTCAAGCGGCAAACAGGCGTCAAGGATTCAAGCCGATTGATGCCGGGACATGGCGGGCTCTTGGATCGAATGGATAGTTTGCTTTTTGCCGCCGTGTTTGCCTACTATTATCTGGTGTGGATCGTACACGTGTAGCACGATGAGAAGGCTATGTATAACGTGGTAATTTCGTTTCTCGCGCTGGGGAACATGATCTTTTCCTCGGCGATTATCATCGTCGCTTTATCGCTCTTTCTCTATCTCTTTGCGAACAACTTTCGCAATTCCGTCGCGCGTTCGTTTTCTGGCTTGCTTGCCTTTCTCACAATCATTTACATCGGCGATGTGTTCCTGCAGCGCGTCGAGACTTTTGCGGATGCGGTCATTTGGCTCAAATTCAAATGGCTCGGCATTGCCTTTATCCCGGCAACCTATTTGCACTTTTCCGATGCACTCTTGCGTTCCACCAATGCCTACTCGCGCCGGCGGCGCGTGGCGGTTGCTCTCTCGTACCTCACCAGTAGCGTGTTTCTGTTGTTGGTCGCCTTGACCAACTTGGTGGTACGCGATGGCTTTTTCTTTCCGCAAGCCGCCCAATTCCAAGCCGGCCCACTCTTTCCGTTATTCGGCATTTTCTTTTTCGCCTTGACCGGTTGGGGGTTTTACAACATTCGCAAAGCCCGCGCCCGCTGTCTCACTTCCACCACGCGCCGACGAATGACATATCTCGCCGCCGCGTTCGTTGCGCCGGCGCTAGGCGTGTTCCCTTATCTCATCATCGCCAGTTTTCCCGCCGAGTTCTCATTGCCCTTGCTGTTGCTTGTCAATCTGGGTGCCAAGGTCGGTGTGGGCGCGATGATTATCGTGATGGCGTACACCGTGGCGTATCAAGGCGCACTTGCACCCGACCGCATCATCAAGCATAACCTGATTCACTATTTATTGCGCGGTCCTCTCGTAGCTACAGCGGTCGTTGGCTTGATGCTATCGGTACCGACCGTGGAACGCTGGCTGGGTCTCACGCGCGAAACGATCTTGTTTGCGACTGTCATCGGTGCGATTGTTACGCTGGAACTAGTCATTAACCTCGCCAAGCCGTGGATTGATCGGTTGATTTTCTGGGGCGACCGCGAAGACCTTGAACGCATTCAAGAGATTGACCGCCGATTGCTGACGACCAGCGATTTGCGTCAATTGCTGGAAAATATCTTGGCCACCACATGCGATTTGCTCCAAGTACAAACTGGCTTTGTAGTTGCGCCGGATCACGGCGAATGGAAAATCGAATCGGTGGTGGGGTCACGTGAAAGCGTCCGCAAATTTCTCGCCTCGTCCAATTTGCTCCAGATCATTCAAAACGAAACGCCGAACGGACACGGCTTTATCGCCAGCGGCGATTTCTGGCTCTGGCGACTGCATGCCAAAACCGGCGATGGCATCATCGGAGTGCTGGGTGTGGCGGCACGCACCTCCGAACCTGATCTGTCTCTCCGCGAACAAAAAATGATTGCCGCGCTCATCTCCCAAGCCGAATTGGCGCTTGAAGACCGGCAACTGCAGCAAAGCGTCTTTGCCGCGTTTGAACAACTGGGGAGCGAGATTGAATTATTGCAACGCGCCCGGGGTAAACCGCGCTATGCCGGCGCCATCGCCACCGAGCCGCCCGAAGAAGAGTTGATCAGTTCCGCGAACTTTCATCGTGCCGTCAAAGATGCGATTGATCACTATTGGGGCGGACCTAAACTGACCGAGAATCCTTTGCTGCAATTGAACATTGTGCAAGAATCGCTGGACGAGTACGATGGCAATCCGGCGCGCGCGTTGCGTGGACTTATCGTGCGCGCCATCGAATCGCTCAAGCCGGAAGGCGAGCGGTCACTCACCGCGCCCGAATGGTTGTTGTACAACATTCTGGAACTCAAGGTAATGCAAGGGATGAAAGTGCGCGAAATTGCGTTGAAACTTGCGATGAGCGAGAGCGACCTGTATCGCAAACAACGCATCGCAATTCAAGAAGTGGCAAAAACCTTGGCGGCGATGGAAGAACAGAGTCAGGGTAAAGAAAAATGAACATTTCAGAAATTCATTAGAATTTTTTTATCTTACCCGACGCACCTCACCTGTGCGTCGTTTATTTTCTGTCAACCCTTTGGACAAAATGATAGCAAATCATACCCCTTTGATAGTTTTTGATAGTTCAATTTGGGTATAATAGACAAAAAATTATACGTGGAGTGTTGACCTTGACCGTCTCCTCTCGCCTCGAAGGGTTTTACAAACTGAGCGTCGCTGAACGCCAACATGACATAAAGCAACGATGCAATCTGACCGACAGCGAAATTGCCGCCCTAACCAACGGCGGTCTCTCACTCGATCTGGCAGACCGCTTGATCGAAAATGTTGTTGGGATTCACGGCTTGCCACTGGGCATCGCCGCCAATTTTCAAATTAACGGGCGCGATTATTTGATTCCGATGGCGATTGAAGAGCCGTCCGTTGTGGCTGCCGCGAGCCACGCAGCGAAACTCGTCCGCAATGCCGGCGGATTTTCCGCGAGCGCGGACGCGCCGTTGATGATTGGCCAAGTGCAAATCGTCGGCATCAACGATGTTGATGCGACCCACCAAAAAATCGCCGCCGCGCGCGATGAGATTATCGAACTCGCCAACAAAAACTCAACGCTCGTCCCCTTTGGCGGCGGCGTCCGCGATTTCGAAATTCGCGCATTTCCGCAAACACGCGTCGGTCCGATGATTGTTTTGCATCTCATCGTGGATGTGCGCGATGCGATGGGTGCAAACTCGGTCAATACCTCGTGCGAGACGATTGCGCCGTTTATCGAAAGATTGACAGGTGGACGCGTGGTGTTACGCATCCTCTCGAATCTTGCGGATAAACGATTGGCGCGCGCGGCGTGCAAAGTGAAGAAGGAAGATATTGGCGCGGATGTGGTGCGCAATATCGTGGAAGCGCAAACGATGGCGGAGATTGATCCGTACCGCGCGACGACGCACAACAAGGGAATTATGAACGGCATTGATTCGGTCGTGGTTGCGACTGGCAACGATTGGCGCGCGGTCGAAGCAGGCGCGCATGCGTACGCGGCACGCAGTGGTCAGTATCGCGCATTGACCACCTGGGATCGCGATGCCAACGGCGATCTGGTCGGCTCGATTGAATTGCCCATCGTCAGCGGAATTTTGGGCGGGACGGTGAACGCGCATCCACTCGCCAAAATTGCGTTGAAAATTTTGGGCGTCAAGACCGCGCCGGAATTTGCCAGCGTACTCGCTTGTGTTGGACTCGCGCAAAACCTAGGCGCGTTACGCGCGCTCGCTGCGGAGGGCATCAATCGCGGGCATATGGCGTTGCACGCGCGCCAAATTGCCATTGCCGCCGGCGCCACCGGCGATCAGATTGATCGAATCGCGGATCAAATGGCGGATGAAAAGAATGTGAGTATCATCAGAGCAAAAGAGTTGCTTAGTGCGTTAGTGCGATAGTTCGGTAGTTTTTATCCAACGCACTGGGGAGAAATATGTCCGCTCAAATTCTGTTTACGATTATCGTTTTCAATTAGACGAAGGATGGCAGACCACGACTTGTGGTTTGTCATCGTGAGTGAAGCAAAGAAATCATCTTTTTGAATGTTTGATCCATCGAGCAATGTGAAAAATTGCTGCGTTGCAAACAACGCTCCTCGCATGACGAATCGCAGTCGAGGGTCAGTCGTCATCGGTCACACATTGGGAGAGTTACAATCATGTCCGTGATGAAACCTAAACGACCAGTTGGAATTATCGGCTACGGCGCGTACGTGCCGCGCTTTCGCATTCGCGCGGAAGAGATCGCGCGGGTGTGGGGCGGCGCGGAAGATGGTCTGCCCATCGAAGAAAAAGCCGTCCCAGGTCTCGACGAAGACACGGTCACGATGAGCATCGAAGCGGCGCGCAATGCACTCGCACGCGCCGGTATTGATGCCAAACAATTGCGCGCAGTCTGGGTCGGCAGCGAATCGCATCCGTACGCGGTCAAGCCATCCTCCACGATTGTCGCGGAAGCGATTGGCGCGGCGGGTTCGATTCTTGCCGGCGATTGGGAGTTTGCTTGCAAAGCCGGGACGGAAGCGTTGCAAGCCGCGATTGCGCTCGTCGGTTCCGAGATGGCGGAGTACGCGATGGCGATTGGGATGGACACGGCGCAAGGTCGCCCCGGCGATGCGTTGGAATACACCGCCGGCGCGGGCGGTGCGGCGTACATTGTGGGTCCCGCCGAAAATGCGCTGGCGATTCTCGAAGCATCGTACTCGTACGTCACCGACACGCCCGACTTTTTCCGCAAGCAACATATGCATTATCCGGAACATGGCAATCGTTTCACCGGCGAGCCGGCGTATTTCGATCACGTGTTGCACGGCGCGCAAGGCTTGCTCGATGGGATGGGACTCAAGCCGAGCGATTTTGCGTACGCGATCTTTCATCAACCAAATGTGAAATTTCCGCAAACGGTTGCCAAGAAACTGGGCTTTACCAAAGAGCAAATTCAAGCCGGGATGCTCACGAACAAAATTGGCAACACGTACTCGGGCGCGGCGATGATTGGCACGACGGCGGTGCTGGACATTGCCAAACCGGGCGACCGCATCTTGATGTGTTCGTTCGGCAGCGGCGCAGGCAGCGATGCGTTTTCGTTCATCGTTACCGAAAAAATTTTGGAACGCCGCAACAAGGCGACCAAGACTATGGGGTACGTCAACCGCCGCGAGGAAATTGATTATGCGCTGTACGCGAGGTATCGCGGGAAACTTGTAATGAATTGATGCGTGATACGTGTGGCGTGAACGGAACGCGCCGCACGGAACACGTTTGAGCAATTATGCGGAGGATACAATGAGGGACGTTAGCGTCGTTGGAATCGGACAAACCAAGGTCAAGGAACATTGGGACAAGTCGTTGCGCGAGTTGGCGGTGGAAGCGATTTTGAACGCGATGAAAGATGGGCGGGTGGATCACGCGGACGCGCTCTACATCGGCAATATGTTGAGCGGCGAATTGACCGCGCAAGAAAATCTGGGGGCATTGATCGCGGATGAAGCCGGCTTGCGTGGCATCGAAGCGATGAAAGTTGAATCGGCGTGCGGCAGTGGCGGCTCGGCAATTCGTGCTGGGTATCTCGCTGTGGCGTCCGGCGCGTATGATATTGTCATTGTTGCCGGCGCGGAAAAATTAACCGAATCATCGAACTGTTACACCACCGCCTCGTTAGCCATGGCGGCAGACGCGGATTACGAAGGCATTCACGGCATTTCATTCGTCGCACTCAACGCGCTGTTGATGCGTCGCTATATGCACGAATTCGATTTGGTGCCGGAAGATTTTGCGATGTTTTCGATCAACGCACACGCCAACGCGGCGAACAATCCGTACGCCATGTTCCAATCGCCGATCACGCTCGATCATTACAAACGCGCGCGCCCGGTTGCCGAACCGATTAGCGTGATGGACTCATCGCCGGTGGGCGATGGCGCGGCGGCGTTGATCCTGATGCCAACCGAGCGGCTGAATGGTAATCGCGATCGTGCGATCAAAATCGCGGCGAGCGCGGTTGCCACGGATTCCTTATCGCTTCACGCGCGCCGCGATCCGCTCTGGCTCACGGCGGTCGAACTCTCGGCGAAGAAAGCGTACGCGCAAGCCGGGGTGACTCCGCGCGACATTGATTTGTTCGAAGTGCACGATGCGTTTTCGATTATGAGCGCGATGTCGCTGGAAGCGGCAGGGTTTGCCGGGCGCGGACGCGGCGTGTACTTTGCGCGCGATAACGACATTTCGCCCAAAGGCAAATTGCCGCTGAGCACGATGGGCGGACTCAAAGCACGCGGGCATCCGGTTGGCGCGACCGGCGTTTATCAAGCCGTGGAAGCGGTTACGCAACTGCGCGGTGAAGCCGGGAAGAATCAAGTGATGGATGCGCGCGTGGCGATGACGCAATCGCTCGGCGGCGTTGCGGCAAATGCGGTTACCCACATTTTTACAAATTAGCCAATGAACCAATGAGCCAAATTGGATGTTGGAAGTTAGATTTGGCTCATTGGTTCATTGTTGAATTGGCTCATTGCGGGGTTCTTATGAATTTAGCACTCAATTGGCGACTCAGAGATCAACGTTATCGGTTGGAGGGCACCGTTTGCAACCATTGCGGCGCGAAATTTTTTCCGCCGCGCCAAGTCTGCACCGATTGCCAATCCACCGAGCTGACGCCGCACGAATTTGATGGGCACGGCGAGATTTATTCGTTCACTACCGTGCGCCAAGCACCGCTGGGACACGAAGGAAACATTCCCTACCTTGTCGGCATCATCAAACTAGACGAAGGACCGCTGGTTGAAGCACAGATCACCGATGTCAACCCTGACGACGTGAAAATCGGTCAGCGTGTCGAGATGGTAACGCGCAAACTGCGCGAGTATGGGGAAGAGGGGATGGTGGTGTACGGCTACAAGTTTAGACCGGTAGGCGAGAGTTAAAGCGTTGAAGAATTATACTGTTTCTATTCTACCGCAGATTGGCGCTATAACGCTTTATCAATGACACAATCGAGATGTGGGTAAGCACCAGTTTTTCAGTTCAAGCAATGGCAGCCCAGCCCAAGAAGAAACCAAGTGCACGATGGCAAACGGCTGTCCCTCGTCCCCGCCACGCCAAAGTGGTGATACCGATTGATCTCCTCCCCCATTCCGCTAATCAACTCGTCACCGGTAATGTTGCCCCAAACGCGGCGCACCGCCATCCAATCTTGCAAACAACTGCGATGGTGCCCCATCCCATTCGCTTTGCCAATGAACATGCCAACCAAACTCCAGTGCGCCTAGTAGTGCAACACCAAAGTGCGTGGTGAAAACTCGATTTTTAGTCACGTTTGTCAACGTTTTCCTATCCGTCTGGTAGGCAACTATTTCATGTTGTTACACTAGCGTTTTGGCGCGTCAATCCGCGTCAGCCCTGGTTTTTGACATCTACCTATTTTAGTGCAAAAATAGGTTTACCTCCAGTAGTGCACCAACATGCAAGTGCGTGGTAGAAACTCGATTTTTAGCCACGTCTGTCAACGTCTGCTCATCCGTCTGGTATGCAACTATTTCATGTTGTTGCACTAGTGCAGTAACCTGCGTACCCGCCCGGTGTGGAGACGCAGACAAATTCGCTGTGAAATCTCGATTGCATCAAGTTGTCACCCTACTAGAAAGGACTTATTGTCTTTGCGCGCGTTTCTTGGACTCGTTCTTTTGTCTGGGCTACTTGCCGCCTGCAATGGCACGCCCAATCAATTGGATTTTCGTTTCAGCGATGTGGACCCCACCTCCTCGCTGAACTATTCGCCCAACAACACTCAGCCACTCAAGATCGCCGTCGCCGCGGTCATCTCCCCCAAAGGAAACGTAGAAAGTTACAGCGAACTCCTCGCTTACATCGGCGACAAACTCCAGCGCCCGGTCGAACTGGTGCAACGCCAAACCTACGCCGAAGTGAACGACTTGATCAAAAGCGGCGAGGTGGATTTGGCGTTCGTCTGCACTAGCGCCTACATCCTGGGTCAACGCGAGTTTGGAATGGAGTTGCTCGTTGCTCCCCAAGTCAATGGCGAAACAGTGTACTATTCTCTGCTGGTCGTCCCCGCCGATAGCCCCGCGCGTGCGATGGCAGATTTGCGCGGCAAGGTGTTTGCGTTCACCGATCCAATGTCACTCACCGGGCGCGTGTATCCCACCTCGTTGGTGCGTTCGTTCGGCGAATCGCCCGAAGCGTTTTTCGCGCGCATCTTTTTCACGTACAGTCACGACAACGCGATCAAAGCGGTCGCGAACAAGGTCGCCGATGGCGCCAGCGTGGATAGTTTGGTGTACGATTATTTCGTCGCGCGCGATCCAACGATTGCGCAACGGACGCGCGTGATTCATCGCTCGCCCGCGTTTGGCATTCCCCCGGTCGTCGTCAATCCGAATCTCAGTCCGCAATTGAAAGAAACATTGCGCGAACTTTTGCTCTACGCCCACACCGATCCGATCGGGCAAACGATTTTGCGTAACCTGATGATTGATCGCTTTGTGCTGGTATCGGATCGCATTTACGATTCGGCGCGCGCGCTCGAGTTACAGGTGAATGTTGCCCAATGAGTCATGCGGATCAAAATTCAAAAACTCAACAACTGCGCCGTGACCTGCGCGCGTGGCTCTTGCGGCCCAGCGTGCGCGTCAAGATTATGGGGATCGTACTCGCCTTGGTCTTGGTGCTCGGCTTGGGCATCACGTGGCAAGTGCGCGTCAATATGACCAACGCCCTCCTCACTCAATTGCAAGAGCGCGGCGTTTCGATTGCGCGCGATCTCGCCGCGCGTTCCACCGATCTCATCTTGATCAACAACGCCTTTGCCCTGCACGAACTTTTGGGCGATACGCTGCGGAACAACGCCGATCTGCGCTACGCGTTCATCCTCGATGCGAACAATCGCGTGCTGGCACATTCTTTCGACGCCGGTTTGCCGCGCGGCTTGGCAGAGAAAAATAGCGTCACGGCTGACGCGCGCGCGCGCCACGTCTTGCTGGTCAGCGATGAAGGGATCATTCACGACATCGCCGTGCCGATCTTTGAGGGGCGCGCCGGCGTCGCGCGCGTCGGCTTGACCGAAGCCAGCGTGCATCGCGCGGTGGACGCCCTCACGTGGCAGATGCTCTTGACGACGCTCGGCGTTTCACTCCTCGGCGTCGGCGCGGCATACTTGCTCACGCTCATTCTCACGCGCCCCATTCTAACTCTGGTGCAAGTGACCGAAGAGGTCGCGCGCGGCGATCTTACCCAACGCGTGCCGCCGTGGGGCGATGATGAAATCGGCAAACTCTCAACCGCGTTCAACCGGATGACGGCAGAGCTTGACGCCAGCCAGCGCGCGATTTTGCGACGCAATCGCGAACTCGCCGCGCTGAACGCCGTGGCGAATGTGGTGAACGCTCCCGCCTCACTCAACGAAACTCTCGACCGGGCGTTGCGCGCGTTGCTCGATTCACTCGACTTGCCGGCAGGTTGGGTCTTTTTGCGCGACACGGCAAGTGAACGAATCGAATTGACGACGTGGGTGGGCTTGCCTCCCGATCTCGGCATACGCGAGGCAGAGATCGCGCTGCATGGTTGCCCCTGCACCATTGCGCTCACAGACAAGCAATCCATCGTCGTCGCGCCTTTGCCGGAACGCTGTCCGCTGCGCGAGGCGCGCACCATCGCTTCGCACGTGACGGTGCCGATCTTGGCGCGCGAACGCGTGCTTGGCGTGCTCGGCGTGGCAAGCGAGGATGCTAGCGCGTTCAGCCCCGAGGAAGTCAAGTTGCTCGAAGCCGTCGGACAGCAATTGGGCATCGCGGTCGAGAATGCGCGTCTGTGGAATGACTTGCGCGAGAAGGAACGCGTACGTGGACAACTACTCGAAAAAGTGATCGGCGCGCAAGAGGAAGAACGCAAACGCATTGCGCGCGAACTACACGACGATACGGGTCAAGCGCTCACCTCGCTGATGGTGGGGTTGCGCGCCGCCAGCGATGCCTGCGACGCCGCGACACGCGCGCAATTCGAGCGGCTGCGTCAGATTGCCGCCGAAACACTGGAATCGGTCAAGCGGCTTGCCCGTGAGTTGCGTCCCGCCGCGCTCGACGATTTGGGGCTTGCTGCCGCACTCGAACGCTATGTGGCGAATTATCGCGCCACCTATGGCTTGAATGCGGATTTGCAAATGACCGGCTTTCAAAATAATGCGCGCTTGCCGGCAGAAATCGAACTGGCATTGTACCGTATCATCCAGGAAGCGCTCACCAACATCGCCAAGCACGCGCGCGCGAAAAATGCGAGCATCGTCGTTGAACGTAAACGCGCCTCGGTGGTGGCGATTGTCGAAGATGATGGACAAGGATTCGATGTGCGCGCCGTTCTCGAATCGCCGCTCGAAGAAAGCAAACTGGGTTTGCACGGAATGCGCGAGCGCGCGGAACTTGTGGGCGGGCATTTGCAGATCGAATCCGCGCCGGGTCAGGGGAGTAGTGTGTTTGTGGAGGTGCCGATTCAATGACTCGAACTCGCATTCTGCTCGCCGATGATCACGCGGTCTTGCGCTCCGGTTTGAAAATGTTGTTGAACGCGCAAGACGACTTGGTGGTTGTCGGCGAAGCGACGAACGGACAAGAGGCGCTCGTCGCCGTGCGCAAGCACGCCCCGGATTTGCTCTTGCTCGATATTTCGATGCCCAAGACCGACGGCTTGCAGGTGTTACATCAAATCCGCCGCACGTATCCGCACGTGCGCGTCCTCGTGTTGACGATGCATGAAGAAGAGGGCTATCTCAAACGCGCGCTGGAAGCGGGCGCGGCAGGGTATTGCCCCAAAAGTGCGGCAGACGCGGAACTCCTTTCGGCGATTCGCGCGGTGATGCAAGGCAATGTTTATATTCATCCCTCGCACGCGAAAATCTTGCTCGACAAGATGCTCCCGTCCACCATGCCCAGCCCCGCGCCCGCCGATTTGAGTGAACGCGAGAGTGCGGTCTTGAAACTCGTCGCGCTGGGACACACCAATCAAGAAATCGCCCAGCAACTTGCGTTGAGTGTCAAAACGGTCGAGAGTTATCGTGCGCGCGGGATGGAGAAACTGGGTTTGAAAAGCCGCGCCGCCCTCGTGCGCTATGCGATTCAGGCAGGGTGGATGACTGAAGAATGAGCATCCATGCTTGACTATCTAGACGATTGGTGCGACAATCGTGCTAGTAGTGCACCAACATGAAAGTGCGTAGTGAAAACTCGATTTTTAGCCACGTCTGTCAATGTATTCCCATCAGTCTGGTATGCAACTATTTCATGTTGTTGCACTAGTCATTGAGGAGGATGACGCGATGAAGCGTTGTGCGCTTTTGATCGGCGTGGTATTTCTTTGGTGGGTGCTAGCCGCATGCAACCAATCCCCGCGCAAATTTGTTCCCCTCTCGACAACGACCAATGGGACGCCGACGTCCACCATTGCTTTTAGCGACAAGATGCCCTTGCGCGTCGCCGTCGCCGCAGTGATCTCGCCGCGCTCGACGCTCGAATCGTACGACGCGCTCCTCGACTATCTCTCACACCGCCTCGAACGTCCCGTGCAATTGATTCAACGTCAAACCTACGCCGAAGTCAACGATCTCGTTCGCGCGGGGCAAGTAGAGGTCGCGTTTGTCTGTGGCGGCGCGTACGTCGAAGGTCAACGCGATTTCGGAATGGAACTCCTCGTCGCGCCGCAAATGAACGGCGGGACGATTTATTACTCGTACCTCATCGTCCCCAGCGATAGTCCAGCGCGCACCTTGAGCGATCTGCGCGGCAAGGTCTTTGCCTTTTCCGACCCACTCTCTAACTCGGGACGACTCGCGACAGCGTACCAACTCGCCCAACTTGGCACGACGCCGGAAGCATTTTTCGCCCGCACCATTTTCACCTACAGTCACGACAATTCGATTCGTGCCGTCGCGTCCAAGTTGGTGGACGGCGCGGCGGTGGACAGTTTGGTGTACGAATCCCTCGTCGCGTCCGATCCAGACATCGGAACAAAAACGCACGTGCTTGCCAAATCACCACCCTATGGCATTCCCCCCATCGTCGTCCCGCCGGCGCTCGATGCTGAGTTGAAGACGCAACTCCGCGCGGCACTATTGCAAATGCATCTGGACGCGGACGGTCGTGCCGCGCTCGCGCGTTTGGCAATTGATCGCTTTGTCTCGATAGATGATAGCGCCTACGATTCGATTCGCGAGATGGCGCGCGTGGTGCGCGGCTGGAGCAAATGAACGTGATTCGATATCTTCGCGATCTCGCGCTCAGCATCAGCGTCCGCTTTAAGATTCTGGGCATCGCCCTGGGCTTGATCCTGCTTTTCAGTGCGGCGGTCATCCTCTACGTGCGCACGTCGCTCGATCAGTCGCTGACGCGCGAGTTGGATGACAAAGGCACATCGGTCGCCCGCGCGCTCGCCGCGCGTTCGACGGATCTGCTCTTGACGAACAACCTGTTCGCGCTGCACGAACTGGTGCGCGAGACACAGGAAAGCAATGTGGATGTGCAATATGCCTTCATCCTCGATCACGACGGCAACGTCGTTGTGCATTCATTTCCGACCGGCGTATCGCCCGCTTTGATCGCCGCGAACTCTGCCACGCCAAATGACCATGCCCATCTGGAGGTGTTTGACACCGAAGTGGGGACGATGCGTGATTTCGCGGTGCCAATTCTGGGAGGCAAAGCGGGCGTCGCTCGCGTGGGAATGTCGGAACGACGACTGCGCGCCAATATCGCTGCCGCGACTCTGCAATTGCTCTTGATCACGCTCATCATTTCGCTCATCGGCGTCGCCGTCACATTCTTGCTCACGCGCGTGATGACGCGCCCGATTTTCGATTTGGTTGGCGCGACGCGCGCGGTGGCAAGCGGCGATCTGTCGCGGCGTGTCGTACCCTGGGCGGGCGACGAAATCGGACAATTGTCAAGCGCGTTCAACGCCATGACCGCCGACCTCGACCGCGCCTACCGCGAGATGGTGCAGCGTAACCGTGAACTGGCGGCACTGAACGCGGTGGCGAATGCCGTGAATACGCCGGCACCGCTCGAGGAAATGCTCGAACGTTCTCTGCGCACGCTGCTGGCGGAATTGGATTTACCCGCCGGCTGGGTCTTGCTGTTCGACCGCGATGGCGAAATCATTCGGCTAACCACCTGGTTGGGCTTGCCGCCGGCGCTCGGCGCGCGCGAGGTCGCGACCGCGCTGCGCGGCTGTCCTTGCACTGCCGCCGTGCGCGACAAACAAGCCGTCGTCGTGACGCCCTTGCCCGACACGTGCCCGTTGCGCGAGGCGCGCGTCAAGGAGAACCGCGCCATTGCCTCGCACATCACCGTGCCGATCCTGGCGCGCGATCGCGTGCTGGGGGTGCTGGGAGTGGCTAGCCCCGATGCCCAGGCGTTCAGCGCGGATGAGGTGCGCTTGTTGGAAGCCGTTGGACAAGGATTGGGCGTGGCGGTGGAGAATGCGCGTTTGTGGAATGACCTCAGCGAGAAAGAGCGCGTGCGTGGACAATTGCTCGACAAGGTGATCCGCGCCCAAGAAGAAGAACGCCAACGCGTGGCGCGTGAATTGCACGACGAAATGGGACAATCGCTGACCCGACTGCTCGTCGGTTTGAAAATGGTCGAAGAGTCCTCCTCGCTTGCCGTCGCGCAGGCGCACACGAAGGAACTCAAGGAACTGACCGGCAACATCTTGGATGCTGTGCGCGCGCTGGCGCGCGAACTCCGCCCCAGCGTGCTTGACGACCTCGGTTTGGTAACCGCTCTCGAACGCTATACGCGCGATTATGCCCAACGGTTCAATCTCGCGGTGGATTTCCAAGTGGTTGGTTTGGACGACGCGCGCTTGCCCGCGCAACATGAAATCGCGCTGTACCGCATCGTACAAGAAGCGCTGACCAACATTGCCAAATATGCGAACGCGAAAAATGTCAGCGTGCTTTTAGAACGCCGCGCCAATTCAATCGTCGCGATTGTGGAAGACGATGGGCGAGGATTCGCGGTGGAGCAACTTTGGCACGCGCGGAGCAATGGGCAGAACCTGGGTTTGCTGGGAATGAAGGAACGCGCGGAATTGTTGGGCGGCAAACTCATCGTGGAATCCAAACTTGGCGCGGGGACGACCGTGTTCGCGCAATTACCGGTGAACAGTAGTCAATAGTCGGTAGTCGGTAGTTCAGACCTATGACTAGAATTCGAATCTTGCTCGCCGATGACCACGCGATTTTGCGCGCGGGGTTGAAAGCGCTCTTGAATGCGCAGGCGGATATGGACGTGGTCGCAGAAGCCGAAACGGGCGAAGAAGCCGTTCGCATCGCGCAGACCACACAGCCCGACATCGTACTGATGGATATTTCGATGGGGGGCAAGGGTGGCGTCGCGGCAACGCGCGAGATTCTGCACGCGTGCCCCGCCACACGCGTGCTGATGTTGACGATGCACGACGATGCGGCGTACGTGCAACAGGCACTCGATGCGGGCGCGGCGGGGTATGTCCTGAAACGCGCGGCGGATTCGGAACTCCTCGCGGCGATTCGCGCGGTGCAGCGCGGCGAAGCGTTTCTGTATCCATCGGTTGCCAAGGTACTGATTGACGATTACCTCAAGATGAGAAAAAGCGGTGAGCCCGTCGCCGCGGAAGAGGCAGATCCGTTGACCGCGCGCGAACGCGAGGTGCTGACGCTCATCGCGCAGGGGTACAGCAATCACGAAATCGCCGAGCAGTTGACGGTGAGCGTCAAAACCATCGAGACGCACAAAGCACGCATTCAAGAAAAATTGGGCTTGCGTACACGCGCCGAGTTGGTGCGCTACGCCATCCAAAAGGGGTTGCTCGGAAAATGAGCCAACCGTGCGAAAGATGGCAGACGGACGCCTTGAGATAGCAAAGACAAGCGCGCTCTCTTAGTAAACCCGCGACAAGCGGGTTTTTTATTTGGTCAGCCTAGATTTCGCACCTGCGCCGTCAAATAGACCATGTGGCTAGTCCAGCTGCTCAATGGACGCGCATTCTTATTGGACCGGCGAGGGTGCGAAAGCGAGGCTCAGGGAATTCCCTGACGCGGGCGCAGTCAGAAATCAGGGAATTTACCGCTAGATTTTGCGCCGCGCCTGCGTGATAATGGTAGAAGGGTGTAAACAAGTAGACTTGTTCACTTCTTTCCCTGCGACCGGTTTCCCTCTCTCGGAGGATGTATGCCAAACAAACGCTATGCGATGGTGATTGACCTCAAGCGCTGTGTGGATTGCGACGCATGCACAATCGCATGCAAGCAGGAAAACCACACCCCGCCCGGCATCGCCTACACGCGCGTCTTGCGCCAAGAGGTCGGCGAGTTTCCTAACGTGCGCCGACGATTCCTGCCCATTCTTTGCAATCACTGCACGAATCCGCCGTGCGTACCCGTCTGCCCCGTTGGCGCGACGTGGAAACGCGCGCAGGATGGCATCGTCGTAGTGGATTATGAAAAATGTATCGGCTGTCGCTATTGTATGACCGCCTGTCCGTACGGTGCGCGCTTTTTCGATTTCGGCGAGAATTATACCCAGCCGCTCAACGCCTTTGAAGCGCAGCCGTCGAATGAATATGGCAAGGTGTGGGATCGCGTAAAGGGCGGCTCGCCGATTGGCAATGTGCGCAAGTGCACCTTCTGCGTTCATCGTCTCGACAAAGGACAAGAGCCCGCGTGTGTGCAGACGTGTATGCCCAAAGCACGCATTTTCGGCGACCTCAACGATCCGGACAGCGACGTGTCGCGTTTACTCGCCGAGCGCCGCCACTTTGTGCTCAAGGAAGAGTTGGGGACGGGCCCGAACGTCTACTACATCACCTAACGGAACACGTAAGACGAGATACGTGTTGTGTGCTGCGTATTGCGGAATAGGGAGGATTTCAATGAAACGTGGAATTACTTGGGCATACTGGCTCGCGCTGGGTTCAACGATCGCCATCGGCGCGCTCGCGCTGTTGGTGCGCGTGGTGGATGGATTGCAAGTGACCAACCTGACCCAAGTGGTGCCGTGGGGCTTGTGGGTTGCGTTCTACATTTACTTTATCGGCTTGAGCGCGGGATCGTTTCTCCTCTCGACGCTGATTTACGTCGGCGGGGTGAAACGCTTTGAGCCGATTGGACGCCTTGCGCTCTTTACCGCATTCATCGCGTTGCAAGCGGGTCTCTTGTTTATTCTGCTCGACCTGGGGCACATGGAACGGTTCTGGACGGTGTTCTTTAATCGCAACCCGAACTCGGTGCTGGAATGGGAAATCCATTTCTACGTTCTCTACATGGTGATTCTGGTCGCCGAGTTGTGGTTGTTGATGCGCCGCGACCTGGTGCGCTGGGCAGAAGAGAAACAGGGCTGGCAACAACTGCTCTATCGCGCGCTGACGCTGGGCAGTACGGATGTGTCTGAAAAAGCGTTGCAAGACGATCTGCGCCTCGTCAAACTCTTGGGCTTGATCGGTATCCCCGTCGCGATTGGCGTGCATGGCGGTACGGGTGCCATCTTCGCCGTCGTCAAAGCGCGCCCCTACTGGTACACCGGCCTCTTCCCGCTCATCTTCATCACCTCCGCGCTCGCCTCCGGCGGCGCGTTGCTGACGTTCATCGCCGCGTTCTTTGCGCGATTGAAAGAGCACGAACGGCGCGAGTTGGTGAGCGGCTTGGGCAAGTTGGTGGCCGCGTTGCTTGGCTTGGATTTGCTTTTCATCGCGAGCGAATTCTTGGTTGGGCTGTACGGCGCGATCCCCGATCATCTCGCGACGTACGAAACGATCATGTTCGGACCGTTTTGGTGGGTCTTTTGGATTTTGCAGCTCGGCATCGGCGCGCTGATTCCGCTCCTTCTGTTGATGAACCGACGGACGAACACGAACCTGACTTGGATTGGCATCGCGAGCGCGATGATTGTCATCGGCATCATTGGCGTACGTTTGAACATCGTCATCCCGCCGCTGACACGTCCGTTAGTCGAAGGATTCGATACGGCGTACACACCCTTCACCGTTGCCGTAACGCCATCGGTCGTGCCTGCCGCGCTCGATCAGATTTTTTCGTACATTGTATGGGCGGGCGGCTTGGTCGTGCTTGTCGCCGTCGCCGCGCTGATTTTGTTTGCCGCGCAGAAACTTGGCGCGAGTGTCGGTCAACCCGCGTTTTACGCCGCCGGCGCAGTTACGGCGGCGGTTCTCATCTTCTTCGCGATACGTGTGGTCGGCGCGCCGGGCGTGTCGCTCGCGGTGAGTGGCGGAAGCGCGTGGCAGGGTTACGCGGATTTGTTCGCGCAAACCGATTCTGCGCGCCAGAGCGGAATGTACTTTCCAACACTGATCGAGTGGCTCACCAGCGCGGGCATCATCGCATTCTGCATCGCGCTCTTTAGCATCGGTAAGGCATTGTTACCACTTGAAGAACGTCGTTAGTTCGTTGATTCGTTACGTCGTTGGTTCGTTCAAACGATGCAACGATTCAACGATGCAACGATACAACGAACCAACGATGCAACGAAATGGATGGAGGAATAATGAACACACCCACAATGACTCGCCGCGATTTTCTAAAACTCTCCGCCGCAGTCGCCGGTGTGCTTGCGGTGGGCGATTGGCTAATCCCGCTCACGCCGATGGATTCCGCGCTGGCGTCTGTACCGACCCGCAATGAGACGTGGATTCCAACCGCGTGCAATATGTGCGGCGGACAAACGGGCGTGTACGTCAAGGTCGTGGATGGTCGCGTCGCCAAGATCGAGCCGAACGCAGACAACCCAATTGGCGTTTCAAATATCTCGACCGATTATTGGGCGCACAAGCGCGAGGGTGCGGCGATGTGTCCCAAGGGCAACGCCGCCGTGATGTCGCTCTACGATCCCGACCGCGTGAAAAAACCGTTGAAGCGAACGAATCCCGACAAGGGGAAAGACGTTGACCCGCGCTTTGTCGAAATTTCTTGGGACGAGGCGTACGACACCATTGCCACGAAATTGAAGGCGCTGCGCGACGCGGGCGAGGCGCACAAACTGATCTGGTTCAGCGAGGACCACTCGTTCACGCACATCCAGCAGGATTTCTGCGCGCTCTACGGCACCCCGAACTATCACAACCACTCGAACCTGTGCGATGTGTCGCGCAAGGCATCGTTCAAACTCGTGATGGGCGACGAGCGACCGCTCGCCGATTTTATCCAATCGCGTTACATCGTCCTCTTTGGTTGGAATCCGATTAGCGCGACAAAATGGTCGCATCTGCCGCGCATTTTTGCGCGCGCCATCGAAAGCGGCGCAAAAATTGTTGTCGTGGACCCGTACCTGAGCCAGACCGCCGCGCGCGCCCATTGGTGGATTCCAATTCGTCCCGGCACGGATGGTGCACTCGCGCTTGGCATCGCGCACGAAATTATCAAACGCGGCTATCACGACCAAGCGTTCATTGATGAGTGGACAGTTGGATTCGACCAATACAAAGATTATCTGTTCGGCAAAGTGGATGGCGTGGAAAAATCGCCCGAGTGGGCGGAGCAGATTTCGTCCGTGCCGGCGTCGCACATCCGCAAACTGGCGTACGAACTTGGCACGACCAAGCCGGCGGTCGTGGATACGTGGAGCGGTCCGGGGCAGCATTCCAACGCGGTGCAGGGTGGTCGCGCGATTGCATTGTTGAACGTTCTGCTCGGCAATGTGGATAAACCCGGGACGCTGATGAATCCCGAACGTCGTGGCAATGTCCGCCAAGCACCCAAAGTACCCGCGCTCGATTCGCTCAAACAGCCGCGCCTCGACGGACACGGCACCAAGTATCCTTTCTCGCACGGCTCGGGCATTTACACCGAGACGCTCGACAATCTGCGGCAAGGCAAGGGCGCGTACATTCCAAAAATCGGGATGGTCATTTTCCAGAATCTCGTGCTCTCGGTGCCCGGCACCCATAACGTCATTGACGCGCTCAAGAAACTGGAATTTCTTTGCGTCGTGGACACGCATTTGAGTGAAACGGCGCTGCTCGCAGATATTGTCATCCCCGGCACGCACTATCTCGAACGCTACGATCTCACGACCAACTGGGTCACGTGGTCAACAGTCTCCTTGCGCCAACCCGTCGTCAAACCGATTTTCGGTCAGCCCGCCGAGTACGAGTTCGTCGCAGAGTTGGGACGGCGGCTGGGGTTGAAAGACGCGGATGGCGCAGAATATTTCCGCATCGGCAAAAAATCGAAAACGAATGTGGACGATCTAACCAAATGGTACGAAGAGTACCTTTCACTCGAAATCGAAAAGGGTGGACCGGGCATCACGCTCGATCAGTTGAAAGCACTGCCGGGCGCGTGCTGGATTGATCCCAAAGGGACGACGTACGAAAAGTTCAAAGCGGAAGTGAAACTGCCGGACGGCGCGACAACCAAACTCAACGCGCAAATCATCAAAAGTGCAGACGGTAAGCAGTTGCTTGGCTACGTGGACGCAACGAAGAACGCGTACGGCGCGGACGGCAAATCGTTCAACGTGCCCAGCGGCGCGACGTTCGAGGACGCGACGGTCATTCTCGACAAAGAGGGCCAAGTCTGGGGATTCGTGGACGCGAAGGGATTGCTGAAAGACAAAGCGTTCACGGTGCTCGGTGTGGCGACGAAAAACGGCAAGTTCGCCAAAGGATTCAACACGCCGTCGCGCAAACTCGAATTCGTCTCCACGCAAGCCGCTGCCAAGAAAGATGCGAACGGCAAGGTGGTTGATGCGCTGCCGGTGTACGCGCCACGCGATTGGCAGCCCGACGACAACTATCCGCTCTACCTCGTCAACTGGAAAGAGGCATCGCACACCCAGTCGCGCACGTTCAACAACCCGTGGCTAATGGGTATTCAGCCGTCGAATCCGCTCGCCATCAATGCCAAGACCGCCGCGCGTCTCGGCGTCCAAGACGGCGACGCCGTGTGGGTTGAATCGCCGTACGGCAAAGCCAAAGCGACGGTGCGCATCACCGAAGGGATTCATCCCGAAGTGGTTGGCTGGCAGCACGGCTTTGGTCACTGGGGCTTGGGCAAGGTCGCACGCGGCAAAGGCACCGCCGATGGTCAGTTCAACCTGACCAAGTCTGACCCGCTTTCGGGAATGGCGTTGCACAAGGAAGTGTGTGTGAAGGTGTACAAAGCGTGAAAGAAATGACGAGCGTTCGTTTGTTCGTTACATCGTTGATTCGTTCAAACGATACAACGATGCAACGATTTGTTGGAGGCACAATGCGAATCTATGTCATCTACGCCGCGCTGATTATGGCGGCATTGGTGTTGCTCAATTTGCTCGCGCCGCTCGTCGTGTTTGGATCGAGCGCGCTCGTGAATGAGCCGAACCTGTCCATCTTTAACTTTCCCGCGCCGAAACAAGCCGCGCCGGCGGCGCCGCCCAAGTTGTCTGCAGATGCGTCGCGCGGGCAGTATATCTATCGCGTGTATTGCCTGGGCTGCCACGCGCCGGAAGCCAAGTTCGGTCCGATTCAATCGAGTGCGGAATTCCAAGCCAAGTACTCAAGCGACAGCGCCATCGCCGCGGTGATTCGCAACGGACGCGCGCCGATGCCGTCATTCCCAGCGCAGTCGTTGAACGAGGCGGACTTGGCGGATTTGATTGCATACTTGCGGACGCTCAAGTGACGGGACCCGATGAACGAATTGGCTGATCTCGCCACGCTTGCCGCTGCACGCGCAAACCTCTACCACTTCCTCGCCAGCATCTTTCTCGCCCCGCCGACCGAGGATTTGTTGACGCGCGTGCGTGCGCCCGAGTTTCGCGCCGCCTTCGCCGATTGGGTGGACGACGCGCAATGGAATCGGATTGGCGCCGAGTCGCTCGAGGCACTCGTGATCGAATACAATCGGCTGTTCGTCGTGCCAGGCGCGTCGTATGTTCCGCCGTACGAATCGGTGTACACCGATGCGGTGGAGATTGAATACTCGCCGCATATGATTAGCGGAGCCGGGGAGATGCCGACGCGGGTGCGGGAATTGCTGTGGGGACCTTCGACCATCGCCGTCGAACGTGCGTACGCGCAAGCAGGTTTGGCGGTGGCACACGCGGCAGGCATGCCACCGGATCATCTCGGCATCGAATTGCAATTCCTCGCACGATTGTGCGACGAACAAACTGCGGCGTGGTCGGCGGAGGACGCGCCCGAAGGTGCGCGCTTGCAGAACCTCGAGCACAAGTTTCTCCACGAACATCCGCTTCGTTGGGTTACGCGATTTCGCGAGCGCGTGGACGCTGTCGCGGCATGCGCGTTTTATCGCGTGGGCGCACAGTTATGCGAATCGCTTTTGCGATCCGCCGCCGCAACCCACAAAGATCAAGTCTAGTTTCTATCCGAAAGCCTCGTGGCGTGGGCTTTCGTGGCGTGGGCTTTCCAGCCGTGGCGCGTGGACTTTCCAGCCCGCCAAACACGGCGACCCAGAAAGATCGCTCTACGCCCCACGCTTTTCGGATGAGAACAAGTCTAGTGTCCTGCGGATGCGTCAGGTTTTCCCCCACACAATTTCCCCAGACACCGGGTTTTCCCCTACATTGTACCAACCTTGAACGGGTTTTTCTCGCTACACCGCATGGCGCGTTTGCCTTAAAATGAATGATGGTGATGCCAAGTTGCATTGCCGTTCTTTTCATTCTTAAGGAGGTCAAGGTATGCCTGTCACGAACGAACTGCGACTGCCGTTCATCGTGTCGAACGCGCCAATGGTTCCACAGCAGGATGTCCTGTTGCGGATGCAAGACGATCTCAAGCGCGCGTTGCAAAAGCCGGTGAATCAACGCCGGTGGGTGATGGTGATTGATTTGCGCAAATGTGTGGGTTGCCACGCTTGCACAATGGCGTGCGTCGCGGAAAACAAACTGCCGCCCGGCGTGGTCTATCGCCCGGTGCTCGACGAAGAATTCGGCACGTACCCGAACGTTACGCGCCGCTTTGTGCCACGTCCGTGTATGCAGTGCGACAATCCCCCCTGCACGCCGGTCTGCCCGGTGCACGCGACGTACAAAAACGCGCACGGCGTCGTCGAAGTGAATTACGAACAATGCATCGGTTGCCGCTATTGCATCACGGCTTGCCCGTACGCCGCGCGCACGTTCGATTTCGGCGGGACGTACGTGCAAGGGACAGCGGGCAGCGAAACATTTTTGCTCGGCGAACAAAAAGCCGATGATTTCGAACGCGCCGCCAATTTCGAGTACAGCAAAGCGTGGGAACGCAAGCACGAAGACTCGCCGATTGGCAATGTGCGCAAATGTCACTTTTGTTTGCACCGCGTCAACGAAGGGATGTTGCCCGCGTGTGTGACGACGTGCATCGGACGCGCGACCTTGTTCGGCGATGCGAACGATCCGGACAGTTTCGTTTCCGATTGGGTCGCCAGTCCCAATGTAATGCGGCTGAAAGAAGAACTTGGCACTGAGCCGCGCGTGTATTACTTGATGTAGGAGGACACGATGACACTCAAAAAAATCATTTACGTCCTCGCCGCGCTAGCAGTCGTCGCTGGCGTGTGGGGTTTTTCCGATCGCTTTGTGAACGGGCACCAGAACGCCGCATACGGTTCGTATGTCGTCTGGGGCTTGTGGGTGGCGATGTACTTGTTCTTTGCCGGCGTCGCGGCAGGATCGTTTATGCTCGCCACACTCGACTTGTTGTTCCACATCGAAATCTTCAAAGGCACGGGACGCACCGCGTTGTGGCTCGCGCTCATCAGTCTGGGCGGCGCGCTCCTCTCGATCTGGCTCGACCTGGGTCAGTTGTGGCGCATTTGGAAAGTGTACTTGCAAGGCAATTTGAACTCGGTAATGGCGCAAATGGTGTGGGGCTATACCTTGTTTGGTTTGCTCTTGCTCGCCTCGCTCTATTTTGCGATCCGCGATCCGCAGAGCAAAATTCTGCGCGCGTTGATGATCGTCGGCTTGCCGCTATCGCTCTTTGTCAGCGGCGCGGTCGGCGCGCTTCTCGGCGTCGAAGCGAGTCGCTTGTTCTGGCACGTCGGCTTGTTGCCGGTGCAATTCCCGGTGTTCTCGCTCGCGTCCGGCTGCGCCGCATTGCTCGCGGCAATCGGCTGGTTCGGTTCGGACAAGGATCCGCATCGCGCGCAACAGTTGTGGGTGCTGTCCATCGCGACCGTCGTCCTCGCGTTCGTCAAACTGTACTTTTTGTGGGCGGACTTTTCGCAGAGCATTTACGGCAATGTGCCCCAAAACGTGCAAGCGGTCAACACCGTGTTGTTCGGTCAATACGCGTGGGCATTCTGGGGTTTGCAGATGTTGCTCGGCACGCTCGTTCCAATCGTCGTTTTACTGACGCCGCGTTTGGCAAAGCAAGGATTGTGGGCAGGCACGATGGGCGTCTTGGTGCTGGTTGGCTTTGCAGTCGCGCGCGCGAACATCATCTTCCCCGCGCTCACGGTACCAGAACTCGAAGCGCTGACGCACGCGTTCACGGGGCCGCGCTTGCAATTCGAATATTTTCCAAGTTTGATGGAATGGTCCGTCACGATTGGCATCGTCGGCTTGGTGGTGCTCGCATTTTTGATTGGCACCGATCGTTTGCCGTTGCGTGGCAAGGAGGTTGCATAAATGGATAGTCTAAAAATCACGCGCCGCGATTTCCTCAAAGCATCGGCGGTCATTGGCGGCACGGCGGCATTGCTCGGACACATCCCTTGGGCAATGGACTCGATTCACACCGCGATGGCAGCCGGCGAGGGCGGTTTCTTTGAAGCGAAACCGGAAAATCAAATCTACTCGGTCTGCTTGCAATGCAACACCGGTTGCGGCATCAAGGTCAAATTGCAAAACGGGCTCGCCGTGAAAATTGATGGCAATCCGTACAGCCCGTGGAATATGTGGCCCCACCCGGCATACACCACGCCGATTCAACAGATGGCAAAGGTGGAAGGCGCGTTGTGTCCCAAAGGTCAAGCCGGCTTGCAGAGCGCGTACGATCCGTACCGCATCACCCAAGTTTTGAAACGCAAGCCGGGCACCAAGCGCGGTGCGGGTCAATGGATCACGATTCCGTTCGCTCAAGCGATTGACGAAATCGTGAACGGCGGCGATCTGTTCGGCGAAGGCAAGGTCGAAGGGTTCAAGGATGTCTACGCGCTGCGCGATGCCAAACTCGCCAAAGAGATGTCCGATTTCGTCGCCAAGATTCTCGACGAAAAAGACGCGGCGAAGAAAAAAGCGCTCGTCGAAGAATTCAAAGCCAAGTTCAAGGACAACCTGCACGTGATGATTGATCCCGATCATCCCGATCTGGGTCCCAAGAACAATCAATTCGCGTTTGTGTGGGGACGTTTGAAAAACGGCCGCGGCGATCTGGTGCCGCGCTTTGTGAAAGACGGATTCGGTTCGAACAACGCGAACGGACACACGACCGTCTGCCAAGGTTCGCTCTATTTCACTGGCAAGGCGATGAGCGAGCAATTCAATGCAGCGTCCGGCAAATTCAGCGGCGGCGACAAGTTCTACTGGCAAGGCGACACCGGCAACAGCGAGTTTGTGATTTACGTCGGCGCGAATATGTTCGAGGCGAATTACGGTCCGCCGCAACGCGTGCCCAAGATGACCGAGAATTTGGTCAGCGGCAGTACGCGTTACGCGGTGATTGATCCGCGCCTCAGCAAAGCCGCTGCCAAAGCGTGGCGCTGGGTGCCGATCAAACCGGGCGAAGATGGTGCGTTCGCCGCTGGAATGATTCGTTGGATGATTGACAACAAAAAGATCAACACGGCATTCCTGTCGAACGCGAACAAAGCCGCCGCCATCGCCGGCAAAGAAGCGTCGTGGACCACTGCCGCGTGGCTCGTCAAAGTGAAAGACGGCAAATTCTTGCGCGGCACCGAAGCCGGCATCGTTACCAAGTCTACCGAGAAAGACAAGGACGGCAAAGACGTGACCGTGTTCACAACGAGCGATGGAACAAAATTCACGTTCGATCCGCCCGTCGCGCTGGTCGAGGGCAAGCCGGTGCCATTCAATCCCAATGATGATAAAACCGCCGTCAAAGGTGATCTGTTCGTCTCCACCAAGATCAACGACATCGAAGTGAAAAGCGGCTTGCAACTCATCGCCGAAGCCGCGCAAAGCAAGAGCATCGCCGAATGGGCACAGATCGCTGGTGTGCGCGAACGCGACATCGTTGACCTTGCCGCCGAGTTCACCAGTCACGGCACGCGCGCGTGCGCGGACATTCATCGCGGACCCTCGCAGCACACGAACGGCTTTTACAGCAACCTGTCGTGGTACACCATCAACGCGCTCATCGGCAACTATGATCATCCCGGCGGAATGATCAAAGCCGCGACGTACGATCGCACGGGTGGCAAAGCCGGGCAACCGTTCCCCATCAGCAAACTGAACAATGGCAAAGCGGTGCCGTTCGGCATTGACATCCTGCGCACGAACACCGCGTACGAAAAAAGCACGCTGTTTGCCGGCTATCCATCCAAGCGACCGTGGTTCCCGCTCGCAACCGATGTGTATCAAGAAGACATTCCCTCGATGGGCGATGCGTATCCGTACCCGGTCAAAATCTTGTTCCTGTATATGAGCGCGATCAACTACTCGTTGCCCGCCGCGCACACCGTCACCGAAATTCTCGCTGACCCGAAAAAGATTCCGCTCATCATCACGAGTGACATCATCGTCGGCGAAACTTCGACGTACGCGGATTACGTTTTCCCCGACACCGGTTTTCTCGAACGCTGGGAATTTCACGGCTCGCATCCATCGGTGCCGTGGAAAGTCGAAAACGTCCGTCAACCGGCGATGATGCTGCCCGGTTGGCCAACCGTCCAAGTGTTCGGCGAAGAGATGCCGTTATCGTTCGAAGCGGTGTTGCTTGCCATCGCCGAAAAACTGAATCTACCCGGTTTCGGACCGAACGGAATGGGACAAGGCAAGCCCTTCACGCGCCCCGAGCATCTTTATCTCAAGATGGTTGCCAACATCGCGTTCGGCGAAAAAGAAGATGGCAGCGATGCGGTGCCGGATGCGGACGATGAAGAGGTACGCATTTTCCTCGAAGCGCGCAAGCATTTGCCCAAGAGCGTGTTCGACGCGGACAGGTGGAAAGCGATTGTCGGCGAGAAACTGTGGCGCAAGGTAATCTTTGTGTTGAATCGCGGCGGACGCTATCAAGATTTCGCCAAAGGGTACGCCGGTGATCTCGTCGCGAACAAGTACGGCAAACAGATGAATCTCTATCAAGAAAAAACCGCGACGAGTATCAACACAATGACCGGCAAACCGTACATCGGTTATGCGACGTACGTGCCGTCCGGTTTGTCTTCGACCGGCGAGGCGATCAAGGACGAGGGGTACGATTTCACACTCATCACGTACAAAGAAATCACGATGACCAAAGCGCGCACGATCACCAACTACTGGCTCCTCTCGGTGTTGCCGGAAGGTTTCGTGTTGATGAACAAAGCCGATGCGGATCGCTTGGGCATTAAACCGGGCGACAAGGTGAAACTCGTTTCGGCGAGCAACCCCGAGGGCGTCTACGATGTCAAGGGCGAACAACCGAATGTACCCATCATCGGCAAGGTCAAGATCGTGCAAGGGTTGCGCCCCGGCGTCGTCGCGTTCCCGCTCGGCTACGGTCACTGGGCAAGCGGCGCGCGCGACATCACGATTGATGGCAAAGTGGTCAAGGGTGATGCACGCCGCGCGGCACCACTCCACGCGAACGCGGTGATGCGCACCGACCCGGTGTTGAAGAACGTCACGCTGACCGATCTCACCGGCGGCAGCGCCGTGTTCTACGATACTAAAGTCAAAGTGGTGAAAGTGTAGTTGAAAAACCCAAAGGGTCTCCAAAGACCCTTTGGGTTTGGGCAATTAAAATGAGCCAAGTTTTTTCTCGCCGCGATTTTTTCGCGCAGCTTGCCAGTCCCTTGACAACACTGGCGCGCCATCTCGCCGCCGACGAACAACGCCGTCGTAACTTGCAAGCCCTCAAGCAAACCGAGGCGTCAACCGAGTGCGCACGTTGTCACGTTCCGTTTGCGGCGCAAGCCGATGAAACACTGTGTCCGCTCTGCCGTGACGTGGAAGCAAAAAATCGCGCCTTGATCCAATCACTTTACGAATAGTTTCTCTCCGAGCGCGTGTCGCTACCGAGATCCATTCCACGCGACACGCGCCGAACCTCGCTGAGAGGAACTCGCGTTGGCGAGTTGTGGGTGTGCAAGGAAACGCGCGCGCCTCCGCAGTTTTGGAAAGGAGAATGAGAGACCTGAAGGGTTGCCAAAACCCTGCGGGTCTAGACTGTTGCCAATCTCCTCTCCGAGATTGGCAATTTCTTTTCAAGGAATCCCTATGAATGATCTGCAAACACTGCTCGACGAATCTGCTAAACGGCATCACAATCATCTCTGTCCACGCCAAGTGCTGGGCGTACGCATGGGAATGTACGCGGGCGAACTGTTGGGGCTTGCCTTACCGCAAGCGGATAAACGGCTCTATACCTTTGTGGAAATGGATGGTTGCTTGATTGATGGCATCGTCGTCGCCACGGGCTGCGCGGTGGGGCATCGCACGATGCGCGTGCTGGATTACGGCAAGTGCGCGGCGACCTTTGTGGACACGCAGACTGAACGCGCGTTTCGGATTATTCCACATCCCTTGGCGCGCCGCCGCGCATGCGACTATGCGCCCAATGCGCCCGACCGCTGGCACGCGCAATTGGTGGCGTATCAAAGCATGCCGACCGTAGAACTCTTACTTGCACAACCGGTAACCCTGACCGTTTCGCTCCAACAAATCATCAGTCGGCACGGGCGGCGGGTGGTGTGCGAACAATGCGGCGAGGACGTGATCAACGAACGCGAGGTGCAGCTGGAAGGAGTCATCCTTTGCCGTACGTGTGCGCTGGGAGCATATTTTAGGACGATTTCCGCTATGGAAAAGGTTACGACTAACCAGCCATAGATGCGAGCAGAAATCGAGTAACTGATGTTAAGCCGTCAACGACTTGTTCGCCAGCGTCTCCATGAACTTGGTTCACCATTGAGTATGAAAATGTTACGCTGAGCGAAGCATCTCGTGGCGTCGCGAGCGGGACCCTTCGCTTCGCGCCGAATTTTTCGCACCTCGCCAAGTGGATCACCCCACCCCCTCCCCACGCCGCAGAGCGGCGTGGGGAGGGGAAATTGCAGG
>DAOUAL010000086.1:0-15473 GCA_034433515.1 Anaerolineae bacterium | reverse complement strand
AGTTGAAAGTTGCCCATCGCTGGAACAATCTTGTGATTGAAATGCGTTACATAGTTTTGCATGCGCTCCATCAACGCTTTCCATTCTTCATTTTCCAAGGCACGTTCAATCGTCGCGCGTTCCTCCGCCACAAAGCCGGTCAAGATTTGTGGCGCATCGCCCCACACGGTGTACCACGCCTCGGTGGGTTGCACCCCTAGCCGCGTGAGTTTGGGCACAAATTCTTGTACCGCAAATTCAAAATATTCCGATTCTTTACCGGGACGAATGTCCCACGTCATTAACAATTTCCACATCAGCTTGACGACCTACCTTTTGTGGAACTATCATAGCAGAGATTATCAATTTACGCAAACGAGGGGAAAAAGAATGCGCGCCGTGATTCAACGGGTAACTGAAGCATCCGTCAGCATAGATCACCAAATCGTCGGCGCGATTGGGCGCGGCTTGGTGATTCTGATTGGCGTAACCCATGATGATACCGAAGCCGATGCACGCTGGCTGGCGCAGAAAATCGCAATGCTCCGCATCTTTGAAGACGAGGCGGGCAAGTTCAATCGCTCCGCGCTCGAGGTGGGTGCAAGCGCACTCGTCGTCTCGCAATTTACGCTTTACGCCGACACCCGGCGTGGTCGGCGGCCGGATTTCATTGATGCCGCGCGTCCGGAAATCGCCGAGCCGCTGGTGGAACGATTTGTGACGCACTTGCGCGCGCAAGGTTTGCACGTCGAAACCGGCAAGTTTCAGGCGCGAATGCTGGTACGCATTCTGAACGACGGTCCTGTAACACTCATCCTCGATTCACCGTGAGGGCTCAGCCGCCGTTCGCCGGCTGCGTCCACGTACCACTCACATCCACGCGCTGACTTTGATCGTGGATGTTTTGCAATTGCTTGCACTCGAAGGAACCACTGTTTGCCCTAACCTCGACGATGCATCCCCCAATCGCCCAACGAAAATTATCCCGGTCGTGATCGCCGCCTGGCACCAACTCAACATCAATGATCGAAATGCCCGGCTTGCTATCGTACTTGCCTACGCCTTTGAATGGCGCGATGTGAACGTTGATAAAATATTCGCAGCCAGCACATTGCGGGCTAGGAATGGACGTGCCAATCGAAATTTCACTCCCGGGTGTTACATCCACGCGCGTTCGCATCGGTAAATCTATCTCAATGTTTGTTACGTCACTCACCTGGAGATGCATCACGCCAGTCCGACTCACTCGAATAATCGCCGTTTCGCTTCCGAGTGTGATGTTCACCGCAAATGCGGTTTGACCCTGCACGAGTAATACTTCATAGATCGCGCCGGGCGATTGCGTAACGACGAACGTTTGATACCCAGCCGCCTTGGCTTGCTCAACGATCCAATCTTTGATACTGGCTGCATTCGTGTCATGGGTACTCCACGCGGTTTGCTTGGCATCGCCAATGTATTCGGCACCCGCCGGCATTTTGATTTGCTTGTCCCACCACGTTGGCGTAGGTTGGGCGAGACGCGTGGGAACATTGGTGGCTTGGACCAAGACGGTTGCTGTTGGCAATGGCGCAAGCGTGGGCGTAGGGACGGGGGCGATCAATGTGCCAAGGTTGCACGCAAGCAAACTGGTACCCAAAACCAAAATCAAAACGAGTTTGTCATTCGCGATCAGAGAGGACATTTGAAAATTCCGTAAACCGATGATTGGTGTAGGGCAAATTTGCAAATTTGCCCTACACCAACTAAATGCGATCATAGACGCTCAACTTTGGTGGCACCCAGCAGAATCGTTCTGCCGCGCGAAGAAAAATATGGCGCGCGTTGAAAACATTTGTGCGCGATCACGCCCAACGCACGCAACGCGCGCACACGCGAGAAAAAGGGGAAAAGGGTGTAACACGCTTGCACGCTAAACCCGGCGTGCTCAATGGCTTGGCGCAATTCGATGGGCGTGAAAATATGGCTGTGATCCGCATCGGCAAAGTGGGCGGGGTCGGGATAGCGTGCGTTGGGCGTTGCCAACGCGAGGCGTCCATTCGGTTTGAGTAAACGATACCATTCCTTCAGCGCGGCGTCCCAGTCGCGCAAATGCTCAATGACATGTTGGGCAATGATCGCGTCGAAGGCGTTATCGCAAAAGGGCAATGTTCCATCTTGGGCAATTTGAATCAAAGAAGATGAGCCCAGTCTCTGGTGAGCCAGCCGCAACGCCACGTCCAGCGTATCCACGCCCATCACACTTGCCCCGCGTTCGCGCAACAATCGCATCAAGCCGCCGCCACCGCATCCAATTTCCAAGACGCGCGTATCCGGCGTTACGCGGGCACACCCCATCAATTCACGCGCTTCGATCCGCCAATCGCGCCAGGATTCGCGGGTGGTGAAATAAGATTCGGAATAAGTCATTGGGGAAATTCAACGTTTGAGGTTTCGCCTGAAACCTTTAACCCGGAACCTTGAACTCTTTTGTTGCCGCCGGCACATAGTATCGGGTAACGTATTCTTTCACCATTCGGCGGGTCGAGTACTGCGGCGCAATCGTCTTGATGGCATTTTTCATCAAGCGGACCCAATCGTGCGGTACACCGTTCGCATCGCGATGGTAGAACAAGGGCGCGATTTCATTTTCAAGCGTCGCGTAGAGCGATTCGGCATCGTGAGCGTCTTGCGCGTCTGCATCGTCCCACATCCGATCTTCACCAATTGCCCAACCATTCACGCCACGCACAAAACCCTCGCGCCACCAACCATCCAGCACGCTAAAATTCGGCACACCATTCAACGATGCCTTTTGTCCGCTCGTCCCACTTGCCTCTAGCGGACGGCGCGGATTGTTGAGCCACACGTCCACCCCTTGCACCAAATAGCGCGCCACGTTGAGGTCGTAATCTTCGATAAAGGCGATGCGCCCAGCAAAACCCGGCTCGCGGGAGCGCCGGACGATTTCTTGAATAAACCGTTTGCCGGGATCATCGGCGGGGTGTGCTTTGCCCGCAAACAAAATTTGCACCGGCGGATTGGAATTCAAAATGCGTTTCAATCGTTCAATGTCGCGGAACATTAACACGGCGCGTTTGTACGTGGCAAAGCGTCGCGCAAAGCCAAGGGTGAGATGCGCTGGCTCGAACGGCGCGGTAACGCCGCGCTGTTTGAGAAAATCGAATAAACGCTGTTTCAGGGTGGTGTGGATTGCCCAGATTTTTTCATCGGGAATTTTTTCAATGTTATTCCACAATGCCGGCTCATCAATGCGTTCACGCCAATCGCGCGGGAAATAGTCGTCCAAGAGGGCGTGGAATTCCGGCGCAAGCCACGAGAGTGAATGGACCCCGTTCGTGATTGCGCCAATCGGCACCTCGTCCTCGGTGTGATGGGGCCAAAGGAAATGCCACATCTTGCGCGAAACCTGGCTGTGGAGTTGGCTGACCCCGTTCGCCGCGCCGGCAAAATTCAAGGCGAGGACGGTCATGCTGAACATCGCGCCCCACGGCAACGTTTGGCGCGCCAGATCAAAGAATTGTTCGCGTGAAATATTTAACTGTTTCCAAAAGTTGGAAAAATATTTTTCGATCAGGTCGAAATTAAAGGCATCGTTGCCGGCGGGCACCGGCGTGTGTGTGGTAAAGACGGTGGAGGCGCGAATCGCTTCACGCGCTTGCTCAAAGGTCAGACCTTGTTTGACCAGTTCGCGGGCGCGCTCCAACACCGAGAACGCAGAATGCCCTTCGTTGAGGTGCCACACGCGCGGTTGATAACCCAGGGCGCGCAACGCGCGCACGCCCCCAATGCCCAGCACAATTTCCTGCGCGATGCGCGTTTCGTGATCGCCGCCGTACAGCCGCGCCGCAAGTTCACGGTCGTGCGGCGCGTTCGCTTCCACATCCGTGTCCATCAGGAACAGGGGAACGCGCCCAATTTGAAATCGCCAAATTTTGGCGTACACAGAGCGCCCCGGCAATTCCACTTCAATCATAATATCGTGTCCGTTTGCGTCTTTGGCAGGCATTGCCGGGACGAGCGCGAAATTGAGTTTTTCGTAAATCGCTTCTTGCCAACCGTCCTCGTTGAGACGTTGCGTAAAATATCCTTGCGGATACAAAAAGCCGATACCGACCAGCGGGAGACCGAGATCGCTGGTTTCTTTGATGTGATCACCCGCCAGCACGCCCAAGCCGCCGGAATAAATCGGCAACGATTCGTGCAAGCCGAACTCGGCGGAAAAGTAGGCGATGGGATACGAGGCGAGATACGGATACGTCGCTTGAAACCATGAGGTCCGCGATTGTTGGTACGCATCGAACGCGGCGAGCAACGTCTCAAAGCGGCGCAAGTAATCGCGCTGGGTACTGGCGGCTTGGAGTTGAGCGAGGTGAACCTCGCGCAGAAATTTGACCGGGTTGTGATACACGCGTTCCCACGTTTCAGCGTCAATCACACGAAAGAGTTGTTGCGCGTCCGGATTCCAAATCCACCACAAGTTGTACGCCAGTTCGCCCAGCCGGGCAATGCGCGGAGGCAACGCGGCAAGTTTCTCCGCTGTGTCTTGAAGATCGTGTTCGAGTTTGCGGAGTGCGCGCATGGTTTCCTGCTGGCTGGCGATAGCGCGCGCGTAGAGTTGTTCGTACTTTTGGGCGGCATGGTTCCACGACAAGTCGCGTAACATGGCGCGTTGTTGCAAGCCGCGCCACTGTTCGGGGGATTGATACACCTGGTGTGCGCGCGCAATCGCGGCGAACATTGCCCACCGATCGTAGGCGCGAAAGACAAAGCCGGTGCCGGTGTTTTGGCGCGCGTTGAAATCTTGCACCGAATCTGCCAAGCCGCCGGTCGCGCGCACAATCGGAATGCAACCATAGCGCATCGCGATCATTTGCGATGAACCGCTTGGCTCGGTACGGGAGGGCATTAACAGCATATCTGCGCCAGCGTAAATCTTGCGCGCGCGCGCATTATCAAACGTCAGAAAAAGAGCGACGCGATTGGGATATTGTTGACGCAGGCGCGTGAAAAACTCGTGATAATGTTGATCACCGGTACCCATCAAGACAAATTGCACATCGAGCGTATCGAGGATATGGTCGAGGGCATCGGCAACGAGGTCAATGCCTTTTTGGCTAGAGAGGCGCGAGACCATTGCCAGAATAGGAGTTTCAGCATTTTGAGGCAAGCCACATTCTTTTTGCAACGCGAGTTTGTTTACAACGCGTGCATCAAGCGAGGTGGCGTCGAAGGGCTGGGCGAGGTGCGTATCGGTCGCCGGGTTGTACCAATCGGTGTCAATCCCGTTGAGAATACCGGTGAGCCGGTCTTGGCGTTCACGCAAAATGGGATCGAGGCGTTCGCCAAATTCTGGGGTTTGAATCTCGCGCGCGTAGGTTTCGCTGACGGCATTGATTTGATCGGCAAAGAGAATGCCGCGCGCCATAAAATCCACCACTTGATTGAGATCGGGCGCCACGCTGGGATGCGCAATGAAACCATACGCGGCGAGTCCGGCAATTTCCAAAACGCGGTGACCAAAGATACCTTGATAGGCAATGTTGTGAATGGTGTAGACGGTAGCCGTGTTGGCAAAGAAAGGATCGCTAGCGTAAATGGTGCGGAGCCAATTAGGGACGAGCGCGGTGTGCCAATCGTGGCAATGAATGATGTCGGGTTGCCAGTTCAAACGTTTGAGCATTTCGAGCGCGGCGCGCGAAAAAAAGATGAATCGTTCGGCATCGTCGGGATACATATAAATCCCTTCGCGTCCAAACAGTTCCTTGTTTTCGACAAAGTACGCTGGCACATCGCCATCCAGTTTGCCTTCCCATAGAAAGGCGTCTTGAGTTGTGTCGCCGAATGGGACGGGAAAAGGATCGAGGATTTTGCGCAAGTTAAAGCGTGCGGGATCAATGAGACCATAACGCGGCATCACCACGCGCACATCGTGCCCCAAGGCGTGTAACGCGATGGGGAGTGCGCCAACAACGTCGGCGAGTCCGCCGGTTTTAGCAAAGGGCCAGATTTCGGCCGAGAGCATCAGAATCTTGAGTGGGTTCGTCAATGAGGCTCCTGATCAGGTAGGTGATTGGGCAATGCCCACAACTTTCACGCGGCTTGGCGTTTTTCCATCCAAGCAGGCTTAAGATTGTAATAGAGGACGTCCGGATCAATATCGGCACCATTGTCCCACGCAATTGTTCCACCTTCCACCTTGACAGCACGAAATTGCGCAGAGTCGTTGCGAATCGGCTCAAAGATGGGACCCCACAAGAATGGTTCAAGATCAATGACGCGAGATGTGCCATCTTCAAATTCCACGTGGACGTGAAATCCTTGTAAGGGTTTAACCGTGCGGACGCGGACAAGTTTTCCCGGTTGTTCCATATCTGTCTCCTGTTCACTCAATCGAGTGGTTCGATCGGGTCAAGCGGCATTTGCTGGTGCGCTTTTTCCCAATCGGCAAATAATTCATCACGGTGTAGGGTTGCCCATTCTACCACCAAGCTATGCGCGCGACGAGGCAATGTGTCGCGTAATTCTTAATGTTTCGATTTCGTAAATTGCCTCGAACTCGCTGTACTCAGCATGGAAATGCGGCGGGGTGTGGTCATTGAAAAACATGCGGATCACGATGCCAAAGAACTGACTGATCTACGGCATACATTTCCTCGCTTATATTTTCTCAATTATCTTTGGAATCTCCGCCAGCGTTTTCACCACCGCCTCCGCATGCACCATCGGATCGTTCACGCGGTCGTCCGGAATCTTTTGCCAACTGCTCCCTTCATCGCGTTCAATCCAGATTGCTTTCATCCCGGCAAGGTGCGCGCCCAGTACATCGTACATTGGTGCATCTCCCACCATCACAATTTCGCTCGGCGCGATCTGCCACGCATCCGAAACAAGGCGAAAGATGCGCGGATCGGGTTTGCGCCAACGCGGCTCTTGGGCGCTACTCAACACTGGCGAAAGATACGGTGCAAATCCTAGTTTCTGGACTTGACGATGCACCAAGCCCACGTCATCGGCGTTGGAAATCAAACCCAGGCGCAAGCCGCGCCGCGCGAGTTCCTGTAACGTGGTCAGCGCGTCGGGGTACGCTACCCAACGCTTTTCGTGTTCCGCAAAGTAGATTTCGACCGCGCGCGGCGCGATGCCATCGAGCGATGGATAACCGAGGTTGCCCAGCACCTCGCGCAGGGCGTCTTCCACCGTTTGCTCAACGCCGGTTTCCTCCGCGCGCTTCCAACCGCGTTCGCGCGCGGCGTGAAATTGGGCGGGAAAATCTTCGCCCACGCGAATGCCGTGAGCGTTCAAAAACTCGGCGACGTTTTGGTACGCCACCTGGCTCACTTGTTTCCCATCGCCGTTGTAGGTCATCAACGTCCAACCGAGATCAAAAATAATTCCGCGAATCATCAATATCCTCTTCCCCTGTCCACCTCATTCAACAACGCTTCGCCGCGCAAATAACGCCGCAAATTCTCGCAGAACAAATCGGTTGCGCGATCATCGTAATGCGGCGTTGCCGCAGACACGTGTGGCGCAATGATGACGTTGTCCAGTCGCCACAACTCGCTATCACTCGGCAGCGGCTCGTGCTCAAACACATCCAGCCCGGCACCAGCAATCCAATTTTCTTTCAACGCGCGAATCAACGCCGATTCATTCACGATGCTGCCGCGCGCAATGTTGACCAGAAATGCCGTCGGCTTCATCGTGCGCAATTCTTTTTCACCGATCAAGTGGCGCGTCTCGTCTGTCAACGGTGTCGCCACCAAAACAAAATCCGATTGAGCGAGTAAATCGTTCAACTGCGCGAGCGCAAACCATTCATCGGGCAAGATGCCTTCTGGGTCACCTACGCCGGGTTCGCAATAACCGAAATCGCGTCGTTGCCCACTACGGCTCAACGCGAGGATGCGCATTCCAAAACCATTTTTAGCGATGCGTGCAGCGTGGCGGCCAATGCTTCCATACCCCACAATGCCCAAGGTCTTGCCGTGCAATTCCGTACCCAAGAACACCTTCCATTTATCGCGGGACCATTCGGTGCGGCTTTGGTGGTGGATCATCAATGGCAACTTGCGCGCCAACGCGAGCATCAACGCTATCGCAAATTCACCGATGGGCACCGCGTGGATGCCACTTGCCGTAGTGATCAGAATTCCGCTGCGCAAAATAGGATGATTTGAATTGATGAGATGATTGATGCCGGCGCTATGGAGTTGCACCCATTTCAGTTTAGGCGCGCGCGACAAATCGCGTGGGGGCATAAAGCCATAGAGAATCTCTTCCTCGCCGGTCAATAGTTCGCCGACATCCAAGCCATCGTGCCCTTCGGGAACTGATTTTTGGATGACGTTGAGTTGCGGCGAAATATCGCGAATGCGATTGAGTTGGGCTTGAGAAAAACGAAGCGTCATTAAGACTTGGATTGGCTTCATCGAACTTGTCCTCCGTGAACAAGAACACGAAGGCACAAAGTTTTGATCTTCTTTGCGACCTTCGTGGATATTATACGAGAATTTAGTGGAATGACAAAAGCCCTAAGCGCGATACGCCGCAAGGTTCTGGTACAACTTGATTCCCAAACGCGGATAACGATCGCACAGGGCGTTGAGTTTCTCGCGCGAGAAAGTGAGCAAGCGAGTGTGATCACCGGCAATCGGTGTGATCGCGTCCGAGGAACCGAACAACACAGCGGGATTGACGCAACCACCGGCGCCAACCGTTCGTTCGCCGTGACGCACCGAACCCGCGATGACAATGTGCATCGCTTTCGCATCAAGACGCGCACCCGATGCCGGCAGCGTTTCATCGCCGGCGCGCTGGAACAAGTATGCTTCCAGCGGCGTGAATCCTTTCAGCACCACCGTGTTCAGTGCAGGTAGTTTCTTCATTCGTTCGGTGGACGCACGTTCAAACGCTGGCGTAACCACCTCAAAATATTCTTGCGAGGGTTCGGTCAAGACAATCGGACCCAAATCCCAGGGCACATTCAGTTTGATAAATCGTACCACATCCGGGCGATGCATAGTGTGAAAGACCATCCCAGGAACGAACGCCGCCGGCAGAAAACCCATCTCGAACAACGTTTGTTGGATGACGGGATTTGCCGCATTCACATCGCATTCGATCAGTTGGGCTTGATGCACTTGCTCGGCTTGCTCCGCGGCAAAGCGCAACAGACTGCCCTTGACCACGTTTTCTTGCGCGATGAGTTCAGTGATGCGAACGTTTTGATCGTGTTCATGAAAGAAATAGCCGATGGCGCCCAATGTGCGCTCACCCTCAGTCGCGACATAGTACGTAGCTTTTTGCGCTTGCAATTGCGGCAATCCTTGATCAATGTGCATACTGCCAAACACTTCGGGTTCGATCAAGCGACCATGTTCGATCTTGAGTAAACGAATGAGCGACGAGCCGGTCATGGGTCTGATCTCGACGGATTGATCAATCGGATAACTGCGTGCATTGTCGTGAACTTTGATCGGCTCATCGAGTTTGAGGTTTTTGAGCGATAATTGAGCCAGCGGGGCAACCGCCGGAATCACCTCGATGGAGCCGGGATGCCGCAACGCGCGCCCGTTGCCAAAGAGTTGTCCGTTCAAGACAAAACTTTCGCGCCAGGTCATCTTGTACGCCATCGGCAGAAAACCTAGCGGCACCATCTCGATGTTGTCCAAAATCTTTTGTGTCTTGGGATGCACTGTGCGGGCTTCGGCAAATGCAAATTCCACGCGCTCATCGGAAGCATCTACGAGTGCGGCAAGCATCTGCTTACCGAGCCCTTTGCCACTCACTTGCGGATCAACGACCAAGCGGCCAATCTCGCCGATCTGATCGTTGTAATCGCCAAAATTGAGCACGCACGCCCCCGAGGCGACGATCTTGCCCGCAGCGTCTTCCATCACAAGCCAGATGATATTATCGGAATAGATGCCGCGCTTGACCCACTGCGGATCGTAAAATTCCGGAATCGCGTAATCATCGCCATAATTGGCACGAAAGAGTTGAATGACCGATTCGATATCGGATTCCTGAATAGGACGAATGTTCATGTGTTCCTCCCTCGTCAGAGGTTTGAGTTGTGGCAAAATTATGCTGCACGATAAACGATCTTGCCGGCGACCATCGTCAGCGATACGTTGCCGACATTGTCCATCACCACTACATCGGCATCTGCACCGGGATCAAGGGTACCGATATTTGAGAAACCTAGTATGTGCGCGGGATTCGTCGTTGCCATCTTGAGCGCATCGTTCAACGACACATGGCCAAACGCGCGTGCGTTCATCACCGCGCGATTCAACGTGAGAATGCTCCCAGCAATCGTACCATTTTCTAATCGCGCGACACCCTCCACGATGCGCACGGTTTGATTCAACATCGTGAATGTGCCTTTGGTCATACCGCCCCCGGGGATGGCATCCGTCACCAAAATCACGCGATCAGTCCCCAGCGCGCGCAATAAAATTTTCACTGCCGCCGGGTGTGCGTGAATGCCATCGCAGATCAGCATGGCGCTCACCGCGTCCGAACTCAACACTGCACCAAGCACGCCCGGTTGGCGATGATGCAAACCACTCATCGCATTAAAGACGTGGGTAATCAAATCAAAATTGCCGGACGCCAGGAGGTCGTGCGCTACCTCGTACGTGGTATTGGAATGACCGAACGAAACGCGCACCTCATTCGCGCGGAAAAATTGCGCAACCTCCAGCGCGTTGGAGAGATTACCAGCAAGCGTTACCACTCTAAGCCAACCGCGCGCCGCGCTCAAATACTCACGCGCTTCATCGAGCGTGGGCGCGTGCAACACTTCGGGCGGAAAGGCGCCGCGTTGTGCCGGATCAAGCCAAGGTCCTTCAAGATGAATGCCCAAACACTGTGCGCCATCGCTCAAGTGTGGAATCGTTTCGGCAATGGCGGTCAACATTCGCGCGATGAAGGCGCGGTCGCCCATGGTCGGCGAAATCAGGAAACGCGTTACCCCAAACCGTGCCACATTTTGTGCCAACGCCGGCAATTCTTCGGCGATGCGTTCGGGTGCGGTGAGCGAGACACCGAGACAACCATACGTGTGTAGGTCCATTAAACCCGGCACGATCATTTTGCCGTGCGTGTCAATAATTTGCGCGTTGGGTGGGATGGGTGTGGACGTGCGCGTGCCCACCACTTGAATCTTTTGATGGGCGATGATGATAACGCCGTCGTTAATGATTTCGCGCGGGGTGTAGAGCGTACCATAGATGAGGATGGGCATAAGCGACTCCGTTGCGAGATTGGTTATATCCATAACCGCTGCCTCTGTCAAGGGCTTGCCATCTAGGACGATTCTGGCGATAATGGATGCAAAGCAGAGGACAAGCGGTCATTGTTTTTTGTCCTCGGTCAAGCGTGGGGCGTTGAAATTGATTTTTCTGAAACTCGGTGGCTCGGCTATCACCGACAAGAATCGGGAAGCAACAGCGCGTCAAGAGGTGATTCGCCAGATTGCGCGCGAAATCCATTATGCCCTCCTTCATTCTAACTCTACTCTCTCACTCTTGATCGGACACGGGAGTGGCTCGTTCGGTCACTTTGCCGCCAAAAAATTTGGCTATGGTGAACCCGGGAATTGGCGCGCGTATGCGGAAACCGGCGCGGCGGCGGCGCGTCTCACGCGCATCGTTACCGATGTGTTCTTGGCTGAAAACGTACCGGTCGTTGCCATGCAACCCTCCGCCTCAGCGCGGTGCCGCGATGGAGTGCTGATTGATCTTGCTACCACGCCAATTCGTACCGCGCTCGAACATCGTTTGGTTCCGTTGGTTCATGGGGATGTCGCGTTCGATGAGACGCGCGAGATGACCATTGCTTCGACGGAAATAATTTTTACATATCTTGCACCGATCCTCAAACCATCGCGGATTGTGCTAGCCGGGATTGTGGAGGGCGTGTTCACGGCGGACCCGTTGCAAGATTCATCGGCACGCTTGATCCGCGAGATCACGCCGGCGAATTTGGCACGCATTGAAGCGCAATTACGCGGATCGCATGGGGTAGATGTGACCGGGGGGATGTTGGACAAGGTGAAAAAGATGGTTGCTCTGGTTCAGCGTGAGCCAACGATTCGCGTGCACATCGTCAGCGCGTTACAAGCGGGAGTGATTGAGCGCGCACTTGGGCGCGATGATTTTGACGAGGGGACGATCATTCACGCGTAAAATTCAAGTAACCGTTCAGCCCTAATTGTCATGGCAAGCCGCGAAGCGGCGAAGCAATCTCCAGCACGCGCATTGGGGATTACGGCGGGCAAAAACTGCCCTCGTAATTACTCACCGCAGAGACGCAGAGTGTGCGGAGAAAAATGAAACTCCGTTCTCTGCGCCTCTGCGGTAATTTGAGAATGGCTGAGCAGTTACCCGCCCGTGCCATAACACCTGAACGCTTACAAATTCAAAACACCGGGCAACCCCGGTGTTTTTATTTGGTGGCTGTCGTCTGTTGAAAGTGTGTCCATGCGCTATACGCCATCGCCGGTCACACACGAAGACTCGAACAGTTGGACATTCCACGCTTGCGCAATGTGCTGGGCTTCTTCGGTTGAAATCTGGCGGGGCAAATCAATCTTGTTGGCAAGCATTAGCACCGGCACTCTGGGTAAATATTCGCGAGTTTCATGCCACCAGCGCCTCAAGTTGTAGAACGAGGTGCGATTGCTCGCATCAAAGACTAGTGCAACAACATGAAATAATTGCATACCAGACCGATGGAAAAATGGTTACCGAGACGGCAAAGTATCAAATTTCCACTACGCACTTTTATGTTGGTGCACTACTAGCCCTACCGCTTGCGTGCCGCGATAAAAGGCTTGGCGCGCAACACTAAATCGTTCCTGTCCGCCCAAATCCCAGACCACCAAGCGCAACGGTTCCTGTTCGATTGCCAAATCGTAGAGTCCACCCCGATGGTCATCACGCGCGTCGGATCGCACAAGCCGGTGCAATAGCGCTGAATCAAACTCGTCTTGCCCACGTTTGCATCGCCCCCCAACACCACCTTGAGCACACGCGCAACTAAGGAATGGTTGGCGGTAGGAGGAAAGATCGAATCAATGACGCTGATGAGGTCGTCCATCGCAAACGGTTTAGTAAGGTAATGATGCGCTACTGGGGTGACGGAAAAACTTTGGGCTTTGGCGATGCTATCGTGGCTCATCAAGACGGTAACCGTTTCGGCAGAACGTTCTTGCGCGTGGCGAAAATCAAAATGTGTCGTTGATCCGAGTTGGAGGTTACGTTCAATCCTTGGCTAAAAGATGGCGTCGAGATAATCCCGTTCGCGCGCGAGTCGTCGCCGCCAGCCGTTGATTTCGGGGATGATAAAGGGTAAGAGGCGCATCGAATAGTATGGTGGGAGGATGGGCACGCCCACCATATCGCCAAACGTAATTAGAATAAAGACGTGTTCTAACGCGCCGCGTTGTCTCAAATTGGCGCGCGCAATATCGTGGAGTGCCATACCGTACAAAACTTCGCCCAGCACTCGCCGGATCGTGTGGAGCCGTTCGCTCAAGGTAGCCATAAAAAACGCTCCTGATAACAAAAAGGTAGTTCAATTATAGAATGCGCACTCCACCGTGTCAACGACCCAAGAGTCTCATCCGCTAACCTGCTTGTCTCCATTCTTCCAATTTTTGCAAAACCAACTCGTTGATCAGCGTAGGGTTGCCTTTCCCTTGCGTGGCTTTCATCACTTGGCCCACCAAAAACTTGGCGATGGGCGTCTTGCCCCTCAAATATTCTTTCACTTGATTGGGATGCTGAGCAAGCACCTGCTCCACGATGTTCGCTAACGTCGTCCGATCACTAATCTGTGCCAGCCCCTTTGCTTGCACGATCTGTTGCGGCGATGCGCCGGTCACGTACATTTCCTCAAACACTGTCTTGGCGATGGTGTGGCTAAGTGTGCCGGCGTTGACCAGCGCGATCAATTCTGAAATATGCGCGGGGGCGATCTTGACCATTGCGATGCTATCGTTCTTGTCGTTCATCAGCCGGAACAATTCGCCGGTCACCCAGTTGGCGATGGACTTGGCATCAATGCCGCGCGCTTTGCCGGCTTCCACCGCGCGATCGTACCACTCGGCGATTTCTTTTTCAGCGATGATGACGCCGGCATCGTACGCGCTCAAGCCCAGTTCGCGCGTCAATCGCTCGAATTTCTCATCCGGTAATTCCGGTAAACGCGCTTGCAGTTCGGCGATCCACGCCCGCGATATTTCTAAGCGAGGCAAATCCGGTTCCGGAAAATACCGATAATCCTGTGCCTCTTCTTTACTGCGCTGCGTGTAGGTTTGATGGCGCGTTTCGTCCCACCCCATCGTCTCTTGTTCAACGATGCCGCCGCTTGCCCAAATCTGCGTCTGCCGCGCAATTTCGTACTCGCACGCGTGCACCAGCGCGCGCAACGAGTTAAGATTCTTGATTTCGACGCGCGTCGGTGAGAGTTCACGCGATCCTTTGGGCCGCAATGAGATGTTGGCTTCAAAGCGCATCGCACCCTTTTCCATATCGCCACTGCTCACACCCAGATAGCGCAGAATTTGCCGGAGTTTGAGTGAATACAAGCGCACTTCTTCGACCGAGTGCATCTCCGGTTCGCTGACAATTTCCATCAACGGGACGCCCGCGCGATTCATATCAATGAGCGAATACTCGCCGTCGTGGAACAGTTTAGCCGTGTCTTCTTCCAAATGCACGCGTCGGATTCCAATACGTTTGATCGTCCCGGCATCGTTGATCAACACATAGCCGTTGCGCGAAAGCGGCAAATCGTATTCCGAGATTTGGTACCCTTTGGGCAAATCAGGGTAATGATAATTCTTGCGATCGAATTTGGCGAACGCCGGAATTTCGCAATGAAACGCGAGGGCGGTCAAAAGGGTGTACTCGACCGCGCGTTGATTGATGGTGGGCAGACTCCCCGGCATACCTAGACACACGGGGCACGTGTGGGTGTTGGGGGGCGCGCCGGCATAATCGGCGGAGCAGGCGCAGAACATTTTGCTGTGCGTGAGAAGTTGGGCGTGGACTTCAAGTCCAATGACCGGTTCGTATTCCATAAATGTCTCCGCCATCCATTATAACATATTCTTGAGATGAGATAAAAAGTGTGGACGCACAGCATCAGGGCTGTTGCAAAGTTGGGGTGTAATTCACTTTCGGGGAGAACTTGGCTCCCGAATGTTCCCCCTTTGACGTCAAGTAGGCGTGAATTGCATCTGTGTTTGACCCTCAACCCGTTTTTCGCACCTCGTCGTGGGATGTTTCCCCTCTCGTCCCCCTCGCCCCCTTCTCTCCCCGCAAAGCGGGGAGGAAGGGGGAAATGGGAAGGAGGGAGTTGAGCGGGCGGCTTCGCCGCCCGCTCAACTCCCTCCTTCCCATTTCCCCCTTCCTCCCCGCTTTGCGGGGAGAGAAGGGGGCGAGGGGGACGAGAGGGGAAACATCCCACGACGA
>DAOUAL010000085.1:0-69731 GCA_034433515.1 Anaerolineae bacterium | reverse complement strand
AAGTGTGTGGCGCTGGCGACACGAGTCTAAATATCCCAAACGCAAAACCGCCTTGCATCACCGAGCGCCAGGGCGTCCCAGCCGTTTGTCGAAGTCCAAACTCAGACGGCTAGTCTCTGCTTTGAATCGGGGCGCGTACCCCTAGGGGTATGCGGAAGATTACTGGACGCTGGATCGCATTGCCCACTTGATCTGGGAACTATTTCGTGTTCGCTATCGCACGAGCAGCGTTGGGTACGTGTTGCACCGTCTGGGGTGGGAGTGGTCAGAAACCTCAGCGACGCAGTTTAGCGCGCGACGACGAAGCGATTGCCCCTTGGAAACATTATATCTAGCCGCATATAAAAAAAGTGGCGTGAGCTTGGTGCGACGCTGGTTTTTTCCGATGAAACGGGCTTTTCACTGGTCTCGCCATTAAAGTGCACCTGGTCTCCGCGCGGACAGACTCCAACGATTCGGACCAGTCTGGAACACAACGCACGGCTGAATCTGATCGGCGCCTTATGCGTTACACCTGGACAACGTAAACTCAAACGGCATCTGCAATCTTATCGCAAGCCAATCCGTGGAGACCAAGTGGTGCTTTTTCTCGAACATCTGGCGCGAATGATCCCAGGTCCAATGGGGATGGTGTGGGACAAGCATCCCATCCACCGTCGTCGGAAAGTTAAAGAGTGGCTCGCGCGCCATCCGCGCTTTCATGTTGATGAGTTTCCGACTAGTGCGCCAGAACTCAACCCGACAGAATTGGTTGGGACGCAGATTAGCGAAGCCACTGCGAGTACCGCGCCTCACGACGGAGTTGAGCTGCGTGCCAACGTTTATGCTGGGATTGCCCGAACACGTCGCTCGCAGAATCATCTCTGGGCATGCCTCTTTGCTTCTGAATTACCTTGGAAGCGATAAACTCGGATTAACATTATACTTTGACTCGCGTTCTGATTGATCAAGAAAAAATCCGAGCACAACAAATTCCAATTCCGGGAGAGGAGCAAAATGGCAAATGCCAAAGTATTGATGAACGTACGGCAAGTGGGCGCAGTGGGCATCATTGCTATCCAAGGCGAGGTAACCGCCGCGGCAGACAACATCTTGACCGATGCATACACCCAAGCGAGCAACGGCACACGCGGCGTCATCTTAAACTTTAGTGGACTGGAAGATATGAACAGTTCTGACATCGGCTTGCTGGTAACGATGTTGATCCGCGCCAATCGTCTGAAACAAAAATTGTTGGCGTACGGCTTGAACGATCATTACAAGCAAATCTTTGCGCTGACGCGGCTCAACGCAGCCATCAAGATTTTCGATTCCGAAGCGCAAGCGGTGGCAACGGTGTGTAAAAGGGAGTTGTTCATTCGCCGTTGGTGCACCAGCGGTCGGATGAAAATTCTGCCATCGAGGGCATAGAGATTTTTTCTCTATTGGTTATCGTCGCGCACTCGAAAAATTCCGCTACGGTGCCGGCGTATTCAAACTCGATTTTGTGTTGGACGCTCCGATCCTGTGGCAAGCGGAGGCATGCAAACGCGCGGGGACCGTGCATGTGGGCGGCACCCTCGCGCCGAGATCGCGCAATCAGAACGCGACGGCGGAGGGCAAGCCGCCGGAAAAACCGTACATCCTCGTCGTGCAACCAACGTTGTTCGATCAAACGCGCGCGCCGGCTGGTAAGCACACGGTTTGGGCATACTGCCACGTGCCCAACGGTTCGACCTTCGATAGGACCGAGCGAATGATCGCACAAATCGAACGATTTGCGCCGGGCTTTCGTGATCGCATTAGGGCGCAACATGTGATGACGCCGGCGTGGCTCGAAACACACAACAACAACTACATCGGCGGCGACATTAATGGCGGCGCGGCAGACTTGCTGCAACTCTACACACGGCCCACATGGAGTTTGCGTCCTTATCGTACGCCGGCAAAAGGCATTTATCTTTGCTCGTCGTCAACGCCGCCGAGCGGCGGCGTGCATGGCATGTGCGGCTATCACGCCGCGCGAATGGCTCTGAACGATCTAGCGTAAAAACATCCGCATTTTGTCTTGTACGATGGGCATGGTATACTGTTGCAAGAATCTCAAGGCGACAGAAAACCTATGCTTAAAGCGACTGCAATGAGTTGTTCGAATATTGCGTTCATCAAATACTGGGGCAATCGCGATGCGGCGTTACGCATCCCGCTCAACGATTCCGTTTCGATGAATTTGAGTAACGCGACCACAACGACCACCGTCGAGTTTGATGCGAATCTCAACGAAGATCACATCATCGTTGGCGGCGTGCCAGCCAACGAGGTTACCGCCAAGCGTGTGATCGCTCATCTCGATCGCGTGCGCGCGCTCGCCAAAATCGAGACCAAAGCGCGAGTGCATTCGCAAAATAGTTTTCCCACCGGCGTTGGGATAGCTTCGAGTGCAAGTGCGTTTGCCGCACTCTCGCTCGCCGCTACACACGCCGCGGGGTTAACGCTGACCGAACGCGAATTATCAATTCTGGCACGTCAAGGTTCCGGTTCGGCGTGTCGTTCCATTCCCGCCGGCTTTGTCGAATGGATTGCCGGCGGGTCTAGCGCGGAATCGTACGCGATGAGCATCGCTCCACCAGAACACTGGGATTTGCGCGATGTGATCGCGATTGTGAGCACAACGGAAAAGAAAATCAGTTCTAGCGATGGGCACCTCGCCGCACACACGAGTCACTTTCTCACGGAACGCATCCGTGCCTTGCCCGCACGCTTTCATCGCGTTCGGCGTGCGATTCTCAGCAAGGATTTGGCGATGCTGGGACCCGCCATCGAAGAAGACGCAATCGAATTGCATTTGATTGCTATGACTTCGGTGCCGCCCATTTTTTATTGGACGCCGGGAATGGTCCGGGTCATTCAAGCCGTGCAACATTGGCGCGCGGAAGGCATCGCCGTCTATTTCACGTTAGATGCGGGACCGAATGTGCATTTGATTTGCGAAGCCAGAGATGCTCCCCAAGTCGCCGAACTTGCGCAAAGCATCGAGGATGTGCAACAGGTGTTGGTGAATGCGCCAGGCGGCGCCGCACGCTTGAGCGACGAGCATTTGTTTTAACGCCATCGGCGACCGAGATGAATCGGTCGCCGATGATGCATTCACTCAGACTCGCTTTCGCACCCTAGCCTGACCGATTGGACTAGCCACATGGTCTATTTGACGGCACAGGTGCGAAATCTAGGCTCAGTTACCGCTGGGCAGGGTGAACAGAAAACTTGTCCATTCGCCTGGCTGGGATTCCACCCAAATTGTGCCGCCATGTTTTTCCACAATCTCTTTGCACCTGATTGGCTCAACGATCAGCCTCCTCGATGCCACACTAATCTATGATCCAATAGACGTGATGGGTGGCAAGTGAGTGGGCGCGTACACCCGAATCGCAGCGGGACCGACTAGCGGACATTGATACTCGCAAATTCCGCAACCGATGCACAGATCGTACACCACACGCGGACGTTGCAAGCGCACGGGCTTGCCATCCGGTGTTATCACGTCCACCGCATCCATCCGAATGGCTTTTTCCGGCACCGGACACATTTCTTCGCACACCACGCACGGACGATAACTGACCCAAGGAATGCACCGATTCTGATCAATGTACGCAATGCCGATGACCTGTTGACGTTTTTGCTCCAGCGTCAACGGCAGGATCGCCCCGGTCGGACAAATCTGTCCACACGCATTGCACGAGTAATCGCAATACCCCAGCCGCGCGATCAACACCGGCGACCACAATCCTTCGATGCCGGCTTCAAACAAACTCGGTTGCAAACCGCCGGTGGGACACACTTTGGTGCATTCGGCGCAACGAATACACTGGTCCAGAAAATTATCTTCGCGTGCGCCGGGCGGGCGCACCAACCATGCATCGTCGCGGCGCGCGGCGGGCGCCGATTTGAACAAGGCAATCGCACCCACGCTCACCAGCGCACCCCCAATCAAATGCCGGCGCGACAAATCGAACGACGCACGATCCCGTTCGCGACGGCCGCCAAAGGTGAGCGCAATCACCGATTCCGGACACTCGGCAACGCAATCCATACACACCACGCATTCCGCCGGGTCAACGGTGAATCCTTGTTTGCTAACAGCGATGGCGCCCATCGGGCACGCACGCATACACGCGGCGCAATGACTGCAATCTTTTACGGCGCGTGGGCGCAGCCACGAAATTTTGGCTTGCAATGCATACACCGCACCAAGCGGACACAGATAACGACACCAGAATCGCGGCACGACCCAGTTCAAGCCAACGAGCGCGACGAAAACAATCGCCAAGAGCAATCCCAGTTGATAGTGCGTTTGTTGCGCCGGCAAGACCGTGCCGCGGGAATTTTGTTCGATGAGATCGAATACCGGTTGCAAGGGTGGCACAATCGAATACAACGCCGTCTCGATGGAAACAAGAATGACGTTGAACGCCGGCATCACCACGCTACCGAACGTGCGATTGAGAATCGTGATCGGATCGAAAATGATGAGGGAGAGGTTACCCAACAACGCGGCGCAAGCAATGATGATGAGAAGAACGTACTTGATGCCTTTCCAAGTCCGCCACGTTTCCGGCACACGCCATTGGCGCGGCGAAAACCAATCGAGGAGAGCGCCGAATGGACAAAGCCAACCACACCACGCGCGCCCAAATACAAAACTAAAAACAATCATCGCCAGTGCAAGCAACATCGCCGGGATAATCGCGCGTGAAGCAATCATCGCGGCGAATGCAACAAGCGGGTCGAGGCGGAAATATAGATCGAGGGGGATGAGTGATGCGGCGTCGCGAAAGGTGAGCAAGGCGAGCCAGAAAAACAAGATGACGCTGATGAGTTGGGTGATTTGGCGGGCACGTTGCCAACGAGTTGCCGGCATCTTAGACGGTTACCTCTTTCACGACGAGCCGATCAAAGTCGTACCGTCCCAGCCCCATCTCTGCACCAAACTTGATGTACCCAATCTCTTGCGGTTTCTTTTTGAAAAAGAGTTGTGTCGCGTAACTGTCCGCCGCCACCGGGTCGTGGCTGGCAATCACCGTGTTGCCCATCATCACATAATCGAGCGAACCGCCGGTCGGTCCATGCGACATCAGGACACGCACGGCATCAATGAGATGAAGAGTCGGTTTGATGACAGTGCTCAAATCGGCGATACGTTGATCGAGCGCGGTGTGAATCTCGTTGCGATTCAGAATCACCCCCATCAAACCCTTCATCGCCAGCGTAACTTGAGCCGAACCGTGATGTTTGGCAATCGGCACGTTGATCACCACATCGGCTTTGAGAATGTCCTGATAGATGCGGCTCGATTTAAGACTGCGTCCGTTCGGCAGTGGCGTCTCGACATATTTGGCGTTCATCATAATTTCCATTTGACCGCCGGCTTTTTCCACCGCCTCTTTGATTCCGCTTCGTTTATAAGCCGCATCGGCTGTTCCGCTAAAGGGCTGATCCATCACGCGCACACGCTTGGCGCCGGCGTCCAGACACAAGCGTACCAGTTCTGCCAGCACTTCGGGATTGGTTGTGGAGGCGTACTCAAAGGTATTTTGCGCGTTGCAGATGTTGGGCTTGAGAATCACATCATTGCCCGGCTTGACAAACTTGCGCATTCCCCCCAACGCTTCAATCGCGGCACGAGTGATGGCGGCAGGGCTTGCTCCGCGTGCAACCACAAGATAGGGTTGCCCAGCGGAGGGCGGAATCGGCGTCGCCGTCATCGTGGGAACAACAACGGGGACAGCAGTCGGGGTCAGCACTGGGGTGGCGCGCGCTACGGGGGTTGCGGTTGGCGGAATCCACGTAGCCGTTGGCACAACGGTGGACGCAGAGGTCGGTTGTGTTGTTGACGTGGGCGACAGTGCCGGTGAAACACAGCCAGTCAGCGCGCCGATGGTATAGAGGACAGATAATCGTAGAAACTCGCGGCGAGAAAGCATACTCTCACCTCCAGACTAGGCGCTAGTCACTAGTGGCTAGTCACTAGTCGCTAGTGACTAGTTGTCAGTTTCTCGTTATCTTAATCGGCGGGCGTACCGAGAACAGTCCAAACCAAGTCAGAATCGGGTTACAAAGCGGGTTAGCGCGTCATCCACCACCACGCGCCCAAGATGCCTAATAACGCACCCACCACCACTTCGATGGGGGTATGACCCAAGAGTTCGCGCAAACGGGTTTCGCTGATAGGATGTCCTTGAAAAAGTTCATCAATGATTTGATTGAGAATCCGCGCCTGCATACTCGCGGCGCGGCGCACGCCGGCGGCGTCGTACATTACAATGACAGCAAGCGCAAAGGCGACCGCAAACAAGGTGGAAGACAAACCCTCGCGGATACCCACGGCCGCCGCCAACGCGCACACCAACGCCGAATGCGACGAGGGCATTCCGCCTGCCGTCGTCAGCAAACGCAAATTCAGTTTACGTTTGCGAATGTACTCGATAATCGGTTTAGAAATTTGTGCGATTGCCCACGGGATAAAAATGGCTTGCAATACACGATTCGAAAAAAACTCGTCCATAATTTCGCGTACTAGTCCTCTTCTGCTTCGTCTAAATCGGCTTCGATCAATTCGTTCCCTTGCGGCGCTAGAACCTTGATGCGCAATTCCGCTTGATCGAGTAAATCACCGCATTGCTTGGCGAGTGCCATCCCGCGCTGATACAGTGCCAGCGACTCATCGAGCGAGAGATCGCCGGCTTCCAGTTTGGCAATCGTTTCTTCTAGTTCGGCAAACAGTTTTTCAAACGATTCTGGTTTGGCTTTTGGCATCCCTAGTCTCTCCCGCGCATCAATTCACGTCCGAGCAGGACAACCCCCAACACGATCAGCAAAATCGGAAATATATCCACCTGGAAGGGCAAAGCAAACACGGTTTTGATGAACTCAAAGCCACCCAGCACCAATGCGATGACGCCTAACCCAACGGTAAAGCCACTGGTCGGGATTTGGAGATAATAGCGCGCCACGTTCAAGCCCACCAAGATCAGCCCGATACCGATGGTGTTGATGCCCGCTGGCAAGAAGGTCAGCAACGCAGTGACACCCCACCAAATAAAGAACGCGCCCCACGCAACCGTTTCCAACTTTTTGTTTGTCGTGCGTTGTAACTCGTCCATTTCGATTCCTCCGTGAATCAGCGTTGCGGTACCAGCGCACCGACCGCAAACACCAAGCCCAATCCAATCAATACGATAGGACCAATGATCCGTGCTGATGGTTCCGGCGACAATGCCGTGAAAAACAAGGCAAAGAGCAAAACGCCAACACCTCCCACCAGCACACCTACCCAGCGCAACCAGCCAGCATGCGGACCTAACCAGTACATCCCTAGGAACGCCAAGCCCAACGCAATCACCAGCACCGTCCACGCGTATGCCCATACTTGGGCGCCGGCGATCTCAGTGTACATCAAGACTCCACCCATCGCAAATGCGAGCGCGCCCGGCACAAAAAGCACGGTCAACCACGCCATTTGTTTACGCGATGCGATCCCCGCCACGCTAAACACCAATCCGCTCAAGACCAGTGAGATACCTACAAATCCCAGCAGCGTCAACGTAATCATTCCACTCGTGAGCAAGACCAGCACGCCGCCAAAAAGGACCAGGGCTAGTCCAAAGGTTGTTTGCACCACGCGCATTGCCCACCTCCTATTGCGGAATACTCGACATTGCGAGCCAGCCCAAAATGCCGCCGCTCAACGACACTGCCGCCAAAACCAAGTTCGATGCACGCGATAATGACTCGGCGTGCGCTACGCGCAAGGCAAACGCGTTCACCACACTCCCGTACCCCAGCGCACCGATTGCCAGCACCGCACCGATCGTTGGAATCGCGGCGAGCAAACTTGCCAACGCGATCATCGGCATCATCGTTAACGCGCTCAACCAAGTTTGCGTTGCAAAATCGCCATGCGCACCAAGCAAGCGTAACAACGCCAGCCAAATCGCATTCATCACGATGAGCGCGAACATCAACCGAAAAGGCGTGATGATCGTTAGCGTAATCCCCTCGACAAGTGAATCGCCAACAGAAATGAAATTGAGGATGCCACCGATGAAACCGGTAACGATGCCCAGCGCGAGTGTCGTAGTGATCACGTGTCCAAGGTTCGCATGGGCACGCGCGTCTTGAAACACACTCAACGATGGATGCAACAGGGCGCGCACCATCCACGCAATCATCGTGCTAAAAGCGCGCGCTCTACCGCCTCGATGATTTTATAATAGCCGGTGCAGCGACACAAGTTCCCGGTAAGCGCGTGTCGAATATCGTCGCGCGTGGGGTGCGGCTGTTCATCCAACAGAGCGGCGCCACTCATAATGAAACCCGGGGTGCAATAACCGCATTGCACCGCACCCGTTTCGATGAACGCTTGTTGCAAGGGATGCAAACGATCGTCGTGCTGCAATCCTTCAACCGTTACGATCTCGGCGTGATGGGCGCGTGGCGCCGGGACCAAACAACTCATCACCGCGATGCCATCCAGGAAAACGGTACATGCCCCGCACTCGCCTTCTGCGCAACCTTCCTTGGTGCCAAGCAAACCGATGTCTTCGCGCAACAAACGCAACAAGGATTTATCGTGTGCACCGCGAATCTCATATCGCTTGCCATTCACAATCGTCTCAATCACGTCCGGGCTAACTTTTAACTTTGAACCTTGAACTTGGAACCTACCATCGGTTCTGCCCCACAGCATCACCGGCTTGGTTGGAAAATCGGCGCGTTCCGTCCCATTGCGCAATTGACGCAACGCGCGCGCCACCAACACGCGCACCATCTCGCGCCGATAATCGGCGGTGCCGCGAATATCATCAATCGGTCGCGCGGCTTGCATCGCGAGCAGAGCGGCTTGATCAATGATATGATCGTCCAACGTTTCGCCGACCAAAAAGCGTTGCGCTTCATCGGCGGCAACAATGGTGGGCGCAACTGAACCCAGCGTGATCCACGCCGATTCGATGACCGATTGGCGTGTGGCGGGCGACGCGAACCCAAGCACAACCGCCACGTTGACTACCGAGATAGCTTGGGCGCGCCGCAGACCCAGTTTGATAAAAGTCCCGGCTTCGTTCTCTTTCAACGCCGGGAACGAAATCTTGATGAGCATCTCATCCGGCTCTAGATCGGTGTGGCGCACGCCGCGCATAAACTCATCCAGCGCAACCTCGCGTTCACCGCGCACACTTTTGAGCGTAACCCACGCCCCCATCGCCCAGAGCGGCGTGATCGTATCATTTGCCGGCGAGGCGGTGATGAGATTGCCGGCAATCGTCCCGCGATTGCGAATCTGCGGCGCACCGACCTCCCAGCATGCGCGTACGAGCGGATAGGCATACGCCCGCAAGCGTTCATCGCCCACCACTTGATTGTGCGTTACACTTGCACCCAGATGAAACACACCATCTTGAAAGCGAATCTCGTCCAAGCCGGGAATCCGGCTCACATCAATCACGATTTTAGGCGTGCGCACCTTTCGTTCGATTTCGAGCATCAAATCGGTGCCGCCGTTGATCAGGCGTGCCTCGCGTTTGTGTTGAGCTAGCAATTCGATCACTTGATCAACGGACGTTGCCGTGATGAATTGTTCCCACATAGAACCTCTCAAAAATCGTACTTTTTACTTTTCCCTTCTTACTTGAATGACTTGGGCCATAATGCTCACCGCAATCTCTTGCGGCGTCTCGGCTTGAATCTCCAAGCCAATCGGCGCGTGCACGCGGGCGAGCATAGTTTCGCTCACGCCTTGCTTTTTCAATGTGTCCATCACGGTGAGCACACGTCGCCGGCTTCCTAGCATACCGATGTACGCCGCTGGCTTGTCCACCACTGCGCTGAGGAGTTGCGCGTCCAACGTGTGCGCACGTGTCACCAACACCACGAACGTTTGCGGCGTGATTTCGATGTGTTTGATTTTTTCGACTAGATCGCCCGCGATGCGCTCATCGGCATGAGGAAAATTTTCCGGCGTCACAAACTCCGGGCGATCATCCAACACGATGATGTGAAAGCCCAGAAATTTTCCCAACTGTGCGACCGCCGCACCAATATGCCCTGCCCCCACAATCACCAGCGTCGGCGTGGTGAGCAACGGTTCGACGAAAATTTCCATCTCGCCGCCGCAGATCATCGGATCGCCGCGCTCTTCATTCGATAACGTCATATCGAGATAGCGTGGTTGTCCGTCTGCCAGCGCGTCCTTCGCCGCGGCAATCACGCGCAATTCCATCTCGCCGCCGCCAATCGAACCAACAATCGAACCATCCGGATAGACGAGCATTTTTGCACCCACGTTGCGTGGGCTGGCGCCGCGCGTCTTCACCACGGTGGCAAGCGCGGCTGGCTTGTTATTTTGCAACACCTCAACGATTGCTTGCGAAATTGCATCCATATCAACCTGCCTACGGCGGCTTGCTTTCTACACCCACTTGCTTCGCCAAAACCAAATCATCATTCCGATGGGGACGATGATCAGCAAACTTATCATCACCCCAAACGCAGTGGGGTCATCAAAAGGTATTTGCGCAAAGTTCATTCCGCCAAAGCCAACCAGAAATGAAATCGGCATAAAGATCGTGGTCAAGAGCGTGAGCCGCTTCATCACTTCGTTCAAACGGTTCGAGACGGTCGAAAGGTACGCATCGAGCGCATTGCCCAACAAATCGCGCGAAGTTTCGATGAGGTCATAGATGCGCACCAGATGATCATAGACATCGCGATAGTACACCGCCGTGCGCAGATTGATCAATTCGTAGCGTGTGCCGGCGAGCGCGTTCATTGCCTCGCGCATCGGCGCAACGATTTTGCGCAAATAGACCAATTGTTGTTTCAATGCAAAGATACGTTGCATCGTTGCTTGCGTCGCATGCTCCAGAATCACATCTTCCAGTTCGTCAATCTCGTCTTCGATTTCGTCGAGCAAGGGAAAGAACGCATCTACCATCTGGTCCACGATTTGGTACAACATCATATCGGCGCGATAGGCACCGGTGCGCGAATCGGCGAGGCAGCGCGCGCGCATCGCTTCGATCGCGGCGAGCGGCTCACGATGAACGGTGATGAGATAATCCGCGCCCAAAAAGACTTCCATCTCTTGCGCCACGAGCTCGCCGTTCTGGCGTGTTACCGCATCCACCGAAATGAATAGATAGCCATCGTACGGTTCCACCTTGGCGCGTTGATCAAAATGCCGGCAATCTTCGATGGCAAGGGGATGAAAATTGTATTCGCGTGCAAGCCAGTTCAAATCATCTTCGGTGGGCGCAGCCACATCCAACCAAACCGTTTGACCGTTGGCAAGCGGGCGCGCAGCATCCAACGTCAAGAGGGTGGCTACCCCGGTATCCAGATTGATGTGCGTAATCGGCATTCCCTTTATTCCTTGGGCATCAACGCGTTCAATTGTTGTACAAGCGGTTCAAGCGCGGTTGGAATATTTCCATCAAACACTTGGACCCCGTTGGAGCGATTGCTCAACCGCGCGACGATTTCGTACGCGTACGCGTCAGCGGGTGGTTTGCCTTGCACCGAAGCCAAGCGAAAGAAACCGGCTTGGTTCAGCATCTTGCGCAAGCGCGCGATCTGCGCATCGTTCAACTTGCGCCCCACGCGCGCGTAAACCTCTTTCGATAAATCCGGTCCACCGTAACTCACGCGCCCATCCGGATAGATCACAATCTCGCGCGATGCAAATGGGGTGCCGCCGCTTTTGCGAAATGCAATGAACGCACCGAGCGGCAACTGCAAACGTTCAAGTTTGGGCGGCGCGGGTGGCTGGGCTTGATTGGCAGCGGGCTCGTCCGCCGCGACCGGCACCGCATCACTTTTGTCATCCTTCATCGGAATACTCCCATTGTGCAGAGTCTAGTAGTGCACCAACATGAAAGTGCGTAGTGGAAACTTGATACTTTGCCGTCTCGGTAACCATTTTTCCATTGGTCTGGTCTGCAGCTATTTCATGTTGTTGCACTAGCGTCCCAAGAAAATCAACACCCCTGCCACGATTGCCAAGATCGCCAAAACACTGGCAAGGTTGGGAAAACTCAATCCAAAGTGAGTCAACCCGGTGAGAATCAGCCAAATGCAGAGAGTCAGTGTCCCCCAAGTAACTCTTCCACGCATAAATGATACTCCTCAATCGTTGACAAAGTGTTGTCATTCCATTAGAATACTAACAAACTTATGCCGACTATTTCAATTTTTGATGGCATCAAAATCTCAATGTTCTATCGCGATCATGCTCCACCACACTTTCACGCTGAACGAGGTGGAGAGGAAGCGGAAGTTGGTATTGATCCGATAATGATTTTGGAGGGTAATCTATCGCGCGCAACTCGTGCCCAAGTATTCGAATGGGCAGCGATCCATCAAGCCGAATTGCGCGCAAATTGGGAACTCGCCCGCGCCGGCTTGCCCATTCATCCAATTACCCCCTTGGATTAAGGAATAGGTATGATCATACACATTACTCACGTTCAAGTGGTTGGGCCTCATTCGCTTGAACTCACATTCGATAATGGCGTTCGCAAGCGCGTCAATCTGCGCGCGGAATTGTATGGGCCCGTCTTTGAGCCACTGCGCGATCCTACCTTCTTTGCCAAAGTATTTGTGGATCCAGACTCGCGAACAGTAACTTGGCCGAATGGGGCTGATTTTGCTCCTGACTTTCTCTATACCCTAGAGCCAGAACCCGACCCCGCTATCCAAGCGATGGGCTAACTCCCCTCCTTTGCCAATCTCAGCGCCGCTTGTAATAACACATTTGCGCCATTCACGCAATCTTGCCATTCGGTCAACTCGCGCGCGGAATGGCTGGCGCCCTCCACCGATGGCACAAAAATCATTCCCGCATCCCACTGCTGTACCAATGATTGGGCATCATGTCCCGCGCCAGAAACAATTGGCATCCACGACAACCCCAATGATTCGCACGATTCCGCAAAGGCGTGTTGAATCTTTTCACTCATCGGCGTAGGCGCGTGTTTGCCCAGAAATTCAATTTCGATTGCCAATCCAAATCGGCGCGCCTCCACGTGAGCGCGTTTGATGAGTTCGGTTTCGAGTCGTGCAAAACTGTCTTCGTCTGGCGCGCGAAACTCGAGCGAGACGATGACGCTGGCTGGCACAATGTTGAACGCGCCCGGTGCAAACTCCATCTTGCCGATGTTGGCGACACAGTCCGGAAAGTTGAGAATAATGATTTCACGCAACGCGCGCGCAAACGCGCTAGCCCCTTGCCCGGCATCGCGCCGTTCTTGCACCGGCGTGGTGCCAGCATGATCCGCCCGTCCGATAAATTTCAAACGATACGAACCAATGCCCACAATCTCGGTCACCACACCGATCTTCTTTTGCGCGCGTTCCAGCCGCCGCCCTTGCTCGATATGCAATTCCAAATAACCAGCCACCGAATCACGCGGACGCGCCGCATCAAACAAACCTTGTTCGGTCAAGCCGGCGCGCGCTAGCCCGGCTTCCAAGTTCGCACGTCCGCCGCGCGGGTTCTTTAAATCGTCTGGCTTTAATTTACCGGCAATTGCCGCACTGCCCAGAAAACCCACGAGCGTACCTTCTTCATCGGTAAAATCAATCGCCTCAAGATTGGTCGCCAATGCAAGGCAATTTTCTTTCACCACACGCAACACTTCGAGCGCGGCGCAAACCCCCAACGCGCCATCAAAGCGTCCGCCATTTGGGACCGAATCGAGATGCGAGCCGAGCAAAAGAGTTTTGGCATTCTCGCCGGCACATTGCAAGAACGCGGAATGATTGCCCGCGCGATCGGTACGAAACGACAGTCCGGCTTGTTCGATTTGGGCGCGAAACCACGCACGCGCGGCAAGATGGGCGTCGCTGAAGGTTGGACGATGCACGCCGCCATCGCCGGTTGCGCCAATTTGAGCCAGCGCGTCAAAATCGGCGCGCATCCGATCCGCATTGATCCGGAGAGTGGTCAAGGACATTGGATATGCCTAATAAAATGTGGTGCGCCGGACGGGCTGAAACAATTCTTTGCGATGCGCGCACCCCGGGTCGGCGGCACAATGGGCGCAATCCGGCGCGATCATTTCCGGACAACGCCGCCGCGCGTTGAAAAAGAACCAATCCACCGCGCCCATCGGCTTGTCGCTCAAACGTTGCACACGTTCTATCGCGGTGTACGCCACTCGCCGAATCGCCCATTCGTCCTCGGCAGACAATAACGCGCGATTCACCAACGCTTGGTACAAACGTGGATCGTTGACCTCAATCAATCCCATTCGCAAACACGAACGTTGCAAATGATAATCAATGATGGGCGGAACGCTTTCGCCCGAATCGGCGCGCAAAAATTTTTCCGGGCGTTGTTGCAGAATGATGGCGAGCAGCGCCGATTTTTTGCGCAACGGGTCTTCTTTGTAGCCACCAATGTGATCCAACTGCATCAAAAAAGTTTGGACCGGTTGGTTGGAAGCATTCGCACGCGCAACGATCTGCGCTGGCGTCCACCCCAACGCCAGCATATCGCGGCCGTACTGTTGGGCACAGCGCCAGTGTTCTTCCCAGATCGGCAAGCGCGCGCTATCGTCTGAAGCAAGACGCTGCAAAAATTCGTCTTGGGTAACCTGTGCTTGACCGGCAGGCGTAAGTCCGTTCGCATCGGCATTGAGCCAGCGATGATAGATTGCCCAAAGATAATCGCTGCCTTTGAGCGTGCGCCCGTTCAACGCGGCAATGAAGGGCTGGGTGTAACGCATGCTATCATCGTGCCAGAAACCGAATTGTTGCAAGGTGCTGGCAAAAAAGAAATCGAGCGCGCGCGGATCGTTGACACGCGGAAAATGATCGCCACAAAAATCGAAAGGCGTTGCCGCATCCAGTCGTGCAATCAAACTAGCCATGCGCTCCACTTGGGCATCGTTCACTTGGACGCGCGGATCGCTAGGAATCGCTGGCAAAGGTGGCGGTTGCAAAAGCATCGTGGGACCGACAGCGGTTACCATCTCGGCGGCGCACACAGCGGCTTGTTGTGCCGCACGAATGGGATGCACACCTTGGAGGATCAATGCCATCGTGGTGCCGGCAAATGTATCGCCCGCGCCAGTCGGATCGAGTTCTTGAATCGCGACGCTGGGAACATTCGTGTGATGATTTCCTTGGACGATGGTCGCCCCTTCCGCGCTGCGCGTAATGAATAAAAATTTTCCCGGCAGCGTTGTGGCATTCTCGATGTTTCCAAAAAGCAGGGCTGCTTCGTTGGTGTTGCAAAAGAAAATGTCTGCCTCGCCAAAAATCTGCCGAATGGTTTCCGGAAAATTTTTGACGGCGTGACCATAAGTCCCAACAGCAACCCGCTGACCACGCGATTTGAAATGTCGGACGTAAGCCAGCTGACGCGCCGGATCGGCAAGGGGACCACAGTAAATCAGGTCGGCAGAAAAATTTTCAGTGGGCAAGTTTGCCGGCGTCAGTTGGGATTCCGCACCCCAGCGCGCGCTAACCAGTTCCGCTTTGCCGTGCCCATAATGCGCAATTTCAAAACGTGGCAACTGATCCGGCGAAACGAGCGGACCGATCCAATGGATTCGTTCAGCCACCGGCGCAAATTCCGGCGGCATTGGATCCGGGCGCGGCGCAAACATGGTTACGCTTGCGCCAGCGCGATGCGCGGCGAGGGCGGTGTACAATCCCGCGCCGCCAATCGAATGTTCGGTGCGCCCGGCAAAATGAAGCACATCCACCGATGCGCCACCGATAATGAGCAACGTATTCAAAATCGCGGATTGACTCCAATCAAGAATTCGCTTATAATTAGAACAATAGTTCTAATTGGATAGGAGGGCGCGATGCCCAAGTGGCGCAAGAAAACGAAACATCTCGAAGTGTCGTATGAATCGGATAAACCTCAACGCACCTCTGTCCCCGAAGATTTTGTTGGAAATTTTCTGGTGGGAATTTTCACCGCGTTCATCACCGCCCTCATCAGTCAAGCCCTCTCGAATCAAATCAACTGGTTCGTGGTTGTATTGATGGCTGGGCTGGCGTTTATGGTGTTGGCAATGTATCAAAGCCGGCGCTGATGGATCAGGGCTGACGTATTTTTCTCCACACCCGCTCCGGGGTCATCGGAATTTCATTCATCCAAACTCCCACCGCATCGTACACCGCGTTTGCCACCGCGGGGGCAACGCCATCCATCGGAATCTCCGCGACGGCTTTCAAACCAAAGGGATGGGATGGTTCGTACGTTTGCACAAAAATTGCTTGTAGTTCCGGCATCTCATCCGCCGCAAAAATTTTGTAATCACCCAATTGCCGAATCACCGAATCACCACGTGCATCGTACAACATCTCTTCGCACACGGCGTACCCCAACGCCTGCGTCATTCCGCCTTCGATCTGGCCCGATGCCGTAACCGGGTTGACAATGACACCGCTATCCACCGCCATCACCAATTTCTCCACCGTGATTTGCCCGGTCTCGGTGTCCACCAACACTTGGGCAAACTGCGCAGCGAACGGCGGCGGCGATTTGGGTGAGACGTACGACGCGACTGCCATAATCTGGAATTGATCCTTGTGATGCAACGATTCGAGTGCAACATCGGCAAGCGTTACGAATCTGCCATCTGGGGCAATGACTTTTTTATCGTGCAGGTACAGACGTTCCGCCGGAACATCTCTCACTTCCAGCATCCGTGCCGCCACCTTCTTGATCTGTTCGGCAACTTGCTCTGCCGCTTTGACCACCGCGCCGCCGGAAATGTACGTCGTGCTAGACGCGTACGCCCCTTTATCGAACGGGGTGAAATCCGTGTCGCTCGAATAGACGATGATGTCATCCACCGGGCAACCCAGAATTTCGGCGGCAAGTTGTGCCAACACCGTATCCGACCCAGTCCCCAAATCGGTTGCACCGACGAGCAAATTGAACGAACCATCGTCGTTGATCTTGATGGACGCGCCTCCCATATCAAGATAGGGAATCGCCGTGCCTTGCATCACACACGCCACACCGATGCCACGCCGCAAATGCGGCTTGCCGGGTACACGATGCCATTGGGCGTTACCAAATTTCTCGCGCCAGCCAATCGCGCTTGTCCCTTGCGCCACACATTCCGGCAACCCGCATGTTTCGATGATTTCCGGATGCGGCTCGCGTCCCTCACTCCACGCTTTCGAGGTAGGCAGTTCATCACCGGCTTTGACCGCGTTCTTTAAGCGAAATTCGATGGGATCGAGACCAAGGGCACGCGCAATTTTTTCCATATGCACTTCGAGCGGAAAGAAACCTTGCGGCACGCCATAACCGCGATACGCGCCAGCGGGCGGCGTGTTCGTGTAAACGACGTGCGCATGAAACTTGATGTTTGGCGCGTTATACAAGCCCATACACTTTTGCCCGGTGTTGCCGGTCACGGTGAGCGCGTGGCATCCGTACGCTCCCGTATCGCTCAACGCGTACATTTCATTGGCGACCATCGTGCCATCGCGTTTGACGCCGGTTTTCATCTTGATGCGCATCGGATGACGCGAGCGCGCGGCGATAAATTCTTCTTCGCGGGTGTACTCCAAGCGCACCGGCCGCCCGGTCGCAATGGTCAAGTGTGCGGCAATGTCTTCGATCAATACTTCTTGCTTGCCGCCAAATCCTCCGCCGATGCGCGGCTTGATGACACGAATGCGTTTGGGTGGCAGACCTAGCACCGGCGCAAGGATGCGCCGCGCGTGAAAGGGCACTTGGGTCGAAGAACGAATCACCAGCCGATCATCCTCATCCCAGTACGTCACGACAACGTGCGGCTCGATGTGCGCTTGGTGCACCTTGGGCACGATGTATTCATCTTCAAACACATAATCGGCTTGTTGGAAACCTTCTTCGACGTTGCCAATTTCGATTTCGATTTTTGCCGCAAGATTTTTCGAGGGATCGGATTCGGCAAAATTCACGTACTCGGGTTCGTCGTGGATGCGCGGCGCACCGGGTTTCATTGCCTCGCGCGGATCGAGAATCGCCGGGAGTTCTTCGTACTCGACTTCGATCAACTCGAGCGCGTGTTCCGCAATCTCTTCCGATTCGGCAGCAACAAACGCCACACGATCGCCCACAAATCGAACTTTGGAATCAAGCGAAAAAGTATCGAGGGGACCGGGGATGGGATCGGACTGCCCGGCGGTGGAATAGACGACGCGCGGAATATCGTGATAAGTTAGCACCGCATGGACGCCGGGAAGCGCGCGGGCTTTCGAAACGTCAATCCGTTTGATGCGCGCGTGGGCGACAGGTGAGTGCAGCACTTTGGCGTACAACATTCCGCGCAGTTCGATATCATCGGTGAAGGCTGGCTTGCCTTGCACGAGTTTCGCCGCGTCCACTTTTTTCTCGGGTTTGCCCACCACGTTGGTTTCGGGAATCGAAGGTGCGACGATCAGCGTGGGCGATTGAGTGGTGAGGAGGTTAGGTGATTCGGTGATTGGGTAATTGGGAGGTTCGGAAGTTGGTAGCATCACCGGGATGGCGGGTTGCTCAGCCGCCCACTCACTCGATTGTCTATCGCCCCGCATCATTTCTGCCGCACGCAACACCGCTTGCACCGGTTTGACATAGCCGGTGCAGCGGCACAAGACACCGCTGAGCGCATCGCGCACTTGGTCTTCGGTGGGCGTGAGCGTTTGGTCTAGCAACGATTTAGCGGCAAGAATCATTGCCGGCGTGCAATAGCCACATTGCAATGCGCCGGTTTCAATGAACGCTTGTTGAATCGGATGCAATCCCGCCGTATGTTTCCAACCTTGCTCGGCGACCTGGCCCAGCGCTTCAATCGTGGTGATGTGCTTGCCTTGGGCTTGGATGGCAAGCATCAGGCACGAATTCATCGGCACGCCATCCACAAGGACGGCGCAGGCACCGCATTCGCCATTGTCGCAGCCATGCTTGACCCCCAAATATCCATTGGCGCGCAAGGCGTGCAAAAGAGTCTCGTTGGGCGCAACATTGAAAATTTTTTCTTCACCATTCACACTAAGCACAAGTTGCATGGTTAACCTCGGTGAGTGGCGCGGCGTGGCTTGCCGGTTCTTGGCTTGGTTTTAGGCAAATGCTTAAAGGTTGCAAGCAAGGGAATACACGCCGGCGTTTCGGTGTTGGTAAATCGCTGGATGAAATCAATGATGGAAAAGCCAACGATCGTGTCGCTGGCTGGTTCGAGATGGAGAATGACGTTTTCATTGAGCGCGACGGAATCGGTATAGATCGGGTGGCCGCAGGAGACATACAAGACATCCGCTTTGTGATCGTAGAGAAACGTGAGGGGTTGGTTCATCATTGACCCACCTTCTAGCCGATCCTGCCGGCTCGAATTTAATTTTCTGACCTACAAATCAATTATACCACACAACCTAGACCGCGTTAAATTCTGGAGTTGTTTGACAACGGGACTCTTTTTTTGGATAATGAAACCAAATCTTTTAGAAAGGAAACCGATGTCACCTCGGAGAGGAGATCCCAAAAACAAAGCGCCTGCCAGTCGTGGCTTGCCCACTTGGGCGATGGCGATTGGTATTGGCGTGCTGGTCATCGTCGGCGTGCTCGTGTTGTTCAATTTACAGACTCCCCAAGCCGCGCCGGTCACCCCCAGCAACACGGTAACGTCTGGGCGCACCAAAGGCGACCCGAACGCCAAAATCGAACTGGTCGAGTGGTCAGATTTTCAGTGACCGTTCTGCAGAGATTTTGCTGTTGGCGCGGAGCGTCAACTCGATAAAAATTATTTCCAAACGGGCAAGGTCAAGTACACCTACAAGTACTATCCGGTCGTGGATATGGGCGCACAGCGCGGCATCAACGAATCCCATTGGGCGGCGTACGCCGCCGAGTGCGCCAATCGGCAAGGCAAGTTTTGGCAGTACTATGATAAACTGTTCGGCGAATGGCGCGGGGAATTTGTTGGCACGTACACCAAAGCCAATTTGAAAAAGTATGCCGCTGACATCGGCTTGGACACCGCCGCTTTCAATAAATGTGTGGACAATGAAGAAACCGCGTCGGTCATCCAAGCCGAGATTGCCGAAGCCCGACGGTTAGGAATTCAAGGCACCCCTACGTTTATGATTGGCGGCCGAGTGCTGCAAGTACGGACGCTCGATTATTCAGAATTTGCGCGCACGTTCGACGCGTTGTTGAAATAACTTTTCAAACCTTGCGCGGATGGCAAGTCCTCGCAAGGTTTTTGTTTGGGAGGTACAGTGTCGTACACAAAACAAACGGGAATCTTTTTGTTGGCATTATTGATTTCATTGTGCGTGGCGTGTGGTTCCTCTACCCCGCCCCCTGTGCCTACCGCCACCCCCGTACCACCCACCGCGATCAAAACCATCGGGCGCACCCAAGGAAATCCGGATGCCAAAGTGACGCTCGTGGTGTACGCCGATTTTCAATGCCCCTACAGTCGGCGCTACTGGCGCGACCTTGAACCGCAGATCGAAGAAGCGTACGTGCAGACCGGCAAGATCAGTTACACGTACAAATATTTTCCGGTCATTGACGGCGACCGCATCGGTGAATCGCATTGGGCAGCCTACGCCGCCGAATGCGCCAACGAGCAAGGCAAGTTTTGGGAGTATCACGATAAACTGTATTCGGAATGGTTTGGAGAAAACTCTGGCGCATACACACGCAATAATTTGAAAAAATACGCCGCCGAACTGAACCTGGATACCGCAAAATTTAACGCCTGTCTCGATTCCGATCGGTATGCCACGCTGGTGTTGGAACACCTGATCGAAGCGTTGCAAATCAAATTGCCGGGCACCCCCACCTTCTTGGTCAACGGGCGCAAAATAGATACCCCCGCCCTCGAGTACGCTGAATTTTGGAAACCTTTGGAAGCCGAGTTGAAAATTCGGCGATAACTTGGCAAGGTAGGCGCGCCAAGATTTGCCCTGACCTACTTGCACCGGGGCGGCCTCAATGTTAGAATACGTGCGATGTTGGCACTCTTGCGTAAGGCGTACCGCGACCTCACCCAGCGACGCGTACGCTCCCTCTTGACCATTGGCGCGATTGCGATCGGTGTGGCGGGTATCGTGGCGATTGTCTCCACCGCGCAAAACCTCGCGCGCGCGCAAGCCCAAGCGTACGCCAACACCTCGCAAGCGGATATTACGTTTTGGGTTTGGGATGCCCCGCCCAAAACCGCGCGCGCGCTCGAAGTCCCCAACGTAACCGCGACCGAACTCCGCAACACGTACTTTACTAAATGCAAATGGAACAATGAATATCGGGATGTAAACTTTTGGGGCATTGAAAACTTTGCCGATCAACGCATCAATCAAATTCGTTTGCTCGATCCGGCGCCCAGGCCCGGCGAATTTCTGGCGGAGGTCAGCGTGCGCGATTGGCTGGGCGCGCAGATCGGCGATCTGATCTCTTGCCGCGCGCGGGATGGTTCGATGATGACGCTCACGCTTGCCGGCTTTGCCACCAGCCCCAACTATCCCAGCGCGACGATTTTAGATTGGGCAAATGTGTACGCCAACGCGAGCGATGTGCGAAAAATGTTGGGTATTGACGGCGCGAATCAAGCCCTGCTCAAAGTCAACGATATGAGCAAGGTGCGCGAGACGGCGCGAGAGGCAGAGCGATTGTTGAACCGGCGCGGCGTTGAGCATAGTGCACCCACCCTCCGCGACCCGGAAAACTTTTTGGGCAAACGTGAACTGGATGCACTCTTTGTCTTGCTCACCGTTTTTTCCGGCGTCGGCTTGGTGACCAGCGGCTTTTTGGTTGCCAATACTCTCGCCGCGATGACGGCAGAACAAGTCGGCGAGATCGGCGTGGTCAAAGCGATTGGCGGAACCCGTTGGCAAGTGTTGACGATCTATCTCATCGCCGCAATGCTGTACGGTATTCTGGGCACACTCATTGGCATCGTTCTCGGTGCGCTGGGCAGTTGGCGATTGCTCGATTACCTCGGAACGTTGCTCAACCTGGATATTCAATTCGCCGTTTCGCCGGAAGGCATTGGGCTGGGAATCATCGTTGGGATCGTGGTAACCTTCATCGGCGGATTACTGCCTTCGTGGGCAGGTACGGCGATTCGAGTTAAAGATGCGCTGGAAGCGTACGGCATCACCTCCACGTACGGCCAAGGTCGCGTGGATCGTTTGGTGCAACGAATCGTGGCGTTGCCGCCGCTCGCCGCGATGTCGTTGCGGAATCTGGCACGCCGCAAAGCGCGCTCGCTCATCACCACGCTCGTCATTGCGGTGGCGGTCGGCGCATCACTCGCTGCGCAAAGTACGAGTACATCGGTGGACGCGGCGATTGATGGTTTGTTCCAAACGTATCGCGGCGATGCGTGGGTCTGGTTCGATCAATGGGTGGGGACGAATTTTGCCTCCAACTTTTTCACGGTCGAAGGTGTGCGTGCGGTTGAAGTGTGGTCACTTGGCGATGCCTGGGTCGGCACGGCACGCGCGCGTTTGTGGGGCTTGCCGGCGAACACAACGATGTATGTGCCGCGTTTGGTTGCCGGGCGTTGGTATCGCGACGACGAAAACGACGCCGTGGTTGTGTCCACCGATCTGGCGCAAGAACGTGGACTGCGCCTGAATGATCGGATTGAAATCGAAGTGAACGAAACGCGGCGCAACTTTCGCATTGTGGGCATTACGATTGACAACAGTATCTTTTTGGGGAGCACGGTAGCGGGCAAGGTGTTCTTGCCCGAAGTGATCGTCGAACGCATGCAAAATCGTTTGGGATGGACGCTCTTCTTTGCACTCTCGTTTGATGCGCACGACCCAGCCACAGTGGAAAAACGTTTGGGGCAAGTGCAGACCAAGTTTCGGCAATTTCAAATGGGCGCCGATTCCGCCTATCGCGAAGTGCGCGGCGCCAAAGAACAATCGCGCATCTTGTCCTTGACGCTGTATGTGATGAGTTTGATTATTGGCACAATTGGTGCACTCGGCGTGCTGAATACCTTGACGCTCAACGTGCTGGAGCGCCGCCGCGAGATTGGCGTGTTGCGTGCGATTGGCGCAGCGGACATGAATTTGGTCCAAGTTTTCTTGACCGAAGGATTAGCACTGGGCTTGGGCGGATGGATGCTTGGCATCATCATCGGTTATCCTTTGGGACAGTTGTTGCTTGGGTTGATGAAATCGGTGCTGTTTCAAATTGATTACATTTTCAGTCCAGCGATGATTCTCACAAGTTTGTTCTTTGCGCTGGGGTTGGCAGCGTTAGCTAGTCTTGCGCCGGCATTGGGCGCGGCGCGGATGCGCGTAACCGAGGTGTTGCGGTACGAATAGAAGAGTCATTCATCCATCGTTGGCGCGCCAGCAATCGGATGAAAATGAACAACGTAGCACAGGATTAAATCCTGTGTTACCTTATCATCGTATTTTCAGGAGAGGGAGGCACAATGGTCAAACAAAATCAAAAATCGCGTGCGAAACGCTCCCCGCGCCAACTAGACGAGACCGCCCGGCGTCGCCGGGTGATGGTGATGATTCACGGCGCGGGACCTTTTCCGCCCGATTGGTACAAACCCCTCGTCGCCGCCATCGAAAAGGAATTGGGACACCCCTTTGATTACTTGCCGGTGTACTTTGCGGACGTGGGTACGCGGCGCGCGGCGCTAGCCGACTCACCGAGCAAAGCCAAGTTCAAAGCCGAGTTTCAAAAAGAATTGCAAAAATCGTTTCGAGCGACCACGTCAACACTGCCAGCACATCGCCGAGGACGCGCGGTTGCCGTACGTTCACCCCTGCAAACGTACGCCATGACCACGCAACACGTTGCCGATTATTTTTTCTCGCCTGCCCTCCGCGCCGCCATCCAAGCACGGCTCATCGAGAAACTAGATGAGGCACGCAAAAAATTTGATGAAATCGTTCTCGTCGCGCACAGTCTGGGCACGGTTGTCAGTTTCGATGTGCTCAAACAATACGCGGGACGTTACAACATCGTCGCCTTTTTCACCGCCGGCTCCCCCATCGCCAAGTTGCGCCGCCTCGGCAAATACGATGAACGCTTGGGCGCGATTGATTACCAACACGTTCGCCGTTGGTATAACGTGTACGATACAACCGATTGGATCGCCGATCCATTAGGTCCTTCGTTCCCCAAGCCGGGCTATCGCGTGTTCGATGTGTTTGTGGACGTGGGCGTCCTACCGAATGCCTCGCACGATTATCTCAACAACCGTGAAACCATCCAACTCTTTGCCGAGGCAATGCGCTAGAAAATATTTTTACCGGAGAACTCGATGAAAACTCGTGCCGCCGTTGTCCGCGATTACAATCAACTCACCATCGAAACGATTGAACTCGATCCACCGCGCGCGACCGAAGTATTGGTGCGTGTCTATGCCGCCGGCGTCTGCCATTCCGATTTGCACACGATGCGCGGTGAATTGCGCGCGACGCCACCCATCGTCCTGGGTCATGAAGGCGCTGGCATCGTGGAGCAAGTGGGCGAGCGGGTAACGCGCGTCAAACCGGGCGACCGTATCCTCGTCAACTGGGTCCCCGCTGATGGCACGTGTCCCACTTGCTTGAGCGGTTATCCCAATCTGTGCGAGCGTTTGCCCAAAACGACCTTGGTTGGCACCTTGCCCGAAGGCACCTCGCGTTTGCAAACGCTCGATGGTTTGAAACTCAAACATTATCTGGGCTCGTCCACCATGTCCGAATACATCGTCATTGATGAGCGCGGCGCGATTCCCTTTCCCGACGATGTGCCGTTCGATGTTGCCGCGATTACCGGTTGCGCGGTTGCGACCGGTGTAGGTGCAGTACTGAACACCGCGCGTGTCATCCCGGGAAGTTCAGCGGCGGTGATTGGTTGCGGCGGCGTGGGACTGTCCATGATTATGGGCTGCCAACTTGCCGGCGGTTATCCAATTATTGCAGTGGATGTGATGGATCGCAAACTCGAATTCGCGCGTCAGTTCGGCGCGACGGAAACACTCAACGCGCTCCAATGCGATGTCGTCGCCACGCTGCGTTCGCTCACACGGATCGGACCTGATTACGTGTTCGATTCGGTGGGATCGAGCGTAACGATCACGCAAGCCTTGCAAGCCGTGCGCCCGGCCGGCACCGCCGTGATCGCCGGGATGCATTCCGCCAAAGAGCAAGTTTCGATTCCAGCCGGCAATTTGATTTTCCAAAACAAACAATTGCTGGGATCGTTCTTTGGCTCGGTGCGCCCGCTCAGCGATATTCCGAAACTTATCGAACTGTACCGCGCGGGACGCTTGCCGGTGAACCGGCTCATTACGCAACGCTACACGCTCGCTCAAGCCGCGCAAGCGTTCGCCGATATGCAAGCCGGCACCATCGCGCGTGGCGTGATTGTGTTTGACTAAGTCCACCACAGCGCACACCGAGTTTTTTCTGTGACCTCTGTGTGCTCTGGTGAAATTTCAGAGGACTCGATGATCAAAGCACTCCTCTTCGATTTGGATGGCACATTGATTGACGACTCGATGGATACTTTTTTGCCGCCGTACTTTACCGCGCTGTGCAAAAAACTAGCTCACCTGGTGCCGCCGGAAAAATTGATCGCGCAATTGCAAGCCTCCACGCGCGCCGCAGTGCTCAACAACGATCACGCGCGCACCATTGCCGACGCCTTCGCCGCCGATTTCTTTCCCAAGATTGGCATTCCGCGGGAAACGTTAATGCCCTTGTTCGATGATTTCTACGCGACCGAGTATCCCCAGTTGCGCGCACTCGTCAAGCCAATTCCCATTGCGCGTTGCGTTATCGAGCGAGCGTTTGAGCGTGGCAAACATGTGGTGATTGCGACGATGCCGGTTTTTCCGCGCACTGCCATCTGGCAACGGATGGAATGGGGTGGCATCGCCGATTTGCCGTACGCCCTCGTCACCGATTACGAAACAATGCACGCGAGCAAGCCGCACTCGGCGTACTATCGTGAAATCGCCGCGCGGTTGAACCTTGCCCCAACCGAGTGCCTGATGGTGGGCAACGAAATTCAAAACGATATTGTGCCGGCAAAGAAAATCGGCATGAAAACATTTTGGGTGACCCGTGATCCAGACACGGATGCGCCGGCGGATTGGCGCGGCACGTTAGAAGATTTAGAGAAATTGCTGAATCAACTTTAGAACATTATTGGCACATTTGCGCACAAAATATTTTGTGGTATAATGCGCATGCACGCGGGCGGTTAGCTCAGTTGGTTAGAGCGCAGCGTTGACATCGCTGAGGCCATAGGTTCGACTCCTATACCGCCCATGCCAACAACAGACGCTACGGCGATGACCAAGACGAGTAATCGAAAAGGTTGCGACAGGGAGACCTTTGCCACGACTGCAAGCAAGGTCCGCAAACGTTCGATGAAAACCCCTTGCGAGCCAATCGGCGCCACCGTTATCTGGCAATCGAGTGTGCATGCGCTCAATGGCGCGCGTGTGTAAATCTGGGTGGAACCACGGGAGAACTCTCTCGTCCCAAAGGGACGTGAGAGTTTTATTTTTCTAGGTGAGAACACTATGCGTCTAGTTATGAAATTTGGTGGCACGTCGGTGAGTGGCGGCGAACGAATTCGCCACGTTGCTGACCTGATCCACCATTACACACAACAAGGTCATCAAATCATCGCAGTAACCAGCGCGATGAGCGGGGTGACGGATGCATTGATTCGTTCGGCACGGCGCGCGGCAGAAGGGGATCGCGCGGCGTACCTTGCCACCTATGAAATGTTGACCGCCAATCATCTTGCCGCGCTCGATCAGGTGGTGCAGCATCCAGCCACCCGGGAGTTGCTCCAGCGCCAGATGCTTCGCTTGCTCGATGATTTTGGCAACCTGTGCCGCAGCATCCACATCCTGGGTGAACTCACCTCGCGCGCCCTCGATGCTGTGGCATCGCTGGGGGAACGCTTGATCGTGCCGATTCTTGCACAAGCCCTGCGCGAACGCGGCTTGGCGACCGAAGCGCTCGAAGCCACCGAATTGATTGTAACGGACGACAACTTTACCCAAGCCAATCCGCAAATGGAGGCGACCCGGCACAAGGCACGCCCACGCGTGATGCCTTTGCTCGCCGCCGGCACCGTGCCGGTGATTACCGGTTTTCTGGGAGCAACGCCGCAAGGCGTGATCACCACGTTGGGACGCGGTGGCAGTGACTATTCGGCGACAATTTTGGGCAACGTGCTGGACGCAGACGAGGTGTGGATTTGGACCGATGTGGATGGCGTCTTGACCGCCGATCCACGCATCGTTCCCAATGCCCAGACCTTGCCGGAGATTTCATACAGCGAAGCGGCAGAACTTTCGTACTTTGGTGCCAAAGTCATTCATCCCAAAACCATGGCGCCCGCTGCCGCGCGTAATATTCCCATTCGCATTCTCAATACTTTCAACCCAACCCACCCGGGCACCCGTATCGTCCGAACGATTCAGCACAACGAACGCCCTGCCAAAGCGGTTACGGTCATTCGGGGGTTGGCACAGATTACCGTCGAAGGACGTGGGATGCAAGGGGTGCCGGGAATTGCCGGGCGAGTCTTTTCCACCATCGCGCGCGAGAACATTAGCGCGTTGATGATCTCACAATCATCGTCCGAACAAAACATTTGCTTTGTGATTGAGGCGAGCCAGACGCCTCGCGCGCTCGCCGCCCTCGATCACGAATTTGAATTGGAGCGGTTGCGGAACCACATTGACCGGATTTGGGCGCAGGACAAGGTGGTGATCGTGGCGGTAGTAGGGGCAGGGATGAAAGGCACCCCCGGCATTGCCGCGCGCGTGTTTGGCGCGCTGGGTGAACGTCAGATCAATATCATTTCGATTGCGCAAGGTTCATCGGAATACAACTTGTCGTTGGTTGTGGACGAACATGCGGCGGACGAAGCGGTCCGCGCCATTCATCAGTTTATCGTGGGGGCATAAATGGTACACAGCAAACTGCCGGTGGCGATTCTCGGTGCGACCGGTTTAGTGGGTCAACGCATGGTGCATTTGTTGGCAGACCATCCCTGGTTTGAAATTCGAACACTTGCCGCCAGCGATCAATCGGTGGGCAAACCCTACCGCGAGGCGACTCACTGGCACCTCGCCACGCCGATGCCAGCGCCCGTGCGCTCGTTGATCGTCCAACCCTGTGAACCCGGGATGGAGGCAGCCATCGTCTTTTCCGCCTTGCCGAGCGACGTGGCAGGCGAGATCGAGGAACGTTTTGCGAATCAGGGTTATCTGGTGTCTAGCAATGCCTCCAATCATCGGATGGAGGCGGATGTGCCGCTCGTGATTCCCGAAGTGAACCCCGAACATCTCGCCCTGGTCTCGCTTCAACGCGCGCGCCGACCATCGCGCGGGGCAATTGTGTGCAATCCCAATTGCTCGACCATTCATCTGACCCTCGTCTTGAAACCGCTCGTCGAACAGTTTGGGGTGCGCCGCGTGATGGTTACGACGATGCAAGCCCTGAGCGGTGCCGGGTATCCCGGGGTCGCCTCGCTGGCTATCTTGGATAACGTGATCCCATTCATCGGGGGCGAAGAAAAGAAACTCGAGACCGAGCCGTTGAAAATTTTGGGACGCTTGGGGGAGAACAGGGTGATCTATGCTGACCTGCGCATCAGCGCGGCATGCAATCGCGTGGCTACGTGGGATGGTCATCTAGAGACCGTCTCGGTCGAACTGGAAACCCCTGCAAATCTTGACCAAGTGCGCCGCGCTATGTTACAATTCATGGGTGAGCCCCAGCGCTTGCACTTGCCGACCGCGCCGGCGCATCCCATCGTCTTGCGCGAGGAGCCGGATCGTCCCCAACCCCGCTTGGATCGCGAGGTGGAGAAGGGAATGGCGTCCGTGGTGGGTCGCCTCCGCGAATGCCCGGTGCTCCATTACAAGTTCGTCTTGTTGGGGCATAACACGATCCGTGGCGCAGCGGGCGGTGCTGTATTGAATGCAGAACTGCTGGTGGCAAAGGGGATGGTCAACTGACAAGGAAGTGGCTCATTCGCCTTCGGTGCCCCAGTAGAGAGATGAAAATAAGCGAGTGAGCGCGTCGTGCGGCGTTTGATCGCCCGCGCGATGAATCGCGCAACTACAAACCTAGTTTCAAGGGAGCAAATGACAGGATTGCGATGACGGCATTTGTCCTGATGCAAAGGAGTTGGTGTGACAACGATTGATGTGTTTCACTATGCGCGCGTCGAAGACCTCGATGCGATTTCGGAAGAAGGACTCAAGGTAGGGGCACGTGTGATGAAAGTGGATTCGGCGCTGCGCGCTAATTCTGTGTATGCCTGGTTGGCACCCGATTACGACGTGATGGGGTACAGCGAAAATCCCAAGTATGTCTGCCTGCGTGCGCGGGTTGAGGTTGCCCGGTGTCGGGTAGCACCGATGGAACTCTTTATGGCGGCGTACGTGAATCACATCGGTCGGGGACAACCCAAGAATCCGGAAATCGCCGCTCGCTTGATCGCTGCGTACGAAAAGATGGCGGTGCCTATTGATCAGTACAATCAAGGTATGTTCCGATCACCGGAGGTCTTGGTAGAAGGCAAGATCAGCGCAGACGACATCGCTGTGGTAAAAGCGCCGGAAGCCGGGACGCGCGGCGAAGAAAATCGTCGCTATTACGCTTCGCGTTGGGGCGAGCATCTCATTCGCGTGCTTTCGATTCCACGCACGCTGATGCAATTACGCGAACTGACCGAAGCGGCAACCAATCGCGGCGTGGCGGTACGCGTGGCAAAGCACGACGATGCGACCGCGTACCTCGAAACGTACATGCTCGTTGAAACCGGCGAATTCTTTACGGTCGAAAAAGAGGATTGACATGGATGAAAAATTACACGCCATCCGTCATTCGGCGGCGCACATTATGGCGCAAGCCGTGATGGATTTATTTCCCGGCACCAAATTCGGTTTTGGGCCCGCCATCGAAGACGGCTTTTATTACGACTTTGAATTGCCGCGCCCCATCACGCCCGACGATTTGCCGGCGATCGAAGCGCGGATGAAAGAGATTATCGCCGGCAAGCATCCCTTCCATCACACAGAACTTTCCATCGAAGCCGCACGCCAACAATTTGCTGCACAACCCTTCAAACTCGATCAGGTGGAAGCCTTAGCGCGCGGCGAAATGGGCGAACACGGCGAAGCGGATGCCAAGCCAGCGTCAACCGTTTCGATTTATCAGCACGACCAATTCGTGGATCTGTGCCGCGGTCCCCATGTGGCGCACACCGGCGAGGTCCCGGCGGACGCGCTCAAATTACTTTCGATTGCTGGGGCGTACTGGCGCGGGAGCGAAAAAAATCCACAACTCACGCGTATCTATGGTACCGTGTGGTACACCAAAAAAGAGCTGGACGATTATTTGTGGCGACTGGAAGAAGCGAAAAAGCGCGATCATCGCAAACTGGGCAAGGACCTCGGCTTGTTTTATTTTTCCGATGAGGTGGGGCCCGGCTTGCCACTCTTTACTCCCAAAGGCGAGATCATTCGACATTTGATGGAAGAGTACGTCCGCGAAAAACAGACCGCGTATGGGTATCAGCATGTCTGGACCGGGCATATGGTCAAAGAAGACCTGTATCGCAAATCGGGGCACTATGATAACTATGTGGAATCCATGTTTCCACCGATGGTGGATGAAGACTTGGTCTTGCGCCTCAAGCCAATGAACTGTCCCAGCCATATGACGCTCTACAAAGAGATGGGCATCCACTCATACCGCGAATTGCCCCTGCGCTTTGCCGAATTTGCAACGTTGTATCGGTACGAAAAACGCGGCGAATTGTCCGGGCTAACGCGCGTGCGCGCGCTCACTCAGGATGATTGCCACGTCTTTTGCACGGAAGAGCAGATCGAAAGTGAATTTACCCTCGCGCTCAAATTGATTCGTGAGGTGCTGGACACGTACCAATTCACAGACTATCGTGTGCGTCTGTCTTTGCGTGGGGCGACCGGCAAATATGTGCAGGATGATGAAAAGTGGGACAAAGCCACGCGCGCTTTACGCACTGCCCTCGATAAAAACGGCGTCGAGTATTTCGTTGCCGAAGGGGAAGCCGCCTTCTATGGACCCAAAGCCGATTTCATCGCCAAAGATGTTCTGGGACGTGAATGGCAACTCTCGACCATTCAAGTTGACTTTATTCAACCGGCGCGCCTCGGTTGTGAATACATCGCGGAGGATGGTTCAACGCGGACGCCCGTACTGATTCATCGCGCGGTTACCGGTTCCACCGAACGCTTTTTGGGCGTCCTGATCGAACAATTTGCCGGCGCGTTCCCGGTCTGGCTGGCACCAGTCCAAGCGATGGTTATCCCCATCACGGATCGCCATCACGAGTACGCGCAGTACGTTGCCGCGCAATTACGCGAACACAAATTTCGCGTCGAAGTAGATCTGCGCGGCGAACGCATGAACGCCAAAATCCGCGACGCGCAATTGCAAAAGATTCCATATATGCTCGTGGTGGGCGACAAAGAAGAACAGAACCAAGCGGTTGCCGTGCGTCTGCGCTCCGGCGAAGACCTCAAAGCGATGCCCCTTGCCCAATTTATCGAGATGGCAAAGCGGATTGTGCAAACTAAATCACTTGACCTCAAGTAACGACGGACAGCCAAAGACGGAGGACGTAAGTGAATCCTCCGTCTTTGGTTATTAGTGATTACAAATGACCAAAGGTCTGCTCAACACTTACCGTAATTATTTGCCGATCACATCCAACACGCCGTTGCTCACGCTCGGTGAAGGGGATACGCCACTGGTGCCCGCGCCGGCAATTTCGCGCGAGACCGGCGCGGAGGTGTGGCTCAAACTGGAAGGCTGCAATCCCACCGGCTCGTTCAAAGATCGCGGGATGGTGGTGGCAATTGCCAAAGCGGTCGAAGAAAAAGCGCGCGCGGTGATTTGCGCATCCACCGGCAACACGGCGGCGAGTGCGGCGGCGTACGCGGCACGCGCCGGGCTAACCTGTGCAGTCGTGATCCCAGCCGGCAAAATTGCGCTCGGCAAACTTTCACAGGCGATCATTCATCACGCGCGCGTTTTGCCGATTGAAGGAAATTTCGATAGCGCACTCAAGTTGGTACGCGAACTCGCCGAGCAAGGTTCGATCACGCTGGTCAATTCGGTGAATCCGTACCGCCTCGAAGGACAAAAGACCGGCGCGTTCGAAATTGTGGATGCGTTCGGCGATGCGCCGGATGTGCTGGCACTCCCGGTCGGCAATGCCGGCAATATCACGGCGTACTGGCGCGGGTTCACTGAATATCATCGAGTTGGCAAAGCGACGCGGCGACCCAAGATGTTTGGTTTTCAAGCCGCAGGTGCCGCGCCCATCGTCAACGGTGCGCCGGTCGAAAATCCGCAGACGATTGCAACGGCAATTCGGATTGGGAATCCGGCATCGTGGCGCGGCGCGGTCAACGCGCGTGATGAATCCGGCGGCTTGATCGAAGCGGTGAGCGATGATGAAATTTTGGCGGCGTATCGTTTCCTCGCCGAGCGCGAGGGTGTGTTTTGCGAGCCGGCCTCGGCGGCGGGTGTGGCAGGGATTTTCAAATTGGCGCGCGAACATCGTTTGCCGCGCGGCGCCAAGATCGTTTGCATCTTGACCGGGAGCGGCTTGAAAGACCCGGACAATGCAATCGCCCAAGCCAACCTGCCGCCGGCGATACCGGCAACGAGAGAGGCATTGGCGCACGCCCTCGTAGTGCAACAACATGAAAGTGCGTAGTGAAAACTCGCTTTTTAGCCACGTTTGTCAACGTTTTCCTATCCGTCTGGTATGCAACTGTTTCATGTTGTTGCACTAGGTATTTAGAGAAGACAGCCGTCACCAAAATAAAACCTTTGTGTTCTCTGCAACTCTGGTGATAACAATGAAATTACGAATTCGCGTTCCGGCTTCCTCCGCTAATCTTGGACCTGGCTTTGATTGTATGGGCATGGCGCTCGATTGGTGGAATACTATTCACGTCGAAACCATTGCACGCGGGCTGGAAATTGAATGTCCGCACGGTTTGCCGCGCAACAAGAACAATGCCGTCGTTCAAGGGTTAATGGTGGTCTATGAACGCGCCAAACAAAAAATGCCGCCGTTGCGCCTGCAAATGGACGCCGCGATTCCGATTGCGAGTGGTTTGGGGTCGAGTTCAGCGGCCTTGGTGGGCGGGATGCTCGCGGGCAATGCGTTGATGGGCAACCCGTTTTCGCGCGATCATCTGGTTACGTTTGCAACGTTGTTGGAGGGGCATCCCGATAATGTGGCACCCGCCCTGCTCGGTGGCTTGGTCGTCGCGGTGCAAGAAGGCGAGTTTGTCCAAGCGGCACGGATCGCCTTGCCCCGTCATTTGCGCACCGTGATTTTTGTGCCCACGCAAGCACTCTTAACCAAGGTCTCGCGCGGGGTCTTGCCCAATCGCATTCCGCGCGCCGATGCCATTTACAACGCCGGGCGCACCGCGCTCTGGGTCGCCGCGCTGTACGAAAAACGATTGGACTGGCTCAACCAAGCCACGCGCGATCGTTTGCATCAACCGTATCGCGCCAAGTTGGTACGCGGGATGGAGGAATTGTTCGATGCGGCGCGGAATGCCGGCGCCAAAGGAGTCGCGCTCAGCGGCGCGGGACCTAGCATCATCGCCTTCACCCAAGGCAATACGAACAAGGTCGCGCGCGAGATGGAACGCACGGCAAAACGCATCGGCGTCGAAGGGACGATTCGGGTGGTGGCACCCAGCCCGCACGGCGCGCAAGTGGAACGCATCGGCTAGAAAAAGTTTTTTTGCGACAAGCGGATAGGGCATCCCCCAGCGATGCAGCGGCGAAAACCCCAACGATTTGTCATTTCGCCGCTTTCACGTTATAATAGCGCGCGCTATCTTAAAGACAAGGAGTCGTTGTGAAGCGAGTCTATCAACCCAAACGCTTGAAGCGAAAGCGCACGCACGGTTTTCGCGAACGGATGAAAACCAAAGGGGGACGTAAAGTCCTTGCCGCGCGCCGCCAACGCGGTCGCAAGCGGCTCACCGTCACACATACCCGCTCGGGTTTGAAGCAGAAATAAATGTGGATCGTTCATTCAGTTTGCGGCGCAATGACTTTCAGCGTGTCTGGGATGAAGGGACGTCGTATCTACATCCGTTGCTGATCTTGCGTGTGAGAGCAAACGGAATGAACCAATGTCGTTTTGGTTTTGTGACGGGGAAAAAAATCGGCAAGGCGGTGGTGCGCAATCGGGTGAAACGCTGGATGCGCGAAGCGATGCGCCAACGCCTGCCGAAGTTGGTTGCGGGATGGGATATTATTGTGATTGCGCGCCAGGAGTCGGCGCAGGCGGGTTTTCAAGACCTAGTTGCCGCGCTGGACACTTTAATCCAACGGGCGCATTTGGTTTCGACACCATGAAACTGCTAGCCCTAGGTGTAATTCGTTTTTATCAGCGATTGCTTTCACCTCTTCTACCACCCAGTTGTCGGTTTGTCCCCTCCTGTTCGCAATATGGTTTTGAGGCCATTGCCCATTTTGGGGTCATCAAGGGCGGCTGGTTAGCCATCACCCGCCTCTTGCGTTGTCAGCCGTTCAACCCGGGGGGCTATGATCCTGTTCCGTACGATCAAGTTTGAACTTGGGAGGCAATGATTTAATGGCGTTGAAAATCACGCGGTCGGCGGTGACGCTCTTTGCGATGCTCGCCACCGCGTTTCTCTTGATGGGCTGCGCCGCCCCAGCGACCGGTTGGGCAAGCGCACGCGTCGTGAACCAGATTGTTTACGTTGCCAGCACCACCGGTCGCATGCTGGCGTTGAATGCCGCCGATGGATCGGTCAAATGGCAATTCCCCAGCGACAAATCATTGGGGTCATTGTATAGCACCCCAGCCGTCGTCGAAGGTGTGGTGTACTTTGGTTCGTTTGATCAGATTAGTCAGCAGCACCGCTTGTATGCGATTGATGCGACGAACGGCACAAAAAAATGGGAATTTGATCCGGGGATGCCGATCATCTCCAGCCCAGCTGTGGGCAATGGTCTGGTGTACTTTGGCTCGAACAATAAAAAAATCTACGCGCTCGATGCCGCCACCGGTGCCAAGAAGTGGGAATTTGAAACCCAAGCCGAAGTGTGGGCAGACCCTACCGTCGTTGGCGATACGCTTTATGCGCCTTCCCTCGATCACAAGTTATATGTGTTCGATGCAATCACCGGCGCCAAAAAGTGGTCGTTCGATGCGAGCGGTATCATTGTGACTAAACCGGCGGTGGTGGATCATCGTGTTTATATCGCTGGTTTGTCCAAACTCTACGCGCTGGATACGCAAGGCAACAAACAATGGGAATTTCAAGCCAGCAACTGGATTTGGTCGAGTCCGGCCGTTGCCAACAACGTGGTGTACTTTGGCGCACTCGATGGAACGGTCTATGCGGTTGACACTCAAACCGGCAAGTTGAAATGGGACCAGCCGTTCAAAGCCGGCGATGCGGTGCGTTCGCCCATCGTCATTGAGAACAACACGCTCTACTTTGGCTCCGATGACACCCACATCTACGCGGTGGATGCGGCGACCGGGCAAAAGAAATGGGCGCGTTCAACCAGCAGTCGCATTCTTGCCGCACCAACCCTCGCGAATGGGATTATCTACGTTCCTGCGCACGATCACATTCTCTACGCCCTCGACGCATCGAATGGTCAAGGCAAATGGGCAATGGATACAAGTAGTGGCAAGCCGGTCACGCCGGTTCCCGGCGTCGTGAAATAGGAGTGGGTTCAAATGCTTGATTTTCTTGCTCCCATCTGGAACACGTTTATTTTCAATCCGATGGTGAATGTCCTGATGTGGATTTACACCATCCTCAATCAGTTTGCGATCCCCGGTGCCTTTGGCATCGCCATCATCTTGTTTACCATTCTAGTGCGCATCATCACCTTGCCTTTTTACGCTCAATCGCAAAACGCGATGAAGAAACAACAAGAGTTGATGAAGAGTAAAGAATGGCTAGAGATTCAGAAAAAGTACGCCAAGGATCGCGAAAAGTTAGCGCAAGAGCAGATGAAGATGTACCAAGCCGCCGGGGTCAATCCCTTGGGCGGTTGTCTGCCTGCCTTGATTCCATGGCCCATTATGATTGGGTTGTATCAATCCATCACCCAAGCCATGGGCGCACAGCCGGAACAATTGATGGAACTTGCAAAACATCTCTACCCCTTTCTGCCTCAACTGGCTGCGGCGGTGCCGGTGAACAACAGTTTTCTGGGACTCAATCTGGCGGGCACGCCGGATGGCTGGGGTTATATCATCCCCGCGCTCGTTCTGGCAACGACCTGGATTCAACAAAAAATGATGACTGTCCCCCAAGCCGATCCACAGGCAGCGCAGATGAATCAATCCATGCAATTGATGATGCCCTTGTTCATCGGTTACATCTCCCTTTCGTTCCCCATCGGTTTGTCGCTGTACTGGATCGTCTTTAATGTCATCGGAATCATTCAGCAATACTTGAACAGCGGCTGGGGCACCTTGTTGGCTGGCACCCCGTTTGCGCCAGCCAAAGCCACCGCCGGTAAAGGAAAGAAATAATGTCGCAAGTCAGTCGAGAATTTTCAGCCAAAACGGTTGACCAAGCCATCGCCCAAGGTCTTGCCGAATTGGGCTTGACCCGTGATCAGGTGAACATCGAAATCGTGCATGAAGGATCGCGCGGCATCCTGGGCATTGGCGGCGAAGATGCGCGCGTCCGTCTGACTCCCATCGTCGCCGAGGAACCGGAAACCCAGGTGAATGACAACGCCAAAATGGCTTGCGAAATGCTTGAAACGCTTTTGCGCTATATGGGCATCCAAGCCCGCGTGGAAGCCCTGCCCGACCTTGCCTCCGATTCGCCCAACGCGATCGTTCTCAATATCCTGGGTGACGATCTAGGGGTTCTCATCGGACGGCGCGGCGAAACGTTGCGCGATTTGGAATATGTGTTGCGCTTGATGGTGGCGCAAAAAACCGGCAAGCCAGCCAAACTCTCGGTGGATGTCGAAGGATATCGTACGCGGCGCGAACGTGTTTTGCGTGAGTTGGCGAAACGAATGGCAGAGCGCGTTACCGCCAGCCGTCAACCCATCACGCTAGAAGCCATGCCGCCGAACGAACGCCGCATTATTCATCTAACGTTGCGCGATCATCCGTACGTGCGCACCAACAGCATCGGCGAAGGCGAACATCGCCGCGTGATGATTTTGCATAAATGATTGACTTTCTCATCGTCGGTCACATTGTTCAAGATGTTGTGCCCAACGGCTATACGCTGGGAGGCACCGCAACGTATATGAGCATCACCGCGCGCAATCTGGGGCGCCAGCCAGGCATTGTAACCCGGCTCGCCCCGGATTTTGTCATCCCCAGCGTTTTGCACGGCATCCAAGTGCATCGTCTCGATTCGTTGCAGACCACCACCTTTCACAACATTTATCACGATGGACATCGCCAACAATTCTTGCTTGCCCGCGCCGATGACCTGCAACCTGAAGATGTTCCGCTTGAATGGATGAATGCGCCTATCGTTCATTTGGGGCCTCTCGCGCGCGAAGTAGATGCACGGTTTGCTAAACTTTTCCCCAACGCCCTCGTGGGTGTAACGCCACAGGGCTGGTTGCGTCAATGGGATGAGACCAAGCGCGTTCGAATACGCCCCTGGCATGAAGCCGCCGACATTTTGCCGCACGTGGATGTCCTGGTTCTGAGCGAAGAAGATTTGAACGGCAACCTCAGTTTGATGGACGAGTACGTCCAAATGACCCGCATCGCCATTATGACCCAGGGCGCCAAAGGATGCATCGTTTTTACAGAGGGCATCTCGCGGCACATTCCCGGTTTTCCCGCACGCGAAGTGGACCCCACCGGTGCCGGCGATGTTTTTGCCGGCGCGTTCTTGATTCGTCTGCAGGAAACCGGCGATCCGTTTGAAGCGGCGCGCTTTGCGAATGCCACCGCCTCGTTCTGTGTCGAAGCACCCGGCATCACCGGCATTCCCACGCGCGCCCAAGTAGAAGAGCGGTTGAGCCAGACATTGAATAATGTAAACCATACTCCTAACTCAGACGAGCCGAAACAACACCGGAATTGATCCACGAAGGGCACCAAGGTCACGAAGAACAGAGAAATCTTCGTGTCCTTCGTGGATGAAAAAATCTTGGCTTTTTGCGCAACGATTTCATTTTGTAGGTACTATGACCACCATCTACACCTTCGCCAACCAAAAAGGCGGGGTCGGCAAAACGACCACGGCGGTCAACCTCGCCGCCAATCTCGCTGCCCGCGAGAAACGCGTTTTACTCGTGGATATTGATCCGCAAGCGAATGCCACGTCCTCGCTGGGTGTGGATCGTTCCGGCGCACTCTTTTCGATTTACAACGTCTTGGTGGACAGTATGCCGCTGGATCAAATCATTATGCTCACCAAACGTTTGCACCTCGATCTGGTGCCCTCGTCCGCCGCGCTCGCCGGTGCCGAAGTCGAATTGGTTGGCGTGGAACAACGCGAACGATTACTCGCCCAAGCCCTCGCCACGGTAACTCAGCGGTACGATTACATTTTGATTGACGCGCCGCCCTCGTTAGGGTTGCTCACGGTGAACGCACTCGTCGCAGCCGATGCAGTGATCATTCCGATTCAGTGCGAATATCTCGCGTTGGAAGGTCTATCGCAATTACTCAACACCATTCAACTGGTGCAACAAAATCTCAATCCACGTCTGCACATTGCCGGCATGGCAATGACGATGTACGATTCACGCACGCACCTGGCGCTCCAAGTGGTCCAAGAAGTTGCTCAGCATTTTCCGGATTTGATTTTCCGTTCGATCATTCCGCGCAGTGTGCGCATCGCCGAAGCGCCAAGTTTCGGCGAACCGCTCATCTCGTTCGATCCCAAATCGCGCGGCGCGCAAGCGTACGAAGCATTGACGACAGAGTTGTTGGAGAGAGAAAAGAGCCAAAAGGTAAGCACAAGACCGTAGGCAGGAGGCAGTTGGCAAACTATTCACCATTGCCCCTGCCCTCTGTTTCTGGGAGTTTTTGGTATGCCCACCAAACATGGTCTCGGTCGTGGGCTCGGCGCGCTCATTCCACCGAGCCAGCCCTCAGCAATCAGCACCGGCGTGAAACAAGTCCCGGTCGCCGCCATTTCACCCAACCCACGTCAACCACGACACAGAATTGATCCGGATGCTTTGCGTGAACTAGCGGACTCGATTCGCGAACATGGTTTGATTCAACCCCTCATCGTGACGCCCGCCCCCGATTCGACCGAACTGGCGCCGCGTTATCAACTCATCGCCGGCGAACGCCGCTGGAACGCGGCAAAATTGGCGGGGCTAGCAACCGTGCCGGTCATCGTACGCGGCGCCACGCCGCAAGAAATGCTTGAACTTGCCCTCGTCGAAAATATTCAACGCGCCGATTTGAACGTGCTCGAAGAAGCGAATGCGTACCGGCAATTGATGACCGATTTTGGTTTGACGCAAGAGCAAGTCGCTGCCAAAGTGGGCAAGAATCGGACAACGATTGCGAATGCCTTGCGTTTGCTCAAACTTCCGCCCGAAATCCAAGCCGCGCTCGCCGATGAATCCATTACGGAAGGGCATGCGCGTGCCATTTTAACCATCGAAGACGAGAAACAACAAAAGCAATTACTCCGCCAGGTGATCGAGCAGAATCTTTCCGTACGCCAAACCGAAGAAGCGGCGCGGCGAGCAGAAGAACGACCACAGACAGCAGACCGCGGACGGCGGTCAGCGGTCAACAGTCGGCGATCGGTGGCAGAGCCGGAGATGCCTGCCGCTACGCGCGCCCTCGAAGAGGATTTTCGGCGCGCGTTGGGAACCAAAGTACAGGTCTTTCGTTCGCGCAAAGGAGGCAAGATCGTCGTGCACTTTTATTCGGAAGAAGAACTGGAAGCGATTTACAGTCAGATTGTTGGACGGAAATAAAAAGCGGCGAGGCAAATGCCTCGCCTTTTATTTTGATTGAGTTGGCGTACTTTTCGCGCTAGGCAACACTTCGTCAATCAAACCGTACTCCACCGCCTCCGCCGCATCCATATAATAGTTGCGGTCGGTATCCCGCGCGATGCGTTCCACCGGTTGCCCGGTGTGGCGCGCCAGAATCGCATTGAGACGTTCGCGTTCGTGCATAATGCGCTTGGCATCAATCGCAATGTCTATCGCTTGACCTTGCGTGCCACCTAATGGTTGATGAATGTGAATCGTCGAGTTGGGGAGCGCGTAACGTCGCCCCTTGGCACCCGCGGCAAGCAAGACCGTGCCCATACTTGCCGCCAAGCCCACGCAGATTGTCGAAACCGGCGCGTTGATCAGTTGCATCGTATCGTAGATTGCCAAGCCGGCCGTGATCAAGCCGCCGGGACTGTTGATGTACAAGCGAATCTCTTGATCCGGATTTTCATTATCCAGAAAAAGCATTTGTGCCACGACCAAATTGGCAATTTGATCGTCAATCGGGGTGCCTAGAAAGATAATGCGGTTGCGCAACAACAACGAAAAAATGTCGTACGCGCGTTCCCCACGTCCCGTGTTTTCGATGACCATTGGAATCACATCTACCGGTGACAAAATCTGATTCATCCTTAAACTCCTTGAGGGATTTAATCCACCACCAACACTTTGCCAAATTGTTTGCGTTCCGTCAAGTACTGTTGCGCGGCGGCGGTTTCCGCCAACGGAAATGTCCGGTCAATGATCGGGTGGAAAATTTGTTTGCCGATCAAATCCCAGACCACAAAGAATTCCTTGGTTGTCCAGCCGTACGAGCCGAGCAGGGAAATTTGCTTAAAGAACAAACTCCAAATGTCGGTTTGACCCAAACGCCCGGTCGTACTGCCGCACGTAACCAAACGCCCCGTCGGTCGCAACGACGCGATGCTTTTTTCCCACGTCGCCGTCCCCACGTGTTCAAACACCACATCCACGCCGCGATTCGCTGTGATCCGCATGACCTCGTGAAAGAAATTTTTTTCTGCGTAATTGATCGTGTAATCCGCACCCAGTTCTTTGGCTTTGGCAAGTTTCTCGTCGGTGCTGGCAGTGGCAATGACCTGACATCCAAAATGCTTGGCGATTTGAATCCCAGCCACACCAACGCTACTGCCCGCCGCCAGAATCAACGCCCATTCGCCCGATTTAATTTGCGCGCGCGTAACCAACATATGCCACGCGGTTCCAAATGCGCTGGCTGCCGCTGCAGCTTGGACAAACGAGAGCGATGCCGGGATCGCGATGAGTACAGAAGCCGGGGCTTTGATATATTCGGCAAAGCCGCCCCACAGATGCACGCCAAACACCTGACGCTTGGGACACAGATTCTCATTACCACTGGCGCAGTACTCGCACCCGCCGCACGTGATGGCGGGACCGATCAACACCCGGTCGCCGCGCTGCCAATCCGCAACTTGCGAGCCAAGTTCGACAATTTCACCGGCCGTTTCCAAGCCGCCCACGTGAGGCAATGGAGCACGGACACCGTGCGTTCCTTCGCGCGTAAAGAGATCGAGATGATTCAAGCCACACGCGCGCACCTTGACCAAGACCTCGTGGGGTGCGATCTGCGGTGTAGGCACCTCATCGAATTTTAGATTTTCGATTCCACCGCGTTGGTAAAAAATGGCTGCTTTCATTGAACTCGAGTTTAGACAAACCGGTTGACCCTGAGTATAGGGATCACAGCGAGGGTTTGCACTTGCAAAAATGAGTCGAACAGGGAGACCTCGGAAGCAGGGACACGTTACCGTATGGTTCGAGAACGCCGCGCCCCTATTTCCTTCGATGGTTTGAGTTTGATCCAAGATTCAAAGGATGGGGAGAATTCGATCTAATTCCGCCTACCTCTATGCAAGCCATTGACAATCAGGGATGCGTAATGACTGGTGTGCCGATCTCTGCCCAATCGTAAAACCATTTAGCGTCGGCAATCGTCAGGTTGACGCAACCGTGGCTCATCGGCTTGCCAAAGTTGTGATGCCAGTACGTCCCATGAATCGCGTATGCGCCGGTAAAGTACATCACCCAGGGCACGCCGGGCAAATAGTACGCGCTGGCACCATATCCGCCACTCATCGTTTGCGAGGGAATCTTCATATAGATTTTGTAACGCCCCACCGGGGTGGGATACCACGAGACGCCGGTGGATACCAAAACGGTTTTGAGCGGTGTGCTCCCTTGATACGCCGTGATCGTTTGTGAACCGATGTCAATATCAATCCATTTGCCATCCAGCGCCGTTGGCACCGGGTTGGGTTTGGGCGGCGGGTTCTTGCCGGGTGCAGTGGCTGGTTGCGGCGCCGGAAGCGCATTCTTGCCAGGGATATTGAGCCGTTGCCCCGTGTAAATGAAATTAGGATTGTAGATACCATTCGCGCGCATCAATTCGCTGGTGGTGGTGCCAAAGCGGGCGGCAATCGTTGCGAGTGTGTCGCCACGCACAACGATGTAGATGCTCCCGGTCGTGGGGGCAGAGTTTGCCGGCACGTACTTGAGCGTGGGCAAAGCGATGCGCTGACCCACGTAAATAAAGTTGGGATTGGGAATATTGTTCGCGCGCATCAAGGCATCCACCGTTGTGCCATAACGCGCAGCGATTTTGTAGAGTGTGTCGCCGTAGCCGACGATGACAAAACTGGGACTCGCGGCAGCAACCGGCTGAACAAGCATCAGCAGAGTTGCGGTCAGGACGATCAGTACAAGAACACGGAGATACTTCATCGGACACTCCTTAATGGGTCTTGTGTTACCAATATCATCTTAGCATAGTCGCCCACATTCATCAAGCCCCGCCAAATCGCTTGCGCAAGAAATCGAGCACCACGCGATCAATGTGCGCACCCTCTAGCAAGCGATCCTCCACATTCTCGACGCCGGCAAATTCGCGGAATGCTTTTTGCGTTGCCTCGTCCCACACGCCATTGATCGCGCCCTCGTAATAGTTCAGACGTTGCATCATCGTTTGCAATTCCCGCGCGATGTTCGCATCAATCGGCAAAACATCGGCGGGATTGGTCTTGCCCAAATACAAATGATGCAGATCGAGCAAGCGTTTCAACTCGTCAATCGGGGTCGGATGATCGTCCACGCGCAGGTCAATGTAGCGATCGTTGAAACCGCCATAGCCACCTTGCTCACGGACGATCAGCAATGCCGCGCTCTCCTGTCCGCGCCGATCTCCGCCGGCGGCTTGCCCGGCGGCAAGCGCCGCGACCAACCGTTCTGCCAAAGTGCCGCTTGTTTTCTGAAACGTGTTTGCCAACGCCTCAACGACCGCCGCACCAGCCAGAATATTTCCCTGCGCCGCAAAATTTTTTCCGATGACGCCACCCGCCCAATCGAAACATCCTTTGCCGGTGTACGTGAACGCACGCCCTTTGGCATCCACGATGCCAAATTGACGTTGAGGCGCGTTGGGATCGGTGGCGATCAACTTGGCACCCACTTGTTTGGGTGTCAATCCTTGCTTCAACATTCGCAAGCCACGTGGACCATACGATGTGTTCGCCCACGATTGCGTGGCAATCGCGCCGATGCCGGCTTGCGCCCACGGCACCACTGCCCCCACCGCAAGAAATTTCGATTCGACCGCAACGCCAAGTTCTTTAGTCTTGGGATCGAATGCCACAATCGAAAAAGTGGAAAGATGACTCATCGTTGATCTCCAAAAGTGATGCGCGTGAGCGCGGTGAAAAGAAATGCGCCCATCGCAAAAAAGGTAATCATTGCCGGTGCGCGTTGTTCAGCAACGATCGCGGCAATGATCGTTGCCGTCCCTTGCACCGCGTACGCCGCAATCGGCAAACGAGGAAAGGGTTGGTCAAAATGCCATTTGCGCGGGGCTTGAGTGCTTTCGTACAAAAGATAGAGCAAGAATACGGTGAAGGTTGTGGCGAGCCAGCCTACAAAATTGCGCACCGGGATTCCAAAGTACGCGCCGCCCGCTGTCCAGACCCAATGCCCGCGTGCGACCATCTGTGGGTCCATTCCCAAATCCCATGCCGTCATCGCCATCGCGCCGAGCAATGCCAGCCAGACGATTCCTAGGAACGATTGCCGGGACGGACCGGCGAAGGCGCGCACAATCGCATACGAGGCATAGATCATCATAAACCACGCCAGCGGAATGAGGAGTGGGACCACGCCCAGTTTGAGACCCAACCGATTGGTGTAATAGTAGGGTCCATAAATCAGCCCGGTGAGCACCCCAATCGTTTCAAAGATAAAACTCACGCCGAAAGTGATCCCAAGGAACACCAGCATCGAACGCGCACCGAGTTGCACGGTGGCGTGGCACAGCGCAAAAAGGAAAAACAACAACGTGGTAGATGAGAGAATCCAATGCGGCGGTTCAATGCCAATGAGAAGACTGGCGATTGTATAGGCGACGCTGACGGCGTACAAGATGAACGCGATGATGGCGATGCGTCTGACCCACACCATTGCGTCTGCGGCGCGTGTCATAGTTTGTAGCCAAACTTGCGCAGTAAACCTTTGCGCCATTCTACGCCGGCGTCGTCTTCAATGCCTTTGGATTTTGCGCCGTCAATGACTCCGAGGATGCCGCGTCCCTGTTCCGTTTCAGCAAGAATCACTTGAACAGGATTAGCCGTGGCACAAAAGATATTCACCACTTCGGGGACATTTTTGATGGCGTGCAAAACGTTGATGGGGAAAAACCCGGCACCCAGGAAAACGATGAAAGAGTGGCCCGCACTTAGCGCAAATGCATTCTTTTTCGCCAATTCAATGAGCGCGGGATCTGTGCCACTTGCCCGCACCAGCGTGTGGCCCGAGGCTTCGCAAAATGCCAAACCGAATTTGATGCCGGGCACGGCGGTTACGAGTGCCTCGTGCATGTCCTCCACCGTTTTGATGAAATGCGATTGACCGAGAATCACATTGAGCGAATCAGGATTTTCGATCTGAACCAACTTGAGTTCCATGTTTGCCTCCCACGTCGCCAGGAATCTTTAGGTCTGGTATGCAACGATTTCGTGTTGTTGCACTAGGGTAACGCTCGGCGCGTCCACTCGAGCGGGTCCACGTACTCGCCGTTGACCCACATACTCCAATGCAAATGATTGCCGGTGGACAAGCCGGTGGTGCCCACCTTGCCGATCAACGTTCCCGGTTGTACCATCTGTCCCACCGTCACATTGATTTCGGATTGATGATAGTATGCGCTGAACACGCCCAAGCCGTGATCAATCACGGTCAAGTTGCCGCGCACTTGAGTGAGTCCCGCAAAAACCACTTGGCCGCGCGCCGGCGCATAAATCGGCGTGCCGCCCGGCATTGCAAAATCTACGCCTTCGTGTCCGCACGCGCCCACCGGCCCGCCGTTATAGGATCGCCGCGTGCCGAAAAATTCCGAGAGCGTGCCGTAAATCGGTTGGCGAAATGCGCCGCTCCACAAACGGGTGGGCGTGTAATTCTTGACGATTGCCGCGAGTTCTGCTGCTTCGCGATTGATCAACGCGGTGTCTTGGAGAATGGCAACTTTGGCGGGCGGCAAATTGATTGCTGTGATGGGAAACGCCGTAGAAGCGATGTTGACGTTCGTGCTATCGCTGGAGGATTGTCCTTGGATGTCGAGCATCGTCAATGTGAGAGGCGTGTTGCCAAGTTTGGCACATCGCGAGATGCCTACCAGGGCGTACCAATAACCCGCCGCGCGCGTGAACGTAATCGGCTTGCCATTGAACGAGCCGCTCACTAAAGTCAGCGCCGGGCGCGCCACTTTGATCATCAACGTCCCGCCTTGGCGTGCGCTCGGCGGGTCCAAAATCAAGCCGGGCTTGGATACCGAAGCGCTCGTTGGAATGGCCAGTGAATCGCCAACGCGGATCAAGTTGGGATTGGGCAGGTCGTTCAATTGCATCAACTCACGCAGAGTGATACCGTAACGCAACGCAATCGAGTACAGTGAATCGCCGGGCTGAACGATGTACGAAATTGATTTGACGGTGGGGCTGGCGGCGTCGGTGGGGATGAGCAGTTTTTGTCCGACGCGTATCGTATCGGAGGTGAGTTTGTTCAGTTGCTTGATCGCGGCGATCGTTGTGTTGTAGCGCAACGCAATCGAAAACAAGGTATCGCCGGCTTGGACGACGTACGTTTCCGGAGCAGCGTGGGGGGGGGCAGCTTGAATCGAAATCGGGACGAGGGCGAGAGTGACTGCCCCCACTACCATGAGTAAGAAAGCCAATCGCATGCCGTTCTCCTTTCGCAGATCACATTATAGCATTTTTCGGAAACCCAAACAACGGGTAGGGCAATCGCATTTGAACTTTTCCATGACCAGCGCGACACCTTTCCCCAGTTTTCTAGTGTGAACTGCCTTCTTTTGTAACTGCTCAGCCCTTCTCAAATTACCGCAGAGACGCCGAGGGCGCGGAGAAAAAAACAAAATGAAACTCGGCGTTCTCTGCGCCTCTGCGGTGAGTAGTTACCTTCTTTTTGGCGATGTCCATCAACCTAAAACGGAGAGTTGTGTGGCCCAAAAAAGGTCTTGACAAGCGCACTATTTCATCGTATAATGGGAGCGCTCCCACAAAAACTCCCCAAGAGACCTTTTTCATCCGTAAATGGCGCAATTATATGGGAGCGCTCCCACAAAAGTATTCGAAACGCCCGGGACGGAGGTGGCAGTGGCAACCCTGGAAGAGATTGCCAAGCGCGCCAAAGTATCTCGCTCGACGGTGTCGCGCGTGATCAATAACGATCCGCGTGTCAGCGATGAAACGCGCCAGCGTGTCCTCACAGTCGTCCAGCGACTCAATTATCACCCCAACCTCGCCGCTCGCTCCCTCGCTGCCGGACGCACCCGCATCCTAGGTCTCGTTATCCCCGAACGTGTTACGGGCCTCTTTAGCGATCCCTACTTTCCCATTTTGATTCAAGGGATTACTTCCGCCTGTAATGCCCACGATCATTCGGTGATGCTCTGGTTGGCGGAGCCGGAATATGAACGCCGCATGATCTCCCAAATTCTTCACAATAGTTTGCTCGACGGCGTGATCATGGCTTCGATGCTGGTGGACGATTCGTTGACGTTATCTCTCATCGAAAGCGATCTGCCGTTTATTTTGGTCGGACGACACCCCACCAATCCGCGCGTGAGTTACGTGGATGTTGACAATATCAACAGTGCACGCGAATTGGTGGCGTATCTCATCGCGAGAGGGTATCGGCGGATTGCGACGATCACCGGTCCTCTCAATATGATCGCCGGGATAGATCGTTTGGAGGGCTATAAACGAGCGCTGCACGATGCTGGGATGGCGATAGATCCCAACCTAATCGTGGTAGGCGATTTTTCCGAAAATGGCGGCTATGCCCGGATGCAAGAACTGATTCCGTTGAAACCGGACGCCGTGTTCGTTGCCAGCGATGCGATGGCGCTGGGCGCACTCCGCGCGATTCGCACGGCGGGCTTGCGAGTGCCGCAAGATATTGCGCTGGCAGGTTATGACGATATGCCATTTGCCGAACGCACCGATCCGCCACTGACCACGGTGCATCAACCCACTTATCAAGCCGGGTTCACCGCGGCGGAAACGTTGATTGAACTGATTGCCAACCCATCAGCGCAACCGCGTCATATTATCTTGCCTACCCAGTTGATCGTTCGCGCATCAACCGACTTGAAAGTGTAATGTGATTCTTCCCTGGCAACGCTCTGCCATGGGATTCTGGAGGAGGTGGTCAAACTCAAAAACGTCTACCGGTCTCCGTTTGATGGTTTAACAATCTTTGGATTTCTGAGAGAGGAGAAGATTACCATGCGCAAGTTGTTTTCTCTGGGCACGCTCGTTGTGGTGATGGTTTTGATCATCGCGGGCTGCGCAACGCCAACGCCGGCACCTACGCAACCGCCTGCTGCAGCGCCCCCCCAGCCGCCGGCACCTACTGCCACCAAAGCCCCTACCGCTGTTCCAACCCCCACCATTCCGCCTACGGTGGTAACCAGCACGGAAGGATGCGCTCCCGGCTCAACCAAGATCGTTTGGTACATCGGGCTGGGCACCGGATCGCAACCGGATCAGATCCCGGTCGAAAAGGCGTGGGCTGAAAAATTCAACAAATCACAGACCGAAGCATGCGTCGTCTTGACCGTTGTTTATAACACGGGCACCAACTCGTATGACGCGCTCAAGGCGATGATCGCGGCTGGCAATGCACCGGACATTGTGGGACCGGTGGGCAAGATGGGCCGCGCCAGTTTCCAAGGTGCCTGGGCGGACATCGAACCGCTTGCCAAAGAAGCTGGCTTTGATCTCGCCAAGTACGATCCTGCTTTGCTCGAGTTCACCAAGGATGAAGGCGTGCTCGTTGGTATCCCGTTTGCCTTGTTCCCTTCGATGATCTACTACAACAAAGCCCTGTTTGATGAAGCCAAATTGCCTTATCCACCGCAAAAGGTCGGCGAAAAATATCAGGGCAAGGATTGGAATCTGGATACATTCACCGAACTGGCTCGGAAACTCACGGTGGACAAGAACGGTAACGATGCCACGAGTACCAAGTTCGATCCCAAGAACATCAAGCAATTTGGTTTCTTTGAGCAATGGACCGATGCGCGCGGTGTGGCTGTGTTCTTTGGCGGTGGCTTGCCGTACGATCCCAAAGATCCCAAGACGGCGGTCATTCCAGAGCACTGGAAGCAGTCGTGGAAATGGTACTATGACGGCGTCTGGAAGAACTATTTTATGCCGAACGCCGACTATCAAAACAGCGACTTGCTCGCCAAAGGCAACCCCGGTTCGTCGGGCAACGTGGCCATGTGGTGGTGTCATACGTGGTACACCTGCTGTTTTGATCTGAGCAAGACCAAGTGGGACATTGCGGTCTTGCCGATGATCAATGGCAAAGTGACGGCTAAACTGCACGGCGATACCTTTGCCATTATGAAAGCCAGCAAGAATCAAAAGGTTGCCTTCAAAGTGCTGACCAAGATGGTTACCGACACAGGCTTGATGGAGTTTTACGGTGGTATGCCCGCCGATCCGAAAGATCGGCCGGCGTTCTTCGCCGCGCTAGATAAGAAAGCCGCACCGAACAAGATTAACTGGAGCGTGGCAGAAGAAATGCTCAAGTATCCCGATCTGCCGAACCACGAAGCGTGGCTCCCCAACATGATCAAAGCCAACGACTTGTTCACGGCGTTCCGCACCAAGATGGATCAAACTCCCAATCTGAACATGGATGAAGAAATCGAGAAACTGCGTAAAGACTTGGACGCCGTCTTCAAGGCAGCGCCCTAGGAGGCGTTGGGCTTGACCTCCTTGCACCGTACGAAAACTTCGGCGGCGCAAGGAGGCATTGGGGGCAGGCTAATGTTAGACAAAGTCATCGCGATTCCTTTTCGGTGGCGTCAGGTTCGCACTTCGGCGATTCGCCGGCGTGAAGTGATCTGGGGATTTCTATTCCTCACTCCTTGGATCATCGGTTTTTTTGGCTTTCAATTGTTGCCCATCCTGATGACCATCTTTCTATCGTTCACCGATTATACCGGGACCAAAGAATTTGCGCCGGGCAATTTCAACTTTGTGGGCTTGGATAATTATGCGCGCTTGTTCAGCGATCTCTACGCTGTCCCGGCGATGGGAGTCACACTCAAATTTGCACTCATCGGCATTCCGCTGGGTCTCATTGTTCCCCTCTATTTTGCGGTGTTGGTCAATTCGCGTTATCTCATCGCTTCAAATCTTTTCCGCACCCTCTTTTTCATGCCCACCGTTATCCCAATCGTCGCGGGGACAATCATTTTTGGCGGCGTGCTGAACGCACAATCCGGCTGGATCAATCTATCCCTCAAAGCCATCGGCATTGAAGACCCGCCTCGCTGGTTCAGCGATCCGTTCTGGGCAGTGCCCGCGCTCAATCTCTTGGGCGTCTGGGGCGTGGGCAATGCCATGTTGATTTTGCTTGCCGCACTCCAAGGCGTGCCCACCGAGCTGTATGAAGCGGCAACGGTGGATGGCGCAAACGCCATCACCAAATTTTTCAACATCACCGTTCCGATGATTTCCCCCGTGATCTTTTACAATGTTACGCTGGGAGTGATTGGCGCATTCCAATACTTTGTGCCCGCTATGTTGATTGGCGGATTGAATGGCGATCCCCAACGATCGTTACTTTTCTTTCCACTCCATTTTTATCGCGAAGCGTTCTCGTTTAGCGAGATGGGGTATGCCTCGGTATTGGCCCTGTTGATCTTTGTCGTTACGATGATCGCAACGGGATTGTTGTTCTTTTTTGTGCAACGCCTGGTGTACTACGCCGGCGCCGATTGAGCTTGGGTGAGGAACTATGACACAATTCTCATTTCGTCCCCGTCGTTTTCTGCGCGAACTCGGCGCAACCATAGGCGTGACCGGTTTGGGGCTGGCAACGATGCTCTTATTCCTGATGCCGTTGGGTTACATGCTTGCCACCGCTTTCAAACTCGATGCGCAACTTTCGGCACAGAACGCGCCGCTGTGGCCCGCCCGGGCAGTTACGTACAACTATCAAGGCACGGACTATCCTTTGTACGATGTTCCCACCGAACAAGGTATCAAACGCTTAGTTCTGATTCATCCCTATCGTGAAGACAGCGATGTGCTCGATCCGGCAAATCCGGAAGCAGGCATCTTTAATATCCAAGGACGGTGGCGCACTTGGAATCCGGTCTACGAGTTTTCACCCACCCTCGAAAATTTCATTAAAGCATGGAATGAAGTCAACTTTACTTTGCTCTTCCGCAATACTCTGACGATTGCGATCCTGAGTACGATTGGAGACTTGGCTTCCTGCATTCTGGTCGCGTACGGTTTCGCACGGTTCCGGATTCCCGGCAAGAATTTCATGTTCCTTATCCTCATGGCAACAATTATGCTGCCGCCTCAAGCCACCATCATCCCGATGTACATCTTTTTCAACAAACTGGGGTGGACGGGCACATGGCTTCCCTTGATTGTACCCGCCTTCTTTGCCAATGCCTACGATGTCTTTTTGCTACGGCAGTACCTGATGACCATTCCACGCGAGATGGACGAAGCCGCAATGATTGATGGTGCCAGCCCGCTGCGCATCCTTGTCTCGGTCATTGTCCCTCAAGCCATCCCGGCGATCACTGCCGTAACGCTCTTTCACTTTTTCTATCGCTGGAATCAATACTTTGAACCGCTGGTCTATTTGGCAGGCCAAGACGAGTTGTTCCCGGTCTCGGTCGGCATTGCTCGCTTTGTGCAGACCTACACCATCTACCCGGGACGCGCCGCGGCGACCGCGGCATTGACGCTCGTTCTGCCCGCGTTGATGTTCTTTTTCGCACAACGCCAGTTTATGCGCGGCGTGGTGATTACCGGCGTGGAAAAATAGTTTGGGTTTGGACACACCTGGGTTTCATGAAGGGAACACACCTCGACGGGCATCCGAGTCTTGCGACTCGGATGTGTTTTGCAAAATCACGATGAAACGATGCATACCGCTTGAACCACTTCTCCTTATATCGGGACTCGCCGCTTGCGTGGCGCCGCAAAATGCGGCGAGTCCCACCTCCACGCGCTTGGCACCAACCGCTACGCCGAGACCGGTGGGCTTGTATGTTGATACAACACGCAACCTAGGCACCATCAGCCGATTTGTGCTCGGGACGAATCACGGACCTTGGGCAATCATCACCGAAGATGTGCAAAAGGAATTTCTCGCTTCGGGTATCACGCTGATTCGATTTCCCGGCGGGAACCGGGGCGATGAAAATGACATCGAGCCATGGCAATTCGATTTATTCATTGCACAGGCACGCCAAATCAATGCCGAGCCGCTCGTCAGTGTACGCTTGCGCGGCGGCACACCCGAAAAATCCGTGGCGCTCATCCATTATGCACGCGCACAAAATTATCGCATCAAATACTGGAGCATCGGTAACGAACCTTCGCTCTATAAAGATTACGATACAGAAAAATACAACGTCGAGTGGCGCACGTTTGCGCAAGCCATGAAAGCGGCTGATCCCTCGATTCTGCTCGTCGGACCCGACATCCATCAATTCACCGGCGAACCAAACATTGACCCCAAAGATTCTGCCGGGCGCGATTGGCTGCGTGAATTTCTAAAAGCGAACGGTGATCTGGTAGATGTGGTTGCCGTGCATCGCTATCCATTTCCCACGCAAATGGGTGTCCGGCCCACGCGGGCTGAACTCTTTGCCGATGCCGCACGCTGGGATTCTATCGCCACCAATTTACGCGCCGTCGTGCGCGAGCACGCTAAACGCGATCTGCCCATTGCCATCACCGAATTCAATTCGAGTTGGTCGGGCACGATGGGAAGCGAAACGGGGATGGATACGTTCAACAATGCGCTGTGGCTCGCCGATGTGCTGGGACGTTTGATTCGTGCACGCGTAGACATCGTCGCACCGTTTAGTTTGCAAAGCAATTCAAATATCGGCGGCTATGGTTTGCTCGCGCGCGACACGGTGCGCCCAGCGTACTATACGTACCAAATGTGGAAACGCTTGGGCAACGAACTCGTCTATGCCTCCTCGGACGATCCGCCGATTTCGATTTACGCGGCGCGCCAAGGCGAGGCATTGACCTTGATGCTCATCAACCTGAGTGATCAAGTCCAAACCCGCCCACTCACTCTCGATCATTGGACACCGATTGGGCGCGCCACCGTGCGCCTATTCGATCCAACACACAACGCGACGGAAGAATCACCCATAGACATTCCTTCTCAATTCTCATATACTATGCCACCAACTTCGGTGACCCTTTTGACGATGCCTGGGAAATAGAGTTTGCGTTTCAAAGGACCTTTATGCGTTACGGATTCTTTGACGACAAACAACGCGAGTATGTCATTACGCAACCCAACACACCCTTGCCCTGGATCAACTATCTTGGCACGCACGAGTATTTTGGATTGATTTCGAACACCGCAGGGGGATATTCCTTTTACCGCGATGCGCGCTTGCGCCGGCTCACTCGCTATCGCTACAACAACGCCCCGATCGATTTAGGCGGACGCTACATCTATCTCCGCGACAACCACACCAACCAATTTTGGTCACCGACGTGGCAACCCACGCGCTCGCCTCTCGCAGAGTACACGTGTCGGCATGGACTTGGGTACACGATCATCACCTCAACTTATCAACAGATTCGCGCATCCATCCGCTATTTCGTCCCGCTCGATGAAAACTTGGAAATCTGGCAACTCACCTTGACCAATCAACGCTCTGCGCCTGCTCAATGCTCCATTTTCTCTGCCATCGAATTTTGTTTGTGGGACGCGCAAGACGACGCGACCAATTTTCAACGCAACTGGAACACAGGCGAAGTCGAAGTGGATCAAGACGTCATCTACCACAAGACCGAATACCGCGAACGCCGCAATCATTTTGCGTACTTTGCTTGCTCCGAGCCGCTGGCTGGCTTTGACACACAACGCGACGATTTTCTGGGCGCGTACCGTGGCTGGGATCAGCCCATTGTGGTGGAACGCGGCGAATCGTGCAATTCGATGGCGCATGGCTGGCAACCCATTGGCTCACATCATGTTCGGGTTACACTGGCACCCAACGAATCGCGCCAAATCATTTTTGTGTTGGGGTATCACGAAAACCCGCCCGACCAGAAATTCGATCCGCCGCATTCCCAGATCATCAACAAGCGCACGGTCAAGCCCATCATCGAAAAATATCTCAATCCGCAAAACGTGGACGCCGCCTTCGCCGAGTTGTGCGCCGCGTGGAACGATTGGCTGACACGTTTGCAAATCGAAACGCCGGACGCCCACACCAATCGAATGGTGAATATTTGGAACGCGTACCAATGTATGGTTACGTTCAACCTAGCACGCTCGGCATCGTTGTTTGAAGCCGGTATCGGACGCGGCATCGGTTTTCGAGACTCGAATCAAGACTTGATGGGTTGTGTGCAGATGGTGCCTGCCCGCGTCCGCGAACGTCTGCTCGATTTGGCTGCCACGCAACTGGAAAATGGCGGTGCCTATCATCAATATCAACCACTCACCAAACAAGGCAATAATGACATGGGTTCGAATTTCAACGATGATCCCTTGTGGCTCGTGCTGGGCGTTGCCGCATACCTCAAAGAGACCGGGGATTGGAGCATCCTCGCCGAACCGGTGCCCTACGATCAACATCCCGGCACGGAACAGCCCTTGTTCGATCATTTGCAACGCAGTATTCAATATACGTTGGATCGCTTGGGACCGCATGGTTTGCCACTCATCGGACGGGCAGATTGGAACGATTGCCTCAATCTCAATTGTTTCTCCGCCACACCGGGCGAATCGTTTCAAACCACCACCCACAAGGATGGCAAGATTGCAGAATCATTGATGATCGCCGGCTTGTTTGTCGTGGCAGCAACAGAGATGGCAGAAATTGCCCAACGATACACCGGAAACGATGCGGGGTATTGCCAAGCAGCAGAAAAAATGCGCGCGACTATTTTACAGCATGGCTGGGATGGCGAATGGTTCTTGCGTGCGTACGATGATCTGGGGCGTAAGGTTGGCTCACACGAAAACGTGGAGGGAAAAATTTTTATCGAGACGCAAGGGTGGTGTGTGATGGCAAGCATTGGCTTGGATAATGGCTATGCCCAACGCGCGCTCGCGGCAGTGGAAAAATATTTGGCGACGCCGCACGGAATCATTTTGCAACAGCCGGCGTTCTCGCGATATTATTTGCATTTGGGCGAAATTTCATCCTATCCGCCGGGCTATAAAGAGAATGCCGGCATTTTTTGCCATACCAATCCTTGGATCATGATCGCCGAAACGTTGGTGGGCAACGGCGACCGCGCACACGATTATTACGCGCGCATCAATCCTTCCGTGCGCGAAGCGATCAGCGAGGTGCATCGGTGCGAACCGTATGTGTACGCCCAAATGATTGCCGGACGCGATGCGCCCACCTTTGGCGAAGCCAAAAATTCTTGGCTCACCGGCACAGCGGCGTGGAATTACATTGCCATCACACAGTATATCCTAGGCATTCGCCCTACGTACGATGGTCTGCAGATTGCGCCGGTGATTCCGCGCCTGTGGAAAAGGTTCCGCGCCACCCGCCTCTTTCGCGGGGTAACGTACACCATTGACGTTGAACGAGTAGGAGAAGGCAATCACGCGTCCCTCGTCGTAGAAGGCAAAGCGATCGAGGGCAATCTGGTGCCGCTGCCCACCGATGGACGCACTCACATCACGGTCGAGGTTACACTGCAATGAGCAACGATTATTACGGACTCACAACGCGCAGCCTCGAAAATGATTTTCTGCGTTTGGAATTTCTAACCGACGCGGGACCGCGCATCGTGCGCTTGTTCCTGCGCGGCTCGGAAGAAAATTGGTTTGCAGAGGTGCCGCAGAAAAAAATAGCCACACCGCTCGGCGATTATTTTTTCCGGGGCGGGCATCGTTTGTGGTACGCGCCGGAAAAAATACCCCAAACCTACCAACCCGATAATGCACCGATCCACATCGAATCGCTGGTAGATGGCGTGAGTCTGCACCAATCGCCCGAGCCACTCACCGGGATTCGCAAACACATCGAAATTCATTTACACGCCGGCCGCGCTGCACTCACCTTGACACACTCGCTCGAAAACACGGGCACGCAAAGCATCGAACTTGCCCCTTGGGCACTGACGATGTTGAAACTGGGCGGCGTCGCTATTCTGCCACAAACGAGAGAGCCGGTGGATGAACACGGTTTGCTCCCGAATCGCAATTTGGTTTTGTGGCGCTATACCCGCGTCAATGACCCACGTCTCGAATTGCGCGACGATGTTGTTCGCCTTCACGCACGCGCCGAACTGCCGCCGTGCAAAATCGGTTACTTGAATCGCGCCGGATGGATGGCATACTGGCGCAACGAAATTCTTTTCGTTAAACGATTTACACCACATCCTAGCGCGCTGCACCCAGATTTGAATTGCAACGTCGAGGTGTATTGCAACGATGAATTTATCGAACTAGAGACATTGGCGCCGATGCAACGGCTGGAACCCCAACAAAGCATTACACATACCGAAACCTGGGAATTTTATACTCACGTACATACTCTAGAACAAATTCAGGAGCGGATAAAATGACCTTGACTTTTCCCAAAGATTTTGTGTGGGGCGCGGCAACCGCGTCGTATCAAATCGAAGGGGCGTGGAACGAGGATGGCAAGGGCGAATCCATTTGGGATCGTTTTTCACACACGCCCGGCAAAATCGAAAACGGTGATACCGGCGATGTCGCCTGCGATCACTATCATCGTTGGCGCGAGGATGTGGCATTGATGCGCCAATTGGGGTTGCGCGCGTATCGCTTTTCGATGGCGTGGACCCGTATTCTGCCCAATGGGCGTGGGGCGGTGAATCAACGCGGTCTCGATTTTTACAGCCGATTGGTAGATAAATTGCTCGCCGCAAACATCACGCCGTACATCACCCTGTATCATTGGGATTTGCCGCAAGCGTTGGAGGGCAGTTGGGTGAATCGAGATACGGCGGGCTATTTTGCCGATTACGCCGCCATCGTCGTGCGCCGACTGGGTGATCGCGTGCAACATTGGATCACGCTCAACGAACCTTGGGTGGCAGCGTTCATTGGTTATCGCGAGGGCCGCCACGCGCCGGGAATCACGGATGAAAAACTCGCGTACCAAGCCGCCCATCATTTGCTCATCGCGCACGGGTTGGGGATGCAAGCGATTCGCGCCATCGCGCCGCAGGTGAACGCCGGCATCGTCCTCGATATGTTCCCCACTGAAGCCGGCACCGATTCGCCGCAAGATCAAGCACTTGCCACGCGGGCGTGGCAACTGGGCACGGGTTGGTTTATCGAACCGGTGTTGTGCGGCAATTATCCCACGGAGACGTGGCAAACCCTTGGCGAGAATACACCGCGCGTTTTGCCGGGCGATTTTGCATTGATCGCGCAACACCTTGATTTTCTCGGCGTGAATTATTATTCGCGGCAATTGATCCAAAATGGGGTGCGGGTTCATCCCGTCCCCGGTTCTGAATACACCGAAATGGGCTGGGAAGTTCACGCGCCGGCGTTGGGCAGATTGTTGCGTCGCCTCCAGCGCACGTATCACTTGCCGCCGATTTACATCACCGAAAACGGAGCAGCGTTTCGCGATGAGGTGAGCGCGGATGGGCGCGTCCATGATCCGCGTCGCATCAACTATGTGCGCGAGCATTTGCGCGAGTTGCACAGTGCGATCCAAGATGGCGTGGATGTGCGCGGCTACTTTGTGTGGTCCTTGCTCGACAACTTTGAGTGGTCGTACGGTTTCTCCAAACGCTTTGGAATCGTTTATGTGGATTTTGCAACGCAACAACGTATCATCAAAGACAGCGGCGAGTGGTACGCCAATGTGATCGCGCAAAATGGTTGCTAAAAAACGAGGCAGTCGCTCAAAAAGAGCGGCTGCCTTCTCGGGTGCGGCTCACAAAATAATCTGCCGCGGCTTGACCCGGCACTTTTCCGCTCGAATGATCGAATGGATCAATTGGGCGGTATCGTCCAACTGATCGTCCTCATTCACAATCACGTAATCGAATTTTTCAAACTCGTTCATCTCAAGGCGTGCGGCATGAAGCCGCAAGCGCAAATAGTCTTCGGGCTCGGTACGCCGTCGGCGTAGCCGGGCTTCGAGCGCTTGCATTGAGGGCGGCATCAGAAAAATAAACACCGCCTCGGGCACGATGCGTTTGATCGTCGCCGCACCTTGCACGTCAATCCGCATAATCACGTCTTGCCCACGTTCCAAGGCTTCGCGCACTTCGCGGCGTGAGTTGCCGTAATCGTAACCATAGACCACCGCGCGTTCCAAAAATTCCCCGCGCGCTTCCATCGCCGCAAATTGTTCCTTGGTGATAAAGTGATAATCCTTGCCATCCACCTCATTGGGGCGCTGGGGGCGCGTGGTGTTGGTGACCAGAAAATGAAACGGATAGTTCAACTCGCGCATCCGGCGCAAGGCGGCATCTTTGCCCACGCCCGATGGACCCGAGACAACGATGAGTAACGGAGGGGGTTGGGGAAGTTGAATCGGTAATTCAGTCATCGCTTGCCTTTCTGAGCAAAGGGCGCGCCCACACGAATGATTTTGGCGGGGTCGCCCAATCCTTTGGTCGCGTTTGCCGAATCCACGATCAATGGCGCATAGCGGGTGACCCAACGATAGTTGACCTTGCGATGCGCGGTAACAATAACGACAATATCGTTGCGACGCAATTCGTCGCGCGTGAGTGGCACGGAATTCAATTCGATGGGTTCGCGCAGAAACACATTGTTCCCCACGCGAAACGTCGGCACGTACGGATCGTGATAACGGACCTGCGCGCCATTGTTGAGCAACAATTCAATGACGCGCTCGGCGGGTGAGTTGCGCGCATCGTCCACGTTCGGTTTGAACGCCACGCCCAAGACGAGCACGCGCGCGTTCTTGATCGCCTTGCCGTGTTGGCTCAAGAGATCGTGCGCCAGTTTGACGACGTGATAGGGCATGCCTTGATTGATCTCGGCGGCGAGTTCGATGAACTTTGTATAAAAATCATACTCGCGTGCCTTCCACGAAAGATAGTACGGATCTACTGGAATACAATGGCCACCCACCCCTGCGCCGGGATAGAACGCCATAAAACCAAACGGCTTGGTCTTGGCGGCTTCGATCACTTCCCAAAAATCAATCCCCATTCGCTCGGACAAGATGGCTAATTCGTTGACCAAGGCGATGTTCACGGCGCGAAAGATGTTTTCCAAAAGTTTGCTCATCTCCGCCGCCCGCGGCGAAGAGACGACAAAGACCTGAGGTGTGAGATGAACAAGTAACGCTTTTGCCAAACGAGTACATTTCGGCGTGAGTCCACCCAAGGTCTTGGGCGTGTTCTTCACATTCCAGCCTTGACTACTTGTCGCGCCCGGATCAATTCGTTCCGGCGAAAACGCAAGATGGAAATCTTTGCCGGCTTTCAAGCCGCTAGTTTCTAGAATCGGCAGGCAGACTTCTTCCGTCGTTCCCGGGTAGGTTGTGCTTTGCAGAATGACCAAGTGTTCTTTTTTCAAGTATGGTGCGATACTCTGCGTAGCGGAAATCACCGGCTTGAGATCGGGGGCTTTCATTTCATCAAAGGGGGTGGGGACGCAAATGAAAATGACATCGCTGTCGGCAATGGCAGTGTAATTGGTAGTTGCCGAGAATTTTTTCCGTGCGACCAAGTGCTTGACCGTCCGGGTTTCGACATCGGGAATGTAACTGATGCCACGATTCAGTTTCTCCACTTTGCGCGCATCAATGTCTATGCCAACCACCGAAAAACCTTCGCGCGCAAATTCAGTTGCCAAAGGCAAACCCACATACCCCAAGCCCACCACGGCAAGGCGCGCTGTCTTTTGAGCAATGCGTTGTTCCAGTGTCACACCATCCTCCCTCACACCCGGCGAAATTCAAATTCGTACAAGGCAACGAGCCCCGCTAGGATGACCAGCGCAAATACTCCTTGTGCCTGCCACGTCCCGATCCGCACACTAAACATCGCCATGATGCCGAGGGCACACGCCACGAGATACAAGAGCAAGACGGCTTCGCGGCGTGTCATCCCGCGTTCGACCAAACGATGCGAAATGTGATCTTTGCCGGGATGCATCAACGGATTCAACCCGCGCCGCAAACGCGAGACAAAAACAAGAGTCGTATCGAAAATAGGAAGCCCCAGCACCAGAATCGGAATGAACCAGGTTTCTGCCAGTGGTTGCGTGACAAAGCGTAATTTCAATCCAACCGCCGCCAACACAAAGCCGAGAAAGAGACTCCCCGCATCGCCCATAAAAATGGAAGCGGGGTTAAAATTGTAAATCAAAAAACCGATGGACGCACCAAAGAGTGCTGCACACAAACTGCCCACCAGATACTGGCCGTTGAGCCAGGCGATCAACAGAAAAAAACCGGAGGCGATGGCAGCCACGCCGCCGGCGAGACCATCCATATTATCGAGCAAGTTCATCGCGTTGGTAATGCCCACAATCCAAACAAGCGCAATCGCCGCATCCACGATGGGGTGATGAACCAAATCCACCGAAACGCCGGTGAGAATGAGCAACACGGCGGCAAAGACTTGGCCCAACAGTTTGACCCACGCATTCAAGCCCACGCGATCATCCCACAATCCTAGAAACGACACCCACGTTGCACCAACGATGATGCTAATCAACTGGGGGATGTAAAACCGATCGGCGAACAAAATCAGCCCGAGCATAAACGCGCCATAGATCGCTACGCCGCCCAAACGGGGAATGGGGGTCGTGTGGATTTTGCGCACATTCGGTTGATCCATCATCCCGGTATGCACAGCAATGCGGCGCGCGATCGGCGTTGCGCCTATGGCAAAGACGAGGGCAGTCGCAAAGATGAGAACGAGGGTAGTCATTTCGATTTTTCTTGCAACAAGGTCAGATACGCTTGCACCACCGGCTTGTCTGCATCTGCGGCTAAGGCAAGGACGGCTTGGGCTGCTTGTTGCGCTTCGGCAAACTTGCCGGCTTTGTGGGCATTGAGCGCAACTTGAACATTTTGCCACAAGGGTTTGTCGCTTTCAGGTGCCAGCGCAACGGCTGCCGTCAACGCGTTTTGCGCTTCCTCCAAACGATTCAACTGCAAATTCAGCAACACGAGATTTTTTTGCGCATCGTAATCGTTGGGGGCAAGGCGCGCCACGGCTTGATAGGCGGGTACCGCGAATTGGGGTTGCCCGCGTGCTTTCCAACGTGCCGCCACCGCGCGTTGGGCGTTCACATCGTTGGGTGATTTTTGCACGGCTTGCAAATCGCGTTGCAATGCCAACAACTGGTTGTAGAAATCTTGAAAGCGCGCGTAATCGGGACGATTCTGCGGCACCACAGTCATCAAATGTTTCATCGCGTTGACCGCCGCGTCAATGTCGCCGACTTCGGATAAAAAGTTGACCAGATCGAGACTCGCCAGCCAATCGTTGGGGTTGCTCCGCACAGCTTGCTCGAACGCTTGGCGTGCCAAGTCCATCTGATTGGTCTGTTTATACAACTGGGCAAGGATGCGATACAAGGAAGGAGACTTGGTTGCCAACACGCGATAGGTCTCGATGGCACGTGGTGCAAATTCCGGCAAGGTGAACAGTTTGGCAGGATTGGCTTGCAAATCCCCATTCGCGTCCGAAAGCGCGTTGGGATCACGTTCCAATGCCTTGAAATAATTTTCGGCGGCATGGGCTGGGTCTTGCGCCAAAAAATAATCATCGCCCAAGTACACGTACGTTTGCACAAAGGTTGGATCAATGCGGAGCGATTGATTGAGCTTTTCCAACGCTTGCGGCAGATCGCCACTTTGCATCAACGTCAACGCCCATTCATTCCACAGATGCGCGGTGTAAGGACTGATCCGTAAGGTATCGGCGTAATATTTGGATGATCGTTGGAAATGTTCCGCGCGATCAGCGGGCTTGTCCATCAACGTAGCGACGACCCGTTCCATGCGCGCCAGATTGGCGGTGTGATCGGCATTCAACGGATTGAGGCGTTGCGCGCGCAGCAAAGTGCTTTCTGCCTCGGCAAGAAATTTCTGACGTTGCGTTGCATCGGTGCTCGTGCGCGCACTTTCCAAATACGCACGCCCCAAGAACAGGGCATAGAAATCTTGCGCGGGCTGTAGATCAAAGGCGCGTTTGTACGCTGGCGCGCTCAAGTCCCACAGACCCGATGCATCCAAATTGGTGCCGGCTTTGTACAAAATATCGGCTTTGATACTATCATAATTCGTAACCATCACACCCCACACCAACCCAATGCCTAGGATTGGCACCAACCCGGCGCTGAGCCCAGACCGAAACGCGAGCGTGGGGCGCGGAACCAGATCGAACCATAATGCCAAAGCGAGTACGGCAACCACCAAGAACAAGGCGATATAGTACTCGCTCAACAACGCGATGAAGGCTTCGGTGAGATCGCCGGGGGTGGTGATCATTCGTGTTTGCAACATCACGAACCACAAGAGCGCGGTGAACGACAAGATCAAATACAACAACACATCATAGAGCCACGTCTCTTTTGAGGCACGCTCCACCAAACCCAGGATGCCGGTAACACCCCACGTCAGCACGAACAACACCAAGATGCCGTACGATACTTGATTGTCTTTGTAAAAGAGCGACTCTTTGATCATCTCGATGGGGCTGGGTGTGCCGGGGCGATTGGTGATGAACTCGAAGGCGAGCGTGATCATCACGAGGGTGGCGATCATCGTCCACACAACGACCGGGGCGGGTGAAACTTCGCGCGACGCGGGGGCGGATGCATTCGCGTGTTCGCTGGGGCGGCGACGTGAGCGACGACGCGTGGCGAGTAAACGCGGCGATTCTTCGGGCGCGGCGGGTGTGGTGGCGTGTTCAGTAACGGGATTCATTCCAATCACAACCAACAATGCCGCGTAAAACCAAAAATATGTGCGCGTCGCAACAATGGCAATGCCAAAGTGAATCTCGACAAAGTGCGCGATGAACGCGGCAATCAGCGCGCTCAGCCATAAGGATCGCCATGCTTCCGGCACCGCGCCGCCGGCGCGATACCGGCGCACTGCCTCGGCAACTAGAAAGATGAGAAAGCCCACGATCATACCGGCGGGGAGTGCCACGCCAATCCAATGCCAACCACGCCACGCGCCAAAGAGGATTGCAAAAGCAAAGCCGATGACGAGCCACAACGCAACAAACGCGTTGCGTTCGGCAGTCGTGGTAATAAACCCCAACGATTTCAAACCAAAGTAAAAAATCGAAATGAACAGCAAGATATATGCGCCAAAACCCAGCAAGCCGGTGATGACCAACGAATCAAAGGTCTCGTTGTGCGAGCGATCGGGCGAGGCGTTGCGCGCTTCCAGCGTGCCGAGTTCCGGCGGATAGAAGGGATTATAGACCACATACATGGTTTCGGGTCCATAACCCACCAACGGACGAATGAGATTAAAGGGGTCATTGCCCGTGACCGGCGACCACAAGGGAGCGTGCGGCAAAACAAGTTTGAGCGCACCTTGCCAAATGAGTTCACGCACGCGCGCCGTCGGCGAGTTGGGATCGAGAATCTGACCCAGCCGTCCCACATACGGCACACGCTTGAGCGATTCGAGTGGTGAGGCGGGTAAGTTAAAGACAACGAGGAACGCCATCGCCAAGACTGCCAGTCCGATAATGCCGCTCAGCGTCATCACACGCCAGCGTGGGGGCAAGCGATGCATAATCATCAACGCGCCGAGCAGACCAAACGCAAACAGACCCGCGCCCAAGCCCAGCCATGGACCGCGACTTTGCGAATAGAAAATGGTCAACAGTTGCGCGGTGAGAATCACCGTTAGGGTGGCAACGAGCAACGCTTCACGCAAGACAAGTCGGCGCATCAAACCAGCGATCAATGCTAGCCCAATGAATCCAATCACCAAACCGATACCGAACGCAAAATTGAATGCCCACCCCACGAGGAGGACGAACAATATGACCACACCCAGTCCGATGAATGTCAAGCGGCGGGGCTGGTTGCGCGTGAGGCGACCGAGCGTTTCGATCCAGCGGGCGAGGGTCAGCGGCACAACCATAATGAGATATGCCGCAACGAAAATCGAATTGCCCATATTGGCGGCGACGCGTTCCGTCGTGTCACCGCCCCACGGCAGCGGATCGAGTTTGAAATGTTGGAGGATGCCAAACAAGGCAATCGGAAAACTCGTTACGATGATGACACTGATCGCCCGATCGAGTTGGGCGCGGGTGCGCAACGTACTCGCAGCGCAGAAAAAGATCGTGATGTACGAAAACGTGGTGTACGTTCCTTGCAAGCGTTGATACGAGCCCCACACACTCACATTCGGCGCAACCGACAAAATCGTTGAAACGAGATAGACGATCACGACGGCCAAGGTGGGTAAGGCAAGCGGATTGGCGTGTCGGAAGGCGCGCACGCTTTCGCCGAATGAATGGTATGGCAAACCGCTTTCGATTTGTTTGAGGAGCCATGCCCCCGCCATCATCAACGCGAGCGAGCGCACCAACGTAATCTTGTCCGGCTCGAACACGCGGCTGGAATAAATGTTAAAAAAGAGCGGCGCAACGATGAGCGCCACCAGCCAGCCGGCTTCCAAAAGTTTATCGCAAAAAGTCGAGAGACGTGTAGTCATTTCGCTTCCTGTCACCACGTTGGCGCCATTATACGACGGTTGCCAACGACGCGCAAATTATTGCGGAAAAGCAAACACCCGGCGGGGTCAAGCCAACCGGGTGTTTATCTTTCCGAGGGAAATAGGTCTCAGTGAACGCGACGCGGCACGGTCACTCACGACGGACAAGCGGGCGCATCACAAGCATCAATCCTGCCACGCCCAAGCCACCGAGCATCCACATCAGCCCCTCGTTTTGGATGAAGGTTGCACGAAAACTAGAAAGCGTTACAGTGGTTGGGTTGTTGGGTGTGATCGAAAAATCATCAATGCCAAGTCCATCATCGGCACCCGGGCTCAAATCCCAATCCACCCAGCGAATCCAAAATGATACCCCATTGGCGATGCTCAAGCCCGTGATGGTGTAACTGAGAGTTGTGCGGTTGGCGGCGGCATTCCCATCCAGCGCGCCTACCGTGCCGCTTGTGACCGGGCTAGAGAAATCGAGAGCATCGTAATCCACCCAGTAAGTAATGGGCGCCGTGATCGTGATAGCTGTCGTGCTGAGTTGAAAATCCAAGCGATCGGGCGGGCTTGCCCGGCTTTGTCCTAATCGCCATTGCTCTCCCGTGTAGGTGATGGACAGCGTTGTGATAGTTTGCCCGGTGTTGTTGGTAAATTGCACGCCAATCATTGGAGTAAGGGTGTTGCTCAACAATGTCCCAAACGCGCGTTCCGTGCTCCCACTCGCTCCAAAACTGTACGTATCGCCGGCATTGTTCGAGCCAGTGCCTCCCCGATAGAAACCGTTGGCGTTGGTATCCGTCTCATCCAGATACCACCCTGAAATCGAGAGTGTATGAGTTGTGTGCGTCGTATAAGCCAGCGTGTCAAAATTTTGTGTGTACGGGATCCCCAAGCCGGTCAGACTGATTGTGCCGGTGCCACCTGTAACTGCCTGCGCCGGCGCAACGATACCTAGCCAAGCCAAACCGAGAATGAACGCAATTAAGACGGAGAGGAATTTTTGCCAAAGGGTGTGCTGCATAATTTCCTCCAAGCACATTGTTGCGACTCAACGCCAAGTATGGCAAGCACCTTTGTCCCTTTAATCTTACCCTAAACACACCGTAGAGTCAAATTGCGAGTGATGACGGGTGCATTTCAGTTTAGGGGCAAGTTTCAGGTTTGTAGTCGTGCGATTCATCGCGCTGCATCAACGTGGCGATCAATCGCCGTACTACGAACCTTCCTTATCATCGAACGTTAGTTTGATTGCACACATCTCGCCATAAAGCAAGTTCACAGTACGGCTTGGTACACCTCCATCACCCGCTCAACCATCTTTTCCAAAGTAAATTCGGATTGTACGCGCGCGCGCCCGGCGGTGCCCATTCGCACGCGTAACGCCGGGTCAGCCAACAAACGATGGATTGCCGCCGCAAGCGCGTGAGCATCACGCGCCGGCACAACCAAGCCGGTCTCTTCGTGGATGTTCACAAAACTAGTTCCCGTTCCCAGTTCGGTGCAGATGACCGGCTTGCCTGCCGCCATCGCTTCGAGTTGCACGGTGCCGAATGCCTCGCTGCGTTCCGAGGCTGGCAACACAAAAATATCTGCCGCTGCATAGTACGCCGGCAAATCCGCGTCGCTCACCGCGCCGGCAAAAGTTACTCGGTCACTCACCGCAAGTTGTTGTGCCAAAGCACGCCAAGCGCGCTCCATCGGTCCTGTGCCTACAATGGTCAAATGCGCGTGCGGCACCTCCCGCATCGCTTGAAGCAAGTACGGTATGCCTTTGTAATAGCGCAGTTGACCAACGAACAAGAGGGAAACGTGTGCCGTAGAGCGCCGAGAGGTTGCTCGCTCAAACGGGATGGGATCAATTCCTAGCGGCACCACGACGCATTTGTTTTTGTACCGCGATAACACCGGCGAAGACACGATGTAATTTGGACTCGTTGCAATGATGCGATCCGCGCGTGCCAGCACCCGTTCCATCAAAGGACGATACACCACGCGCAAAAATTTTTGTCGGATAATGTCGCTGTGATACGTGATGATCGTCTTGCGCGCGCGACCGAAAAAATAGTTTGCCATTTCGCCGAGCGGGTACGGAAAGTGCAAATGCGTTACGTCCGGTGATTCGCGTTGAATCCAAGCAAATAGGGCAAGACTAATTGGCGCGGAAGAGATCGTGGCGAGCCGCGCGGTAAAAATGATGCGCACGCCGTTCAACGTTTCGACGTGCGTGCGCCAATCCCGGCTGGTCACGAGAACACAAACCTCGTGTCCGTGCGCCACTTGCGCCTCTGCCAACATCTTGACGTGATTTTCAATCCCGCCAACCACCGGAAAATAATCTTTATAGACGTGCAGAATTTTCATTGTCATCAGGGGTGGAGCGCAAAGCCGTGCGCTCCAACATTACAATGTCCCATGCCAAATTCCATCGCGCAGATTCACCGGCTTGCCCGTCCGCGCCGATTCGTACATCGCCAACACCAACGCCACCGATTTGCGTGCCACGTAGCCATTCGTCTTGGGTTCACGATTTTCGAGGATGGCTTGGAGCATATCAGCAATCACGGCTTTGTGGCTATACCCATACACCGAGGGCGGATCCACCTGATCACGGGTCAACAATTCGCGTTCGTGTTCCAACTCCCCTTCGATTTTCCAAAACACTTTGCGATTCAACGCCGTGCCGCCCACCTTCACCGAACCGCGCTCGCCAAATAGCGCCACAGAGCCTTCCAAATTTTCCGGATACGTTACGGTCGAACCTTCAACAACCCCAAGCGCGCCGCTGGCAAAGCGAAGCGTCGCCACGCCCACATCCTCTGCTTCCATCGTGTGTGCCAAGGTCGCGGTGTACGCAAACACACTCTCCACCTCGCCCATCAGCCATTGCAACGCATCAATGTGATGAATAGACTGATTCATCAGCGCACCGCCATCCATCGCCCACGTCCCGTGCCAGCCATCCTCGTAATATTCTTGCGGACGATACCAACGCACTGTGGCATTCCCCAGCAAAAGTTTGCCCAACCGATTTTCATCCACCACGCGGCGTAAATCGAGCATCGGCGGATTGTAGCGATTTTGCAACACCACGCACAGCTTTTTCTCGGTTGCGCGCGCAGTGGCGATCATGCGATCCGCGTCGGGCAAATTCAACGCCATCGGTTTTTCCACGATGACATGTTTGCCGGCTTGCAAAGCGTCAATCGTCATTGGCGCGTGCATGCCGCTCGGCGTGCAAATATTGATCACATCAATATCGTTGCGTTCCAACATTCGCCGATAATCGGTGTACGCTTCCGCGTGTTGCTCTTTGGCAACGCGTTCTGCACGCGACGCAATGACATCGGCCACCGCAACCAGCCGCGCGCCCTCTAACTCGGCGATAGATTGCACGTGTCGAGGGGAGACCCGTCCACAACCAATCAAACCAAATCGAATTTGTTCGCTCATCCTTCACCTATAATGTCTCGATAAACTTGTACGGTCTCGCGCGCCGTCCGCTCCCATGAAAATTGCGCCGCGCGTGCTAGACCACGCTCGCGCAAACGCTCGCGCCAGCCAGAATCGCTCAAAAGATGTTCCAAGGTGGTTTGCACCGCGTTCACGTTCAAATCGAAAAACGCGCCCGCCTCGCCCACCACATCGCGCAAACTGGGAACGTTACTGCACGCCACCGGCGTAGCGCACGCCATCGCTTCGAGTGGCGGCAAACCAAATCCTTCGTACTGCGAAGGAAACACAAACAACGTTGCGCCACCGTACAACGCCGGCAAATCAGCCTCCGCGACGGCATCCAAAAACAAAATCCGCGCCGAGGTTTTCGCCGCGATGTTTCGCGCCTCCGGATAACGTGCATCCCATCGTCCCGCAATCACCAACGTCGTCTGGTGCGCGAGAGATGATTGCACGAACGCGCGGACAAGCAGCGGCAGATTCTTGTGCGGCTTGTTGCTGCCCAAGTATAACACATATTCATTCGGCAAATTGTATTTCTGGCGCACCGCCTCAATCGCTGAATGCGTTGGCGGCGCAAAATGTGAATCGGGCGCGAGCGGCGTTACAACCACACGGCGTTGCTTCAAATCGAAAAAACGAGCGAGGTCAGCGCGGGTGGCTTCTGAAATCGTAATCACGCCACGCGTCGCGCGCAAGGCGAGCCAATGTGCCCACCGATAAATGAATCGTTGCGTGGCGGAAAAGTACGCCGGGAAAAGTAAGGGGATGAAATCATAGCACGTGAAAACCGATGGCACGCCGGGCGCGTACGGCATCAAATAGTATGGACTGTGATACAGGGTCGCGCGCGCGCGGCGCAAAGCGAGCGGCACACGCCATTGCTGGCTAAGCGAAAACGGCGAGACATCGCATTCGATTTGCGGCAACGCCGGCAAAGGGATTCTGCCGCGCGCCGATGAATCCACGAGCAAACACAAATCCAGTTCCGGCGCAATCGCGTGCAATCCGCGTGCCAGATTAACGATATAGCGTCCAATGCCGGGAAAGTGCGTCGTTGCACAGCGCGCATCGAGTACGATTCGCAACATACTTATCCCTAACTCGGACAAGCCGAAACTGAACAGATTTTTTTCCACGAAGCACACGCAGAAACGCGAAAAATAGTTTTCTTCTTCGTGACCTTCGTGTCCTTCGTGGATGAAGAACCCTTGCTTTTTGTGCACTGATTCAAGTGGGAAGGTACTATCACACGTTCATAGACGGCGAGCGTCTCGCGTGCCGCGCGCTCCCACGAAAATTTTTTCGCTTGTGCTAAACCTTTCGCGCGCAATTCATCTCGCAACATTGAATCGGTGATGACGCGCTCAATCGCATTCGCCATCTCGCCGACCTCGCGCGGGTTTACAAGGAGTGCAGCATCGCCAACAACTTCGGGCAACGACGACGTGTTGGAGCAAATCACCGGCGCGCCGCACGCCATCGCTTCGAGCGGCGGCAAGCCAAAGCCCTCGTACAACGATGGAAACACAAACGCATCGCACGCTGAAAACAACGCCACTAAATCATCGTCGGGCACAAAATCCAGAAAATCTACCGCGTCGCTCATCCCGGTTTGCTTGACGTGATTGAAGATGGGTTGATAGAGCCAACCCTTGCGCCCAGCAATCAACAAACGATGCGGCAAACCGCGCGCGCGCAAAATTTTCAACGCGTCCACGAGCGTGGAAATATTTTTACGCGGTTCGATCGTGCTGACCAAAAGAATGAACGGTTGTTGCCGAGTGTAGCGCGCGCGTATCTCAGCCAGACGATTCGAGTCGGTTACCGGTTGCAAGGTTGGGTTGACGCCTTCGTAAATGACCGCAATTTTTTCCGGCGCGATGTTGTACAAACGCACAGCGTCGCGCTTGGTGCATTCCGACACCGCAATGATCGCATCCGCACGGCGAAGAAAGTAAGGCATTGCCACGGTGAGAAACCAACG
>DAOUAL010000084.1:0-50856 GCA_034433515.1 Anaerolineae bacterium | reverse complement strand
CTTGGTTTCCGAACTCTCTTTTTTTGTTTCGCCGGTTACCGCGCCCGAGGTGCTTTTGCGGCTATCCGTGATATACCACCCCGATCCCTTGAAGATAATCCCTGCTGGATGCAAGACCTTGTGCACTTGGCCGGAACATTCGGGACATTGGCGAATCGGTTCGGCGGTTACTGGTTGAATTTTCTCAAAATGGATCCCGCAACTTTCACACTCGTATTCATAGATGGGCATAAGACCTCACGCTCCCTTGTTCAAAATGACCCATCCATTATACTCTCACTTGTGCCGACGGTCAAACGCATAGCGACTGCCGGGTAATAGTTTGATGTATTTTTTCACTTCGGTGGTTAGCGCTTCAACGTGCAACACGTGTTCCAACTCGCGATAAGCATTGCTGACGATGGCAATCGAAACGCCCACGAGATAGGCGCGATAAGGATTGCCGCGCCGATCCACCGTATCGAAATATTTATTCTTTTGATCTTCTGGGCTATAGTAAGGTAGAATCGCCGCATCAAAGCGATTGATAATATCTTGCGCCAAGTGTTCGGCGCGTTCTGGTACGGTTACAATCACAAAGGTATCGCTAATCACATGTCCGCACCCATCGGTGGGATGGCCCACGGTTGCCAGCGTTTCTAGGAGGATATTCGACAAGGTCTGGATGATTTGGGCACCTTTTGCCCAGCCGTACTTTTGGCAATAGGGTTCCAGATTGCTCAAATCAATATGCAAGATTGCCAACGGAAGATGGCGTTCAAGGCGTTCTTGAATGAGCCGTTCGATGACGGCACCGCCTGGTAAAACAGTTGGGGGCAACTGCGCTTCATCCATAGGGATCATCTCGCTCAAGACTTATTTTTGACGACGATCAAACGCATAACGGCTACCGGGCAACGACTTGACGTATTTTTTCAATTCAGCCGCCGCCGCGGCAATTTGTCCCAGATGCGTAAACGGACGATTTTTGTTCGTGACAATGGCGACGGCAACGGTAACCAGCGGCGCACGATAGGGTTTACCGCGCCGATCGAGGACTTGGATATAACCACGTTCGCGATCGTGCTCGGTATAGTAATGGGGGATGGCGGCGTCAAAGCGTGCGATCACTTCTTTTGCCAATTTCTCTGCGCGGTCAGGTGTCGTGACAACGATGAAATCATCGCCGCCCACGTGTCCAACAAAATCGGTCTTGTTCCCGGCATCGCGCAAGGCACCGAGAATGTGGTGTGCCAGCATCCCAATGACCTGATCTCCTTTCAACCAACCGTACTCGTCGTTGTAGGGTTTGAAATTAGTCAGGTCAATGTACATCACTGCCAACGGCACACGGCTGGCAAGTCGTTCACTAATCACTTGTTCGATCACGGGGTTGCCCGCCAAGCCGGTGAGGGGATTGACATTGATATCGCGTTCGGAGCGGCGCAGGTGGGCTTCGATGCGGGTAATCAACTCGGTAATGTCGAAGGGTTTGGTCAAATAATCGTCGGCGCCGGCACGCAAACCTTTGATGACCGATTCGGTCTGATCGAGCGCGGTCAGCATAATGACCGGAATATGGACGGTGAGTGGATCGTGGCGCAACTGATCGCAGACTTGATAGCCGTCCATTTCGGGCATCATCACATCCACCAAGACCAAATCTGGCAGATCGGTATGTGCGATCATTAGCCCTTCGGAGCCACTCGCGGCACTCCGTGCTTCATAGCCGGCATCGGCTAGTGACTTGCAGACGACCCGACGAATCACGGGATCGTCATCAATAACTAGAATGCAACGTTTGGCTAGATCGGACACGATGATTCTCTAAGATTCTAAACCGAATTCCCACGGTTGCCAATAGCCCATTGGACTAACGCAGGGTTGTTGCCCAGTCGGATCGGGCGATAAAGTCGCAGCAACTAATACCCCAAGCGAGTACTGGTCGCAAGCGTTCACGCCTTTGCGATTTCGACGAATAGCCAGCTTTCCGCGTGAACGCCTGCGATAGCAGTGTTTTAACCGCCTGTCAAGGGACTTGGCAACAGCCCTAGGGCTAACGTGCGAGAGAGTGCGAGCCACTCGTCTAAGGTTAGGGTTTCGGCGCGACGAGTTGGATCAATTCCAGCGCGTTCCAAGAGTTGAGTCATCACCAGAGGCGAATATCCCAAGCCCTTTGCCAACGCATTGCGCAATTGTTTCCGGCGTGTTCCAAAGCCAGCGTGGACCACCTCAAAGAAGTGTGCTATCTCACCCGGCGCCAGACGGGGTTCTTTGAAGACATCCATTCTCACAATTGCCGAATCGACTTTGGGAGGAGGATAAAATGCGCCGGCTTTAATTGTACGTATTATACGCGGTTGTGCAAAACATTGGACACTCACCGCCAAGAGGTTCATCGTGGGTGGCTGGGCAACGAGGCGTTGCGCCACCTCGCGTTGCACCATCACAACGATGATCGTGGGTTTGACGGCGGCTTCCAGAATGTGGCGCAAAATCGCGGAGGTGATGTAATATGGCAGGTTCGCCACGACCTTGAACAGGATAGCAACAGGGGCGAGAGAAATGCTCGCCCCTGTTATGGATTTACCCAGCCATTCGATTGGTGCCGCGTCCAAAAAATTGCCTGGCACAATTGTGACATTGGACACGTTGGCAAAATCTGTTTGCAGTTGTCGTGCCAGCGACGCATCAATCTCAACCGAGACAACCTGCCTAGCCCGACGTGCTAAGACGCGCGTAAGATGCCCCAAGCCCGGTCCAATCTCCAAAACGGTATCGGTGGCTTGGACCTCTGCCGCATCCGCAAGGGTTTCTAAAATACGGGGATCCGTTAGAAAATGCTGTCCCCATTTTTTTTGCGGACGTAAACCGTACGAGTCTAGACTGGTTCGAATGCTCATCGCTAACGCGTGTATCGTTCTTTGGGGGTATCGGGAATGATCCAGTGAATCTGATCTACGGGTGGCGGGTTATCCAACAAATAGACATCCACCCACTTGTACCACAAGACCAAATTGGTTTCGTCGTACCCCAAGTCAATGCGCTTGCCTTTGATCTTGCCCCCGGTATCCCCGGCAATGGCTAGCCCGTAGCCCGGCACATAGAGCCGCGTACGCAGATTGATCACGCGCGGATCAACCGCTACGATGCCAACGCCGGCGCGCCTCCCGGTCGCCGTGATGCCATATTCCGGATGGGTACGCGCTTTGCCCGATGTTGCCGCCGTGTACGACGTGGCGAGCATACGCACCTTGCGCCAATAGGTTACCGTTGAACCATCCGGTAGCGTGAGTTCTCGCTTGACAATCTTGGTGCCATAGTTGATGATTTGCGTGACCGGCGCAAACTCGATCCATTCTTTATCTACCGAGCGTTTGATCTCGCGGCCATTTTCGTACGTAATGCGAATGGTGCGCTTTTTTAACCCTTCGTTGCCGGCTTGGGCAACGCGGCGCGTATCAATCTCCATCGTCGGATCGGCTTGCCAGACCGTTTGGTAGGGAATATATTCCGACTCGGTGAAAAATTCTTCGCGGACCCGGATCACTTGAATCGTCATCTCGTCGCGGACGGCGTCGGTGGCGGGAGGTATGGTATAATCCTTATCCACCAGTTCAATACCTTCTTGCCCCAGCACATCAGCCACCGTATTGCCCAAGGATCGCGTGCGAATCGTTTTGCCGTCCACGTTAATGGTTGCTGCGCGTGAACGGCGAATGTACACTTGCCAACCCGGCACCACCGGCGTTCCGAGATCGGGGGTAACGTGATCGCCTAAATAAACGATCAAGCCGGCTTGGCGCAAGGCTTCACCCAGGGTAGGGGCAGTGGTGTACACAGTGGACAACGCACCGTTGTCGTTCACTTCGATTGGCACGGCGCGTTGTACAACCAGATGTGTCGGCGTGTTACTGTCCGGCTCACCCAGCATCACACTCGGCTCGACCACGCTACCATTGCGCAAGACCTGATCGTTGAGTTTGAGCGTAATCCCGGCTTCGCGCAGTGCTTCGATAATCGTCCGCATTTGGGTGCGTCGTTCAAGCACGGTGCCATCTATCTCGATAGTAATCGGGCGCGCCAAGCGAATTGAAATCGGTTGATGATCGGGGATGGGGGCGTCCAGCGCGGGAAAGACCACATCTTCGGGGTGCAGAGTTATGGCGGCGTCGTGGAGAACGCCAGCAACCGTCGTTTGATTCGTGAGGATCGTGTGCGTCTCTTGATTGATCTGGAGGGTAACGGGGCGCAGCAAACGGAAATAGCCCCAGCCCATCAATACGAGTGCGGTCAACGTGAAAACGAGAACGAGGATGGAGGCATCACAGTGAATACGGGGCCGATGAAAGTAAAAGGTGTCCCAAGCGTTGTGGCAGTGCAATCGCGTCTCTTCGCTCACGGTTTCTCGAAATGGTCGTGCACCTTCTGTTGAAGTGTCCGCCCCGGCTTGGGCGGAACAGCCAGCTCCAGCCAGGTACCCCGACGGCACCCACAAGTGACGACTTACCGTTGCTGTCTTCCGACCCTGGCGGGGTTTGTCGGCTTGTGCCGCGTCGGACCCAACCTTCATCGCCACTTGAACCACCCAGTCCCGAAACGAACACCCCGCGAGAAGGGGTTCGACCTCGCTGTAGCGGGTTGCGAGTCAGACATCCCAAGATGCATCAGGGCACCGCTAGTTCCCCATCTAGCACGACCGCCAATAGTGTAGTCGAGATGAGAAAAATTGTCAAAAAGAGTGGACAGGGGGTGTGGGCAGTGACCAGAACTGTTGCCCACTGTTCACTTGCCACTGTCCACTTGCAGCGGAGAGGGCGGGATTTGAACCCGCGAGGCTTGTGGCCTACACGATCTCCAATCGTGCGCACTAGACCGGACTATGCGACCTCTCCAAGTTCAGTGATCAGCGTACAGTGGTCAGTGTTCAGAATTTTACTGAACACCGTACACTGAACACTGTACACTGACCCCTGTTCACGATCCGAGCGGAGAGGGAGGGATTTGAACCCCCGGTGGCCTTGCGACCACACGCGATTTCGAGTCGCGCGCACTAGACCGGACTATGCGACCTCTCCGTATCGCACATTATTATAGCACAGCCATCCAAAAGTGGCAAACAAAATCCTTGTCCGGCTTTTGCCGATGTTTCCCAACTGCGCTATAATTCGATGGAAAAATTCTGGCGCCTGGAGGCAACTATGCCATTCTATACGGTGAATTTGGATGCGATGCTCGAAGAACTGGGCATCCCCACGATCAAGTCCGCGCGCATCGAAGTGGATCGCTACATCCAAGAAATTCTCGGCACGATTGATGCGGACAGCGAAACGGTGTGGCCCCTCTTGAATGAAAAACTCCAAGACCCGGTGTGGAAAGAGGAATTCAAAAAACAATTGAAAGCCAAGTGGGATGCGCGCGATTGGCGGCGAGGATTGCTCAGTTGATCACCCAATCGGCAGGACAGGCGAGCATCCTCAAGCGCGACGGCAGCACGCTGGCGATCTTTTTCGTGCTGACGGGCGTGCTGACCAACCCGCTCGTCTTGCATCTCACCAACGCTGTTGAGGACAAGCAGGACGCGCTGCTCAACACGTGGATTATCGCGTGGGTGGGACACGCCCTCATCACTGATCCGCTCAACCTGTTCAACGCGAACATCTTTTACCCGTACCGCAACGCGCTCGCGTTTTCCGAAACGTTGTTGCCGCAGGGCTTGTTCGCGCTGCCGTTCAACCTCGCGTTCGATAACACAGTTCTTGGCTACAACCTTGTTTTGCTCGCGTCGTTCTGGCTTGCCGCGTACGCGATGTACTTGTTCGTGTACGATCTCACACGTGCGCGCGGCGCGGCAATCGTTGCCGGCACGATTTTTGCGTTCAACCCGTACAATCTTGGCAATCTGGCACAAGTGCAGTTGCTCTCGTTTGGGTGGATGCCGCTGACGTTGATGTGGTTGCGGCGATGGTTGACCACCGCCAATTTTCGGCTTTCGATTTCTGATTTTCGATTGGCTTTCCTGTTCGCCTTGTTCTTTTCCTTGCAGGCATTATCATCGTTTTATTATGCGTTTCTTGCCGGTTTGGCTGTTGCACTCTACGTCATTTGGTTTTTCATCACGCCTCACACACTCCGCCTCACGTATCACGCATCACGCATCACGTTTTACGTTTCACGCCTTACGCGTCTCGCCGTCTCTGCAATCTTTATTGCCGCTCTCATCACACCATTCTTCATCCCCTACCTCCAAGTCCAGCGCGAGATGGGCTTTGAGCGCAAGGTATCCGAGAGCGAGCCGTTCAGCGCATCGTTGAAACTGTACACCGAGGTCGCGCCACAAAATGTGTTGTATGGCGACTGGCTTGCGTCCAAGCAAGTAATTTACAACGGCGGCTACCCGCTCGATAACTTGTTTCCCGGCATCATCGCTGTCGCCCTTGCCATCGTTGGCGTTGCGGCATCCAAACAGCGCGAACGTTGGTCTTACTTTTTACTTTTGACTTTTGCCTTTTTACTTTCTCTGGGACCGCGCCTTTATCTTTCCCCTACCACGCCAACGGACATCACATTGCCGTACCGCTGGCTCTACGATCTATTCCCGTTGATGCGTGCCTTGCGCGCGCCGGTGCGTTTTGACGCGCTCGTGATGTGCGCGCTCGCAGTATTGGCGGGCTTGGGCTTTCAAGAATCGGTAAGTAGAAAACAGAAAACAAAAAGTCGTTTCTTGTCGGCTGCCTACCGCTTACTGCCTACTGCTCTTATCGCACTTGAATATCTCGCGCTTCCCGCCGCGCAAATCACGCCCGTGCCGGTGTGGGACGCAATCCCAGAGTACGTGCGCTGGCTGCGCGCGCAACCGCCCGGTGTCATCCTCGAATTACCGATGCTCGCGAGCGATCCGACCAAGCCACTCGATCTGACGACACAGTATCTTTCGACGTATCACTGGCGCGCGACGCCGGATGGTTACAGCGGATTCAACCCGCCGCGCCGCGGCGAGATCGCGTACGAGATGCAAGCATTTCCGAATGAGCGCGCATTCAGCTTGATTCAAGCGCTGGATGTCAAGTATTTGATCATTCACCATTCTGCGCCGCTCGAAGCGCACGGCGAGATGGAAATCGCAAAAGGGTTTGGCGATACGTGGATTTACACCGTTGCACCGTCCTCGTTCGAAAAACAACGTCTGGGGGCGCGCCTCTACCTGCCTTCGCCGGCGATGCCCAACTCCACCTACACCGCATTTTTAATTTTGAACAATCAATCACCGCGGAGTTTCGCGATCAAACCGACAACACAATTGCACATCGAAGCCCATTGGGACAATGACGCGGTTCAGTCAACCACGACACCATTGCCTCTGGTCACATCCTACCTCTCGGTCATTCCCATTCGTATCACGACACCGGCGCGCATCGGCGAAGCTACGCTGAACGTGCGCGCCGCCATCAATGGCATTGTGGCGTGGAGTGATTTGGCAGGCAAGGTTGAAATAAAAAACGAGGAACCAACGCACGAGATTATTTTGCCGGCGAGTGTGCGCTTGGCGACACCACTCCAAACGCAGTACGCACCCGGCGACGCGCTCGATCTGAACTTGACGTGGATTCCATTCAACAAGATTGATGCGTACTACAGCGCATCCGTCCGCATCGTGGATGCGCGCGGAGAAAAAATTCTGGCGCACGATCGTGAACCGGCAGGGAGAACGTTTTTGTGGCGACCGAATGTCACGGTGAACGACGCGTACACGTTCACCTTGCCGCGCGACCTTGCGCCCGGCGAATATCGCGTTCAAGTCAAAATGTACCAAGCCGATCAAGGCATTGACGCCCTCTTGCTCGATGAAAAATTCATCCCGCACGAAATCATTGAACTAGGCAAGTTCACCGTCAAATAAAACTCTTCGAGGTGATCATTCCTCGAAGAGTTCTGCCTTCTGCTCCCTGCCTCCCGCCTCCTGAGATTTACTGTCCTACTTGGTCCTTCAAGTACGCTTCGATGAACGCATCCAAATCGCCGTCCAGCACCGCATCCGTGCGTGACGTTTCGTACTCGGTGCGATGATCCTTGACCATTTGGTACGGATGCAACACGTAGGATCGAATCTGATTACCCCAGCCCGCTTCCACGTGCTTGCCTTTGAGTCGCGCCTTCTCTTGCTCTTTCTTTTCGATTTCTAACTCGACCAAGCGCGAGCGCAACACCTTGAACGCATTCTCCTTGTTTTGCAACTGCGAGCGTTCATTCTGACACGTTACGACGATCCCAGTCGGCAAATGAGTCAACCGTACCGCCGTCGCGACCTTTTGCACATTTTGTCCACCGTGTCCCGATGCGTGATAAATGTCAATCTTGACATCTTCCGGTTTGATTTCAACATTGACCGTGTCGTCAATCTCTGGCATCACCTCAACGAGCGCGAACGATGTGTGCCGCCGATGATTCGCATCGAACGGTGAGAGGCGCACCAAGCGATGCACGCCGCGTTCGGCTTTGAGGCGCCCGTACGCGTACTCGCCAACAAACCGGATCGTTACTGATTTGATGCCGGCTTCATCGCCCTCCATCTCTTCCAAAATTTCGGTTTCATATTTTTTCGCGTCGCCATAGCGCAGATACATTCGCATCAACATCTGTGCCCAGTCTTGCGACTCGGTGCCCCCCGCGCCGGCGTGAATCGAAAGAATCGCATTGTGGCGATCATATTCGCCGGCAAACAGCAAGTTGAATTCCAAGGCAGCAAGTTTCGCTTCAAGCGCCGGAATTTCTTGGGCGATTTCTTCTGCAATCGCCGTGTGATGCTCTGCGATGGCTAGTTCGAGCAAGCCCAGCGCGTCGCGTGCTTTCGCTGCGAGTTCGCGCCACGTGGCGACCTCTTCTTTCAACGTGGTGAGTTCGCGCATAGTTTGCTGCGCGGTCACATTATCGTTCCAAAAATCTGGCTGTCCCGATACCTGCTCTAATTCGGCGATGCGTTTTTCTTTGCCTGCAATGTCAAAGACGCTCCAAGAGCGTGGCGATGTGGGTGTTCAGTTCCGTCAATTTCGATTTTAGGTCTTCCACTCTGACCTCACATCCGTTTACCGCAGAGACGCAGAGGTTCGTTATATTTTTTCTCTGTGCCTCTGTGGTAAGAAAAATGTTTATTCAAACAATCCGTCCACAAATTCCTTGGCATCAAATTCGGCGAAATCGTCCATCGCTTCGCCGGTGCCGATGAACTTGATCGGCAGTTGCAATTCTTTGGCAATCGCAAAGACGATGCCCCCTTTAGCCGTGCCATCGAGTTTGGTCAGAATCAAACCGGTCAATGGCGTTGCTTTCTTGAATTCGCGGGCTTGTTGCAAACCATTCTGCCCCGTCACTGCATCAAGCACCAGGAGTGTTTCGTGCGGCGCGGTGGGATCATTTTTCTGCAAGACGCGTGCGATCTTTTCCAACTCTTTCATCAAATTGAATTTAGTTTGCAACCGTCCGGCAGTGTCCACAATCAAATAATCGGCGTGGCGCGCGCGTGCGGCTTGCCATGCATCAAACGCCACCGCGCCCGGATCGGCGCCGGGTTGATGCGCGACCACCTCCACGCTGGTGCGCTCGCCCCAAATTTTTAGTTGGTCAATCGCCGCAGCGCGAAACGTATCCGCCGCTGCCAGCACCACTTTTTTGTTCTGCGTTTTCAAATAATGTGTCAGTTTGCCAATGCTCGTCGTCTTACCTGAACCATTCACACCAACAATCAGCACCACGTATGGATTTGAATTGGGAATTTGAAATGGGCGATTCGGAATTTCAAGCAACGCGAGCAGTTCTTGCTTGAGCATCTCGCGCACGCGCGTGGTTTCGCGGATATGTTCTTGTTCGACCCGTACGCGCAACTTGTCCACCAACTCTATAGTTGTTGCAACACCCACATCCGCGCCAATCAATGCTTCTTCCAAGCCACTCCAAAATTCTTCATTGACCTCGTTCTTGACCACCAACGAGGTCAATTTGGAAAGAAAGGATTGTCGCGTCTTGGTCAAACTGGATTTGACTTGTTCCTTGCGTCGTAAAAAATTCAACATTCCCATTTCCAATTTCAGATTTGCGCCGTGCATTATACACGATGCCCCTAAAAAGACAAAGAGCGGATGTTCTCCGCTCTCTGTTCCGCTGTCCTACGGTCCCACTGTTTCACTGATTCACTGCACTTCCAACGTCCCCCATTCGCGGATCAATTCATCTAGATCATTCTGCACCTGCGCATAACTCGTCGAATGATTGGGAAAGTCGAGTTGCACAATGCCTTGCGGATTAGGGACGTAGAACGTAAACCGATCACGCCCTTCGACGCTCGAAAGCAACATGAGCAACTCGCGCAGCCGGCGCACATCCTCTTCATAATTTTGTGTGCGGTTCAAAAAGATACGCAAATGCTTGGGTGGTTGATAATGCGACACTGACGCCGGGGCCGGCGCAACAGCGGTTTTGACTACATCGCCGTTACCACCATTCGTCTGAGTAACTACCTCACTACCATTTACCTTACCGTTCGATTCTGCTGCAGGGACAAGCGGAGGACTGCCACCGGCGGCGGGTTGACTACCGACAATAAATTCATCCGGCGGTTCTTCGGGAGGCGGCGGTACATTCTCAACAAAAGAGTCCCCCTGTGCTTCTTCAAGCCTCATGGCACTTTCGACCATCGTGACCTCATCGGCATCTGGCATCGCATACTGGATCGCCGGCGCAGGGGCGTGACTTTCTGCCATAGATTCCACGTGGTATTCTTTCGCCGACTCGCACAGGATTTGGATCTTGCCCTCGCGCAATTCCACTTTGCCCTTGACTAACACAAGCGCTTCGGCGTGCCACAACTCTTTGGTGCGCGCGTACATTTTGGGGAACACAGTCAGTTCGACGCTCCCAGTGGGGTCTTCAAGCGAAACGAACGCCATCGCAGCCCCCTTTTTCGTCGTGATGATGCGCGATGACGTAACCACGCCCGCCAACGAAACGATATGCCCCACCAGCGATTCGTCAATCTGGTGAGCGGTGTGGGAAACATTCTTGTGCGATGAACGCGCCAATCGCATCAAGGGATTATCGGAAAAATAGGTGCCGGTCAATTCTTTTTCGTCTTGCAACTTATCGCGATTGGGAATTTCCGGCTCATCGGGCAAAATTCCAAACGTATCGGCGGTCATCCCCGGCACGGCGGCGATGGCGCCAAACATCGAAAGTTGACCCCGTTCGCTCGCTTGATGCGCTGCCTGACTGGCTGCCATCATGCGATCCAACACCTTGAGCAGTTGGGAACGCCGCCCAAAACGATCGAGCGCACCGGCGCGAATGAGCGATTCCAGCACGCGGCGATTGACTTGGCGCAAGTCCACCCGCCGACAAAAATCGTCCAACGATTTGAAGGGGCCACCATTTTGCCGTGCCTTGAGAATCGCTTCAACCGGCCCAACACCCACATTCTTGATCGCACTCAACGCAAAATGAATTGCCTTGTTGTTCGAGGCAATCGTAAATTCGGCGTCGCTCGTGTTGACATCGGGCGGCAAAATTTCGATGCCATTGCGGCGCGCTTCGTTGACCAACTGCCCAATCTTTTCAAGGTTGCCGATTTCCGTCGTGAGCAACGCGGTCATATATTCGAGCGGATAATGCGCTTTGAGAAACGCGGTCTGGCACGTCAAGACGGCATAGTTGGCAGCGTGGGCTTTGTTGAAACCATAACGCGCAAAGTACTCAATGTCACTGTAAATGGCTTGGGCGACTGCTTGGTCAATCCCGTTGGCGACGGCGCCTTTGACAAACTTGACACGATGGGCTTCGATCTTTTCTTTGATCTTTTTGCCTACGGCTTTGCGAATTTCGTCGGCTTCGCCCGGTTTGTAGCCGGCAAGCAAAACCGCCGTTTGGATGATTTGTTCTTGATACACAATGATTCCAAACGTTTCTTCCAAAATGGGTTTGAGTTTGGGATGTTTGTACGTCACCGGTTCAACGCCGTGCAACCGGTTGATATAGTTGGGGATATGCTCCATCGGTCCCGGGCGATAGAGACTCACCGTTGCCACGATGTGTTCCAACTTGTGCGGTTTCATCTTGATGAGAACTTGGCGCATCCCCGATCCTTCGACTTGGAACACGCCAGTCACATCGCCGCGCGAAAGCAGTTCAAATGCTTTGGGGTCTTCGACCGGAATATTCCCCAGATCGTAATGGATGCCATAGCGTTGTTCGATCAATTCGCACGCGCGGCGCATAATCGTCAGCGTCGCTAGCCCCAAATAATCCATCTTGAGCAAGCCCACGCGCTCGAGGATTGTCATATCGAATTGCGTTACCGGAAAACCGGTTTGCTCGTCGCCGCGCGTGGGACGATGCAACGGGACGTACTCGACCACCGGCTTGTCCGTCACGACGACGCCGGCGGCGTGGGTGCTCGCGTGCCGCGCTACCCCTTCCAACGAGCGTGCGCGATCAATCAACTTGCGAATGTAATCGTTCTCTTCGTACATCTGCCGGAGTTCCGCGACTTTTTCGAGCGCGTCATCAATCTTGACGTTGGGTCCGCCCGGGACCAGTTTGGCGACCTTGTCCACTTCGCTCAGCGGATAATCGAGCGCGCGGCCCACATCGCGGATGGCGGCTTTGGCACCCAGCGTCCCAAATGTTACGATCTGTGCCACATTTTCGCGACCGTACTTTTGTACGGTGTATTCAATCACCTCGGAACGCCGATTGTCTTGGAAATCGAGATCAATGTCCGGCATCGAGATACGCCCGGGATTGAGAAAGCGTTCAAAGATGAGATGATGCTTGAGTGGATCGAGGTTGGTGATGCCAGCGCAGTAGGCTGCAATAGAACCGGCGGCGGAACCGCGCACGTTGAACCAAATATTTTTCTCGCGGGCAAAGCGGCACAAGTCCCACACGATCAAAAAGTAGGTATCGAATCCCATGGCGTGAATCACTTGGAGTTCGTACTCCAAGCGTTCGCGTGCCGCCGTGGGGTTGTCGGGGTAGCGCTGGCGGAACCCTTCTTCGCACAAGGCGCGCAAGTACGATTGCGGGGTGTGTCCTTCGGGCACCGCGAAAATCGGCAAGCGATATCCCTGGAAACTGAGGTCCACAGTGCATCGTTCGGCGACGAGCAACGTGTTGGACAATGCTTCTGGCAATTCGCGCCAGATCGCGCGCATCTCCTCCGACGATTTCAAATAATAATCACTTCCATCCATCCGCATTCGTTTGGGATCGGTGATGACGGTGTTGGTTTGAATGCACAGTAACACGTCCTGCGCCGGGGCATCGTCGGGGCGAAGATAGTGTGCGTCGTTCGTGGCGATGAGTGGCACGTTAAACTCACGCGCGAGCGCGATCAATTTTTGATTCACGCCGGCCAAGTCAGCGATGCCGTGTTCTTGCAGTTCCACGTAAAAGCGATCTTGAAAGACATCGCGATACCACGCAAACCATTGGCGCGCTGCGGCTTCGCGTCCTTCGTGCAATAAACGCGGAATTTCGCTGGAGGGGCAGCCCGTTGTGACGATGAGACCGGCGCTGTGCTTGGCGAGCAAATCGTGATCCACGCGCGGATAATAGTAGAATCCTTCCAGTTCCGCCGCCGAGACCAGTTTCAAAAGGTTTTGATAACCCTCGTTATTTTCGGCGAGCAAGAGCAAGTGGTACGAACTGCGATCTTCTTTGGGGTCCTTGTCTTGCATGCGTCGCTTGGCGAGGTACGCTTCGACACCGATGATTGGTTTGATGTTCTTGGCTTTACACGCATCATAAAATTCGATGGCAGCGAACATCGCGCCGTGATCGGTGAGCGCGAGCGCGGGCTGCTTCAACTCGGCGGCGCGTGCCGCCAGGTCTTTGGGATGCGGCAGACCATCGAGGAGACTGTACTCGCTGTGACAATGCAGATGAACGAAATCAGACATTGAACACCTAGAAAGCAGTAGGGAGTCAGCAAAGGAGACAAACGAAAGAGCCAATGACGATCTCGCTGGGCACTGGCTCATTGGTCAATGGGTTCATTCCCGATTATAGCACAGATTTTCTCGCGTGGTGCAGTGGGTTGAGCGGTGGGCAAAAAATTTAAGGATGCGTGTCGTGTTGACAAATGCTTAGCAATCCGCGTATAATGCCGATGGTTGTGTAGAGCCGCGCCGTCGTGTTGTTGCCTTTTACTTTTTTGTAACCCTGTCACTATGCTTTTCGGTTGTTCCACTAGACGCGCGGGTATGCTCCCGCGGCAAAGCGTGGAGGAGCCGATTTTTGTTTTTCAGTAACCTGTGGAATGAGGGAGCGTTTGTTATGACAGAAGTTAAACCGTGGGAAGAACCGTTGGATGAAGCGTACTGGCAAATGGTCCTTGGCACCCCCGATCTCACCGCGCCAGCACCTGATTTGCTCACTAATCAATCTGCACCCTTGGTGAGTGGGTGGACTCGCGCCGAAGCCAGTTACGCCCAGGGCGAAATCCTCGAATTGCGTGTGATCGGCTATAATCGCGGTGGCTTGTTGGTGGACTTGGGCGATGTGCGAGGTTTTGTGCCTGCCTCGCAACTGAGCCACCTTCCGCGTCAACTTTCCGAAGAAGAGCGCGTCAATGCCTTGGCACGTTACACCGATACAACTCTGCGCCTCAAAGTAATCGAATTTGATCGCGCGAATAATCGTCTGATCTTGTCCGAACGGGTTGCCCATCCGTCCGTTTCGCGCGCGGATCAATTGCTCAACGAGATTCAACCGCACCAAACGCGGCGCGGCACGGTCCGCAACGTGACCCATTTTGGTGCCTTTATTGACTTGGGCGGCGTGGAAGGATTGATTCATGTTTCCGAATTGGCATGGCAATACGTTTCGCATCCCCGCCAAGTGCTCGCCCCCGGGCAACAAGTGGATGTGTACGTGATGGATGTGGATCGCGAACAAAAACGAATTGCGTGTAGCATCAAACGCTTGCGCCCCAATCCTTGGCACGAGATCGCCAACAAACTCAAGCCGGGTGATTGGGTAGAGGGGGTGGTAACCAGCGTGGTTGCGTTTGGTGCGTTCGTCCGCGTTGCCGAAGGGGTGGAAGGATTGCTCCACATTTCGGAATTGGCGGGCAGAGATTTCCTCCATCCACGCGATTTACTGCAAGAAGGTCAAACCCTGCGCGTCCGCGTGTTGGAACTGGACCCTCACGAACAGCGGATGAGACTCAGTTTGCGCCAACCCGCCGCGCGTGGCAATGGGGCTGACCCGGCAAGCGCGAGCCAGTGGATTGAAGCGTGGGACAAGATTCCACCGCCGCCAGAAAATGATGAAAGTTATTGGGAGAGTCTGATTAAATAACCCCGCCCTCTTTGCAGAAAGTTGAGCGGGTAACCCGGTGTGCTATGCCACCACGAAAATCGAGAACCCCTTCAACCGAATCCTTGCCGCCGTTATCCTTTTGGTCGCGCTGGCATCTTTCGCCCAACCGACTGCGCGAAATCGCCGGTGTGCTATTGTTTCTCATTGGCGGGCTAACCTTGCTCACCTTGTTGCACATTACGCGCGGTGCGGTCAGTGATCTATGGGCAGCCACCTTGCGCATCCTGTTCGGTTGGGGCGCGTTTGCGTTGCCCTTTTTTGCCATTGGTGCCGGCGCGTATCTATTGCGGCGCGGCGAATCGGTGGAATTGAAGATCGCGTGGGGACGCATCTTTGCCGCCGAGATTTTGTTTACCGCCTTCATCGCCATCGTTCACTTGCTCACGCCCGCGTCAAGTGGCGGCGCACTGGCGCAGAGCGGTGAAGGCGGCGGTTTTATCGGATATGCGTTGAGTTATGGACTAGCATCGCTCATCGGCAATGTAGCGACCCTCATTGTCTTGTTCGTGATTGGGTTGCTGGCGATTCCCGGCATTCTGGGATTGAGCGCCGTTCAATTGCGTCAATGGAGCGAATCCCTTGCGGCGCGCGCCGAAGCCAAACCCCTGCCGGCAAAAATCGGCGCGCCAGAAACGATTGCGCACGAAGCGTTTCCGTCGCCCACGCCCAAACCAGTTGCGCCGTTCGTGCCGCCCGCGCGCAAGCCCATTCCCGCTCCCGTGGCAGAAACCGATGAGCCCGCACCTTTGGTGCGTCCAACCTTTGGCACCAAGCCACCTATGAAACTTGGCACCCCGCAACCGATTCTCACGCCACGCGCACGGACTCGCCGGCGGGTTGCCCCGTTGCCACCCATAGATATTTTGGATGCGGCGAACGAAGCCAAGTACAGTTCTGACGAGGCGCGCCGGCAAGGTGAAATCATTGTCGAGACGCTAGAACATTTTGGTATCCCGGTCGAATTACTCGAAGAGGAAATTCGCGTGGGCCCCACCATCACCCAATTTGGTTTGCGCCCCGGCTTTGTCGAAGTGCGCGGGAGCGATGGTAAAATCCAGCAACGCAAAGTCTCGGTCAATCGCATTGTCGCGTTGCAACACGATTTGGAACTGGCTCTCGCGCGCGCGCCGATTCGCATCCAAGCCCCGGTGCCAGGGCGTCCGATTGTCGGCATCGAAGTACCGAATCAGGCGATCGAGGTCGTGTCGTTGCGGGGGGTGATGGACAGCGATGTGTTTCGCAACAAGCGCCGCAAGTCCAAGCTCGCCATCGCGCTGGGCCGCGATGTGTCTGGAGCACCCCAAGTGGCTGACCTGGGTGTGATGCCGCACTTGCTCATCGCCGGGGCGACCGGGTCCGGTAAATCGGTGTGCATCAACGCAATTGTGGCGTGTCTCTTGTTCAACAACTCGCCGGACGATTTGCGGTTGATTATGGTAGATCCCAAACGCGTCGAGTTGGTAAACTTTAACGGCATTCCCCATCTTCTCGGACCCGTCGTGGTCAATATGGATGAAGTGGTGCCGTGCCTGCGCTGGCTCACGCGTGAGATGGATCATCGGTTTAGTTTGTTTGCACAAGAAAAAGTCCGCAACATTGATGCGTTCAACGACAAGATGAAAAAAAGCGACGGCGACACGATGCCGTACATCGTGACGTTGATTGACGAACTGGCGGACTTGATGCTCGCCGCGCCAGAAGAAACGGAAAAATTATTGACCCGGCTGGCGCAAATGGCACGCGCCACCGGCATCCATTTGGTCATCGCCACGCAACGCCCTTCGGTGGATGTGGTGACCGGGCTTATCAAAGCCAACTTTCCCTCACGCATTTCGTTTGCGGTTACCAGCAGCGTGGACTCGCGCGTGGTCTTGGATACGCCGGGCGCGGAAAAATTGCTGGGCAAAGGCGATATGCTGTATATGGCCAACGATTCGTCCAAACTTTTCCGCTTGCAAGGTTGCTTTGTCTCGGATGATGAATTATCGCGGCTGGTGCATTTTTGGCGCGATAAAGCGATCACCGATCTGCGCGACATTCACAGCGAACCGCCGTGGAAAGACATTGGCAACGGCAAAGAAAGCGGCGATGACACTCTTATCGAAGAAGCGATCAAGATTGCCGCCGACTTGGATCATCTTTCGATTTCATTCTTGCAACGTAAACTTGGCATTGGGTATCCACGCGCGGCACGGTTGATGGATCAGTTGGAAGAACGCGGGGTAGTGAGTTCCGAGGATGAGGGTGGCAAAGGCAGACGAGTGTTGAAGACAGAACCGGCAGTAACGCCGAAAAAGAAAAAATAAATGGAGGGGGTATGCCCAAAGCAAAACCAGTTCAGGAAGACGAGGGTAAGAAAAAAGATGTCATCGAGGCAGAAGGCGTGGTCACCGAAGCCCTGCCCAACGCCATGTTCCGTGTCCAACTCGATAGCGGACACTCGGTGCTGGCGCACATTTCCGGCAAGATGCGGATGTATTACATTCGCATTCTGTTGGGCGACCGGGTAACCGTCGAACTTTCGCCGTACGATCTGACACGCGGACGGATCGTCTATCGTTTCAAAAAATAGTTTTACGTCGTCGCGACATCAAGGGAGGTGACGCGATGAGTACACCAACGATTGATCCCAAATTGGTACGCCCTTCGCCGATTGCAGGTGCGTGGTATCCCGGCTCACTGCAGGAATTGGCGCGCACGGTGGACGAGTATCTGGCGCGTGCAAAATATTTTCCAACCGAGGATGCACTCATTGCTTTAATTTCTCCACACGCCGGTTACGCTTATTCTGGACAAACCGCCGCGTATGCCTATCGTCAATTAGAAGGTCGCTCATTCGATACCGTTGTCATTCTGGGCCCCAGCCATTACGATGATTTTGGCGCGTTCGCGATCAGCGCGAAAAAGTATTATGCCACGCCTCTCGGCACTGTCCCACTCGATCAAGCATTCATTGACGCGCTTACGCAACACTTGCCGATCACGCGTGTGGCACGCGACCGCGAACATTCGTTGGAGATTCAACTTCCCTTTTTGCAGCGAACGCTGGGCGAATTCAAACTTGTGCCCATTATGATGTCGCTCCCATTTTACATTGTGGGCGAAAAAGCACTGGCGCCCTGCGAACAACTCGCTCACGCCCTCGCCCAAGTTGCCCGTCAGCGCCGCGTGCTCCTGGTCGCTTCGTCCGATCTCTCGCACTTGCCGGACTATCAATCGGTAAAACAATTCGATGCGCGCACCGAAGAAATGCTGAGCACGTTCAACGTGCCGGAATTGGCTCGCTATCTATGGCAAGCCGGCGAATGTCGCGCGTGTGGCGATGCCCCGATAGTTACGGCATTGCTGGCAGCCCAACAACTGGGGGCAAATCGGCTTCGTGTGTTGCAGCGGACTAATTCGGGCGATGTAACCGGTGAGCGTGAACACGCCGATTATGTGGTGGGGTATATGGCGGTGGGCGTGTATAAATCGAAATAGTGATCCATTCAAATTCTTAGCGACGGAAGACGGAGGACGAAAGACAGACGCACTCATCGGTCGTTCATCCTCCGTCAATGATTTTTCAAGATGCGATACGCTCAAGTAGTCGTCAATACCCCCATTGTGATCCGCAAGCCGCACGAGGAAGAGAGTCTCCCGGCGGAATCGTTGCGTGAGCGCGCGTTCACCTACTCGATTCCGGAACATCTTGCCAGCCAGATCGCGCTGGGACAGTTGGTGTGGGTGCCGTTTGGTTCGCGGCGCATTCAAGGGATTATCATTGCGTTCAGCGAGACCTCGCCGGTGGAGCAGACCAAAGATATTGACGAGATCGCGGATGTGCGGCCGCTCTTATCCGCCACGCAACTCGAATTGGCACGCTGGATCGCGCGCACATACCTCTGCCCCTTTTACGACGCGCTGAGTTTGATGCTTCCTCCCGGCATCGAACAGCCAACCGAAATCTTGCTCTCCCTGGCACCAGAGTTTTCGCGTGAGAATCTCACGCCCAAGCAACTCGCGTTGGTGGATTTGCTGACACACGAACGCTCGGTCAAATTGAATAAACTCCCACGCGATTTGCGCTCGGTGGTTGATTCGTTATCTCAACGCGGCATTGTCATCAAAAAAACGATGGTTGCCCCATTGCGCGCGCGACCCAAACAGGTCAACACCATCCGTTTGATTTCGGAAGAACCCATTGCCACTTTGCATCCTCGTACGCAAGACAAAGCGCGCCGCATTGTCGAGTTGCTCAAAGCGGAAAACAAGCCATTGTGGGTCAGTGTGGTGTACGCAGCAATCGAAAATTGTTCGCTTGCCGATTTACGCAAACTCGAAGCCGCCGGCATCGTTGCTTTGGAGGAAAAAGAAGTTTGGCGGGATTCGCTCGCCGGTCGGACGTTCGACGTGGTTGAGCCGCCGAAATTAACCAGCGAGCAAGCAGCGGCGTGGGAAAAAATAAGTTCAAAAGTTTCAAGTTCGAACCGTGAACCTGCCACCTTTCTCCTCCACGGCGTTACCGGCTCTGGCAAAACCGAAATTTATATGCGCGCGCTCGCGGAGGTCATTGCCCAAGGCAAGCAAGGTATTGTTCTGGTGCCGGAAATTTCGCTCACCCCGCAAACGATTCGACGCTTTGGCGCGCGCTTCAAGCGAATCGCAGTGATCCACTCGCGTCTCAGCATCGGCGAACGGTACGATGCGTGGCGGCGTTGTCGCGCCGGCTTGGTGGATGTGGTGATCGGCGCGCGGTCGGCACTGTTTGCGCCGCTCGATAAACTCGGTTTGATCGTCATTGATGAAGAACACGATCCGTCGTACAAGCAAGCAGAAATGCCGTACTATCATGCGCGTGCGGTTGCCTTGGAACTGGCGCGGCGCGTGGGTGCAGTTGTGATCTTGGGGAGCGCGACGCCGGATGTTGAAACGTACGATCGTGCGACGCGCCGTGAATTCACATTACTTGAATTGCCCAAACGGGTGATGGGACACCGAGCGGTCATTGAAAATCAGATTTCAGAGTTTCGAGTTCAGAGGTCCGAGTTAGCCATTCGTGAAGTTAGCGCGGAGTACGCAGACGCGCGATATTTGGAGATGCCCCCCGTCGAGATCGTTGACCTGCGCGCCGAGTTAAAAGCCGGCAATCGTTCAATGTTTTCGCGCGTGTTGCAACGCGAGATGGCGCGCGTGCTGGCAGCGCGCGAGCAAGTTATTTTGTTTCTGAATCGGCGCGGGACCGCCACGTTTGTCCTGTGCCGCGATTGCGGGTACGTGTTCCAATGCAAACGATGCCATAATCCAATGACGTATCACGGCACTGGCGACCAACTGGTGTGTCATCACTGCAATCGCCGTGACCGCGTGCCAATAAAATGCCCCCCGTGCGGCAGCGCGCGCATTCGTTATTTTGGCATCGGCACAGAGAAGGTTGAAGCAGAAATTCGTGCAAGGTTTCCAATGGCACGCACGTTGCGCTGGGATTGGGATGTGACGCGTGGCAAGGAATCGCACGAAGCGATTCTGGAAAAATTTGTGCAACGCCAAGCCGATGTATTGATCGGCACGCAAATGATCGCCAAGGGGCTGGATTTGCCCTTCGTTACGCTGGTCGGTGTGGTCAGCGCGGATACCGCGCTCAACCTGCCGGATTTTCGCGCGGGTGAGCGCACGTTTCAATTATTGACGCAGGTGGCGGGACGCGCTGGGCGCAGCATTTTGGGCGGCAAGGTGATCGTGCAGACGTACAACCCGGAGCATTACGCGATTGTTGCCGCGGCGCAACACGACTATCACGCGTTCTATGAACGTGAAATCGTTTTTCGGCGTGAACAAAATTATCCACCGTACGCGCAGCTCATTCGTCTGCTGTTTACGCACGCTAATGAAAAGCAAGCGCAAATCGAATCGGCAAGAATGCATCGCATCCTTGCCACGCGCATTGCCCAACGCGGTTTGCCCACCCTCGATCTCATCGGACCTGCGCCGGCATTTTTCCATCGCGTGCGCGGCGAATATCGTTATCAAATTTTGGTGCGAGGGACGGAGCCGCACACGCTCGTACAGGATATTGCCTTGCCGTTGGGCTGGCGGATCGAAGTGGACCCCGTGAGCGTGTTGTGAAAACCATCTTTGTCAACAATCGTCAGTCGCCAGTTATGCGCTCTGGCGACTGAATTGCGTTTTGCGCAAATCACAGTAGAATGGAATCGAATTTCTCAATGAGGAGAAGAAAATGAAATCACGAACGATTGCGGAACCGTACAAAATCAAAATGGTCGAGCCGCTCAAGGTAACCACACGCGAGTATCGCGCGCAGAAAATGCGCGAAGCCGGCTACAATACGTTTTTGCTCCGTAGCGAAGACGTGTACATTGACTTGCTCACCGATTCCGGCACCAGCGCGATGAGTGATTGGCAATGGTCAGGGATGATGCTGGGCGACGAAGCGTATGCCGGCGCGCGTAACTTTTACAATCTGGAAAAAGCGGTGCAAGAAATTTACGGCTTTCAGTACATCGTCCCTACCCATCAAGGGCGCGCCGCCGAACACATCACCTCGCAACTGCGCATCAAACGCGGACAGTACGTTCCAATGAATATGTACTTTACCACCACGCGTGAACACGCCGAACGCGCCGGCGGCATCTTTTTCGATTGCATCATTGACGAAGCACACGACGCGCAGAATCCGCATCCGTTCAAAGGAAATGTGGACATTGCCAAGTTGCAAAAGTTGGTGGATGAAAAAGGCGCGGACGCGATTGCGTACCTTTCGATTGCGCCGTGTGTGAATATGGCAGGCGGTCAACCCTTCTCGATGGCGAACTTGCGCGAGGTGGCGGCATGGGCAAAGCGTTACAACATCCCGATTATCTTCGATGCGACGCGCGCCATCGAGAATTGTTATTTCATCCAACAACGCGAAGCGGGGTACGCCAACAAACCCGTGCGCGAAATTTTGCGTGAGATGATGAGTTATGGCGAAGGGATGACAATCTCTTCGAAAAAAGATAACCTCGTGAACATTGGCGGCTTTATTGCAACGAACAACGAGTGGTTCTTTACCAAAGCCAAGGAGATGGTCGTTGTCTTTGAAGGTCTGCACACGTATGGCGGGCTGGCGGGGCGCGATATGGAAGCAATTGCGCGCGGCATCTATGAAATGGTGGATGATGCGTACATCGCTAGCCGTGTGCGTCAGGTAGAGTATCTAGGCAATCGTCTGTTGGATGCCGGCATACCGATTGTTGTCCCCATCGGCGGGCACGCGGTTTTCCTCGATGCCAAGCGATTCTTGCCGCATCTTCCGCAAGAACAATTTCCCGCCCAAGCGCTTGCCGCCGCGCTCTACGTGGACAGCGGCGTGCGCGCGATGGAACGCGGCATCGTCAGTGCGGGACGCGATCCCAAGACCGGCGAGAATCGCAAACCCAAACTTGAACTCGTGCGTCTCACGATTCCGCGCCGCGTCTACACCAACTTGCATATGGATGTCGTCGCCGAAAGTTGCATCGCGTTGTACGAGGAACGCGAAAAAATCAAAGGGCTGAAGATGGTGTACGAGCCGGCGAGTCTGCGATTTTTCCAAGCCAGGTTTGAAGAAATCTAACACCAAGCATAGTTTACGGCTCGCCCCAAATCGAGTATAATTGGCACAGATGTTCGATTGGGTGAGGTCGCGCAATGCCTAATTTCATTGATCGCTTGAACGAACAATTATCGCAAGAACACAAGCAAGCCGAGTTGCGTAACACACTGACCGAGCAAGCGATGCCGCACGAGCAAGCCTTGCGCGAATTGATGCGGAGGCATTGGCATCCGTTGCCCAAACTCCAGCGCACAGACCGCCGGCCGGCGTTTGCGGTGGATGGTTCGCGCGCGGTGCGGCATTTGGCGAACGGCGCGTATCTGTTTGTTGCGCAAGCGTTGATGATGGGCGAAGGGTTGGAAGAGACCGATGTGGATGTCCGCATTTTGCCTGGCTCCACCGATTCGGCCGTTGTCGAACGCTTTGCCGGCTTGATGATGCATCAACTCGAAGTGCGACTCGCCGCGCAGTTTGCCAAGCAGATGCCGCCGGGAAGTGTCGTATTTTTGGACGGCGCGTTGTATGGCCAACTCTCCTCATTATATTCTATCGAGATGCCCAACAATGGCGATGCGTTGCCCGATTATGTGGTTGACCTGCCGCAAGCAATCATCAATCTGTACACCGATTTATTCCAAGGGTGCCGCGCGCGTGAATTGGTTTTAATTTCGATTGCCAAAACCAGTCACGAACGAGCCCACGGCGAAACGTGGTGGCGCGCCGCCTATGCCGATAAACCAATGCCCCGCGAAATATCGGACAGCGAAATGATTTATCGTTGGACCGAAAAATCGGCTGGTTGTTCCACGCCAATCCTTTTTGGTAAAAAAGCGGTCTTTCGTGGTGGCGGACGCGAACTGCCGGATAGTTTGAACAATGTACCCGCCATCGTTTCGTTTTTTGTACGGATGGAAGAATTTGATGATGCTCTGCGCATTGATGTGCCAGCCGCGTGTCTCAATCTCCCAGAAACCGTGATTGATGTTCTAGAGCCGCGCCTCATCGAACTGATGCAAATCAAGCCAGTGTTAGAATGGCTCGCCGCCGATTACGGGGGCTTGGAAGTTTACAACGCGTTGCTCTATAGTGTTGATCGCGAGGTGCGTTTGCGCCAAGACGTGATGGATGAAGTATATCTCAGCATGATCCAAAACGCGCTCGGCAACGATGTCGAAATTCGCCTCGATCGTAGTGAGCGCAGATTTCATATGGTATGACCATTAAACTGTCAGCCCAGCGCTGACAGTTTTTCGTTTGACAAACCTCTTGCGGTGTGCTACGCTTGCAGCTGACAAACTCAAGAACACCCGCGTCCTGCTGAAGGGAGCGGATTGAAAAAGGGTGAGGAATGTTTGCACGTTACACACGGTCCATTTTGTTGATCAGTTTACCGATCGTCGCGTTAGTCATCTTGCTGTGGTCACGTGAAGAGCAAGTCATTGCCGCCCCGCGCGCATGGCCCACCATTTCGCTGACACAGTTCGTTACAGGACTAAGCCAGCCCACCGTCATCACGCACGCCGGCGATGGCAGTAATCGTCTCTTTGTGGCAGAACGTGCCGGACGGATTCGGTTGATCAAGAACGGCGTTCTGCAAGCCACACCGTTTCTCGACATTAGCGCGCGCGTCAAAAGTACCAGCGGCGAACAAGGATTGCTGGGCATTGCCTTTCCGCCGAACTATGCAAGCAAAGGATACTTTTACGTGTACTATACCAACCAAAACGCGGTTGGCGATACGGTCGTCTCGCGGTTTCGCATCACTAGCAATCCGGACCTTGCCGATCCAAATAGCGAAGAACTCATCTTGACGCAAACCCAGCCCTACATCAATCACAATGGCGGCGAGATGCACTTTGGCCGCGATGGATTTCTGTACATTGCGTTGGGTGATGGCGGGAGCGGTGGCGATCCGCAAAATTATGCGCAGAATCCCAATTCGTTGCTGGGCAAAATTTTACGGATCAATGTCGAGCCCGCGGGTTCGGCGCCGATTGTATCGGCGACCGGCACATACACGTACTTTTTCCCGCTCATCGCACGCAACACCAACACACTAGGGTACACGATTCCGATCACGAATCCTTTCGCGAATACGCCCGGCTATCGTGGCGAAATTTGGGCGCTCGGTTTACGCAATCCATGGCGCTTTTCATTCGACCGCTTGACCGGCGATCTGTACATCGCTGATGTTGGGCAAGGCGCGCGCGAAGAAGTCAATTTCCGCCCGGCGTCCAGCCCCGGCGGCGAGAATTATGGCTGGCGCTGTTACGAAGGCAATGCCACGTACAACACCAGCGGTTGTTTGCCGCCAAGCAATTATGTTTTTCCGGTAACCGATTATGATCACTCGCTTGGCTGTTCGGTAACCGGCGGCTATGTTTATCGCGGGTCAACGTACCCAGCGCTACAAGGCATTTATTTCTTTGCCGATTTTTGTAGCGCGCGGGTGTGGGGCTTGCAGTACGATAGTGGCACATCAACGTGGCAAAGATCGCAACTCACCACGGCGCCGTCCACCGTCTCGACGTTTGGTCAAGACCAAGCCGGCGAATTGTATCTTGCCGGCTATAGCAACGGAACGATTTATCGGATAACGAACCCGTAGTGCTAGTGCAACAACATGAAATAGTTGCATACCAGACCGATGGGAAAATGGTTACCGAGACGGCAAAGTTTCCACTACGCACTTTCATATGTTGGTGCACTACTAGAAAGAAGTAGCACGATGAGTACGCTTGAACTGCGTCCGCCGCTTGCCGGCGATGTGCCGGTCGCGCACCTGATTGACCCTCTGGTGCGTGAGGGCGTGCTGTACGAAAAACTCGATCACGATCGCGTCCGCTGTTATGCATGCGCGCATCGTTGTCTCATCAACGAGGGCGCGCGCGGGATTTGCCAAGTACGCTACAATCGCGGGGGACAATTGTTCGTGCCGTACGGATATGTCGCGGCGCTCAATCCCGATCCCACGGAAAAGAAACCCTTCTTCCACGTCTTGCCCGGCTCGATCACGCTCACGTTTGGTATGCTGGGCTGTGATTTGCATTGCGCCAATTGCCAAAACTGGGACATTTCGCAAGTGATGCGTGATGCCGATGCTGGCGGTGCACCCTCGCGCATTACGCCGGAACAAATCGTGGCGATTGCCCGACGCACCGGTTCACAACTCATCGGCAGTTCGTACAACGAACCGCTCATCACAAGCGAATGGGCAGTAGAAATTTTCAAATTGGCAAAAGCGTATGGCATTCGCGGCATCTATGTGTCCAATGGCAATGCGACGCGCGAGGTATTGGAATTTATTCGTCCGTACGTCGTTGCCTACAAGATTGATCTCAAGACGATGCAGGATAAACAGTACCGCAAATTGGGCACGCCCCTCAACCACGTCCTCGATGCGATCAAGATGGTCAAGGAAATGGGGTTTTGGCTGGAAATTGTAACGCTCGTGATTCCCGGCTTTAACGATTCCAACGCCGAATTGATGGACGCCGCGCAATTCATTCGCTCGATTTCGCCGGAGATTCCATGGCACGTTACCGCTTTTCATCCCGATTATCAAATGACCGATGTGGGCTTTACCCCGGCGTCCACGTTGATTCGCGCGGCGGAGATTGGGCAGGAAGCCGGACTGCATTACGTTTACGCTGGCAATCTACCCGGCAGCGTCAGAAATTACGAAAACACCTATTGTCCAAAATGCAACACCGCCTTAGTCGAACGATACGCGTACCGCATCCTGCGCGACCAGTTGACGGGCAAGGGGGTTTGCGTAAAATGTGGCACGGCTATTCCGGGAATTTGGAGTTGATCCTTGGATCTTGTTTCCATCTTTCTCATTATTGCCGGTCTCTGTCTCTTTGAGACCATCAACAGCATTGACAACGCTATCATCAATGCCGAAGTGCTGGCGACAATGCAACCTAAAGCCAGACGCTGGTTTCTGGTCTGGGGTATGCTGATCGCTGTCTTTTTAATTCGTGGTGTATTGCCATGGCTAATCGTGTGGGCGGTGATGCCCTCGTTGGGACCAGTTGGGGCACTCACCGCTACGTTCAGTAGTGATCCGCACGTGATCGAAGCCATTGAAACCTCTGCGCCGATTTTGCTGATCGGTGGCGGTACGTTCCTCGTCTTTCTCTTCTTTCACTGGCTCTTTCTCGAACCCAAGCATTATGGTTTGCGCGGTGAACGATTTTTTATGCGGCAAGGGGTGTGGTTCTTTGCCATCGTTTCCATTCTTCTCACCATCATCGTTTGGTTTGCATTGCAACACCATCCACTGATGGCGTTCGGCGCCGTTGTCGGTTCAACGGCATTCTTTATCACGCACGGCTTCAAAGAAAACGCGGCACAAGCCGAAAAAGAATTGATGCGCGAAGGGCTATCGGACATCAGCAAGATTCTCTATCTCGAAGTGATTGACGCCACCTTTTCGATTGATGGCGTGCTGGGGGCATTCGCGTTCACGCTCTCCGTGCCATTGATTTTGATTGGTAACGGGTTGGGCGCGTTTGTCGTGCGCGAACTGACGATCGGCAACATCGAACGAATCAAAAAGTACGTTTATCTCAAGAATGGCGCAATGTATTCGATCTTGTGCCTTGGCACGATTATGCTCCTCGATAGTTTTGGTTTTCATATTCCCAGTTGGCTTTCGCCGGTCATTACGTTTAGCATCGTTGGATTCTTTTTCTTCAAATCGCGCACGGCGGTGCCGGTCGCAAAGACAGAATAACGTGGAACGGCGGCATTCGTGCCGCCGTTTGTTTTTCGGTTTTGACGCAACCAGATGGCTATGCTAGAATGGCATCCACGTTGAATCATGATGAATCCATCGTTTTCTGTGCCTGACCTTGACCGTATTGCGCCGGATCCCAGTTGGGCATTTGCCGAGGCAACACGCGCGCAGACTCGTTACATCACGCACGGTTATTACACCTATCCGGCAAAATTCATCCCGCAACTTGCCGCGCGTCTCATCCGTGAATTGACGAAGGAAGACGAAATGGTTGTGGACCCGTTTATGGGGAGCGGGACAACCATCGTGGAAGCGATGGTGCAGGGTCGCGTGGGCGTTGGCGTGGATATTAATCCGGTCGCGTATCTGGTGGCGCGCGCCAAAGCCACGCCCCTCGAGCCAACCGCCTTGGAACGAGTGTACGAGACGTTGCAGAACCAACTCGAAGCGCCGGCGCGCGCCACCATCCCCACACCAAATCACACGCGCCTTGATTATTGGTTTCCCAAGCAACAAAAAGCGCGGTTGGCGATTTTGCTTCAACACATCAGCGCCATCCGCGACGAAGACGCGCGTAATTTTTTCTTGGTGGCGTTTGCCCAAATATTGAAATCGTGTTCGATTTGGTTGCAACGCAGTGTCAAGCCCACACGCGATTTACACAAAACACCTGCTGATCCGTTCGAGGCCTTTCTGCGGCAAGCGCGGTACATGCTCAAGCAGAATCAAGTTTTTTGGGAAACCGTGCCGCCGCGCGTGCGCGAAAACGTGCCCGAATTTCGCCTCGTCCAGTGCGCCGACGCGCGCACGTTGCCAGTGCCGGAGGGTGCAGCATCGCTCATCGTAACCAGTCCACCCTATGTTACCTCGTACGAGTACGCCGATTTGCATCAACTTGCCGCGCTCTGGTTCGAGTACTATGAATCGCTCCCAGAATTTCGCAAACGATTTATCGGCACGGCGTACTCAGAGCGGGCGTGCATTGATCTGAAAAGTCAAATGGCGGATCGCATCTGCGCCGAGTTGGGGGAAAATAAAAAATCGCGCGAGGTGCGCAACTATTTTGCCGACATGCTGGAATGTTTTAGCGAAATGCGACGTGCGCTAAAAATCGGTGGCAAGGCGTGCATTGTCATCGGCAACACGGAATTGCAAGGCGTCAAGATTCTCAACGCCGAGGTGTTTGTCGAGCAGATGCAAAATATCGGATTTGGAATTCATCGCATCATCAAGCGCGAGATTCCGTCCAAGATTCTGCCGCAGACCCGCGACCCGGAAAGCGGCAAGTTTACGTCGGCGAAAAATTCGGATAAAGTGTTAGCGTATCCGGTTGAGTATATTTTGGTAATGGAAAAGGAGTAACGCTATGCCAATCATTGAAGACATTGTCGCGCGCGAAATTTTGGATTCGCGCGGCAATCCTACGGTGGAAGTTGATGTACGTTTAGACGATGGCGCGTTTGGTCGTGCCGCCGTGCCGAGCGGCGCGTCCACCGGCATCCACGAAGCATTGGAATTGCGCGATGGCGACAAGCATCGTTTTGGTGGCAAAGGTGTTCTAAAAGCCGTACAGAACATCAACACCGTCATCGCCGATGAATTGGCGGGCTTGGATGCGCGCGAACAAGAAGCGATTGATGCGTTGTTGATTCGCTTGGATGGCACACCAAACAAGAGCAACCTAGGTGCGAATGCGATTCTGGGCGTGAGTCTGGCGGTGGCGAAGGCAGCCGCCGAGTCGCAGAAATTACCCTTGTATCGTTATCTGGGGGGCGTGCACGCGCGCGTCTTGCCGGTGCCGATGATGAACATTCTCAACGGTGGGGCGCATACCGGTTGGCAATCCACCGACTTGCAAGAATTTATGATCGCACCCACTGGCGCGCCTTCGTTTGCGGAAGCGTTGCGCTGGGGCGCAGAGATTTATCAATCGCTGAAACAAGTTTTGAAAGACAAGGGCTATTCCACGAACGTGGGCGATGAAGGCGGCTTTGCGCCGGCGTTGAAATCGAATGCCGAAGCCGTTGAATTGATCTTGACGGCAATCGAAAAAGCCGGCTATAAACCCGGTGATCAGGTTTTCATTGCGCTCGATCCGGCGGCGTCTGGTTTCTTTGAAAATGGAAAATACAATCTGCGCCGAGAAGGTCGCGTGTTGACCGGCGCAGAGATGGTCGAGTTCTACGCTGACTGGGTGTCCAAATATCCGATCATTTCCCTCGAAGATGGTCTTGCCGAAGATGATTGGGACACGTGGGTGGTGTTGACCCAGAAACTCGGCAATCGCATTCAAATCGTCGGCGATGATTTGTTTGTAACGAACGTCGAGCGACTGAAGCAAGGCTTGCAAAGGGGTGCTGCCAATTCGATTCTCATCAAGTTGAATCAAATTGGTACGTTGAGCGAAACCCTGAACACCATCGAACTGGCGCATCGCAGCGGTTGGACGGCCATGGTCTCGCATCGCTCCGGCGAAACGGAAGACACGACGATTGCCGATCTCGTCGTGGCGACGAATGCGGGGCAGATCAAGACCGGCGCGCCGGCACGCAGTGAGCGCGTGGCAAAGTACAATCAATTGCTGCGCATTGAAGAAGAGTTGGGCGAAGCGGCGGAGTACGCCGGCTTGAGCGCATTCAAACGATAATCATTAAACTGTTGAGAACACGGAGTTTACTATGGCAGACTATCGTCCGCGCGGAATGTACTTTGAAGAGTTTACCGAAGGCATCGAAGTCGTAACGCAGGGTCGCACGATTACCGAAGCCGATATCGTGAACTTTGCCGGCGTCTCCGGCGATTACAACGCCATCCACACCGACGCCGAGTTTTCCAAAGCCACGCCGTTCGGCGAACGCATTGCGCACGGCTTGCTGGGCTTGTCGGTGGCGACCGGGCTAGGAATGCAACTTGGTTTTCTCGACGGCACGGTGTTGGCGTTTACCGGCTTGGAATGGAAATTCAAAGCCCCGATCAAAATCGGTGACACGATTCGAATGACGGCAAAGGTCAAGCAGACCAAAGAGATGAAATCGCTCAACGGTGGATTTGTGGTGTTTGAAGCCAAGGTGCTGAACCAACGCAATGAAGTGTGTCAACAAGGCGAGTGGACCATTCTGGTCAAAAGTAAAGGGTGATTGACTTTGGCGGTGGACTTTTGGATAATCGCCAAGTGATCCTGGTGCCTTCCTGCTCAAGCCGGTGAACAAGTCTATGAAATCGAAACTGGTTAATCTCTTTGGCGAGTTTCTGGAAAGCGAACAGGCATCGGGCATCATCCTGATCTTTTGTACGGTCATTTCGATTGTCATTGCCAATTCTCTTTTTGGAAAAATCTATTTGGATTTTTGGCACACCAAAATCGGCATTGAGATTGGCGGTATTGCTCTAAAGTACAGCGTTGAACACTGGATCAATGACGGCTTGATGGCAATCTTTTTCTTGCTCATCGGGCTGGAGATCGAAAGAGAACTGTACATTGGAGAACTCTCTGATCTAAAAAACGCAACCCTGCCGGTCTTTGCCGCTGTGGGCGGAATGGCGACCCCTGCCTTGTTTCATTTTTTGCTCAATCGAGGAACGGAAACCCAAGCCGGGGTTGGCATTCCTATGGCAACCGACATTGCGTTTGCGCTTGGCGTGCTGGCACTTTTGGGGAACCGTGTGCCAATCACGCTAAAAATTTTTCTGACCGCGTTGGCGATCATTGACGACTTGGGTGCCATTATCATTATTGCGTTGTTTTACGTGGGCGATTTTTCGTTGATCTATCTCAGCCTGGCTTTGAGTATATTTGCGGGATTGTTGATCTTGAATCGCCTCGGTGTGCGCCAGTTATATCTTTACCTTGTGTCGGGGTTGCTCATGTGGTACTTGATGCTTCAATCCGGCATCCATGCGACCATCGCCGGCGTGCTTTTGGCGTTTGCGATTCCGTTTGCGCGCGGCGACGAAACATCGCCGTCTTATCAGTTGCAACATTTCTTACACAAGCCGGTCGCTTTTTTTATTATGCCGCTCTTTGCGCTGGCGAATACGAGCATCGTCCTATCGGGAAACTTGGTCGAAGGATTAATGACGGCGAACAGTCTAGGCATCTGGGCAGGTTTGTTCTTGGGCAAGCCGCTAGGCATTACTTTGCTTTGCCGATTAGCGGTCAAGTTGGGGTTATCTCAACTGCCTAGCGACCTGACTTGGCGGCATATCATTGGCGCCGGCTTTTTGGGCGGCATTGGGTTCACCATGTCGATTTTTATCACGCTCTTGGCGTTTAGTGATCCGATTATCGTTCAGAATTCAAAACTCGCCATCTTGCTCAGTTCGTTCTCGGCGGGTGTGGTGGGGTCTTTGATTTTGCACCGCGCAAATGGAAATCTCTTGAACCGTTCAGTTTGAAAATAAATTTCGGGGAGGAGTAGAGCATGGCAAACGAACGTTGGGCACTCATTCTCGGCGCATCATCCGGGTTTGGGGCAGCGTGTGCACGCGCGCTGGCTGAAGCCGGCTTTCACATCTTTGGCGCGCATTTCGATTTGAAAACAACTCTGCCGCGCGCGCTGGCGGTCAAAGCCGACATTGAAGCCAAAGGGCGCAAGGCAATTTTCTTCAACAAAAATGTTGCCGATGATCGCAATCGCGCGGAGATTATCGCCAAAATTCAAGAATACTTTCAGAGCGTCGGCGGCGGTTCGATTGAATGTGTGTTGCATTCGGTCGCGTTTGGCAATTTGAAACCATTCATCGCGGACAAACCGGAGGACGCGGTGGATCGCAAGGCGATGGAGATGACGCTGGATGTGATGGCGAACTCGCTAGTCTATTGGGTGCAGGATTTGGTACGCGCCGGCTTGCTCGTGCGCGGCTCGAAAGTTTTTTCGATGACAAGTTCCGGTTCGCATCGTGTCATCGTGGGCTATGGCGCGGTCTCCGCCGCCAAAGCCGCGTTGGAATCCCACACGCGCCAACTGGCGCTGGAACTAGCACCGCGCGGCATCAGCGTCAATGCGTTCCAAGCCGGGGTGACGGACACGCCGGCGTTTCGGATGATTCCCAATCACGAACAGATCAAGGAACATATCATGCGCTTGCATCCCGATGGTCGGATGACGCAACCCGAGGACATTGCGCAAACCTTGGTCGCGTTGATGGACCCGCGCGTCCAGTGGATCACCGGCACCGTGATTCGGGTGGATGGCGGAGAAGATAACGTATAATCAATGACCGCTGACCGCCGACGAGAGACCGCGCGATTTCCGCCGTCCCCCATCTTTCGTCGGCGGTCGTGTCTTGGGGCTTTGTCAAAGTCGTCGGGCGAATCAATTCGCGGCAACCAGAACCCCAAGCCCGCCTGCGCGGGCTCACCGAGCCGACGCAGGTCGGCTTCGGGTGGTGTCGCAAGCGTTCACGCAGAAGAGTGTACAGACGAGTCGCCGACTCGTCTGTACTATCATCGAAATCGAAAGGGCGTGAACGCTTGCGATTGCAGCGGTTTTAACCGCCCGTCAATAGACTTTGACAAAGCCCTATCCTGTACTTGACGCACATCGCCAATGGTGCTATAAGGCATTTGACCTTCGAGTCGCGCAAAATTTTTTCTCAAGGCGCGATTAAAGCCCCGCCATCGTTCCATGTTCATCACGATTTGCGGGGCATTTTCCTATCTCGCTCCGCTCGCAGGGAGGTGATCTATGGCATACCTCAGCGAACTCCTCGGACGCGAGGTGCGTGATGTCAAGGGCACCTTGCTCGGAAAGTTGACTGATGTTCTGGTGGTGCCGGAAAGCAATGGCAATCCCTATCCCCGCATCGTCGCCCTTGCGGTCAAGCGCAATGGAGGTGAACCCACCCTGGTGCCATGGGGTGGCACCGAAGACCTTGCGGGGAACAAGATTATTTTACAACTTCCGCCAACGACGCCCTATCCTCCCACCGGGAATGAAATCTATTTGCACCGCGATGTGATGGACAAGCAAGTGATTGATATGCACGGCTTTCGGGTGGTGCGCGTCAATGATTTGGAACTCGCCAAAATCGGCGATGATTATCGTTTGGTGAATGTGGACATTGGCGGACGCGGTCTCTTGCGGCGGTTGGGTTGGGAAGATTTCTTTGAACGCCTGGCAGAACTATTCCATCGTGAATTGCCTTCGCGTTCGATTGCGTACACCGATCTGGAATTCATTCCGCGCGGCGATCTCCAAGTCCGCGTCGTGCGTCACCGGCTCCAAGACCTGCATCCCGCCGACATCGCCCAGATTTTGGAAGATATGCGACCACGCCAAGCCGGCGAACTGATTCGTCAATTGCCCGATGAACAAGCGGCGGACGTGATGGAGGAATTGGAACCGGAATTCCAAGCCGATGTGTTGGAAACCTTGCCCAGCGAACAAGCCGCCGATATTGTGGAAGAGATGGAGCCGGACGAAGCGGCGGATGTGTTGCAAGAAATGGATGAGGACAAGCGCGCCCAGGTGTTCAACTTGATGGAGCCAGAAGAAAGCGCCGAGGTTGCCGAACTCATCAAACATCCGGAGGACACCGCCGGCGGTTTGATGACGACCAAGTATCTCACCGTTCCCCCGGATATTACCGTAGGCGAAGCGTTGCAACGCGTGCGCGCCGAAGCGCCGCTCAAAGAAGCCGAAACAATTTACTACGTTTACGTGGTGGACGCAGAAGAGCATCTCAAGGGTGTTTTTTCGCTGAGCGATTTGGTGCTCGCCGATCCGAATGCGACGGTAGATTCGATTATGCATCACAAGCCCATCCGTGTGCCGCTGGATGCCACACACGAAGAGGTCTTGGAATTGCTTGCCAAGTACAACTTGCTGGCGGTGCCGGTGGTGGATGCGGAAAATCATTTGGTGGGTATCGTTACTGCGGACGATGCCTTGGACTTGATTTTGCCAGAAGAATGGAAAATCAAATTACCGCGCTTGTTCTAAAGGAGCGGGGCTATGGTTACATTGCGAAAAATCCGTCCTCTGCGCGCGCGCTTGGCTTTGTTACTCGCCGTGGTGGGACCGGGGATCATCACCGCCAACGTAGATAACGACGCTGGCGGCATCACCACCTATTCGGTGGCGGGCGCGCACTATGGCTATTCGCTCTTGTGGATGCTCAGTTTGGTGGCAGTCGCGCTCATTATCGTTCAAGAAATGAGCGCGCGGCTAGGTGTGGTTACGGGTAAAGGACTTGCCGATCTGATTCGCGAGAGTTTGGGCGTGCGCGCCACAGCCATCATTATTGGCATGATGGTCTTTGCCAACTTGGCAAACACGGTCAGTGAATTTGCCGGCGTCGCCGCGAGTATGGAAATCTTTGGCGTCCACAAGTACATTTCGGTGCCGATTGCAGCGATAGTGGTGTGGCTGCTCATTGTCAAAGGCAATTACAAATCGGTGGAGCGCATTTTCTTGGTGGCAAGCGCCATCTATCTTTCGTACGTCTTGTCCGGCATTTTGGCAAATCCACCGTGGCGGCAAGTGGCGCAAGCCTTTGTAACGCCCAGTTTTCATTTGGACGCCGGCTATCTGACGATTTTTGTTACGATCATCGGCACAACGATTGCGCCGTGGATGCAATTTTATCAACAAGCCTCGATTGTGGACAAGGGCTTGACGGTCAAAGATTACGTGTATGAACGAATTGATGTTGTCGTTGGCTCGATCTTTGCGGTCCTTGTTGCCGCGTTTATCACGATTGCATGCGCCGCAACAATTTATGCGGCGGGTCAACGCATCGAAACCGCCAAGGATGCCGCGCTGGCGTTGGGTCCCCTGGCGGGTCAACACGCCGCCACCTTGTTCGCATTGGGCTTATTGAACGCCTCGGTATTCTCGGCGGCGATTCTGCCGCTCTCAACCGCCTACGTCGTTTGTGAAGCCTTTGGTTGGGAAATGGGGGTGAGCCGCAATTGGAAAGATGCGCCGGTCTTTTTCTGGGTGTACACGCTACTCATCGTGCTGGGTGCCGCGATCATTCTTTTGCCCTTTGAATCGTTGATTGAGGTGATGCTGGCAAGTCAAACCTTGAACGGCATTTTGTTGCCGGTCATTTTGATCACCATGTTACGCCTCATCAACGATAAACGTTTGATGGGCAAGTACGTCAATGGACGCCTTTTCAATTGGCTCGCGTGGGGCACCGTGATCATTTTGATTGGGCTTACAGCCATTCTCGTGCTTACCAGTTTCTTTCCCCACATTTTTGGAGGTTAACCATTCTGGATTATCTACATACCATCACTATTCCGACACCCTTCCCGGTCGGTCCCATCAATTGCTATCTTGCTCAAGGGGACGAACTCACCCTCATTGATACCGGGGCAAAAACGGACGAGGCAGTCATCGCGTTGCGTGATCAACTCCAGGCGCGCGGCTGGACATTCCGCGATATTCGCCGTATCATCATCACCCACGCGCACGTGGATCATTTTGGACTTGCCGCGCAGATCGTTGCCGAGTCGGGTGCGTCCGTGCTCGCATACAAAAACAATCGCTGGTGGCTCACCGATTTTGAACGCGAATGGGAACGCCGCTATGATTTTTATCACGGGGTGTTTCTAGCGAATGGTGCGCCGCCCGAATACGCCGATCGTGTGATCGCCGGGATGCACCGGTTATCCGGTTTCGCGGCATCCGTGCCGGCGGATCGTTTTGTCGCGCTGGAGGATCATGAAACGATTTGTTTGGGCGATGACGAATGGCGCGTCGTCTTTGCGCCGGGGCACGCCAGCGGCTTGATCTGTCTGTACGAGCCGCACTCGCAAACCTTGATTTCCAGCGATCATCTCTTGCGCGACGTGACCTCGAATCCCGTACTCGAACCGCCGTTACGTGGCGAAACCGAACGTCCGCGTGCCCTCGTGAACTATGTCGCTTCGATGAACAGAACGGCGCAGATGGATATTCGTCTCGCCTTGCCGGCGCACGGCGAACCGATAGACGATGTCCGCGCCCTCATCGAGGCACGGTTGGCATTTCATCGCGCGCGGCTCAATCACATCGAACAACAATTGGATTGTTGCGCCGCCACGGCGTACGAATTGTGCGGCATTTTGTTTCCTCACCTGAAATCGTACGATCTTTTTCTGGGCTTGTCCGAAGTGATTGGACATCTGGATGTTTTGGAAATCGAAGGGCGTGTGCGGCGCGTGCAAGAGAATGGCATTGTGCGGTACGTGCCAGTACGTTAATCGAAAAAATACGTCCCGCTTTCGCAATGAAAGCGGGGCGTTCGCTTTTAGAGCGCATTTGAATCTTGGGTTATTGTAGGGCAAATTTGCAAATTTGCCCAACGAGAAGTCAAGGCATTTTTGAATTTTCAAATGCCCTCTTAGAACGAGGCACCCATCATCTTGGGTCCCGTGGGACCGGGACTACCGCCGGCTGGCTCAATCGTGATGCCAATCCCTTGATACTGATCGAGGGGTTTGGGTGAGCGAATGTACACCCAGCCGCGACCACGCTCATCTACAGTGAACATACCGCCGCTCGTCCGACCACCAGCGGGATCAATGAACCAAATCTGATAAGCGTGCGCTGAATCGAGGACGGGCAAATCGTAAACGATGAGCGCTAGGGCGTTTAATTCCGACGCCGTAAATAATCGCCCCACCGCTTGGGGTGCCATTTCGGTGGCTTGGAGTCGTTTGGGTTGCGTGTCCGCATAAGCGAGGGTACTCACGAGGGCGCGTTGCCGATTCAATTCGGAAACGATTTGTTGATTGAATGCCGCTTGTTGCGCGAGTTGATTCTGGAGCGAAAAATTCCAAATACCCAAAGCAACGACCAATCCCAAAGCGACCGCCGAAAACGCAGGTGCGCGAAACAGATTGCCGAACCATGCTGACCAGTTCGCGAACCACGTGGGCGATGGTGCCTTGAGCAACGCGGCAGCCAGCACACGATATTTCAAATCGGCGGGCGGTTCGACGATTGGCGCAGCAAACGCCAACGCATCGGCGACCGGACGATACTCGGCAACGATTGACGCACACGCCGAACATTCCGCGATATGTTGTTCGATCTTGGTGCGCTCTGCCGGTTCCACTGCATCTAAAACAAACGCCGGATATAATTCCTCGAGTTGTTTACAAATCCTTGTGTCCACCTCGACACACCTTTCCACTCGTACTACGCAAAAGACTAGACCTTAGATTCCTTAAAGCATCATTCTTGTTCCAGCAATACCCGCAGTTTCTGCATTCCCAAACGCATCCGCGTCTTGACCGTGCCGAGCGGTTCACTCAAGCGTTCTGAAATTTCTTGTTGCGTATATCCTTCAAAATACGCCATCTCGATACAGCGTCGTTGTTCGGGGGGAATGGCTGCCAACGCCTCCGCGATGCGGCGGCGTTCCAAACTTTGCAATGCCTGATCGAAAGGCGCGGGATTGTCTGCTACAACCTCCGCCATCGCGTTTTCATCCTCCGATGCTGCCGGGCGCACGCGGCGGCGACGCAGTTCGTCAATCGCATGATGGTGAGCAATGCCGCTCAACCACGAAGAAAATTTACCGCGCGCGGCATCGTAATCGCGCGCGCGTTTCCACACTTTGACAAAAACTTCTTGCACTGTCTCTTCGGCGGCGCCACGATCGTTGAGAATCTTTAACGCGAGTGAATAGACCAGCCGCGCATACCGCTCATAGAGCGCGGTCATTGCCCACGCTTCACCGCGCGTTAATGCGTGCACCAGTTGTTCGTCTGTGTACGCCGCCCCCATGGTTCATGCACTCATTGCCAGCGCGGCTTCCCACGCCTTGTACGAACTACGCACCAACGGACCCGCCGCCACATACTTGAAGCCCAGTTTCATTCCTTCATCTCGATAGCGATTGAAAATTTCTGGCGCGACGTATTCGACGAGGGGCAAGTTGCGTTTTTGTTTGGTGGGTTGCAAGTACTGACCAATCGCAAGCAGGTCAACCTGTACCGCGCGCAAGTCGCGCATCGTTTCGATCACTTCGTCAAACGTCTCGCCCATGCCGACCAAAATCGAACTCTTGGTGCGCATCGTGGGAGCGAATTCTTTGATGGTGCGGAGCACGTTGAGCGTTTGATCGTACCCGGCACGGCGATCCCGGACGATAGGCGTCAAGCGGCGCACGGTTTCGATGTTTTGACCAAACACATCGGGCTGGGCGTCCACAACTTGGCGCACGCAATCGCGTGCACCGCGAAAATCGCCGGTTAGCACCTCCACGCGAGTGCGCGGCGATTTCGTTTTGATCTGGCGAATCGTTTCGGCAAAAATGCTCGCGCCGCCGTCCGGCAAATCATCGCGATCCACCGAGGTGACCACGACGTAATTCAACTGCAATTCGGCAATGGCTTGGGCGACCCGGCGCGGTTCGTCCACATCCACAATGCCGCGCGGATTGCCGGTTTCGACGGCGCAAAAGCGGCAGGCGCGCGTACAGACATCACCCAGAATCATAATCGTGGCGGTGCCGGCGCCCCAGCATTCACCGATGTTGGGGCAAAGCGCTTCTTCGCAAACGGTGTGCAGTTGCAAACCGCGCACCAGTCCTTTGAGGTGCGTATATTTTTCGCCGCTGGGCGCGCGCACACGAATCCAAGCCGGATGGCGCGGGCGGGATGTAATGGTGATTGGTTCATTCATATCGCTAATAAAATACAGGTTGCAAGATTCATCTGGAATCCTTGAACCTGCAACCTGCTGAAACTCCTTCTATCGCATATACTTGCCCATTATCTCTTGGAGGCCATAGTTGGGTTTGGCAGCAGCAGCCCGTTTTGCGGCATACGCTTCATCATAGGTGGGACGCTCTTCTTGATAATACAAGCCCAGATAGAGTGTTTGCTCATCCATCGCGTACTTCATCGCGCTCATCAAGTCGCGTGGGCTGTGTTCCGCCGGGAGCGACTTGGTAATTTGTTTGAAATGATCGTAGGTGTCGTAAAAGGTTACGCACGGCGAGTACACTTGCAAGAAAGAAAATCCTTTGTGCGTAATTGCTTGCTTGATCAACTCGGTCAACTCTTTGGGTTTGCTGGAAAAGCCACGCCCGACCCACGAGGCACCAGCGGCAAGCGCGAGCATCAGCGGGTTGAGCGGTTGTTCAACCGTGCCGTACGGCGAAGCTTTGCGTTCCATGCCCAGCGGGCTGGTGGGCGAGGCTTGCCCTTTGGTCAAGCCATAAATTTCATTGTCCATCACGATGTACGTAATATCCACGTTGCGACGAATGGCATGGGGAATGTGTCCCATCCCGATACTGAACGCATCGCCATCACCGCCGACCGTAACCACGACGAGTTCAGGGTGTGCCATCTTGACCCCGGTTGCCAAGGGGAGCGCGCGTCCGTGGGTGCCGTGAAAACCGTACGCGTTGACGAACGCGGGAAACCGGCTGGAACAACCAATCCCAGAGACGACGACGAGTTGTTCGTTGGGAATGTGCAACTCGGCGACGGCTTTGTAGAAACTTGCCAGCACGCCAAAATCGCCGCAGCCCGGACACCAGATTGGATGCACATCGCTTTTATAGTCGTTGGGTGTGAGATTGACCGGTTCAAATTTATGGACGATTGGTTCAAATGTGGAAATCATTGGTTTCATCTCTCTCGTCTGTCATAATTTAGTTAACAAACCGTTGGGTATCGTGAGGGTTGCCCCGATGAATTACCGACGGCTTAATTTTTTCTTGGCGGTGGCTTTTTTCGATGCTGTGCGTTTGCGCGTCAGCTTTTGGGTGGGTTTCAACCCGGCGTACACGCGTTTGATCTCTTCGTAAATCTCGCGTGTGGTAAACGGGATGCCGCCATACTTGCGCAGACTATCCACCTCGCGCCAGAATTCGGCTTGGATCATCCGGGCGAATTGACCGGTGTAATTCATTTCAGGCACAATGATTACTTCGCGATCTTGAATGAAATCGCCGATCTCCTTGCGCGGCAAGGGATAAATCATCTTGGTGTACAACACGGCGACGGGCATCCCTTCGGCTTCGGCGCGTTCAACGGCTTCTTTCACCGGCCCGATGGTTGAACCCCAGCCCACGATGGCAACGCGCGCCTTGGGATCGCCAAATTGTTCCAACATTCCCCACTTGGCGGCATCGCCAGCGGCTTGGCGAATTTTTTTGCCGCGCTTGAACATATTCGTGGTGTGTGTCTCGGGCGTATAATCCGGCTCGCTGCTGGGCAAGTGTTCCAACCCTTCGGCAACGTACTGTCCGCCTTTCATCCCGGGCAATGACATGGGCGAAATCCCAGAGGGGGTGTCCTTGTATCGTTCGAAGATTACCGGATCGCGGCCATCCCACAACAATCGTTTTTCAAAATGCACGCGCGAAGTATCGAACGGCGGAATCGTCTGCACGCGCACTGACATATCTTGATCGCTCAAGAAAATGACCGGCGTCTGATATTTCTCGGCAAGGTTAAAGGCATTGATCATCTGATAGAAATTATCTTCGACCGACACCGGCGCGATGACAATGCGTGGGGCATCATCGTTCGAGCCAAAGACCGAGATGCGCAGATCGCCTTGCGAAACTTTGGTGGGCATCCCGGTCGAAGGTCCTGCTCGTTGCACATCTACGATGACCACCGGAATTTCTGCCATCGTCGCATGCCCAATCAGTTCAACCATCAATGCCAAGCCGGGACCGGAGGTGGCGGTCATAGCACGCACGCCGGTGTACGATGCACCGAGCGCCATACCCAAAGCCGCCATTTCGTCTTCGGCTTGGATCACCGTGCCGCCCAGGCGCGGGAATTCGCCGGCGAGAAATTCCATAATGTCGGTCGCAGGGGTGATGGGATAGCCGGCATAGAAACGACAGCCCGCTGCAATCGCGCCCATCGCTAATGCCTGATTGCCGCTGACCACCAGGCGCTCTTGCTCTTTGGCGCCCGGCTTGGGCATCAGATGATAGGGCGCGGTCTGGGTAACATTCTGTTCGATGTAATCGTACCCGGCTTTGAGTGCGAGCAGGTTTTGCTCGAGCATCTCTTTTTTGCGCCCCAATTGTTTTTCGACGACGATGCGCGCGGTTTCAAACGGCAAATCGAATAGTTTGACCATGGCGCCAATCGTGATAATGTTGCGCCCACGTTGAAAGTTGATCGCTTTGGCTAAATCGTTCAGCGGCAGGGGATACTGGGTGATGCCATCGGCGGCGGGCGGCGTACTCTCGTTCGAGTTGTAGATCAGAATGCCGCCCGGGCGAATTAGTTTGTAATACCGATCAATGGACTCTTGATCGAACGCGATGAGCATGTCCAAATCATCGCCTTGCGACCACACTTCTTCCGGCGCGATGCGGGCTTGGAACATGACGTGCCCGCCTTTGATTTCGGCGGGGATGGTGCGGGTGGTATAGACTTCCAAGCCGGCGTACGCAGCGATGCGGGCAAAAACTTCGCCGGTGGTAACGATCCCGCCAGTGGCGGAATCGCCGCCCACGCGGACGGTCAACGAATGGTTGGACATTCAAAAACCTCTCCAAGGTAATTAAGACAAGAGTTCACGGAATTTGTCTGGATCAATATCTGCATCACGCAGAATCGCTTTCAGGGTGCCAATGGGAACGGTTCGTCCTTTGTGCATAGGCACAGTGACACGCCGATTGTCGGAATAGCGTTTGAGATGCACGTGGCTTCCGCGTTGTCGCACAGAGACAAAACCAGCGCGTCTGAGCGCGCGAATCAAATCATCGCAATCAACGCGGGGCAATTTTTCGCTCATACTGCAACTGGCACCGACAAGCGTGTGATAAACACGGGTTCGCGTTCCAGTGGAACGCTCTCGCCATCAGCTTGCATACTTTCAACATGCAGTTCGATGGCTTCAAGAATATTCGCGCGTACTTCTTCGACCGTAGAGCCAAAGGTATGGCAACCAGGCAACACGGGCACATAGGCGTGAAACCCGCCTTCATCGGGTTCAATCACCACTGTGAATTGGTAGGTGCTCATTCTTTCTCCCTTCCTAGCAGTACATCGCCTTGGGAAGCGCGCATGCTTTGCACATTGCAAATAGATCGGCGTGTCCGCGGTGGGCCAAAGTTGCTGCGCCTAGTTCTGGCTACCACAACTGCTGCACGCTCCGCCAGCGCACGAACTACAACCGCCGCCGCCCAGCGCGGAGACACTCCCACTCTCGCCGTGGGCAAACGCAAAGATTTTGGAAATCTGGCGCGTTACATGTTCGCCGTGACATTGAGGGCATGTCGCCGGGTCGTCAATCTCTTTCATCGAACGTTTCAATTCAAAGAGAGTGTGGCAATCAGCGCACACATATTCATAGTACGGCATATGTTTCTCCTTAGCCAATATTACATTTCCATTTTACCTGTTTTTGAGAGGTTAGGCAAATGGACTTACACACCACACGTACAACGCTTTGGGTCCGTGCACGCCAATCGTCAACACTTTTTCGATGTCGGTGGTACGGCTGGGACCGGTGACGAGCACGATGCGCTTGTCGTGTTTAATTTCGGTGAACACATCGCGCAAGTCGCCGCGCAGTACGTTGGGACGCAGAATGGCGAGGTGCACACGTGGCAAAAGCGAAACGAGACGCGATTGTGCCGGTGTGGTGCGCAAAACAAGGGTGCCGGTTTCCGGCAACGCGAAATCCACGCCGGTGATGCCGAGGTCGCATTGAGCGATGGCGCGTTTGTCTGCGTCTTGCGGCACAATTTCAACGCCAAGCGTGGTTAGCATTTCTGCGATGCCAAGTTCTCGCAATTCTGCTGTTGCCCACGTCGTTGCTTTCGCGATTTTTTCTTTTTCCACCAACTCCCGTAACGCGATTCTCAATTCGTCTTGATTCGCAACGCGCCGTGCCACACCGCTCAATTTTTCGATTTCGGCGAGCAAGCGGTCAATCTCGGCGTTCACAGCGCCCAATGTGCGTGGCATCATCCACGCCGTTGTGTTTAACGGTGCACGTGTGGCAGACGCAAGTGTGGTGCGGATGGAGTTGAGGATTTGATCACGAGAATTCATAATCTTTACCGTATCTGCTTCGCCCTGTTCAATTTTAACCACCGAGCCCACAGAGGTCACAGAGCTGTCCATTTGTTTTCTCTGTGTTCCCTTTGCCCTCTGTGGTATCCCTGAGCAGTAATTCTTTACCCACAGATTATGCAGACGTATCACACATCACGTTTTACGTCTCTTCCACCATTCCCTAAAATCATTCTGCACCGCCGGAAATGGTCGCACGTTTGTCCAGCGATTGAGCGGCAGTGGCAGTGTTGGAAGCCAATTGCCGCGACGAAATGGTGCTTGCAGAATGCGCAACATTCGCGCGCCCAGCCGATAAAGGAATGATGAGCCAAGTGTTGCCGCGCCGATGCTTGCACTTGAACGCAGCGTTCCCGGCGTAACCGCGTTTTCAAACGGGTCGCCTTCGGCAACGCGATGACGCAGATGCAATAAAATTTTCGGAATCGGAATTTTCACCGGGCACACCTCCGCGCACGCGCTGCACAACGACGACGCAAACGGTAAATCGCCGGCAATTTTTGTGCCAAGCAACTGTGGCGACAGAATCGAGCCAATCGGACCCAGATGCACCCAATCGTACGCAAACCCGCCAACGTTGTTATAGACCGGGCAGATATTCGCGCACGCGCCGCAACGGATACACATCAGCGTCTCGCGCGCCACATCGTCTTGCAAAATTTTTGTGCGTCCGTTGTCGAGCAAGATCAGATGAAACTCGCGCGGGTTGGAATCCATGGTGCCGTGAATCAGACTGATATAGGCAGTCAGTTTTTGACCGGTCGTACTGCGCGGCAGAACGTTGAGCAACGCCGGCAGACTCGCCCAATCCGGAATCACTTTTTCGATGCCGACGACGGCGATGTGCACCGGCGGAAGGGTGGTGCACATTCGCCCATTGCCCTCGTTCGTTACGATGACCAACGTGCCGGTCTCGGCGATCATAAAGTTCGCGCCGGAGATTGCCATATCCGCCGACAAAAATTCTTCGCGCAGTTTTTCGCGCGCAATGTTCGTGAGCACAGACGGATCGGGTGGCGCAGCAATGCCAAGTTTAGCGTGGAAAAGTTGGGCGATGTCTTCTTGGGTGAGATGCAATGCCGGCGCGGTTACGTGCGACGGTCGTTGCCCGGCGAGTTGCACGATGTACTCACCCAGATCGGTTTCAAACACAGCGATGCCGGCGTTATGCAACGCCTCATTCAATCCGATTTCTTCGGTCGCGTTGCTCTTGACCTTGACAATGCGTTTAGCATTGTGTTGCGCGGCAATCGCCAGCACGATTTGACGCACCTCGACATCGTCGCGCGCCCAATGCACCACGCCGCCGGCTTGCGTGATTTGTTCTTCGAGCATCGGCAAGTACTGGTCGAGATGCGTGATCGAATGCAAGCGAATTTGGTGAGCAGCATCGCGCAACGCTTGCCAGCGATCTTCGCCCATCGCTTGAATCGCTTCCGCGCGTTTGGTGAGCGCCGTGCGCGTGGATTTCTGCGTTGCCGCGACGAGATGCGGCGAAATATTTTTTGTGTTGGCGCGAAAATCAATGTGTGGAATGGAGGTAGGCATATTTTTCAAAAGATGGTAAAATCAAAAACGATGATTCCAATTACGCGTACCATTTCACTCGACGAAGCAGAACTCGTCGAAGAATTTATCCGTGCCGCGGGACCGGGCGGACAGAATGTGAACAAGGTGGCGACGGCGGTTCAGTTGCGCTTTGATGTGCGTCACTCGCCCTCTTTGCCCGACGATGTGCGCGAACGATTATTGCAGCTTGCCGGCCGGCGGGTGAACGCGGATGGTGTGTTGATCATTCACGCGGCGCGCTTTCGCACCCAAGAACAAAATCGCGCGGATGCGCGGGCGCGCTTGATCGAGTTGATTCGGCAGGCAGCGGTGCCGCCCAAGCCGCGTCGCGCAACCCAGCCCACGCGTGCCGCTAAAGAGAAACGTATCGCCGCGAAGAAACAACGTGCGCGGTTGAAAGCGTTGCGCCGCGTCGTTGGCGAAGAATGATTCTAGGATGACGCCAGAGTCCGTTCGACCTTTGCCGGTAACGTTGTAAACCATTCCTCGCTCGCCGCCCCGCCGCCTTGCGCTAGCCGCGCATCGCCGCCGCCGCGCCCGTGAATGTCCGCTAGGATCGCGCGCAACAAATCGTTGGCGTTCATTTGTGTGTCCGCCGCGCACGCCATCACGATGCTCACCTTCGCGCCATCGTACGACGCCAGCATCGCCACGATCCCTGGTTCGTTTTGCAACTGCATTCCCAGCACACGCAATTCTTGCGCGAGCCGCTTCCGAAACGATGCGGTGATCAATCGAAAAGATTTGAACGCTTGCGCGTGCGTCACCAGTTGCTTTGCCTCGATACTCAATTTGAGTTCGCGCAGTTCTTGCAATTCCTTTTGCATCGCGTCAAGGGCTTGCTGTTGCTTGGTCAGCGCATCGAGAATATGATCGGGATGCGTATCCATTTGCCGTGCGACGCGGGTAACAATGGAGTGAGTGTTCTGAAAAGATTGGAGCGCGCGTTCGCCGCAAACAAAATGCACGCGCAATTTCTTGTTGACGTGTTCGGTCTTGACGATCTTGACGATGCCGATCATCCCGGTCCGCGTGCAATGCGTACCGCCACACGCACAATAATCCACGCCTTCAATTTCAACGATGCGAATACTTTTACTCACCTGCGGCGGTCGGCGGAGCGGAATGGTTGGAAGGCGCGTCTCGTCCACGACGTACGTTTTGATCGGACGATCTTGCCAAATGATGGCATTGGCTAAATTTTCGCTGGGGGTCAAATCCAGGTCGGCATTCGTATCGAGATCAATCGTGGACGGTGTATCAATGTGAATGTTTGCAGAAATGCTTTCGATGTGTTGGGCTTGCAGAATTGCCGCGCTCAACAAATGTTGGCCGGAGTGATGTTGCATAAACGCGAATCGGCGCTTGCCATCAATCGTTGCGCGAACAACGCCAGAGACTGGGCGATCCACAATGTGAATCACATCGCCGGCATCATCCATCATCACATCGGTTACACGCGCCTCGCCGAGTGTCCCGACATCGTGTTCCTGTCCGCCGCCGGTCGGATAGAAAAACGTTTTAGGCAAGAGCACGCCGATACGTCCGTCCGGTAAAATCGTTTGGCGGATAATCTCGGCATCAAATTCCCAGCAAAAGGGATCGGTGTGATAAGCGAGTTCGGTGGGCATAGTACCTATCAAGTGAAGTCGTTGCACAAAAAGCAAAGATTTTTTTCATCCACGAAGGGCACCAAGGTCACGAAGGAGAACAGTGAAATCTTCGTGTACCTGCGTGTCTTTCGTGGATCAATTCCGGTGTTGTTTCGGCTCGTCCGAGTTAGGATTTTATGCAATGGGAGAAATTTCTAGTGCAATCACGCCGAGCGATTCCTTTTCGGCAGGATAAATTGTGCGCAAAGTTTGCATCAATTCTTCGCGCGACAAGCCGGGTGCAATGGCTTGCGGATTTTCGTGCGCCAGCAAGTCGGCAAAGTTAGCGTAACGGCCGATGCGTCGAATGACGAACAAGTATTGATCATTGAATCGCAATTGATCGCCCACACCCAGCCGCGCGATATTGCTATATGCCACGCGCACCTCAACCGTTTTGCGTCCTTGTAAAATCTGTTGCAGGTACTCGTCTTTGATCCACAAGGTCTTGATCATTGCTATGTTATTATAGCATGAAACGGCGCCGCGGTGGACGGATGACAGAATTCCGATTGTGAGTAGAATGCAAGTCAACACAATCTCCGAGTGGAGGTGAGGAAGATGGAAGCGAATCGTCCCCAAAGTGATTGGCTCGAGTGTGAACTTGCCGCCAGTCGTGATTATTATCGGTGCAATTGCAGGCGCGAATCTTGCCGGCATCCTGGGAATTTTTCTCGCCGCACCGGTGCTGGCAACCGCGCGCGTCGTAGGCGACTTTCGTGCGCAAGTTGTTAGAACCGCTCGAATAACCAAACTGCCGCCGGATTTTTCCGGCGGCAGTTATTTTTCTAGATCGGTTCGATGGTGGGGCGCAATCCGCGCGCACCCGATTTACCAAGCGCGGCTTGGATCATCAGAAACTCGCCAACGTTCTCTTTGGTGACAATACCCACGAGTTGCCCGTTCCGCGTCACACACAACGTCTGACAGCCGCACGCTTCCATCTTCATCAAGGCGGTTTCCAACATCTCCGAGTACTCCACCGATGCAAAGTCGCGTTGCATCACCTCACTGACGAGCGCGTTGTATCCCCGTTGCGAGAGCGCGGTGATAAGTTTATCGCGCGTGAGAATGCCAACGACGGTGCTGTTCTCTGTCACCGGAAAATCGTGCTGTGAACCCGCCAGGATCAACTCCACCGCGCGCCCCAAGGTATCCTGCGGTGTCAGGGTGCGATAATCGGTGAGCATTGTGCGCACGACCGGGATGCCACCGAGCGCGGATTTCATCTGCACCATACTGGCTTCTTGGGCCGCGCCAATCCACACGAATAACGCGATGAAAACCAAGAATGGGTTGGTGAACATCCCGATGAATCCAAACAAGAACGCCATCGCTTGCCCGAGCGTCGCGGCGATTTGGGTGGCGCGCGTGTACTCCATTCGCATGGCAAGGAGGGCGCGCAGAACGCGTCCCCCGTCCATTGGAAACGCCGGCAACAAGTTAAAGCCCACCAATGCCAAGTTGGTCAACATCAATCGCTCGATAAAGGGACCGGTGGCAACACTGAGTTTTTCCAAGGGTATGATCTCGGTGGTAATTGCCATCCATACGAACAAGACAGCAGCAATGACCACATTCACCGCTGGACCTGCCAAGGCGACCCAGAATTCTTGAATCGGTTGATCCGGCATTCGTTCAAGTCGCGCGACGCCGCCGATCGGGTACAATGTAATATCGCGTGTTTTGATACCGTATCGTTTTGCTGTCAACGCGTGCCCAAACTCGTGCAGGACAACGGAAGCGAACAATGCCAGAATAAACACAACGCCTGCGATGGTTTGACTGATCGGATCACCTTGGAGAACGTGGCTCAAGACCACAAAGCCGATCAACAGAAAAAACGTTGCATGCAAATAGACTCCAATTCCAGAATACTCGCCAATTTTCCATTGCCATTTCATAGGATGCTCCTTAACGAGAGTAACCACACATTGCTTAAATTTCACAGCCAAGAACCAAACTCGGTGTCCTGAGTGTTGTGCTCATCAAAAAAAGAGACCGGCACGACTTGCTCAATGTCGTGTTGGTCTCGCCCATGAGTTTATCCTCCTTGAATGCAGAGCGCGTTCGCTCTATCCTGACGACCATCCAAACGGGTTCCCTTTTTACCACATAACTAGTATTCGCCAACACCCTAGTAGTGCACCAACATGAAAGTGCGTGGTGAAAACTCGATTTTTAGCCACGTCTGTCAGCGTCTTCCCAGCAGTCTGGTATGCAACTATTTCATGTTGTTGCACTAGCCGTGTGATGAAACAACGCCCATTCGAATCATTGTCTTATTGGTGGTTGTCATTGACGATTTCTATCATACCAGCCCCGTTTGCGTTCGTCAATAGGAGGATGTTCAAGATTCGTTAAAAATCAGCCGGTCACGTATGAAATTTCTACGTACAGCAAAGAGATGGATTAGAGATAGACAAGTCGCCGACCCGTCTATCCTCGTTGGTTTGACCGGTTTGCCGTCTCGCAGTAGAATGTATTTAACATCTCTGATGAGGAGGCAACAATGAAGTTGGACATTGGCAAGACACTGCTACTCGGTTTTGGATTTTTCGGCGTGAGTATTCTCTGGGCAATCCACGATTCGTACGTCCCTGTTTTTCTGGGCAAGGATTTTGCGCTGGATGCTTCATTCGTCGGCGCGATTTTGACGATCAACACGATTATCGTCTTTCTCATTCAGCCGGGAATCGGTTCCTTGAGTGATCGCATTCGCACGCCGATTGGACGGCGCATGCCCTTTATTCTGATCTTTGCCCCGCTCGCCGCCATCGGCTTTGCCCTTTTGCCTGTTCTGGTTCAACCCACGTTGCTTTGGGTCTTTATCGCCGTACTCGTCCTCACGATTATCGCACTCGCCATGTTCCGCACACCCGTGATTGCCTTGATGCCCGACATTACGCCCTCCCAATTTCGCAGTCAGGCAAATGGGTTGATCAATTTGATGGGAGGGATTGGAGCGATCATCGCGTTTGCCGGCGGTGCGGCATTATTCAAGATGAACCCGGCGTATCCATTCTGGGCGGCTTCGATTATGTTGGTGATCGCCGTGGGGATTGTGTTCTGGCAAATCCGCGAACCCCAGGACAGCACAGCGCAAGCCGTAGAAGCGCGCCCCAGTTTGATAGCCAGTCTAGCAAAAATCTTGGGCGAGCAAGAAAAGAGCGCACTCTTGTTATTGCTGGCGATCTTTGCGTGGTTTATCGGCTACAACGCCGTCTCGAAATTTTTTACCCTCTACGGCGTGATGGCGCTCAAGATGGAGGCGAACCAAGCCGCATTCTTGCTTACCTTCCTCGCGCTCATGTTCGTTATCTTTGCCGTGCCCAGCGGTTACATTGCCGCCAAGTTTGGCCGGCGCCGGACGATTCTTGTGGGCATTGCGTTGCTGGGAATCTTGATGGCGATCATTCGCCTTCTGCCGCCCTCGTTGCAAACCTCCGGCTTTTTGCTTCCCCTTTTGCTCGCGCTTGCTGGGATCGGCTGGGCGCTCATCAACATCAACTCGTTGCCGATGGTGGTGGACATTGCGCCGCAAACCGAACTCGCCACATACACGGGACTCTATTATTTCGCTTCGACTTCGGCAGCGGTGTTGGGTCCCTTTATCGCCGGGCTGTTGATTGATGCGCTGGGCAAAGATTACGGCGTCATCTTTCTCATCGCGCCGATTGCGCTGGCATTTGCGTTTCTCTTTATGTTGGGTGTGCGGCGCGGTGAACGCGCGGAAAGCGTTTAATCACGATGCTTACGCGGACGCAGTCCACTCTTGCACGATCTGCTCGACCCGCTTGATGAGTTGCGGCAACGTTTGCGCAACTTGAGAGGACAATTCGACGCCGACCTCCAAGTCAGCCGGCTGAATGCCGAGGACAACCAGATGTTCGGGGAGACGACCGCGTACGTGCGCCAATGCCAGCACTTCTTGAAATAGCAATTGATGTTGCGACATTTTGAT
>DAOUAL010000083.1:0-16895 GCA_034433515.1 Anaerolineae bacterium | reverse complement strand
TTGAAGAAATCAAAAATCGGATAAGCGTCAATCACTTGTTGCAATGCATCAAAATCGAGCGTCGCGCTGATGATGTCGCCGGCGTTACTTTGGGCAAGGACGCCACGATGATCGGGAGTCAGTTCCACCGGCGCGTAAATCGCCGATTGGCCCTTGCCCGCCACACACGCTTGCACCCCAAACACTTGATTCGCTTGCACCTCGCGCCAGAGATCAAGCAGGAAATGTTCTCGACTCCACGCGGCGTATGCCGCTGGATGAATCAACACATTCGCGCCCTGCAAGGCAAGGATGCGCGACACTTCGGGATACTCGATATCGGTGCCGATCACCAATCCCACACGTGCGATGCCGATATCGAACACGTTCAGCTCATCGCCCTGCGTGAATCCTTGCGCGATTTCTTGCGGCGAGCGATGGGTCTGACGTTGCGTGCCAACAAGTTTTCCATCCGAGGTGAAAAGGTAGGCAGTGTTGAAAAGCCCATCGCCTTCGCGTTCGAGGAAGGTGCCCGGTGCAAGATAGACTTGCGCGCGGCGCGCGAGGGCGGCGAAGAAATCAATAAACGTTTCACGCGGAATCGGCAAAGCAAGGTTGGGCAACACAACCAACTGTGCGCCCTCGCGCGCCGCGCGTTCGATGCGGGTCGCTGCCTCGTCAAAAAATTTGTGCGGCGAGTCGAAAGCAGAAAACGAGATGACAGAGACGCGGAGCATTGAAAAATCAACCGGCTTGCCGCGCGCGTTCAATCTCTGCGCGCTCGCGCATTTGCTCCCGCAAAACCTTGATGTCGCGCGGCACCAAATACGCGGTCAACGCGAGAAATCCTGCGCCGATCAACCACGTGGTTACGCAAATGATCAGGATGGCATCGTGCAACGACGAACGCACCGCAATGATGCCCGCCATCAACGGCGCGAGCGCGGCACCACTTCCCTCGATGAAATACTGCACGGCTAACGCGGTGCTGCGCACTTCGGGCAACGTAATGTCGTACACCGTCGAGATCACATTCGCCGAGGCGAAGGGGATAAAGATCGCAGTGAGCAAGAGCATCACAAAAAACAACCCTTGATTTTCGATGGGCACATTCATCATCAAGAAAAGGAGAATCGCGCCGGTCAAGACCCCTACCATCGCCACCAGCACGCGCCCGCGCGAGGTTCGCTTGAAAAAGAAATCGCCAATTGCCCCGCCGATGAAATAGCCGGACGCTAAAACCAGAATCGCGGGCGCCATCGTCAGCAAGACCGCATCGGGTGAATATTTGCGTTCGGTTTCCAAATAGCGAAAGAACCAATACGTGATCACGTTCCACGGAAAGACGCCCACAAATCCTTGCGCAAAGAGCAAGAGCAGACTCTTTTTCTTGAACAAGCCCAACGCAATTTTGAGATCAAACCGATAAATGCCAATCCGATCCAGGTCGGCAAGTTCCGGCTCACCTTTACCGCGCGGCATCTCGCGCACAGCCAAAAAGATAACGACAGCGAGGACGATGCCGAGTGTGCCGGTCACATAAAAAATTCCGCGCCAACCCAGCGTGCCGACGAACATCGTGGCAACGATCAAGCCAATCATATAACCGAGCGGCTGCGCGATTTGCAACAAACCGTAAATTTTGCCGCGCACCTGCGGACCAAAATAATCAGCGATGAGACTGTACAAGCCGGGATAACTGGAATCGTCAATGCCGGTGGATGCGCGCGTCGCAAGGAACGCGGGATAGGTCGGCGCGATTGCACTGAGCCAGGTCGTCGCACCCCAGATGAAGGAGGCGAGCGCAAGTAACTTGGCACGCGCAAAGCGATCGTACAAGTAACCCCACAGCGGATACAAAACCGAGCCGACGATGAGCGCGCCGGTGAACACGGCGCCCATTTGCGCTTCATCAATCCCAAAGGTCTGCATAATCGGCGTGGTGAGTGGCCCGATCAGCAGTTTGTCCGCTTGGTGGAGCAACATGAACAGGAAGAAAACAATGACGACGAGCCAGCGATAGGTAGAGGTTTTCATCGTTTGTTCTCCCGCAAATCGGTTTGTAGTCGCACGATTCATCGCAATAGGTTCGTAGTCGCACGATTCATCGCGCTAGGTTCGTAGTCGCGCGATTCATCGCGCTAGGTTCGTAATCGCGCGATTCATCGCGCCGCACCAACGTGGCAGTCAATCGCCATACTACGAACCTTCCTTTTTCAGCCCTGTGGTTAAATCCTTTCCGCTGGATGCCGATCACCAGCCGTACCGCGCAACAATTCGATGGCGTGCGGGATCGCCGGCAAAATCGTCTCCAAGTTTTCGCACGCGGCTTTGGGGCTGCCGGGCAAATTGACAATGAGCGTCTGCCCGCGAATCCCGGCAACCATCCGCGAAAGCATCGCGTGCGGCGTCTTCTGTAACGATGCGGCAATCATCGCCTGCACCAAGCCGGGCGCTTCCCGTTCGATCACTTGCTTGGTCGCTTCGGGCGTAACATCGCGCGGGGAAAAGCCGGTGCCGCCAGTGGTCAGAATCAAATCCAGATGCGCATCGTCGCACCATTTGAGGAGCGCGCGCTTGATCTCCATAAAATCATCGGGAACGATGTGCATCAAATCAACGTCTTCCCCAAAATGCTTCTGAATCACCTCGCGCAACGCAGGACCCGATTGATCTTCGTATTCGCCACGTGAGGCGCGGTCACTGATCGTCAGAATGCCAATCCGCATTGTTCCACCATTTTTCGTGATACGCGTTCCGTTTCTACGTTTCAGGGTAGATGCACTTCGGCGTGTCCGTACATTTTCATCACCGCCACCGTCTCTTCGATGGGTAAACCGGGCACAATTCGATCATCGCGCCCAACCATCGTATCGGATTTGAACAGCGAATTAAGGATCGCTTCTTCGGTCGCCTCCACCACCGACCAGAACATATAGTTGATGAGGTCACCTTGTTCAATGATTTGCTCCGCGCTGTACGTCAACGCATCGGCAAAATGCTTCTTGCGGCGCGTTGTTGAGAACGCAATGACGAAATCGCCGCTGGTGTTGCCGGTGTGCGAGCCGGTGCGCGCCAATCCGTTTTGGGCGCGCATCGCCAAGCGCGTCAGAATGCGCGAGGAACACGGCGCGTCGGTCGCAATCACGACAATAACAGAGCCCGTGTCAATGGGCATTGCCGGCATTCCCTTTTGCGTTGTTGTGATCTTTGCCTCCCCACTTGACATCGCTGGCGGACTAGCCATTGCCCGGCGCGGGTTGCGCGACGGGTGCATCGCTTCGGTGCGACGACGCAACGGTTTGTAATGAGCGAGTTCGCGCCCTACCGGCACCCCATCAATCATCAATTGCGGTCGCCAACCAAAATTGGATTGCACCAACACGCCAATCGTATAGCCGCCCAGTTTGTCCGGCAATTTGCGCGAGGCGGTCCCAATGCCGCCTTTGAAATCGTAACAGATCATCCCGGTGCCGCCGCCGACCGAACCTTCTTCCACCGGTCCGCCCTTGGCTGCATCAATCGCCAGAAAGACATGTTCGCGGTTCACATGCCGACCGCGAATATCGTTGAGGTACATATCGCTGGTCTCGGCAACGACCGGACTAATCCCCCACGTTTCGATACCTTGTTGCGGATTACGTTCCAACGACCAATCAATCACTGCATCGGCAACACGCGGCACATTGAGGGTGTTGGTCAGCATAATCGGTCCTTCGATAAAACCCATTTCGTGGACTTGTTCGGCATTCGTTACTTCGCCAAAGCCATTGATGCGCAGCACTGCGCCGGTCACTTTTTCCAAAAACAAATCGCCGCCATGCGGCAGAATTGCCGTCACGCCGGTGCGAATGGGACCTTTGCCCGGGATCAATTTGCCTTTCCCTTCGATTAACGTTACGTGACCTACTCGCACACCTGGTACATCCGTAATCGCGTTGTACCGTCCCGGCTTGATCCGTCCGATTTTGATGCCCAGATCGCGCGCACGTGGTCGTTTCAATTTAGCATGTCTCCTTGTTCGATACGTTGAACGATTTGCCCATCAACGTAACCTCCATCGTTTCCCAACCCAAGCGCTGGTAAAATTCGATCACATCGGTATTCTCACGTTTAACGAGTAAGTACGCTCTGAGACAACCTTTTGCCGCCAAGCGTTGTTCTACCTCTGCCATCAGCATCTTGCCGACACCGTTGCCGCGATATTCGCGTGCGACGGCGAGATGATAAATAATGCCGCGCCGTCCGTCGTACCCGCCAATGACGGTGCCGATGATTTTGCCCTCGTCTTCTGCCACCAGAAACAAATCCGGGTCGCGTTGCAATTTTTTAGCGATCTCCGCGCGCGTATCCGATCGGCTGAGACCGATGCCGGGCGCAGAGTCTTGCCAGAGTGCGTACACAACGTCGTAATCATCCAGCGTAAATTCGCGCAATCGAATCATCTCATCACCCAATCACCAAACCACCAACGCCATATGATCAAAGTATGCCGACACGCGCCGGAAATCCTGCCACGCCACAAATCGCACCGAGGCATCATACGGATCGTGGTAGGTAACGCCGCTGTCGTTCACGCCAACAATCACGCTGGCGTGTTCGTACGGCGTCAATTTGACCGTCGTGCCATCGGACAACTTGACCATGACTGGCACTTGGTACGAATCTTGCCACGTGTGCCACCAAATCACCGGGCGTCCTGCGCGCAAATGGTCAATGATCGCACTCCGAAAATCATCGTAACTTGAATTATAAAGCACTTGGGATTTGATACCCAGCGCGGTCAAACCTTTTTGCAAACCGTGCGCATAAACACCGTAATCGGTCAAGCCCCCATAGGCTGGTGAATCGGTTTGCCCGCGAATGCCGTGGAACGGATTTTCACTGCGCGGCATCACGGCGAGCAATTGATTTTCGCTAATCGCGCCGCGCGTTGCCATTGCTGCGGCGGCTAGTTCGCACGTGAGGGTTTGCTTTTGCTGATACAAGGCGATATTCGTCAATCGAATGTTCAAGGTTGAGCCGGTCGCATTCGATTGTGGCGCTTGCGCATTTGGAATGTAAAGTCGTTGACCCGGATAAATCAACCAATCGTTAGGCAGGTTGTTGGCGTACGCAATCGCTTGCGTGGTCGTCCCGTACCGCAACGCGATGCGCAAAAGATTTTCGCCGGCTTGGACAATGTGTGTACGTTGATTCGGGGATGCTAGGTTGGCTGTGGCGCGCGATGGAATCTTGAGCAACCATCCGACATAGATCACGCCGTTCGGTGGCAAATTGTTCGCCGCCGCCAGCGCGTTGACGGTGGTACCAAATCGGTTCGCCATCGAAAAGAGCGTGTCGCCCGCGCGCACGGTGTAGAAACCGCTGGGCGTCGTCGGTGAAATAGATGCCGGCACACGCGTTGGGTTTGGAATTTTCAACTGTGTGCCGGCATACACCCAACTATTGATGTGAATGCCATTCACGTCCGCAATAGCTTGCGGCGTTACGCCATACGCACGCGCGATGCTATACAACGTCTCACCCCACGCCACCGTGTGAACGGTGGGCGAGTCGGCTTGCACCACACCGGGAAACATCAAGAGAATCAACCCCACCAACGCCACGATACGCCGCAATGTTCATCCTCCCGATGGTGGCGGTTCGTCCGACACCGGTGGTCTATCATCCGATGTCTGCGACCTGTCGTCTGATGTCTGCGGTCTTTCCTTCGCCTTCCTTGCCTCTTCCAACGCGCGTTCCAATTGTTCGCGCCATTCTTGTGCGCGCGATTTTGGCACGAGCGGGGCTGGCGGTACAAAAACCATTTGCGTCGGAGGAGTTTCTTCGGGTGGCACACTCGGTTCAACGTGAGCGGGTTCGGGTTCTGATGCCGCTGGCGTGGGCGGCAATTCTTCGACAACCTTTGGCATCTCTTCTTCGATAATCTCTGACTCGGTAAAAGCAATGTCTTCAATCCACGGCGCGGGCGAAGGCGGTTCGGGTTGAACCTCTGCGATGGGTGGCTCTGTCTCAACGACCGGCGATTCCGGCGCTGGCGCCTCCACCTCTTCTTCGATGATGAGCGGATGCCAAGTGCTCACCTCTAGCGGTTCTTCAACGTGTTCGATGGGAGCCACCGGTTCTACGTCAGCGACAACCTCTGCGGGCGGAACAACTTGAATTTCCGGCACCGCCTCTTCGTTAATCGCTTCCCCTTCGACTAGATGGCGCCAGGGACCGTGAATACCATCTTCCGTAACGCCATAATATACAAATAACTTGGCGCCCACGCGTTGTGCAAGATCATAGCGCAACTTGCCGCCCCGCCGATACGTTTTGATAATCGCCAGATCATTTACCCAAGCCAACTGTTGGACATCCGGTAAACCCTTTTGATGTTCTGTAATGGCGTACTGCCACAATCGGCGCGCACTCTTGAGCGTAACATTCTGCACAACGCGCGCGTTGCGCAAATCGCGCACGGAATAGTACCACACCCCTTTGCGCTGTTCGGCCGAAACGATTTCGACACCAGTGCGCGGCGCTGCAAGGGTGGGCATCGTTTCCGCCGGTTTTTCCGCCGGCTGTTCAGCCACGACCGGCGTGGGCGTGGGGATGCCGGCTGCCGCCAATTCAACCATCAACGCATCGCGCACCAATTGAATGATTTCATCGCGCACCGCCAAGCCGGTTTCATTTTCCGACCGCACATAGATGTAACTATCCTCGAGTACGTACGGCACTTGACTACCGCGCGGCACAATCAATTGCAACACACTCTTGCCTTGACTCTTGAGGACCTCAATCTGCACTTCGAGTGGCGGTGTAATGTCTTTGGCGATTGCCGCGCGCAATTCCGCAATAGCATGCTCGGGACGATCCACCCCCACCACCGGCTTGCGCACATCCGCGCTCGCACCGATATAAATCGTACCGCCGTTCGTATTGGCAAGCGCGACCACATCTTGCAAGAGTTCGCGCGCGACAGCACGCTTGTCCAACCAACGTTCGTGGAACGATTGAATGAGTGTATCCCCTTGCTCGCGCGCCTCGCGCAGTGGATCAAAGGGTTCGGCAGCGGCGGGGCGATAGGGACGCGTGCGTGAAAAATCGTTGCCCTGAAACACGGCTTTGATTGCGTCAAACGATAATTCATCGAGCAGAATTTCGGTAACGCGTTCCCCCACCCCCATGTCATTCTTGTGCTTGGGATCGAAATCAAGCCGATGCGCATCACTGCCTTGAATACAATGCATTCGGCGCGGATATTCCGGCTTGGTGCCGCTAAAGAATACCGCCGTGCGCCGCCGCGATTTCGATTCAAGATCGGTCACTTCGAGCGCGAGGAGGTGTGGGTCTTGGGTGTACGCAATGCGCGTCTGTCCGCCAAAATCAAAACCGGGCATCGCGACCCCGTGCGATGAATTGGCATGCGCCGCAATCGCCATCCCACCGGCTTCATCAATCATGCAATACGCGGTGAGCGCATCGGTGGTGGCCCCCACTTCACCACTGCCCTGATCCAATTTCTCTGCCGGTACACGCAACGAAAGTAAAAGATGTTCCAATTCGCGCACGGTCGTTTCCGGTGGGAAAATGCCGAGGATGTGAAAACCGAGTGTCGCGGTAAATTCAAATCCCGGGAGCAATAAAATTTTTTCGCGCAAGCGACGATATTCGGCAAGCCGTGCCTTTTCGTCCTCGCGCAAACGCTTGAGTCGTTCTAGTAATTCGAGCGATTCGATTTCTTCGAGCAGTTGGGCATACCCGCGCACCGAATTATGATCGGTGAACGCAATAATGTCCAGATTTTTTTCTTCGGCTTTCCTCAAGAAATCGAGATAGGTAACGTTGGGTTGCTTGAAATCCGCCGACGCCGGCGTATGGATATGCAAATCCATCCGGTACCATTGACGTTGAGATGATTTTTTTCGTTGAACCATGGGGGTCCCTTCCAAAGGGTGAGGAAGGATCACCGCGGGGAAAAAGAGGCGCCACAATACCGCAAGTCATTCAGAACGAATAAAATGCGAATGCTTGCGCATCACACGCGCGACGGCTTCAATGGTTGCCATGCGGCACAATAGAAATAAGCCCTAAAAGCGTGCGAATCGAATGCGCAAAATCCTTCGTGTCCGCAATGACCCTTGCCTGAATACGAATCATTGTCGCGCACAACGAATAATAGCCCAGCCACACAATCGTGTGTCGCCAAACAATGATTCACCGATGAATACGATAATTCGATTATTAATTGGGGTTCTGGGATAGAATGCTCTCTAAGGCGCGCTGCGTCTAATAACCTACTCGCGTGACGCGTTGGTACAGCCCATTAGATACCCCAGGACAATTTTCTCAATTCTTTCTAGCCACGCGCGGGGTTTTCTGTTTGGGCGTTTCTGCGACGCTATCGGCATCCTGCCCATTCCCACCATCCGGCGAAATCACCGGTGTTTTGGTCAACGCGGCATCGAACACATCCGAGACTTGTTCGGCAAACACAAAATTTAATTGCTTGCGCACATCATCCGGTAATTCGTCTAAATCTTTTTCATTGCGTTTGGGCAGAATCACCGTCTTGAGTCCCGCGCGATGCGCCGCAATCACTTTTTCTTTGATCCCGCCCACCGGCAAAACTCGCCCGCGCAATGTGATTTCGCCGGTCATGGCAATGTCGTTCCGTACCAAGCGATTCGTCATCAACGACGCAATTGCGGTTGCCATCGTTACGCCCGCGCTGGGTCCATCCTTGGGCGTCGCGCCTTCCGGCACGTGCAGATGAATATCGCTCGTTTCAAACGCCTTATCGGGAATGCCCAAGTCTTTGGCTTTGGAGCGCACGTACGAGAGCGCGGCTTGTGCCGATTCTTTCATCACCTCGCCCAATTGGCCGGTAATGATGAATCCTTTTGAGCCGGGCATTCGTGTCGCTTCGATAAAGACGATATCGCCGCCCACTGGCGTCCACACCAAACCGGTCGCCACGCCGGGCACGGTTGTACGTTCAGCGACTTCGCCATAGAACTTGGGTTTGCCCAGCAATTCACTGACCTTGTCTTGGGTCACAACCACGCGCGTCGCTTTGCCTTCCGCGATGTGGGTCGCCACTTTGCGACAGATTGAACCGATTTCGCGTTCCAGATTGCGCACGCCGGCTTCGCGCGTATAATCGCGAATGACCTGACGAATGGCAGCTTCTTCAAATTCGATTTCGTCCGGCTTGAGCCCGTTCTCTTTGACTTGGCGCGGCACCAAGTACCCTTTGGCGATATTCAACTTTTCGTCTTCGGTATAGCCCGCCAATTGCAAGATTTCCATCCGATCGCGTAACGCCGGCTGAATGGTGTCCAATTGATTCGCGGTGCAAATGAAAATCACTTGCGATAGATCGAAATCCACATCAAGATAGTGATCGCGGAAAGTTTTGTTTTGCGCTGGGTCTAGCACTTCGAGTAACGCGGACGAAGGATCGCCGCGATAATCCGCCCCGATCTTGTCCACCTCATCGAGCATGATCACCGGGTTACGCGACTCGGCACGTTTGATGGATTGGATGATGCGCCCGGGCAATGCACCAATGTACGTTCGGCGATGTCCGCGAATCTCGGCTTCATCGCGCATCCCGCCCAGCGACATTCGGATGAATTTGCGTCCCAACGCGCGCGCAATGGATTGACCCAACGAGGTCTTGCCAACGCCGGGCGGTCCGGCAAAACACAGAATCGAACCCTTGTACGTGCGGGCTTCTTCATCGCCGCCGCGCTCCAAACGCAACTTGCGCACCGCCAAGTATTCAAGAATGCGCTCCTTGATTTCTTTCAAATCATAGTGATCCTCATCCAAGATTTGGCGCGCGCGCGTAATGTCCAGATTATCCTCGGTCGTCTTGTTCCACGGCAACTCCACCAGCCAATCGAGGTACGTTTTGATGACGCTGTATTCCGCCGCCGCGGTGGGCATCGAACGCATCCGATTCAGTTCACGCCGCGCTTCTTTCTCGGCTTCGGGCGTCATTTGCGCTTCAGCGATCTTTTTCTCATATTCTTTGATTTCAAGACTTTGTTCGTCCTCTTCGCCCAACTCCTTTTTGATTTGTTTCAACTGCTCACGCAGAATGTACTCGCGTTGCGTTTTCTCCAACTCGCCTTGGGCTTGCGACGCAATCTTTTTGCCCAGTTCCAGCACTTCGAGTTCTTTGGCGATCAAGGCGTTGAGTTTGGTCAGTTTGTCTTCGACCTTGTCCAGTTCCAACAACTCTTGCGCATCTTTCAAATCCATGCGCATCCCGGTGGCGATCATATAGACCAATTGACGTGGGTCGTCAATGTTCATCGCCGCCATAATGATTTCTTCCGGAAAGCCGGTGGCGAGCGACGCCAATCGCCGCAACAAATCCACCGTGTTGCGCATCAGCGCTTCGACTTGCATGGTCTTTTCGACCGGCTCGGGCAACACTTCGACATGCGCTCGCAGGTATGGCTCGGTGGTTGTGAATTCTTTGATGCGAATGCGTTCCAATCCTTGCACAATCAAGCGCACCGTATTGTCCGGCGCACGCAACAAACGATGAATGATGGCGACGGTCGCCACCTTCGCCAAACTGTCCGGTCCAATCTCTTCTTGCGCATCTTGAACCAGCGAAATGCCAATCAAGCGATTGGAGGACGTTGCCGCTTCATCCACCAAGCGAATATCACGTTCGATGCCGATGCTGAGCGGCAAGATGGTGAGGGGATAGACCACCGTGCCGCGCAATGGCAGAATAGGCAATTCACTTGGAATGTTGGGCGTATTCGATTGTTCTTTCTTTTCTTCGCCGTCACGTTTTCCAAAGATATGCATAATTCATCCCAGAATAGTGCGTTACTACGAGTTACTCTTCCTTGGTCTGCACTCGCACCGGCACGCGATGGGCTCGCCGCAGTTTGGGGAGCATCACATACAAAAAGCCCCGGTCATACTTGGCTTGAATCTGATTCACATCGTACGTGTCGGTCAAAATCACTTCGATTTGAAATTCGCCGTACGGAATCTCCAACCGATGAAAACTTTGCTTTTCTTCCGTATCTTGGCGCACACCACGAATAATCAGCGTCCGATTGATAAACGAAATCGTGAAATCGTCCGGCGACATCCCGGCAACCTCAATCTTGACCACCGTGCCTTCTTCGGTTTCGTACACATCCGTAGGCGGACGCCACAAACGTGGACGCGTCGTATATTCGTTGGGAAAGAAGGTTTGAATCATCCGATCCATCTGACGTTCCAACTCATCCATCGAATCGGGGTCTAGTATTTGCCGAGCCATACCTTGCCTCCTCGCTCGCCGAACAATCCACTGAAAGTTAGCACCATTGTAGCACAGATAGACAATTCGCTCAAGTTGATTTTTCCGGTGATCGCCCGGCTTTTTGCTTCCTCCTCCACGACGCAGTATAATGAAAATGTTGTGCAATTTCACATACTCTAGAGGGGAGAGTCCACGATGACACAAGCAATCATTGTGCATGGGGGTGCCGGCGACATCGCCGAAAAAGATCGCGCCCCCCATCGCGAAGGTGTGCGGCGTGCCGCTCAAGTGGGCTGGGAAATTTTGCGTCAAGGCGGGACAGCGCTGGATGCTGTGCAAGCGGCAATTATCGTCATGGAAGACGATCCAGCGTTCGATGCGGGCGTTGGTTCGTATCTCAATCGCGATGGCGTGGTGGAATGCGATGCCAGTTTTATGGATGGACGCACGTTAAACGCCGGCGCAGTCGCCGGTGTCCAACACATCAAAAATCCCATTCGGTTAGCGCGGTGCGTGATGGAAAGCGAGCATACCTTTTTGATCGGAGCGGGCGCGGAACAGTTTGCACAAGAAAACGGATTCCCGCTGATTGAGAATGCCGAACTATGCACCGCCGAACAAATCGAAATTTGGAAACAGTGTCTCGCCAATCCGCCACGCCGCGAAGCGATACACCATATTCCCATTCAAGGTTATGGGACAGTCGGTTGTGTTGCGGTAGATCGAGAGGGAAACATCGCGGCGGGGACCTCAACCGGCGGAATGAAATTCAAGCGCGCCGGGCGTGTAGGCGATTCCCCCATCATCGGCGCCGGCGTCTATGCCGACAACCTACTCGGCGGCGCATCGGCAACCGGCTGGGGCGAGATGATTATACGTGTCGTTCTATCGAAATATGCGGTGGATGCGCTAGCCAACGATCAGCACCCCACCATCGCTGCGCGCCGCGCCATCGAAATGATGGCACAACGAGTGGGCGGCACCGGCGGCATCATCCTCGCCGACCGTTTTGGACGTATCGGCTTTGCGCACAACACGCCTAGAATGGCTCGGGCATTTATCTACGAGGGAGCCCAAGATATTGCGGCAGATTGCTAGTGGTTGTCATAAATAAGAGGGGAGGAACAACAAAAACATACGATTTTTGTCAAAAAGTCGAAAAAACTCTTGACTTTACTTAATCACCGTCGTATAATGGCATTGGTGAGACGGGGCAGTCCTGTCTCAATTTTATTGTTTGCTTCGCTAGGTTGATCGGTGTTGACAGAAATGACTAGAAAAATTAGCAAAAAGAAAACTCGATTAGTCAAAGCCAAGCCGACAAAAAAGAACCGCGAAACCAAAGCCGGGTCTTTAGCCACACGCACCTTGCGCGCTGCGTTGGCAGCGCACAAAGCCGATCCGGCTCTCGCGATGGGACAGCCGGAAGAAGAATTGACGCCCGCCGATGAGTTGATCAAGAAAGGCAAAGAGCAAGGTTATCTCACTCAAGACGATATTCTCCAAGTCTTTCCGGAAGCGGAATCGAACTTGGAACAATTGGAAGAACTGTACATCGTCTTGTTCGATGAAGGCATCTCGGTCATCGAATCCGAAAAGCCGGCAACGGCCGAAGAGACTGAGGAAGAAGCGCACAAAGCCGCGCAAGAAGACCTTGATCTCAGCGCGATTGGGATTGATGATACCGTTTCGCTGTACCTCAAAGAGATTTCGCGCATTCCGCTGTTGACGGCGGCACAAGAAGTGGAATACGCGCGCGGAATGGAGATGGGTAAGCGCGCACGCTATCGCTTGAACAAGAATCACGTCTCACCCGCCGAACGCGCCCGGCTCGAAGCCAAGATCCGTGAAGGCGAGTTGTGCCGCCAGAAACTCATCAAGGCAAACTTTCGGCTGGTCGTCTCCATCGCCAAGAAATATATTGGGCGCGGCGTCTCGTTCCTCGATTTGATTCAGGAAGGGAACATTGGCTTGATCCGCGCGGTGGAAAAGTTCGATCATCATCGCGGCTTCAAGTTCAGCACGTACGCCACGTGGTGGATTCGCCAAGCCATCACGCGCGCCATCGCCGATCAAGGGCGCACGATTCGCGTGCCGGTGCATATGTGCGAACGCATCAACAAGTTGACGCGCGTGTCACGCCAATTGGTGCAGGAACTGGGACGCGAACCGACGAGCGAAGAAATCGCCAAAGAGTTGGGCACCACGTCGCGCAAAGTGGAACGCATCATCAAGATTTCGCAACGACCGCTCTCGTTGGAAATGCCGGTGGGCGAAGAGCAAGACTCGCATCTGGGCGATTTTATCCCGGACGAAATGACCTTGGGACCCACCGACGCGGCATCGCACCAACTCTTGCGCGAACAAATGGAAGACATTCTCACGTCGCTCTCGCCGCGCGAAGGGCGTGTCCTGCAACTGCGGTTTGGTTTGAAAGATGGCAAAGCGCACACCTTGGAAGAAGTGGGGAAAAAGTTTGGCGTAACGCGCGAACGCATCCGCCAAATCGAAGCCAAAGCGTTGCGCAAACTGCGCCATCCCTCGCGCTCGCGTAAACTGCGCGACTATTTAGAGTAAACCAAAACCTCCGATGCAAACTCATCGGAGGTTTTTCATTCTGGTGCTATGGCAAGAATCGCCAAAACACTTGATTCGAGAGCAAACGTCCGCGCGGGGTCAGCCGCACCCGGGTATCGGTGCATTCGAGCAAGCCAAGCTCACTTGCCTCGCGTAATGGCTGGGCATATTTTTTCCGCGCATCTTCGCTGTAACGACGAGCAAATTCATCCAAGATGATTCCTTCATTCAGTCGCAAACCCAAAATCATCGTCTCTGCCATTTCCAACTCGCGGTTGATTTCTTCGCGCCCTGCCACCACACTTGCCTTTTGCTCGATGCGTTGAATATACTCCACCGGCGACAACACATTCCAAAAGCGTTCGCCGCCAAAACATGAATGCGCGCCCGCACCAAATCCCAGATACGGCTGATTGCGCCAATAAGTCAGATTGTGGCGAGATTGAAATTGAGCGCCTTGCCGCGCCCAATTTGAAATTTCGTACTGTGCGTATCCCGCCGCGTCAAGCATCTCCTCCGCCATCTCGTACATCTCTGCCGCCAGGTCATCGTCTGGCATCAGATATTTGCCACGCTGGATTTGATGCGCCAAACCGGTCCCCTCTTCCACCTTGAGTGCGTAGAGCGAAAGATGTTCGGGTTGTAACGCCCTCGCACGGTCCAGTGTGGCACGCCAATCGTCGAGCGTTTGCAAAGGCAAGCCGTAAATAAAATCCAAACTAATGTTGTCGAACCCGGCTTGACGCGCCTGATCGAATGTAGCAAGTGCGTCCGCAACCGTATGCCCGCGATTCAAGCGACGCAACGTGGCATCCTCGAACGCTTGCACACCCAAACTCAGCCGGTTGATCCCCAGCGCGCGCAAGGCACGCAATTGATCGGCATCTACGTGACCGGGATTTGCCTCCAGCGTAATTTCCGCGTCCGGCAAAATCGTAAACGTATCCCGGCACGCGCGCAGAATCTTTTCAATCGCCGGGATCGGCATCAGCGACGGCGTACCTCCACCCAAGTACACGCTTCGCGCGGTCAACTCTGAATTCTGAACTCTGAACTCTGAAACCTCGCGCGCCACTGCCTCGGCGTATGGCTTCATCAAACGTGTTAGATGCGCATACACGTTGAAATCGCAATACGTGCATTTGATTTTGCAAAAAGGAATAAAAACAAATAACGCAATGGGTTGAGTCATCTATTCACCGAACAACTGGGTCAGCCAGCCCACCACCCCTTGGGGCGGTCTTTCCGCACGCAGATTGCCGGTGCAACCATTGATGACGATACCGTACTGTTTGCCATCCATGCGATAACAAGTAACCCACATCGGCACCAAGATCAATTTGTACGAATCCACCATCACATTCGCAGAACTCACGTTGAGATCGGCATATTGATTGAAAATACCCCGCGCGATGTCTGCTTTGACTTGGTGAAATGCTTGCGACCGCGCCACGATGGAGGCATCGCTCACCGCTACGTCGTACGTCTCGGCGGGAAAATCGGCGAGATAGCGCGCATCATACGGAACAAGTTGATCGAGCGGCGTCCCACGAATTTCTTCGGACAGAACGGGGGACAAATGATGACTCGCCGGCACAATCAAATCGTTTGCCAAAACGGCACGCTTGCCGGACTCGACCACCCATTGCTTGTTACGATAGACGCGACAGCGCCACGTTACTTGACCGCCCACATCAAACGTCCACGCCGGCAAATAGACGCCGGCCGGCGGCGCGGGATCAGTGCGCAAACGCCAACCTTGTTGGCGAAACCATTCCATCTCTTTTTTGAGTGCGGCATCGCGCGTGATCATAAAAGGCAACACACCTTCCGGCTCGATCAATTCGCGTTCTTCGGCTTGTTCGATCACGTACGCGGATGCGCAGTATGGGCAATTCTGCGAAATCGTTTGAGGCGTCAAGAGAAAGGATGCGCCACACCCTTTGCATTTGATTGCACGCGCGATGGTTGGCTTGGAATGTCCCTTGGCAGTCGCCATCGCCACAATAAAATCTTGTTCCTCCACGACGTTCAAGGACTGATCGAAATCGAGGAGAGATTGGGTGTAACCACAATACGTACACTCGAGTGTAGTGGCATCGGGTGCAAATTGCATCTTGCCACCGCACTGCACACAAACGAATCGGCGGGCTTGAGTCGGCACAGGCGATTCCAACACGGGCAGGGAAAATTTATTGGGGTCAATGATCTCGTCTGGCTTGAGCGTGCCGTTCAAAAGGGCGAGCGCGCGGCGCGCTTCCGGATCATTCGGACGATAGGCAAGTGCGTGATCCAGATACTCTCGTTTTTCCTTGGGATCATCCACAACGTCTGCTAACCAACGATAGGCATCGGCGAGTTGATCGTGTGTGGCATCCCCAGCGCGCGTAACCCATTCCAGATAAAACTTGGCTTCTTGTTTCGAATTCCCTTTCGCGGCGGCAACGCCGCGCACTAATAAATCGCGAACGCTATCAGACATTGGCGAACCTCGTTGCTGGCAATTTCGTTTCCGATTTTATCACAGAACGCTTGATATAGGGACGACCCTATGTGGTTACCCTCATTCGCCTATTAGACGTTGGTAGGGCGATAAGTTCTACTCACAGGCGGCAATCAATCGGTCAACCTGTTGAATCAAACTTGGCTCGCCAATTTGCTCGAACACTGCTTTGGCTCTGAGCGCATACATCTTGGCTTTTGCTTTTTCACCAAGACGAAGAAGCGCGAGCGCAAAATTTCCAAAGTCCGCGCCTTCAGAGTAGAGGTCACCAATCTCACGGCGAATCGCGATGACTTGTTCGAGCGACCGCTCCGCTTTTGCCAAATTGCCCGCCTGCAAATCGAGTCGGCAAAGTGCGGCAAGCACGTTCGCTTCGCCCAAGCGGTCGCCCACCGCGCGATACAACTCCAACGCCGCCGCATAGTTTTGCAGCGCGGCGTCATTCTCTTTGCGAAACTGCTGAATGTCCCCCATCGCTTTGCGCACGTTCGCTTCGCCCAAGCGGTCGCCCACCGCGCGATACAACTCCAACGCCGCCGCATAGTTTTGCAGCGCGGCGTC
>DAOUAL010000082.1:0-8495 GCA_034433515.1 Anaerolineae bacterium | reverse complement strand
AGCGATGTCACGCTCGGACGTGAAGCGGTGCCAATTTATGCACGCCGGTTTTGGATCGAAGAGATGTTCCGCGATTTCAAATCGCAGGGTTGGGACTTAACGAGTGGACTCGCCATCCCGGCACGGTTCGAACGGTTGCGCTTGGTCATGGCACTCGCCTATGTCTGGTTGGTGCAGGTCGCTATCCAAGTCGTCCAACGTGGTTGGCGACCCTGGGTTGATCGCACAGTGCGACGCACGCTCAGTTATTTTCGTTTGGGCTGGAATTGGCTCAACCGGAGGCTGGCGCGTGATCAACGTCTACCGTGCCCCGCTTTGGGGGCTGGATATGCAAAGTCACTCAACGCTTACCCTGCAATTGCCGCGATCTCTTTCTCCAAGCGTGCCAGCGCTTGCGCCAAGCGCACGACGCGCTCTTTCTGCCACGTGACATCTTGCTCCAGTTGCGCTGACTGTCGCGCGAGCACTGCCAACATTGCTTCTGGCGCGGGTCCGCCGGGAATCGCGCGCGTCGCGACGAAATGCCGCGCGTCGAGCGCGGCGCGCACCAACTGATCCGACAAACCGAGTACGCGTCCTAACACTTGCTGCGCTGCCGCGTCGAGATGTGACGCGCGAATGTCGCGCGGCGCGAGTTTTTGCGCCAGCGCGTCACGCACGAGTTGCGCGACGACGCGATGCGCGACGCGAAATGGTAAGCGCGCCTCGCGTACGAGCGTATCCGCAAGTTCAGTCGCAGTCGTAAAACCTTCCGCCGCGCGCACGGCAAGATGCTCAACGTTCCACGTCGCGCTCGCCAACACCGCGTCGAGCAATTCGTACACGCCGATGGCGTAATCCAACATTCGGAAGAGCGGTCGGTACACGGGGTCTTCGACATCGTTCACGTCGCCGAGTGGCGCATTGTGATGGAGGGTGAACACCGCCTGGGCGTCCGCGTATAAATACCCTAACTGCGTGCGCGCGTGTTCGAGTACGACAGGATTGCGCTTTTGCGGCATGATGCTCGAAATCTGCACAAACTCGTCGCCGATGCGGAGCGTGCTCGCCTCTTGGGTTGCCCAGAACAGCAAATCGGTAACGAACCGCGAGAGCGACGCCGCCGCGACTTGGACCACGCCCGCGACTTCAACTTGGTAATCCGCGCCACCCACCGCGTCGTAACTCGATTCTACCGGCGCATCGAAGCCAAGAACATCCGCAACGAACGTGCGATCAATCGGAAAGCCGGTTGTCGTGAACGCCACCGCGCCGAGCGGACAAAGGTTGATGCGCGCGTATGCGCTTTGCACGCGCGCGGCGTCGCGTTCGAGGAACGCTGCGACGGCGCTGAGATAATGGGCGAGCGTCGTCGGCTGCGCGGGTTGCGTGTGCGTGTATCCCGGCATCAGCGTTTCGACGTGCGTACGCGCCATCATCAGGATGCGCGCGCGGAACGCGTTGAGCGCTTGCAAGAGTGCGAGCACACGTTCGCGCACGACCCAGCGGCACATCGTCCCGTCCAAATCGTTGCGGCTACGCGCGATTTGGAGGTTGCCTACGGCCTCCGCGCTCGTCAATTCGCCCAGACGGTGCTCTAGATAGAAAAACAGATCCTCGTACTTGCCATCGTACACCACGTCACGCACACCTTCACGCTCGAGCCATTCCAAACCGCGCAACAACAATCGCCCGGTTGCGCGCTCGAGGATCTCTTGGCGCGTGAGCATGACGATGTGCGCGCGCGTCGCAGCAAGCATCGCCGGAACAAGATACGTCTTGGCTTGATCGAAATTGGGCGCGAGGATGCGCCGCGCGTAAGCGGGATGGGGAAATGTAGGTGGAGTAGACATTGTCTTGGAAGAATTCTAGATCGCCGATTGCAGATTAAACAATCTACAATCCAATCATCCCTTCAATCCCGTCAGCGCAATCCCCTTGATGATCTGGCGTTGGAAGAAGAGGAAAACGATCAACACTGGAATCGTCGCCATGGACGCACCCGCCATAATCAGTTCCCAGGACGAGCCGGCTTCGCCGGAGAAGAATGACAAGCCGACCGGCACCGTTCGCATGTCCATCTTTTCGGTGATGATGACAGGCCAGAGGAACGCGTTCCAGTTGCCCAGGAATGTAAAAATGCACAAGGCAGCCAGTGCGGGCTTGACGAGGGGCAGCGCAATCCGCCAGAACAGACCGAATTCGCTGACGCCGTCCATGCGCGCGGCATCGAGTAATTCCGATGGCACGCCTTCCATAAATTGCTTCATCAAGAACGTGCCGAACGCGGTGATGACGCCGGGAAACATAATGCCCCAGTACGTGTCTACCCAGTTCAGATTGTTCGACAAGATGAACCAAGGGATAACTAGCATCTCGGTCGGCACCATCAACGTACTCAAGATGAAAACGAAAATCACATTCTTGCCGGGAAACTCGTACTTGGCCAGCACAAAGCCAGTCAGCGAATCGAAGAACGCGACGCTCAACGTGGTACACGTCGCGACGACGAGACTGTTGAGGTACCAACGCGCGAACGGAACTTTGTTCAACACCAGCGCGTAATTTTCCAGCGTCGGCGCCATCGGGAAAAAGTAACCGAGGAAGACTTCCTTCGCCGGCTTGAGCGAGGTCGCGATCATCCAGACGAACGGGATGATCATCACAAGTCCACCGGCGATGAGCATCAGGTAGATCAGCACAGAACTGAGACGAAGCGGCGTACGCCGCGCAACAGTTTGGCTCGGCATGTCAATACTCCACGCGACGCGTCGTCACCCGCAGTTGAATGATCGTGATGACCAGAATCAGCGCGAACAAGATGACGGTGCCAGCCGCCGCGTACCCCATCTTGAACGACTTGAAACCTTCTTGATAGATGAACAACACCAGCGATTTGGTCGAATCGAGTGGCCCCCCCATCCCTTGAAAACTCATATTCAGAACTTGGGTGAAGACTTGAATTCCATTGATCGTACCAATGACGGTGAGAAAGACGATCGTCGGATTGAGCAACGGCAACGTGATGTGTCTGAACAAATCCCAAGTATGCGCGCCATCAATTTTCGCCGCTTCGTAGAAATCGGCCGGGATTGCCTCAAGCCCTGCGAGAAAGATGATCACATAAAAACCCAGGCTTTGCCAAACGAGCGTAACGACGATAGACGCGAGGGCTTGATCGGGACTGGCAAGGAATCGTTGTTCCGGCAATCCCAGCAATGCGAGTAGTTTGTTCAGGGGGCCGAAGGCGGGCTGATAAATCCAGCGCCAGACCCAACTGATGGCAACGGTGGACGTGACAAAGGGAACGAAATACAACGCGCGAAAAAAGCCCCGCCAGTGCGCCGCCGCTTGCAGCAACAAGGCAAAGAACAAACCGATGACCAGTTGGGCGGGCACGCTCAGCGCAACGTACATCAAGGTGTTCGATAGCGATTTCCAGAAAACAGGATCGGCAAACAGTGCCTCATAGTTCTTCAAACCCAGCCAGGGCTTGTTCGGCGAGAGAATGTCCCAACGGAAAAGACTGACACTCATCGCGAACAACGTCGGCGCGAAACGAATGGTGATGAAGAATGCCAACGGCACCAGCAAGAATATGTACGCCCACATGGCTCGGCGTTGCCCCAGTGACAAGCCGCGCGAACGGAGAGCCATACATCACCTCGTTATGATGGGTGGTCGGGGCGGGATGTCCCCGCCCCGACACACATTTACTTCTTCGCCCAGTAATCGTCGAACAGTTTCTGGACCTTTTGCACTGCCTCATCCAGCGATTTCTTGGGATCGGCATTCTTGAGGATGACCGCATCGTAGGCGTCCATTAACGCCTTGCGATCTGCTGTTTCGTCCACAAAGTACGATGCGTAGGAAACCGGCAACGTTTGCAGGAAAGGCGCAAGCAACGGATCGTTCGCGAACATAGGGTCTTTCAGCACTTCGACGCGCGCGGGCAGTTCGCCGATGGCCGGCGTCCACTTTTTCATCACCTCCGCGCTCGTGAGAAACTGCAAGAACTTGATCGAGGCGGCAAGTTTCGCCGGGTCTTTGGCGGCTTTGGTCGTGATGCCGTGTGTCCAGAACGAACCAAAGTTGGCTTGCGCCTTGGGACCGGCGGGCATCGGGAAGACGCCCCAGTTGAACGTCGCTTTACTCTTGGCTGTGCCAAGATAGAACGAACCGCTGACCATCACTGCGGCTTGCTGCGCGAGCCACGCGGTTGGACCGTCTTGTCCAATGGTCGGATCGCTGACTTTGTGCTTCACCGTCAAGTCAACGAGAAATTGCCACGCCTCGTAGCCCGCGGGCGTCGCGTTCCACAGAATCTTTTTGTGATCCTCAGACTGTGGCACACCACCGTAGGCGCGCACCAAAATCTCGCGATAGAGATTGTGATCTTGATTACTCAAGTCCACGCGCCAACCCGCCACGGTCATCTTGCCACCTTCGACTTTGGTCAACTTTTTCGCGGCTTCCGCGAGTTCGTCGAACGTCTTGGGTGGTTTGGTTGGATCGAGGCCGGCTTTCGTCCACAAATCCTTGTTGTAGAAAATTGCGAGATTGCGGACGGCGGTGGGGAGCGCATAGTACTTGCCATCCACTTTGGCAATTTGCACCATCGGGACGAAATCTTTTTCAATCGTGGCAACGGGGAAATCTTTTTCCGGCAGTGGCGCGAGGTAACCGGAATCAATGTACTTGGGTAGCCAGCCGTAGAACAAGTTGATCACATCGGGGCCACGGCCAGCGGGGACACTCGCGGCGACCTTTTCGTTGTATTGTGCGTAGGGAAACGTTGTGTGGACCACTTTGATGTTCGGATTCTGCTTCTGGAATTCGACGATCAACTCGTCGACGAGCTTTGCCTTCGATTCGTAAAAGTACTGCCAGTATTCGATTTCGACCGGCGCAGCCGCCGTCGTCGGTGCCGCCGCGGGCGGTTGCGTTGGCGCGGGAGCGGCTGGTTTAGTCGGCTCCGGTGTTGGCGCGGCACACGCGCTCATCAGCGCGACAAGTGTGAGCGCGGCAACCCAAACGAAAAGAACGCGTTTCATTTCTCCTCCTTTGAGAGTAGATCAGTTGGACAGCGCAACAGTACGATCGTTGATCAGCCATCACCTCCTTCACGCATCCAGTTTCAGCAACCGCACGGCATTGCCGCCAAAAATCTTGGCGAGTGCGTCGGCTGGCACATTCAGTTCGCGGCAATCGCGTAGTTGGTCTTGCAAGTACCGTATTGCGAAACCGCGCGGAAACCAACTCGAATCGGTGGCGAAGATTAAACGCTCGGGCCCAATCGTTTCCAGATATTTGTGAAACAGCCTCTTGACGGTTAACTCTTCTGGCATCCAGCGAATCCATTGATTCGATCCCGAGGTATCCACGTAGACATTCGCGCAACTCCAGCAGAGTTGCAGGGTCTCGCGCAACCAGCCGCAACCAAAGTGCGGCACCACGAACTTGACCTTTGGGAACGCGCGCGCAACATCGTGCAACTTCAACGGATTGATATTTTCGTGCCACGCCACGCCGCCACCCGAACCCAGCACACCGAAATGGATCAGCACCGGAATATCGTACTGTTCCGCCACTTCCCACACGCGCCACGCCGATCGATCTTCAATCGGCTTTTCGAGGGCGGGCGCGAGGAGTTTGTAACCGCGCAAACCGAGTTGCGTGATCGCGCGTTCGAGTTCTTCCGCCGCATTCTCAGCAAACAAGTTGTGATGTGCAAATCCAATGAATTTGTCCGGATGCCGCGCCACGACGCGCGCTAGATTATCATTGCCACCACCCGTCACAAACACCACGCGCTCTAAGCCGTACCGATCCACCTCCGCCGCCCACCGATCCGCCAGGACCTCGTCACTCTGCTTTTCGCTTTCGGGCGGGGGAAAATCCCACGCCAGCCGCCACTCCTCGTGGTACATTTTCATCCACGCGCGAATCACGGCGGCTTGCTCCTCTCCGCGTGGATGTTGTGGATTATCGGCGTAACTGCCACCCATCATCGGTTTGGCCGTAGGGAAATGACTGTGAAAATCAATGATCCGCAAACCTTGATATGCCATGGGGCCTCCGGAAGAATGACAAATGAGCAAATGACCAATGAACACATGGGCAATGACGAAAGACCGTCTAAGCCAACTTGCGCGCGACAAAAAAGTCACTCGTCAGGTGAACGATTTGCGCGATCGCGCCCATCACCGCGGCACGCCGTCCCAGCGTCGAAACCTTGATCGTCGGGGTAATGGGCAAAACATTCTGGATGCGCGCCCGCACACGCGGCAACAAAACATCCGCCGATTCCGTCACCCCGCCGCCAAGAATGATGAGTTCAGGATCGAGCAATGTGCTGATGTTGATGATCGCAATGCTGAGGTAATCTACGGTCTCATCCACCACGGCACGGCTCCACGCGTCGCCGCGCCGGTACGCGTCGAACACTTCTTGCGCGCCCAGCTGCGCGAGATGATCCTCTGGCAAACTTGCGGCGAGGACCGTCCGGGCGCGTTCGGCGATGCCGGTGCCGGAGATGATGCGCTCCAGCGCACCGAATGTGTCGTATCGCTGATCGAGTTCCGCGCGATTCGAAATCAAATAACCCACCTCACCCGCCGAATCGTTGTGACCGCGATACAACATCCCATCCACAATCAACCCAGCGCCGACGCCAGTCCCAATCGCGATCAAGACGATGTTGCTCGCGCCATCGCCCGCGCCAAACCATTGCTCGCCTAACGCGGCAAGGTTCACGTCGTTATCCACAACGCACGGCAAACGAAATTGGCGTTCCAGTTTCTCTTTGAGCGGAAAGTTGCGCCAATTGAGCGATGGCGCCCATTCGACCACACCCGTCTGCACGTGCGTCACACCCGGCGCGCCCACGGCGATCCCACGAATCTTCTGCCCACGCGGACGCGGCACCGCGCTCAACTCTTTGATGATCTCGACCAGCATCGCGTAACTTGCCTCACCCGACGTGCCGTGACCATTGACTGTGAGTTCGCTGATGATTTCCCCACCGATGTTCGCCAGCGCGCCAAACATCTTCGTACCCCCCAGATCAACACCGATGACCGCGTGACCTTCTTTGTGATACTCGAGGAGATCGCGGCGCCGACTGCCGCTCCACTCGGTCGCGCCGGTCGGACGCACCCATCCTTTTTCGATCAAGTCATCCACGATCCGCATCACCGTCGGCAAACTCAGGTTGAGATCGCGCGCAATGACCGAACGCGCCGCTGGACTGTTGCGGCGAAGATAATCGAGCACAGCGGAGCGATTGACGCTGCGCATTTCCGTGGCGGTAATGGTGCGGAAGGTAAGCGTGGGCATTTTTCCTGACGACTCCATCGAACCGTTACTTACATTGCGTTACTATTACTTACATGATGTAATTGTACACCTCCAAGACCAAGATGTCAATGGGGCGAATCAAGCGGGACCGTTGACCGATTGGTGAAATTGCTCAGGTCGAGTAGAATCAGGTATCTCAAACTGGAGTTACCCGATGCACTTGAGCGTCCGCTTGCCCAAAGTCGAACCGTTGCACACCGAATCGCCCACACGGTATCCGCTGCGTGATCCCAAAAACCGTAAGAAACAATGCAACGGCACCCAAAGCGCACCAATGGCATTGTGACAAACCAATTCGTGACACGCGCTCCCAGCACGTCAGCGCGCGGCGCTATCGGTGCTTGAAATGCCAGCGGACTTTACGCGTGTATCCTGTTGGCGTTTCGCACGACCAGCGATCGGACACCCTGAAAGGCTTGAGTGTGCTCCTCGACATCTTGGGACTGAGTTTTCAAGGGGTGGCCGATCTGTTGGACGCCCTGCCGTATCCACTCGCCAAGAGTACGATCTACAAAAATGTGCAAGCCGCCGGCGCGCACGCGATTCAATTGCGTGAACAATGGCTGAAACAGCAGGCGGGCAAGGTCCAAGCACTTGGATTTCACCCACGTCAAGTGTCAGGGTCAGGATCGGATCGTTACCGTTGCCACAGCGGTACTCACGGGTCAACCTGTCGCGTTCGAACTGTTGGAGAGCGAAGGTGCCCTGCACGCGGAACGTTGGATTCGCAGCGTTGCCAAGCGACTGGGTGCAGAAATGCTCATCACCGATGATGCGGATGGACTCAAGAATGTAGCGGGCGCAAATAAAGGTTGGGGGAGAGGGATAACACGGCAACGGAAATGCGGTAAACTTTTGGATGTTCACCCAAACACCGAAAGGAGTACCGTTCCCGATGCCGTGTCTATTCAGGTTAACGGAGATTGATTTACAATTGGCAGTATGCCATGGAAACCATCATACCTAACCCGTGAACAAATGGAAGAAAGGCGTCTGGAAGGTGGTCGCCTTCTGAAGGCAGGCAAACTAAGCCAAGCGGAAATTGCACGGCGCTTGGGCGTCAGTCGAGCCACAGTGAGTAATTGGGCCAAGACCGTTGAAGCAAAAGGCATCCGAGGTCTCCGAAAAGGGAAAGCGGCAGGTAGTTCCTCGAAACT
>DAOUAL010000081.1:0-35886 GCA_034433515.1 Anaerolineae bacterium | reverse complement strand
TCAGGAACTACGCGACCGCGTGCAGGCTGGCATCGCGCGCACAAGAGCTTCTAAAAATCGCCTGCTGGCTTGCCTGAAATCTGCTGACCTTTCTTGGAAATGAAATAGATGACATTATTTAATCAAAAATCAATAGTGGCTTCCCGCACCGATGCGGGAAGCATGCAGATTTGGTATGCTTCCCGCACTCCGGGTGCGGGAAACAAACCTGACTAGGATGTGTCCATCTTACCCTCCTATAACCCTAACTTGTCCAATGGGCTTGTAATTCGCCCAAGCGCATTTTGGCTGATATGGGTATAGCGTTCGGTGGTTCTGATATTCCCGTGCCCCAGCAATTCTTGAATATACCGCATATCCACACCATCTTCCAACAAATGCGTGGCAAACGAATGGCGTAAGGTGTGGAAGGTTGCCGGCTTGAGAATGCCGGCTTTCTTTTTCGCATCGCGGAAAATCTCTTGCGCCGCCCGTTCCGATAAATGAGCATCGCGTTCTTCACCAGGAAACAACCATACCTTCGGCTTGAATGCTTTGAAGTATTCACGCAAAATCCGCAGAGCGGTCTCAGACAAGAGCGTCTCGCGGTCCTTTGCGCCTTTCCCGGCGGTGACGCGGATTTTCATCCGCTTGGAATCAATGTCGCTCACCTTGAGCCGCACGACCTCGCCCACCCGCAAGCCCGCCGAGTACGCCGTGACCAACAATGCTTTGTGTTTTAAGAACGAGGTTACCTTCAAAATCTTGGCGACTTCATCCTTGCTCAACACCGTCGGTAACTGCGATGGACGTTTCATCCGGGGCAAATCGCTCACTTTGTCGCGTTGCTTGAGCGTCGTCTCATATAAAAAGATGATCGCCGCCCGCGCGCCGATACAATACGCCGCCGAGACTCGTCCGCTGGTTGCCAGTTCTACCAAATACCCGCGCACATGTTCGCGCGTCGCTTGCTCAGGCGCGATGTGTTTTTGCTTCAGCCAATCAAAGTAATTCCGCAGATGTTGCCCGTACGCTTTGCGTGTGCCATACGCCATGCCGCGTAACACCAACTCGTCATCCACCTGTTTGATGAATGGATGCGGCGGATTTGTTGTCAATGGCTTGTCTCTGCCCGCCACATAGCGCCTCCCTCTTCGGTCCCCTGTCTTTGGCGACAGGTGAGGGTTTTTCGGTTTAACTGCAATGATCTTCGGCGGCGAGGATGGCATCGTCACAATTTCTGCCAACGCTTGGCGTGTTGCCGGCGTGTCGGGAAGTTGCCATTGCTTACGGTCCGGATTCCACCGCGCGCCCACAATCTTTTTGATCCGCGCCAATTCTGCCTCGCCAAAACGCGTCAGCGCAACCCACAAGTGTCCGTCCGGTGTTGGTTCAATGGTGAGCGATGCCACTATAATGCCTCTCCAATTCAATGAGGTCTGTCCAATACGAGTCCTGGCACGCCAACAAAAATACCTGTTGCTGACGCGTGCAATGACGCGCGTCAATCAACAGGCACAGAAAATCGTCTTATTATTTGCGCAGGCATCTAGTTGCGCATTGGCTCCTCCAACGCCAAATTGCTTTTGCCCAGCCATCCAATTGATTTACAACGTCATTATATCATGTTCCTTGGCTCAAGTCCATCTGCCATAGAGCGCATAGCAGGGCGGTTGCCAAGTCGGATCGGGCGACTGAAGTTGCAGCAACCAACACCCCAAGTCGCCCTACGGCGACTGAGGGGGAAACCGACGTAGGTCGGTTTCGCGTGGTGGTTGCCGCGAATTGATTCGCCCGATGCGACTTTGACAAAACCCTAGAGCGCATAGAGGTCATAGAAAAAGAATCTCTATGACCTCCCTGACATAATTTATACAATCACCAAGGTTATCCCCGTCCAAAAAAGTACAAGATACCTGCCGATACCAAGCCCCACACCAGAATCGCAACGAATAGCGGTCTGTCGCGCAAGACCATTTCCTCCGGACTACCGCCTTCGTTCTTGACATGAACGAGATACAACAAGCGAAAGACGACATAGAGCGCGAACGGAATTGTCAGCATCATCGCATGATTCTTGGGCAAGTTCTCAGCCGAGAAGGTGTAAAGCGAATATGCCATCACGAACGACGCCGTCGTTACCGCGATCATTTCGTCGAGCAGTTCGGGCGTGTACTCTTTGAGAATGAGCCGATGTTTACTCGCGTCGTCTTCGAGCAAGACAAGTTCGTGGCGGCGTTTGCTAAAGCCGATAAAGAGCGCGAGCAAGACGGTGCAAACGTACAGCCACGGCGATGCCGGCACCTGAATCGCTGCCGCGCCAGCAATCGCGCGCAGAACCAAGCCGGCGGCAAGACTGAACACATCAATGATGACCAGATTCTTGAGAACAAACGAGTAGGTCAGCATCGTTCCCAGATAAATCGCGGCGACGATCCCAAACCACACGTTGAGCCCAAACGATAACGGCAATACCACGATGAGCAAAACAATGATCGCACCGATGGCTTGCGATGGGGTGAGCGCGCCGGAGGCAAGTGGACGATTCCGCTTGCGCGGATGTTGACGATCTTTTTCAATGTCCACCAAATCGTTGATGAGGTAAATGATGCCGGAGATGACACAAAATAAAATGAACGCAAGCGTGGCGGTGGCAAACATCACGTACATCTCGCGTGAAAACGGTTGCCAGTACTGGCGCAACGTAAATACAAACGGCAAATAAATAATCAAGTTCTTGGTCCATTGACGCGGACGCATTGTTTTGATCAAGTGGACTAACAAGGTATCCTCCAAGTGTCCGTATGATACGCGGAAATGCGATGAAATGCAATCTAGCACTTTATGTGTTCATTTTCCTCTGAATGTGAGCACAAGGTCATGGCGAATTCTAAAATCAGAAATCGTCAATCGCCAATCGAAAATGACTTGACTTTTTATCCGCTTGCGTTTATCTTTCCAGCGTGCCTAAACTGCGCTTGGATGTCTTGCTCGTGCAACGCGGCTTGGTTGAGACGCGCCAGCGCGCCCAAGCCCTGATTCTTGCCGGCGATGTTCAAGTCAATGGCAACATCGTGGACAAAGCCGGCGTATTGGTCGCTGAAGACGCGACGATTACCCTTCGCGCGCCGCTCCCGTACGTCAGTCGCGGCGGATTCAAACTGGCGCACGCGCTCGATGTGTTTGACGTGAATCCGCGCGGCAAAATCTGTGCCGATATTGGCGCGTCCACCGGCGGCTTTACCGATTGCTTGTTGCAACGTGGCGCGGCGCGCGTGTATGCGATTGATGTGGGATACGGGCAATTGGCGTGGCAACTCCGCAACGATCCGCGCGTCGTCGTGATGGATCGCGTGAACATTCGATACTTGGAGACGTTGCCGGAATTGATAGACCTGATTACGATTGATGTTTCGTTCATCTCGTTGTTGCTGGTGTTTTCCGTCGCCAAGCGACTATTGCAATCGCAAGGTCAAGTGATCGCGCTCATCAAACCGCAATTCGAAGCCGGACGCACGCAAGTTGGGAAGGGGGGCATCGTGCGCGATCCGCGTGTGCATCGCGAGGTGATCGAAAAGATTGCGCGCGCGACGATGGCGGAGGATTGGCGGGTGCGTGGCATCGCGCGTTCGCCGATTCAAGGTGCAGATGGCAATGTTGAATTCTTGATTCATTTGAGCAAGGATACCACCTTGACGAATATCGAGATTGAAAAAGAGATTGGTGGTGTGGTGAAAGCACGGTGATGACACAGTTACCCAAGACAACCCATGCGCCCGCGCGCCTCGAATTCAAATACTTGCCGCGCCACGTGGGCTTGATGATGGATGGCAACGGGCGTTGGGCGCAGGCGCGCGGCTTGGCGCGCTTGGAGGGGCATCGGCAGGGGACGCAGAATGTGCGCCGCGTGTTGGATGCGTGTGCCAAGTATGGCTTGCGCGTGGTGACGCTGTACGTCTTTTCCACCGAAAACTGGGGCAGACCCAAAGAGGAGGTGGAAGGTTTCTTTGCGTTGCTCGCCGAAGTGATTGATCGCGAGACCGAGAATTTTCGCCGGCAAGGGGTGCGGTTGATTCACAGTGGCTCGTTGGAAGGGGTGCCGCCGGTGTTGGCGGATAAGGTGAAACGTGCTGTTGAGGTTACGCGCGAGAATCGCGAATACACTTTGAATGTGGCATTCAATTACGGCGGGCGAATGGAAATTTTGCGGGCGGTGCGCCAGATCATTGCCGATCGCATTCCGCCCGAGTCCTTGACCGAAGAATTGTTTGACCGGTATTTGTACACCGCCGGCTTGGGCGATATGGATTTGGTCATTCGCACCGGCGGCGACGAACGCCTTTCCAATTTTTTCCCTTGGCAAGCGGCGCGCGGCGTGTTCTACTCGACGAAAACGTACTGGCCCGATTTTGACGAAGCCGAACTGGTGCAAGCGTTGATGGCCTACAATCGTTTCTTGGAATCGTTGGAACGTTAAGGCCTCCCGAAAAATATATCCCACGAAATTTGAACGCCGGTAATTACCCCAAACTCACCGCAGAGGTTTCTTGTTTTCTCTCCGCGTCTCGGCGGTAAAATTGAGAGGTAGGTAATCACCACGGGTGCATTTCGGCAAATGAATTTGCGGCTACCACTACAAGTCGCCCTACGGCGACTGATGTGAAAACCGTAGGTCGGTTTCGCGTGGTGGTTGCCGCGAATTGATTCGCCCGGCAAAACTTGTCCCCAAAGTGAAATGTACCTATCACCACTTGCCGTTGACGCTGACACGTGCCTAGTGGTAGAATGTGGTCATCCAATCACCAAGAAAGGAAACCAACAATGAAGTTGCCTACCCTTTGGAAGACCTCATCATTTTTCGAATTGATGTTACCCGCGCTCACCACGATGTTCGCGCTCCAAACCTTGCGGGTCCTGTTGCCCTCGTTCGTGTGGTATCTGGGTGATGCGGTGAGTATTCCGTACACCATGCTGGGCTTGGTGGCGATTGGCACGTTCGCATTATCTATCTTGGTAATTCCGTTCTATCGGATACTTGGGTTGCGCCGCGCGCTCGTCATCGTCCTTGCTGGCATTTCCATCGCGCGCTTGATCGAACAATTTTCGACGAACCCCGCGCTCGATCTCGTGCTGGCAATCCTCGGCACGCTCTTGTTCACCTTTTTCATTCCGCTCTATCTCGCCTATGTGCGCCAAGTGGGCGAACCCGCACCGCGCAAATTTGGACGCGGCTTTTTGCTGGGTTTTGTGTTTGATACGACCTTGCACGGCTCGTTTCACACCCTCGATCTCAGTTGGCAGAATCATCCGCTCGCGCCGGTGATTATCGTGCTGGCGGTGTTGGTGCAACTCTGGCTCACGATGCGTTTGCCGGCAATGCAAGAATCGGTGGAATCGAATTTTGCCGGGATGTTGCCGCTTGCCGCGCTGGGTCCATTTATTTTTGTAACCCAAGTTGTGTTTCAAAATGTCGCCCGCGCCACGACGCTCACCGGCTTTCCAATGCCCCTGGCATACGCCTTCATCATTCTCGTGAATGCCATTGGTATCTCTGCCGCGCTCTTGCCAATCGTCATCGAAGCATCCACGACGTTTGCGGTAGTGGTCGCCACTGGATTTCTCGCGTGGCTCACATCACGACCTGATCCACAACCTGGCACGGCGGACTTGATGTTCTTCTTTGGCAATCTGCTCATCTTTCCGTTTGTCACCCTCATCTTGGCCGGGCTGGGTTCCCGTGCCGAAACGAACAAGGGCATTGGGCGTTCCGCACTGGCCAATCTGATCGGTTGGCTGTTGTTTGTGTTGCTGGCATTTTTGTATTACATCAGTTATGACCTCAACGTGGGCATTCCGAATACGTGGTTGCCGCCGTTTGCGGTGATCGTTTTGGGCGTGGCGGTGATTGCCGCGTTGCGCGTGATGGCGCATGTCCCCGCTGCCGGGAGCACCACTTCGGCGACCATCGCGTTCGCGCTCGTCATCGTTCCCCTCATCATCCTAGCGAATTGGCGCGAACCGCAGCCGATTACTGGCAAAGGTTTTCCGGTACGTGTGATGACCTATAATGTCCATAATGGTTTCAACACCGATGGGCGTCTCGATCTCGAAGCCATCGCCAAGACGATTGAGCAAGCTCAGCCCGATGTGGTCGGTTTGCAAGAAGTGGAGCGTGGTTGGTACATTGATAGTTCGGTGGACTTGCTGATGTGGCTCTCGCGCCGATTGCATATGCCGTATGTGTACGGCCCCACTGCGGATCCGGTGTGGGGCAATGCGATCCTCTCCAAGTATCCGATCAAACAATGGGAGGCGCGCTCGTTGCCGCCGCCGAATTTACCGTTGAAACGCGGTCTCTTGTGGGCAACGATTGATGTGGGAGGTGGTGATGAGTTGCTGTTCATTGCAACGCATTACCATCACATCGAAGAAGATACCGAGATACGTCAGCAACAATCGCCGGCATTGATTGACTTCTGGAAGCGGCGACCGCGCACCGTGATTGTGGGCGATTTCAACGCAGAACCGGATTCCAAAGAAATCGGAATGTTGCGCGATGCCGGTTTGCAAGATGTTGTTGATCTTTTGGGCAAAGGGCATCAAAAGACATGGCCCGCCAACAAGCCAACGCAACGTTTGGACTATATCTGGCTCTCGCCTGATCTCAAAGCGCGTGATGTGCAAATCCCACTCAGCACCGCGTCGGATCATTTGGGGGTTGCAGTAACGATCGAAAAGAAGTAAAATAGAGTTCGTCAAACGAAACGCGGATGACCACAGCGAGGTGTCAATCGGCTGGGGAAAGTCCGCGTTCAATTTTTGAGTTATTCATTCACCGTTGGGCGTGTCAGCGGTCGGATGAAAATGGACAACACGTCGGACAAATTTCAAATTTGCCCCACATTTTTAGAGGAGTTGTTCATTCGCCGTTGGCGCACCAGCGGTTGGATGAAAATTCTGCCATAGAGAACACAGAGATTTTTTTCTCTATGCCCTCTGTGTGCTCTATGGCTATTTTCAAGGGAGTGAGATGTTCAAAGATATTGCCGAAGTCAAAAGCGCGCTCGCCGCGCAACAATATATCGCCACCGACGAAATCGCCACCGTGATTTTTCTGGCAGAGAGATTGCAAAAGCCGGTTTTGGTGGAGGGACCGGCTGGCGTGGGCAAGACCGAACTGGGCAAGGCATGGGCGTGTATCGAACGCCGTGATCTGATTCGGATGCAATGCTACGAAGGTCTTGATGAGACCAAGGCATTGTACGAGTGGGAATACGCCAAACAAATGTTGTACACGCAACTCTTGCGCGACAAACTGCAAGATATTTTGCGTGACACGCGAACGCTCGCGCAAGCCGCCGATAAACTCGCGGAAGAAGAAGACGTGTTCTTTTCCAAACGCTTTCTCTTGCCGCGTCCGCTGTTGCGGGCGATTATCGCCGACAAGCCAGCGTTGTTACTCATTGATGAAATTGATCGCGCGGATGCCGAGTTTGAAGCGTTCCTCTTGGAAGTGTTGAGCGATTTCCAAGTCAGCGTGCCAGAATTGGGGACGCTCAAAGCCAATCATATGCCGCTCGTGATCTTGACGAGCAACAACACGCGCGAGTTATCGGAAGCGCTCAAGCGACGTTGCCTCTATCTCTTTATTGATTACCCCACGACCGAAGCAGAACTCCGCATCGTCAAACTCAAAGTGCCCGATCTGGCGCCGCACATGGCAAAGCAAGCCGTCGAGTTGGTGCAACGTCTGCGCAAACTCGATTTGAAGAAGCATCCCAGCGTGAGCGAGACGATTGATTGGGCGCGCGCGCTCGTGATGCTCAACAAATCGAACCTCGATACGAAAACACTGGAAGATACGCTGACCGTTTTGCTCAAACACGAGCATGATGTTCAGCGTGCGCAACGCATCTTGAGCGAGTTTAATGTTGGCGAGGAAGACGATGACGAGGAACGTGGCACCAGCGTTCCGCCGCGTTACAAACTTCCCCCATCGAAACGCTAGGGTTATTCCAACACCACAGAGATCGCAGAGCACGCAGAGAAAAAAATCATTGTTCTCGGAGGAGAATTGGATGACGGAGCATAACGAGCAATGTTTGAACTGTCATCGCACGAGCGAACAAGTACCGCTCCTGCGTTTGAAATATACCGGCAATGAACATTGGATTTGTCCGCAATGCCTGCCCATTCTCATTCACAAACCAGAGCGCCTGGCAGCAGTTGCTGGCGAATGGACAAAAAGCGAAGTGAGCCACGAAGGCGGATAAGGCGATGGCTAATTTCAGATTTCAAATTGCAGATTGCCAACGGGATCAATCATCAATCTGCGATCTGAAATCATCAATGAGGTGTGCGTGGATCAACGAATTGTTGAATTTATCGCGGGACTGCGCGCGGCGGGTGTGCGCGTGAGTCTAGCGGAAAGCGCGGATGCCTTCCGCGCGGTCGAAAATATCGGCGTGATGGAGCGCGAACAGTTTCGTGTGGCATTACGGACGACGCTCATCAAAGATGCGGTGGATATTCCCCACTTTGAAAAATTGTTTCCGATTTACTTTGGGAGCGGTGGTCCGCCTCTGTTCGATCCAAATCGCGAACTATCCCCCGACGATATGCAAAAACTCAAAGATGCTCTGCGCGATTTGTTGGGCGACAATAACAAACTGCGTCAACTGCTCAAATACTTGCTTGAGGGAATGAACCCTACGCGCGAGGAGATGGAGCAGTTGGGTAATCGCGCGGGTGTGCCCCTTGCCCGGCATCCGCAACAACAACCATGGCTCACCCGTCGAATGTTGCGTCAACTGGGCATGGACGAAGAGTTTAACGAGCTGATGGCGCAACTCATCCAAAAACTGGAAGAGATGGGAATGAGCCGGGAAGCGTTGCGTCGCTTGGGACAGATTGCCGAAGAAAATTTGCGCCGCCTCGAAGAACAGTTCGAGGCATATGTGGGCGCGCAGATCGCGCAAAACGCGGCAAAGGATTCACGCGAGCGGCAACCGTTGCGCGGTCCGGATTTGATGCATCGTTCGTTTGGTGCGCTCAGCGAACGCGAGATCGCCGAGTTGCGCCACCAAGTCCGGCGTTTGGCAGCGCGCTTGCGTTCACGTGCGGCGTTGCGCCAGCGGCGCGGCAAGCGCGGCGTACTCGATGCCAAGCGGACGATTCGCGCGAATCTCCGGCACGCCAACGTCCCCATTGAGTTGAAACACAAGCGGCGTCATCTGAAACCAAAATTAGTATTGATTTGCGACGTGTCCACCTCGGTGCGTCCTGTCGTCGAGTTTATGTTGCGGTTGGTGTATGAACTACAAGATCAAATTCATAGCACGCACAGTTTTGTGTTCATTGACGATATTGTGGACGTGAGTGCCGAGTTTGCCCAGCATCGTCCGGAAATCGCGGTGGAGCGTGTGTTGGAGGCGAATCCCCCCGGCTATTACAATACCAATCTGGGGTACGCGCTTGATCATTTTTTCAAAGAGTATCTCGATACGGTGGATCATCGCACCACGGTGATCATCCTGGGTGATGGACGCAACAATTATCTCGATCCGCGTTTGGATGTGTTTCAAGAAATCAAGAAACGGGCACGCCGAATCGTGTGGCTCAATCCGGAGCATCCGCACCTGTGGGGCACCGGCGATAGCGATATGCGGCAGTACTTGCCGTACTGTGATGCAGCGCATCACGTTGGCAATCTGGCGCAACTTGCCGAAGCGATTGATCGTTTGTTTGAAGCGCGATAGAAATAAAAAACCGGGTTTCGCTAGGAACCCCGGTTTTTTGTTGAGACATTACGGGGGACAAACCGTAAATGGTTTTTCGAACACGGATCCATCAGGGCGCATAAAGAACTGGGTCTGGTTGTTCACATCGCGCCAGCCCACCCGTGCCACAAAGTTTTCGCAGGGACCACCCAGCGGCAGTTTCCATGTGCCTTCGGATTTCACTTCGCCGGGGTTGGCCGGGAAAACGGTTTGGAGCCACGCGGTTTCGCTGTACGATTGATTGAGGTTATCGGCTTTGAAAATCACGACGCGCCACGTAAAGGTCATTGGCGTACCTTGGGTGTTGACGAACGTTGGGAAGAAGGTCAAATCAAAACCGCGCGCTGGCGCCGGTTGAATCCGCAGATCGTTGACGAACAACCCGGGTTTGGGCGTGGGCGGCACTGTGGGCGGCGCTGGCGTGGGCGGAACCTGGGTTGGAATCAAGGCGGCGTCGCAAATCTTGAATCCTTTTTCGTACACCTTGCCATCGGTGTTGGCAAAGAAGGTGATCTTGTTATTGGCATCGAGCCAGCCCACGCGTGCAAAAAAGTACTCGCATTGGTTGCCGGTTGCCCCATACCGATAATTGCCCGGTGACTGGAATTCGGTTGAACCCACCGGGATGTTGAACAATTGCACGGTGGTTTCATTATCCGATTTAGTGGGCGTATCGGCACGATAGATGTACACCGCCCAGCGGAAATTCTGAACCACGCCGGTCGTGTTGAGAAAGGTGGGGGCAAAGGTAATGTTTTGATTGAAGGCTGGTTGTTCGGGTTGCAGGCGAATATTGGTAACGTACAACCCTGGCGGAACGGTGGGTGCTGGGACGGCCGTGTTCGTGGGGGCGACGGTAGGTGCGGTCGTTGGGGGTACGGCGGTGGGTGGCGCCGGCGTGTTCGTGGGTGGAACGCGGGTTGCGGCGGGTGGCAACGGTGTAGCGGTCGGCGGTGCACTGGTTGGAGTGGGCGGGACGGCGGTGGGTACCAGGGTAGGGGGTCTAGTGGGCGGAGCAGGAGTCGGTGTGGGTTCGGTGGCACAAGCGCTCATAGTTCCAACGACTAGCAAAGCAAGCACCAAGAACACTAGTTTTTTCATGTGCAATCCTCCTCTGAAAATAGGTTGGTAGTCGCGCGATTCATCGCGCGGGCGCAAGCGCCGTCCTACGAGCTCACTCGCTTATTTTTCATCTCTTTGCGGGTGCGAAGGCGAATGAGCAACTCTTTATTAAATTAGATTAGCCAAGCGTCGAAAAAACAGATCGTAAATTTCACCTCCTCAAAAATGAAAAGCGTCGCGCCGGAGCGCGACCTTGCGCAACATACATTCAGCGTTACCAGACGATTTAAGATAAGCGCCGTGTGCGTTTCTGGTGAAACTAAGCGTAGCCTGTTTTCTGCACCCCTGACTTACCGATAGAAATCAGGCTCGCTGACTAACCCTTTCGGTAACTACTCAGCCTGTTTTTCGCACCTCGCGGTGGGATGGTCCCCCTCTCCTCCCCCTTGCCCCCTTCTCTCCCCGCTTTGCGGCGTGGGGAGGGGGCAGGGGGTGGGGCTATTCCGCTAGCGAAAGTGCGAAATTCAGGCTCAGAAACGACTACAGCCGTTATCTTGAATTGTCTGCAGCGTTACGCGTTTAATCTATGCCAAACTGAGCGAGATGGCAATGAGAATAAATTCCTAACTCGGACAAGCCAAAACTGAACAACATTTTTTCCACCAAGCACACGAAGACGCACGAAAAATCGTTTTCTCCTTCGTGTCCTTCGTGGACGAAGCATCCTGCTTTTTGTGCAATGATTGGTTGCTGCGAATTCATTCACCTGCGATACCTAGTGCAACAACATGAAATAGTTGCAGACCAGACGGAGGGGAAGACGTTGACAGACGTAGCTAAAAATCGAGTTTCTACCACGCACTATCATGTTGGTGCACTACTAGGCGCGTCCCCCCTCCGCAATGGCAACCAGCGCGCGGTGGAACAGTTGATCCAGTTGTCCGATGTAGCGCATCACCGACACATCGGGCGCGCGCCCCAGCGCGTACAATTGGTGGAACAGTTGATCCAGTTGTCCGATGTAGCGCATCTCCTCTCGGTTCTCTGTCCAGAGATACACCGCCCGGTTCGAACGCGGATCACGGATCGCTTGCGCCAGCCCCACCAAAATCGTTTGACGCTGTTGCTCCGTTGTCTTGTCCGAACGTCCCAGCGCTTCCAAAAGACGTGCGCTTGCATACGCCACCGCGGCGCTGGGCGCGTACAGCATTGTCGTCAACGTGGTTGCCAGATCGCCTTCGATTTGACGCACGTGCAAGATATTTTGTAACGCATCCTGCTGGACGCGTTCCACATCGCGCATTGCCGAACGCAACACGCCGATCACCTCCACCGAAACGCGCGGCAGGTGGCAGAGCGCGCTGAGCGCAAAGCGGCGCACGCTAAAACTGTTGGGATCGTTCACCACCTTGAGCAGATCGCGTTCCAGGCGACTATTCCCAGCCGAACGGAGAAACGTGCTCGGCAGACGCTCGGCGGCAACGGCGGCAGCGGCGACCAGAATGCGCCGCCAACTCCAAGCAGGGTGCGCCAAGTCACGTGCAAAACGTGCAAGGAAATGCAAAACCGACTTGCCGCCGATGACGCGATTGAACACGCGCAACAATCGCTCGTGATAATCCGACCAAGGATAATCGTCCGCGCCAGCATAGAGCACTGCATCCAGAATAACCTCGTCGCGATGGTTTGCGATGGTGGAAAGTTCCTCCAGCACCGCGTCGGGTGGAAAGGATTGGAGGTCAACCTGCGTCGCAAGCGCTTGGAGGCGTAGCCAAGCGCCACACCACAGCGCGCGATCTGCCTCCGCGCTGGCTTGGGCTTGCTCGCTCAACCAGCGCGCCACCACGGGCGCGGAAGCAGCGCGGCTTGCCACGCGCGCCAACGCATGCCCCGCCGCCTCGCGCTTGGCAGGCGAACGCCGCATCATCTCTTGGAGATACGGAACAAGGTCGGGAGACAAGTGTTCCATCACCCGCAGCGCCGCGATGGCAAGGTCGGTAGATTCCCCTTCCACGTGTGTCTTTAACCACGCTTGGAACGCACCGAGCGATTCGGTGGGGATTTTTCCTTGTTCGGCAAGATGTTGCATTCCCTCAAGGAGCGCCTCCCGCGCCTCCCCCGCGCCTGTTTGTCTGCACGCAAAATCAAAGAGGACCTGCCAACATTCCGGAGTGACGTCGTGCAGCGAACTCACGATGCGACGGGCAGTTCGATCCTGTTCCAGACGTTCCAGCCAGATGGTATGCGCCTGGGCATCATCGTGCTCAAGCCGAGCAAGTGCCCAGTCCAAGACGGTGCCCACCTGTGGATCGTTTTCGGTTGCTTGCGCCAGACGCGCCAACTCTTCGACGAACGCTCGACCGATTTGCGAGACCTGGCGAGATTGCAACAGGACTTGGCTGGCGCGATAGCGGCTGCGATCGTCATCCCCGGCGAGCAAAGCAACCAACGCGGGCAGATCGTCAACCGTAGGGCGATCCGCCTGGGCGCGCAGGAGAATCGCCAGACGACGCAGCGCGGGGTTGGGGTGTTCCAGCCACGCGGTCGGAATAGCGCCAACATTTTCTGCACGTGCAAGGCACACGAGTTCGCACGCCGTTTCTACGCGATCCGCATCGAGCAGGATTTGGATCGCTTGCTGTGCGGCTGGTTCAAGTTCAAAACCGTTCCTTTGGCGTGCTGTGTGCAGGATGCGGCGCAAGGCGGGTTCTCTTTGTTCTGCCTCCCGGACGAGTTCCCAAGGATAGACAGGTTGCAGGTGTTGGAGAACATTTTCGGCAATGCGATAGGGAAGCGAGCGGAGCAGGTCCAAACGCAACTGATTCCAGAACGGCTTCCACAGATCGGGATGGTTACCCAACGGTGTGCACAACGCGCGCAACACGTCGGCGCGGTATCGTTCATCCTGGATTTGGCGGGCGGCGGCGAGCGCCTCGCCCAGCGATTCGGGCGGGAGGCGTTCCGCCAACGCGCGCAACACGTCGGCGCGCCAATATTCATCCTGGATTTGGCGGGCGGCGGCGAGCGCCTCGCCCAGCGATTCGGGCGGGAGGCGTGCCGCCAACGCGCGCAACACGTCGGCGCGGCTTTCTTCATTCTGGATTTGGCGGGCGGCGGCGAGCGCCTCTGGCTGAAATTCAGGATATTGCATCGCAATCGGTATGGCGGCAGCCATCACTTGCTCGACAACGTGCAGGTCACGGGCTTCGCCTTGCGTTGCCAACAGACGCATTAAATTCAAACGGGCTTGGAGCACCGCACTGGGAGACGCCGCATCCTCTCGGAGGAAGGAACGAACATCTTCTCCCAAGGCAACCAGCGCGAGGATGCTCTCTGCCGCCTGCTCGGGGGAGGTTTGAGGAGCGCGCCAGCGTTCAATCAAGCGGGGGACCAGTTCGTTGGGCGGCAGGCGACGCCGCCAGGCATCTTGCCATAGGTCTGCAAGAGCAGGTTGGCGGTACACCGCTTGCGCGTCAACCTGCCCTTCCGCGTTGATACCGCCGCACAAAAAGAGCAAGACGCGTTGCCACGCCGGCTGGCTCTGCAAAAAGGCACACACCTCTTGGTCTTGCAAGAGGCGGCGGAAGGGAAGCCGATGCGCTGGCAAGAGGTCAGGGTAATGCAAAGCAATCTTTTGCAAGGCGCGGGTAACTGCCCAGTCCCAATGTTCGTTTTCAAAAGGGAGCGCGTCCAGCAAAGCATCGGTCAACGCGGGGGTGAACCACGCGTAGCGTTGGATGAGAAAGGCGGCGGCAAGCCCGGTCTCATCCTGCTGGGCGGGTGTCTGCCGCAGCGCCTCTTCCAACACCGAATCGAAGACGAAGGTGGCATCGCCGCGGCGCAGGCGAGTCAGGGCTTGCTCAATCTGCTCACGCAGATATTCAAAGCGTCCGATGCCTTCACGGTTGGCATACGCGCGGAGCAGGCGTTGGCTCACGTGGGCAACGATGCGCGGCGGTGTGTGGATGAATTCGGGCAGCGCTTGGGCGATCAACAGCGCACTACGGGGGAGCAAATCACCCAACGGATCGTCGGCATCCAGCAAGGTCTGCAACATTCGTTCGCGGGCTTCGGGACCCTCGGTCATCACCACATAACCCAATGCCAGCAGGATCGGTTCGCGCCAGCGTGGATCGCTGATCTTGTCTTGAATTCTCTCCAACGCCCTTTCGCGATCCCGCACTAGGTAACGCGCCGCCAAGTACTCTTGAAAGGTTAGGTGCAAAAAGCCGTACAAATAATCGCCGCGCGCCGCCAGTAACCCCACTTGTTCGCGGACTGTGTGGATGAATTGTTCGATCCTGCCCGCCAAGTCGGGGGGTAATTGGTGCGGGTCCAGGTGGTGGTAGTGAGCGAAATGTTTGGTGACCAGTTGTTTCAGTTCTGGTTCTGGGATCAAGCCCGTGGAGGATTGGCTGTGAATGTGCGCCGCCACTGGCGCAAGGATGTGGATCACCTCATCTTCCTTCAAGCCGGTTTCGCGCCAAACCTCGACCAGATTCTCGACCGCGATTTGGTACAGCCGGACGCGTTGCTCGGGCAACTGGGCTTGCGTGTTGTGATGCACCAAGGCAAGGATGGTGAGCAAAAGTGGATTGGATGCCATCTCTGCGATCCCGGGACGATTGGGGTCATAGATCGCGCGCGTGAGCGAGGCGGCTTCTTGGGCGGCGCGCGTTTCGATTTCACCGGGGCTTGTCTCCGCCGGCGCGGTCAATTGCTGAACTGCCAAGGTCCACGTCTCGCAAAAGCGCGCGATGGCAGGACGGCTCATCGGCTCGATAGTGAAATGTGCGAGGCGACCGTTGAGGGGATAGGCATGGTACCCCGCAATCCGACTGGTGATGATCACTTGATTGCCCCCCGTCTCTGCCGGGCTTGGCGGTTGCCAGCGCCATGGCTGCTCCAGTTCAGCCAAGGGATTCGAGCCATCCGGCGAACTGACCGCGTCGCGAATGAATGTTTCAATGGCACGCACAATCTCTTCGCGCCCACGGCCGGGATGCTCTGTCTCACGCGCAATTTCATCCAAGCCGTCCAAAATGACGACGACCTGACCGCGCCGGAGGAGAGTTCGAATGAGACGGTTCAATTCGGCGGGCGGGAGGGGTTCGCCTTGGCGGGGATGCTGTCTGCCAAAGGTGGGCTTGTCGCCCTGCCAAGGATGATAGCCGAGGTACTCGATGAGAGATAAATCGGAACGTTCGGCACGCGCTTGAGCAAAATCCGCCACGCGCACAAGGACGGGAAAACGCGCTGGTCCCAAATCCACGAACGTTGACGCGTCGGTGGCATCGGGATCCACGTGCGGAGCCGGGACGCGTACGCGCGGTTCGTGCTTGGCAAGGGCACGCGCTAACTGCAGCGCTAGCCAACGGGCGAGCGTCGTCTTGCCACTCCCGGGGTCGCCTAGAATAACCAACCACCGGTAACGTCGAAAGGCTTCTGCCAAGTTCAGGCGTTCAACCTGGCGTTCGGCTAGCACGGCTGGGCGATCCCGCTCGAGGAGCGAAGGCATATACGGGGCGTGGGCTAACACATACGAACGGAGCGCCCGTCGCTGGGCAGGCGAGACATTACGCCATTCGGGTCGTGCTTCCCACTCGCGCAGATCATCCTCCAACAGCAGACGACTCTGGGTCGTTTCGCTGGGGTCGGTGCGCTCACCTTTCAGCGCAACAAAGACGCGGTCCAAGGAAACAGTGGGCAATTGGCCCTGCACCCTGATGCCACGGAGTTCCAGACGACTATGCACACGTTGTAGCCAATCCAGGTAGGCGAGTTGCACATCAAGGGAGTCGGGTTCATCAGGAGGCGCCTCTGTCTTGTGTTTCTGATGTTGCAACAGACGCGGCAAGAGTTTGATCAAGTCTTGACGCACACGGCGCTCGAAATCGTCGGGGGTTGAATAAGCGGTGAACAGTCCCGGCTGCGCGCCGCCGGTCTTGAATTTTTCGAGAAATGTTTTTACCTTACTATACTGATCCAGATCAATGTCATCCAAGGAAGCCGGCGACGAGGTACGCCGGTAAAAGAGAATGTGTGGTTTGCCACGCGCTTGCCATGAACGGTATGCCAGCGTAAATTCTTCTTCGGTGCCGGAATCAAAGGGCAAGCCGGTCTGCGGATCAAGGTTGCCTGTCGGAGAGCCAAAGCGCGTCCACAGGATACCAACAAAAATATCCCACTGCTCGACCGGCATTTGTTCGAGCAAAACGTTCTCTACCTTGCCCATCCCTGAGACGGCTTGTTCCCATCGGAGTAACTGAACTTGCACACCGTATTGTTCCGCCAATCCGCCGGGCTGATTCAATTCGTCCACCACCGTCTTGAGACGGTTACGCTCCTCACTCACATCGGAGGGAGAGGCGAGGAAAAGGCGCAAGAGGCGAATGTCGGTGGGAAAGCGAGCGGGCAGGACTTGGTCAAGCCGCTCCGCGAGCATCTTGAGCTGATTCAGGAGGATTTCACTCTGCTCGCGCGTGGCGAGTGTATCCAATTGTCCCCGTACGATTCCCAGTTCATCACGCAACTCGTCCATCCAACCCTGATACTGGCTAAATTGCTCCGTTAGTAAACGTGCGGTTTCGACTTGACCTTTTTGAACGGCATACTTGACCAAGTCAAATTGCCGAAAAAGGTGAGCCAGCGCACGCTGGAATTCGTGGTTGGCAAGGCGTTGGGCGATCTGCGTTTCTTCCAAGGGGCGTTCCAGACTCGCGCGAATTTCGTCATCCTGAACCTGTTCCCCGCGCGCCACGCGTTCGAGGATGCTCGCGAGCGCGTTCATTCCCACGCCGCTCGCCAACGTCGCTAGCGCAGGCGGCAACGCGGCACCGGGAACAAGCGCCACAGCGGCGAGCGCGGTGCCGTAGAACATCATCTGAGCGGGGAACGTCGTGAGCGCTTGAAGAACTCGGAACAGCGCGAATTGCTTTTCCTCTGGGGACATTGGTCTCATGGCAACTCCTTTCCCTCGAGCAATCGCATCATATTCTCACGCGTGAGTCAAGTATAACACACCGTAGCAAAAAACGGAGCGCGGTGCCGCCGTGAAAGGCGAGCGGAATCAGCGCGCCCGCACGCTGTAGCGCGCTGAGGATGCGCGCTTGCAGATATTCGCGCGTCACATTGCGCGCGTGGGCAGGCGTCGGGCTCGCGCGGACAAGTTCAGCCAAATAGTCTTGCACAGCGTTTCATACTCCTGGGCTTTGACGTACGAGCCGCAGCAATATTATGCCACAAGTGGCAACTTAATGAAAGAGGTGCATTTCATGTTGGGGGCACGTTGTGCCGGGCAAATCCATTCGCAGTAACAAGCACACCAAACCGACCTCCGTCGGCTGGTAGGGATGAGTCGGCGAATCGTCTGTTCGTGCTTGGGTAGTGGTGGCTGCAGGCGCGATGAATGGTGCGACTACAAACATATTTTTCAGAGAGCGAAAAATCATGCCAAACTCCAGCGTCGGTAGCGACCCAACCAGCCAGAGGTTCGTTCGACTACCCAGCGGTGAGGTAGCACTTGATCCTTTTTTACTAAGACGAGAGATCACGCCAGTGAAGTTGTGCTATAATAGCCATTGGGCACTCCCTTGAAAATAGGTTTGTAGTCGCGCGGGCGATCAAGCGCCGCACTACGAGCTCACTCGCTTATTTTTATCTCTCTGTTGGTGCGCCGAAGGCGAGTGAGCAACGCTTCTGGAAACTGAGTGGTGACCTCCTCATTTGATTCGAGTGCTCCCTTGAAAATAGGGCTTGTAGGCGCGCGATTCATCGCGCGGTCGCTCAAGCGCCGTACTACGACCGCACCCGCTTATTTTTCATCTCTCTGCGGGTGCGCCAACGGCGAATGAACAACTCCTTTGCACTAGACGCGGTCTTCGCTTGTCAAGGTGCGAAATCTAAGTGCACCAACATAAAAGTGCATAGTGGAAACTTGGCGGTCTCGGTAACCATTTTTCCATCGGTCTGGTATGCAACTATTTCATGTTGTTGCACGAGGCTCATCAACAAAAAGAGGTGCTGTGGCTTACAAAACTCTCCGCATTGACGAGTCCCAGGGCATTACAACGCTCTATCTTCATCGTCCCAACCAGCGTAATGCGCTCAACAGCGAGCTGATTGATGAACTGGGTTCCGTGATCGAACGATTACGCAATGATGCATCCTGTCGCGTGATGATCTTGACCGGCACCGGCAAGGTTTTCTCGGTGGGAGCGGATGTCGAAATGCTGAGGCGCATCGGTGAATCCGCCACGCCGGATCAGACCCGCGCCGAGATTCTCAAATGGCGAATGACGTTTGATGCGTTGGAGCAATTGCCTCAAATCACCATCGCCGCGATTAATGGGCTGGTGTACGGCGGTGGTTTGGTATTGACGCTGGCGTGCGATTTTCGTTTGGCGTCCACCCGCGCGATCTTTGGTTTGCCGGAAATCAAATTGGGCATGGTGTTGGCGTTGGGAGGCACGCAACGTTTGACCCGCCTGATCGGGGTGAGTGCGGCAAAGGAAATGATTTTGCGCGGGCGCAACGTTACCGCCATTGATGCACAACGGCTGGGCTTGGTGCATCGTATCACCGAGCCGGGTGATTTGATGGGCGTGGCGCGCAGTTGGGCAGAGCGCGCGTTAAGTTACTCGCCCCGCGCCCTTGCGCTTGCCAAGCGGCTGATTGATCAATCATTTGAACGCGATGCGAACGCTTCGGCGGAAGCCGAGACTGCCGCTCAAGTTGAGTTGCTTCATTCGCCGGAATTTTTGGAACGACTGCATACGTTGAAAGAGAACGGGGAAATCTAAAATATAAAACGTGAAACGTGAGAGGGGTGCATTCATCGCGCTCGGCTTGATTTTGCTCGTTGCCGCGTCCTTGCGCTTGTACGGTATCGCTTGGGACAGTGGTTATCTTTTTCATCCCGATGAACGCAAGATTCTTTTGATCGTGGCGGATTTGCGGTTGCCCTCCAGTGTCCCGGAATTTTTTTCTTCCGAAAGCCCGCTCAATCCTAAATTTTTCGCCTACGGTTCCTTTCCAATTTATTTCCTCAAGTTTCTGGGCTGCTTTGCGCCACCCATTCCATTGAACGTTCCTTGGCGCGAGGATTTCGTTTCGCTGGCAATGCTGGGACGTGTGCTCTCCGCGCTATTTGACTTGGGCACCATGGCAATGACATTTCTGCTGGCGCGTCGTTTGTACAATGCTACGGTGGGCTTGTTTGCGTCAGCGTGCCTCGCCGTAACGGTGCTCCATATTCAATTAGCGCATTTCTATGCGGTGGACACCTTGCTCACGTGCCTTGTCGTTACAACGATGTACTTTGCCGCGCGGTATGCGGAATCCAAGACGCTACGTGACGCGATTCTGGTTGGCATATCGTTTGGGCTTGCGTTGGCAACGAAGATTACAGCGTTGCCCCTGATCGTTCCGATCACCGTGGCAGTTATGCCAGCGAGCAACGGGGCAGTGCTTGCTCGTTCTCCCGCTCTTGCGCGTTTTCTCAAGCGATGGCGCGATGCCCTTTGGCAAGCACGCTCTTGGCTTGCCCAGATACTTGGGGTGGCCCTCGCCGTGTTCATCATCGCGCAACCCTATGTCGTACTCGATCCGATGCGTTACTTTGGTCAGGTTGGCACGGAACTATTGGTCGCGCGGGGTTGGCTCGATTATCCATATACTCGACAATATGCGGACACCTTGCCGTTCATTTACCCGATTGTGCAAAGTAGCGTGTGGGGAATGAGTTTGCCGTTGGGAATCCTGGCTTGGGCGGGCAGTGCGTTCTTGGGGTGGCGTTGGTTTCGCCGGCGCGATTGGCGCGATGGATTCATTTTATCGTGGGCATTGATCTATTTTGTCATCACCGGCGCCCAATATGCAAAATACTTGCGCTATCTTTTGCCGCTGTTGCCGTTTCTATATATCATGGCAAGCGTCGTTATCGCGCATCACACATCACGTTTCGTAGCGAACGTGTTACGTGTTGCGTATTCCCTTTCTCTCATGCTGGCGTTCATTTATTCGCTGGCTTTTGTCTCGCTATACTCACGCGAGCATCCTTGGCTGACCATTTCCAAATGGATTTACACCAATATCCCGGCTCAATCTACTTTGGCAATCGAACACTGGGACGATGCGTTGCCAGTCCCAATCCGAAGCCCGCAAGGCGAACGCGCGCCAACCGAATATCGCATGCGCGTGTTGCCGATGTATGATGCGGACGACGCGCCCAAAATCGAACAAGTCGTTGATGCGCTCGTTGAATCCGATTATGTGATTCTTGCCACGCAGCGCTTGTCGGCAACGATCACGCGTTTGCCACAACGTTATCCAATCTCGGCGCGCTACTATCGGTTGCTCTTTACGGGGCAACTCGGCTTTGACCTTGTCGCTTCGGCGACCAATCCAATTACGTTTGGAAACATCGTGATCGTGGATGAACGATGGGGGGATCTCGCAGCGCCGTTGTTCTCAGCGTCCAAGGCAAGCGTTTGGAACGGGGGACGCGCCGACGAAAGTTTTACTGTCTATGATCATCCAATCCCACTCGTCTTCAAGAAAACACACGCGCTTTCTCGCGACGAACTCCGCGCGCGTTTGTCACCTTGAGACAAATTCCATCTTTGGGAGTTGACTTTGAAACTATCCATTCTGATTCCGGTTTACAACGAACGTGCAACGATTCTGGAAATCTTGAAACGCGTTCAAGCTGTCCCGTTCGAAAAAGAAATTATCGCGGTGGACGATGGTTCCACCGATGGCACACGCGAGTTGCTGGCGCAAGTGCAAGGCGTAACCGTGATCTATCACGAACGCAATCAAGGCAAGGGCGCGGCGATTCAGACCGCGTTGCAACGTGCGACGGGTGACATTATCGTCATTCAAGATGCCGATCTCGAGTACGATCCGCGCGATTACAAACAACTCGTCGAACCGATTGTCGAGGAACGTGCCAAGGTGGTGTACGGCTCACGCTTTTTGGGTCCGCGAATGGCAATGTTTTTCTGGCATATGATTGCGAACAAGATTTTGACACTCATAACCAACATTTTATACGACGCAATCCTAAGCGATATGGAAACCGGCTATAAAGCTTTTCGCGCTGACGTGATCAAGGGAATCCGTTTGCGCTCCCGGCGTTTTGATTTTGAGCCGGAAGTTACGGCGAAAATTCTCAAGCGGCATATTCGCATCTTTGAAGTTCCCATTTCGTACTATGGACGCGAGTATAGCGAAGGCAAGAAGATTGGATTGAAAGACGGATTCGTGGCAGTCTGGACGTTGTTGAAATATCGGTTTGTGGATTGATGGGGTCGGAGCAAGGCATTCGTGACAAGTGGCGCGCGCATTCGCCCTTGGTAATCATCGCGACGCTTGCGGTGCATCTTGGGGGGCTTGCGGCGTTCTGGCGATTGCTTCAACAACCCATTGGGTTGGCATTGCCAACGCTCGGTATGTTGTTGGTGCTTCCGACTTTTGTCGCACTAGGAATGCGTCGTGCATTTAGCCTTGCCACACTCGCGCCTCTCTTTTTTCTTTATCTCGTCATCGCTGCGCGATTTGTTTACATTCGTCTTCTCGGCGGCGACGTGCCGGGTTATTTTGATTACAACGCACCCGATCTGCGCTCGACCTTGTTTCGCTTGGAACCTTGGTTTATCGGCGTGCTGATCTACACACTGGCGATTCAAATCCGGTTGCTCGCCCATCAGGCATGGTCGCGTATCTTGGCAATGGTGTTGATTGGACTGACCTTCACGTGGGCGAGTGTGCTTTACATCGGACAGCGAACGAATGGCGTAACCGGCACTGATCCGTACGCGTACGCGCAAATGGGCATAGATTTAGCGCAACACGGGACACCGCTGCATCGCTTTACCTTGTTTCCCAGCGTCGCCTCGCTCACAATCGCATGGTCGCCGATTGTTCACACCGGCTATCATATTCCGATCAACGCGAAGGGCGATGCGCCGAGCGTCTGGCCCCTCGGCGGTTCGGTGGTGATGGCACTCGCATATCGGATCGCTGGCGAAGCTGGGTTGTATCTGGTCAATCCCATTGCCAGTTTGTTGTTGCTGGCGGCAACGGGCTGGCTCGCCTGGGAATTGTTCGCCGATTCAAAATCTCGCGCGTGGATTGCCGCGCTCAGTAGCGCGATCCTTGCCACGTCGCACACCTTGTTCGATTGGGCGACGGTGCCGATGGTGGACGCGCAAGCCGGCGTGTTCTCTGTCCTCGCCATTGGCTTGGCAAGCCGATTCGCGCGCCAACCGCGCTTGGGGTGGGCAATCTTGAGCGGACTGGCTTTGGGCGCCGCATATTTTGTGCGTCACACCCAAGTGTTGCTTGCGCCGGCGATGGTGGTTGGGTTGTGGGGGAATGACGCGCCGCGCCGATGGCGCATACGTGCACTCTTTGCCGCAGGACTCGCCGCGCTGTTGGTCGCGTTGCCGGATTTGTGGTATCATCAAGTTGTCTTTGGACACTGGCTTGTTCCAGAATCGCGTGAGTTGAGTCTTTTCCAGATTGATTCGATTGGAACCACCGCGAGCAGATTGGCGTTTGATGCCGGTCTGCTTGCCGCGCGCGAATTTGGTTGGCTCGTCCCGTTTTTGATTTTTGGCGCGTTTCGCTTGATGCGCACCAAGCCGGTGGTGTTGGTCGCCGTGGCAATATGGGTGAGCGGGCTGCTCGGTTTTCATCTCTGGTATCCCGCTTTGCGCCCGCGCGATCTGTTGCCGGAATTTCCGGCGTTGGTCATCATTGTGGCTTGCGGGGTTGTTGATTGGATCGCTTGGCTAGGGCGCAGTGAGCAAGCTGGGCGCAAAATTCTTGCCGCCACCGGTTTGAGCGCGACCTTGTTCTTGCTTTTGATTCGCGTTTGGAACGTCTGGCCGATTCCATTCGGCGAGCCGCAACGTTCGTTTGGTTATCTCACGGCTGAACAGCGCGCCGCGTTTGAAGAGATCACCGCGCTCACGCCGCCGCGTGCCGTAATCGGTTCGCGCGGAAATACGGGCGCGATTGATCTCTACGCTCAGCGTGAAACATTTTTGCCAACGCTGTGGTCAATGGATGAGCAAGATACTTTTTTTGAGGCAATGTGGAACGAGGGCAGGGCCGTTTATTTGCTGGATGATCACGCTGAAATGACCATGTTGCGGCATCAACTTGAAGCGCGCTATACGTTGCGCTCCGTGAAAACTTTGAATGTTCCTTTGGGAGGAATTTTTTCTAGCGATACATCCAGCGCATTATGGATGATTACACGTTAAGCGTGCGATAAGAGTTACCCAAGATGACAAAACCCATTGTTGCCATCGTGGGCCGCCCGAATGTGGGCAAGTCCACGTTGTTCAATCGGCTCATCGAAGAAAAACTTGCGATTGTTTCGGAAACGCCGGGCACAACACGTGATCGTCTTTATGGTGAGGTCGAGTTTGCCGGGCGGACGTTCGTCGTGGTGGACACGGGGGGGCTCGCGCTCAATGATCGCACCGATCTGCCGGGCACGCCGGCGGCGATGCTGGCAGGTGTGCGCGCCCAAGCGCAAATGGCAATCGAAGAAGCGGATGCGGTGGTGTTTGTGGTAGATGTGGAGCAAGGGGTTACGCCCAACGATTCGGCCATTGCGGACACGCTGCGCGTGCGGCAGAGTCGCAAGCCGATTTTCTTGGTTGTGAACAAATGCGATAACGAAAAACGTGCGCAAAACGCGGTTGAGTTTTTTACACTTGGTCTGGGCGAACCCTTGCCGATTTCTGGATTGCATGGCTTTGGGGTTGGCGATTTGCTCGACAAGATTGTAATGAGTTTGCCGCCTGTTACCGTTGAAGAGCCGAGCACAATTCCACAGATTGCAATTGTGGGACGACCGAATGTGGGCAAGTCATCCTTGCTGAATGCGATTCTGGGCGAAGAGCGCGCCATGGTGAGCGAGATTCCCGGCACCACCCGCGACGCGCTCGATACCGAGTTGAGGTGGGGGGGGCAGAAAGTCATTTTGATTGATACGGCGGGTTTGCGACGACGAGGACACATTGAACCCGGCATCGAAAAGTATTCCTCGTTGCGCGCGCTTCGCGCCATCCAACGTGCCGATGTGGCGTTGCTGGTAGTGGATGCACACGAGGGGATTTTGGCGCAAGATCAACATGTCGCCAGTTATATTTTGGCAGAAGGCAAGGGCGTGGTGATTGTCGTCAACAAATGGGACCTGATCGAAAAAGACCAAAAGACGATGGACGAATTCACACAACGGATTCGCGCGCAACTCGATTTCATTGCCTATGCGCCGATTGTCTTTGTATCTGCCAAGACCCGGCAACGTGTGTGGCAGGTCATCGAAAAGGCGCTCCAGGTGCGCGAGTCATTCCGTTTGCGCGTGCCAACTCATGAGTTGAACGAGTTGGTGCGCGAAGCTACCAGTAAACACGCCCCCGCCACCAAAGGCAAGCGAGTGCTGAAATTCTTTTATGCCACCCAAGCCGAGGCGATGCCGCCAACGTTTGTCTTTTTCGTCAACGATAAACGGTTGGTGCATTTCACCTATGAACGTTTTTTGGAAAATCAATTGCGTGAACGCTGGGGCTTTGAAGGCGCGCCGCTTAGATTGATTTTCCGGAATCGGCGGAGCGGGGCGGAGAAATAAGAAACCGGGTGCTCAAAAACCCGGTTTCTTGTGGTTATTCTACCTTTCCAATCATTGACCAAGGACCGGTCCATTCAATTTTCACGTTGACCAGTTTGCCTTTCCAATCCCGCGTGTCATCCTCGAAGAAAACGAGTTTATTGGTGCGCGTGCGCCCCTTCCACCGATGCTTGTTCTTTCCCTCAACCAGTACCTCGACGGTCTGCCCTAGAAATTTCGCATTGATCTTGCCAACAATTTCGGCTTGCAAATCATCAATCGCTTTGCGGCGACGTTCCTTTTCTTCTGGCGGCACATCGTCTGCCCAACGTGCGGCAACGGTGTTCGGACGCGGTGAGAACATCGCTACGTGCGCGACATCGAGTTGCAGTTCTTTGAGCAAGTTGTAGGTACCAAGGAATTGTTCTTCCGTTTCGCCCGGCATCCCCACGATAATGTCGGTGGCGATGCTCGCGTGGGGAATGCGCGCGCGAATCTTGGCGATGAGCGCGCGATAATCGTCAACGGTATAACCGCGTTTCATCTTCTTGAGCATAGCGTCATCGCCGGCTTGCACTGGCACTTCGATATGCTCGCACACTTTGGGCAGCGTTGCCACCGCATCGAGCAAATCGTCCGTCATATAAAGTGGATGCGAGGTGAGAAAGCGAATGCGCTCCAGCCCTGCGATGTCATTGAGCACGCGTAGCAAATCGGGCAGGCGCGGATCATCGCCCACATCGTAGCCATAGCGATCCACAATTTGCCCAAGCAAGGTAACTTCTTTGACCCCTTGCGCGACGAGCGCACGCACTTCGGCAACGATTTCGCCAATCGAACGCGAACGTTCAGTGCCCCGCCGATAGGGGATGATGCAAAACGTGCAAACGTGATTGCAACCGTAAATGATTGGCACGTGCGCGCTGACCAAATTGCCACGTTCGTGTGCCGGCAGAATCAAATCGGCGTCCATCAATTCGTAGCGTGTTTCAAGTTCGCGTTGGACAATCTCGTAATCCTCACCGCGCGATTCAATTCCATTGCGCTCGCGCAACAATGCCACCAGTTTGCTTGGATCGGAGGGGGGCAGGAATACGTCCACAAAGGGAAAACGTTTTTGCAACGGCGATGCGTCGCGCACGCCAACCAAGCATCCCATCAATCCGAGGACTAGAGTGGGACGCGCTTGCTTGAGCGGCTTGAGCGACATCAGGCGCGCGTACGCTTTATCTTCCGCGCTCTGCCGCACCACGCACGTATTCAACACGATCACGTCTGCTGATTCCGCGTCGCGCGTGGCGTGATAGCCGAGTTTTTCCAACTCGGACGCCACACGCTGCGAATCGGCGACGTTCATTTGACAACCTTCAGTCCAAATGTGATATTTCATCTTGAGTTACACGTCTTCATTTAATCGCATGGAACAATACTTGTCAAGGTCTGGTCCATCGGGGTTTGCTAACACGGCATCAATCCACGCTTGGCGTTCAAAGCAGATCACCCGCAAGTCCCACACACAGGCGGTCAAACCGGTCGGTGTTGCATATTCTAGTTGAGTGGGTTGATCGGTGGGCGAGACGTAAACGTGATGATGCAGTTCGTTTTCCTCTGCCCAAAAATCCACAAAGACAAAATTGGCGCCGCGACCGTCGTGGATGCCCAGAAACCCGGTGTGATAGTGGGGAGCCGTAGTTGTCTGCAACCGGGTTTGCGCAACCTGCTTGGCGGCTTGCACCAACTCGGAGCGGGGCGATGAACGGCGATATGCAATGCCATAAACTTTGAGCCGCCATTCGCCGGTCTGCCATAATTCAAGAAAGCGAATCGGGCGCGGTTGATAGGGTTCTTGGAGTTGAATCATTTTTCTCCTATCGGACTCAGGTGGACTGTAAAGTTTTGAAAAAAGCCGTACTCTGAACTAAACTCGCTGATCACGCGGGCTTGGACCGGTAACGTCGCAAACATTTTTAACCATTCTTCTTGCGATTGGGTGATGTAGCACACGGGTGTGCCAAAGCGTAGCGCAGGATACGAGTCAATGATACGGGTTATCCACCGACGCACGGTGCCCTGCACATCGTTTTCAATCACGATGACTTGGTGCGCAACGCGGAGTGCTTCGCGGAGAATCATCGCCGGATTTTGACTGTGATGCAGGACAAAACTCAACAGCGCGTAATCAAAACTGCGATTGGCGAACGCGAGCGCGCGGCTATCGCACACGGTCAAGGGCAAGCGGCTTTGGTTGTACTGGGCGATGTCAACCAGCGTAACCCGGGCGTCGAATTGCCGCGCCATTTCCTCTGCCAGCAAACCCTTCCCCGCACCGATGTCAAGGATGCGACTGCGCGGTTGAATGAGCGGAGCAAAAGAAGCGAGAATGGAATGGGTTCTTGACAAGGTGGTTTACCTTCGATAAAGGGCAGAGATCATCGTTCTGCGCTACCTAGAATTTTTTTCAGAAACTGACCGGTGTACGATTGCGGTACCTGGGCTACTTGCTCCGGCGTCCCTTCAGCGATGACATGTCCACCCTTATCGCCCCCTTCGGGTCCCAAGTCAATGATCCAATCGGCGGTCTTGATCACATCCAAATTGTGTTCAATCACAACCACCGTGTTGCCGGCATCGGTGAGGCGGTTCAACACCTGCAAAAGTTTTTCCACATCGGCAACGTGCAAGCCCACGGTGGGTTCATCGAGGATATAGAGCGTGCGTCCGGTGGCGCGGCGCGATAGTTCTTTCGAGAGTTTAACCCGCTGCGCTTCACCGCCAGAAAGTGTGGTGGCGGGCTGCCCCAGACGAATATAACCCAAACCAACATCGCGGAGGGTTTCCAGTTTCGATTTGATGCGTGGAATGTTTTCAAAAAATTCCAACGCTTCTTCAACGGTCAGATCTAACACATCGGCAATGTTTTTACCTTTGTAATGAATTTCTAGCGCCTCACGATTATAGCGTTTGCCGTGACACACTTCGCACGGAACGTACACATCGGGCAGGAATTGCATTTCGATTTTGATGATGCCATCGCCTTGACACGCTTCGCAACGACCGCCTTTCACGTTGAACGAAAAGCGTCCCGGCTTGTAGCCGCGCATCTTGGCTTCGTTCGTGGTGGCAAACAAATCGCGAATATCGGTGAACAAGCCCACGTAGGTCGCCGGGTTGGAGCGCGGCGTACGCCCGATGGGCGATTGGTCAATGTCAATCACCTTGTCCAGATGGTCCACGCCAATGATGGCATCGTGTTTGCCGGGTTTGTCTTTGGCGTCATAAAACATTTGCGCCAGCCGGCGATACAAAATATCCACGATGAGCGACGATTTGCCCGAGCCACTCACGCCGGTCACGCACACAAATTTACCCAGCGGAATTTTCACATCAATATGTTTCAGATTGTTCTCTGCCGCACCTTTGATAATCAACGCTTTGCCGCTCCCCGGACGACGTTGTGGGGGAACGGGAACCCGGCATTTTCCGCTCAAGTACGCTCCCGTAATCGAATTGGGACAGCGGATCACATCATCGAGCGTGCCGGCACAGACCACGTACCCACCGTGCTCGCCGGCACCGGGACCCAGATCAACAATATAATCCGCCGCGCGCATCGTTTCTTCATCATGCTCAACCACAAGTACCGTGTTGCCAAGATCGCGCAAACGCAACAGGGTGTCCATCAATCGTTGGTTGTCGCGCGGATGCAGACCAATGCTGGGTTCATCGAGGATGTACAGCACGCCCATCAATTGCGAACCGATTTGCGTAGCCAGCCGAATGCGTTGGGCTTCACCGCCGCTCAGCGATCCTGCGCTGCGATTCAAGGTGAGATAATCGAGCCCAACGTTGACCAAAAAACCGAGCCGCGAACGAATCTCTTTAAGGATTTGATGCGCAATCGTTTTTTGTTTTTCGGTGAAAATGGCGGGCAGGGAATTAATCCACTCGAGTGCTTGCGTAACGGAGAACTCGGTTACTTGGACGATGTTTTGGCCGGCGATGGTCACGGCAAGGGCTTCCGGCTTCAGACGTTGTCCGCGACACACTGGGCAGGGACGCGAGGTCATAAACGATTCGATTTCTTGGCGGATGTACTCCGAATCAGTTTCTTTGTAACGACGCATTTGATTCGGAATCACCCCTTCGAACGTGGTTTCGTACTCGCGCATCCGACCAAATTGATTTTCGTACCGCACGCGAATCACATCCTCGCCGGTGCCGTACAAAATTTTGTCAATCTGATCGCGCTTGAGTTCGCGCACCGGCACATCCATCGAGAAACCGTACTTACGCGCTACGGCTTCGATCAATTTGCCGAAATAACTGTCCAGGTTGCTGCTGTCAATGCCGTTGGCGCGGATCGCTCCTTCCGCGAGTGAGAGGTCTTTGTCAGGGATAATCAAGTCCGGATCGAGTTCCATTTGCGTGCCCAGTCCCATACATGCCGGGCATGCGCCGTGCGGTGTATTGAACGAAAAGGTGCGCGGCTCGATTTCGCCGAGCGAGATGTTATCCACTGGGCACGCGAAATGTTCCGAGAACATCAAATCTTCTTGACCTTGTTGTGCGATTAGAACGACGCCACCGCCCAGTTTGAGCGCGGTCTCGACTGAATCGGCGATGCGTGCCTTGTCGCCGTTGCTATCGTGCTTGATGACCAAGCGATCCACCACCGCTTCGATGGTGTGTTGTTTATAGCGATCAAGTTTCACGTCTTCGTTCACATCCAGCACTTGACCATTCACCCGGACGCGGACAAAGCCGGCTTTGCGTACATCGTCCAACACTTTGCGGTGTTCGCCTTTGCGATCTTTGATGAGCGGCGCGAGAATCATAATGCGCGAGCCGTCCGGTAAGCCGGCAATCGCATCCACAATTTGTTCAACACTCTGCTGTTGAATCGCGCGCCCGCATTTGGGACAGTGCGGCTGTCCCACGCGCGCAAACAGCAAGCGCAAATAATCGTAGATTTCGGTAACTGTGCCAACGGTGGAGCGGGGATTGTGGCTCACACCTTTTTGGTCAATCGAAATGGCTGGCGACAATCCTTCGATTTGATCCACGTCCGGTTTTTCCATCTGACCGAGGAATTGTCGCGCATACGCGCTCAATGATTCAACGTAGCGCCGCTGACCTTCAGCGTAGATCGTATCGAAAGCGAGGGACGACTTGCCGGAACCGGACAAGCCGGTAATGACGACCAACTTGTCGCGCGGGATTTCGAGGTTGATATTTTTCAGATTGTGTTCGCGTGCACCGCGAATGATCAGTTTGTCTTGGCTCATTTTTTTCTGTGCGATCCTCAATTTGCAGAAAGCGATTCTATCACGAAAACTAGATTTGGGCAAAGCGATTTTTTCGAAATTCACGAAGACGTGGACAGACGTGGCTAAAACTCGAGTTTTCACCACGCACTTTCATGTTGGTGCACTACTAGTGCACCAACATGAAATAGTGGCATACCAGACTGATGGGAAGATGTTGACAGATGTGGCTAAAAATCGAGTTTTCACCACGCGCTTTCATGTTGGTGCACTACTAGTCACACCTACTTGACGTCAAACGGGTAGCATTCGGAAGCCAAGTTCTCTCCGAAAGTGAAAGTGAATGACATCTTGTCCCGAATGTCAACTTGCCTAAAGTTTCAAAGTAGAGTATCATACGATTTGGACAAGGATGTTACACAACGCATTGTCAGTGAAAGGGGGGATGGGATTGCTCGAGTTGTACCTAGTTCTTGTCCTAAATCCAGACTGATTCTCTAGGAGGAGAAGAAATGAAAAAGTACGTCCTGCTCGTGGTTGCATTACTGGTTGTGTTGACGGCGATTGCGGCGTGTGCGCCGGCACCCACTCCCACCCCAGTGCCGCCCACGCCGGTGCCGCCCACCGCAGTTCCGACCAAAGCACCGGAACCAACCAAGCCCCCTGCTCCTACAGCAACAGCTGTGCCACCCACCGTAGCGCCTACGAAACCACCAGCAACCGCCACTACGGCACCAGCGGGTCCTACACCTACCCGCACAGCGACCGCAACACCACCGCCACCTGTTTGCGCCAAGTTGCCGAATATGCCAACGGTCAAAGCAGGGGAATTGGGTTCGCCGGAGAAACCCATTGTGATCACCTTTGTCCCCTCGGGTGATGTGCCCACGATCACCAAAGCCGGCAATGAAACCGTCGAGTGCTTGAGCAAGATCACCGGCTTGTCCTACAAGATCGAAGTAGGTACTTCGTATGCGGTGTCCATCGAAGCGATGGGGGCGGGTAAGGCGCATGCTGGCTTCCTCGCAACCTTTGCGGCGATCCTCGCGCGCGAAAAGTACGGCATCGAACCCGCGTTGGCTTCGACCCGCGCCTACACCAGTGGCGGTGAGAACGATCCGGACAAGGCACTTGCCGGTCAACAAACTAATTTTTACAAGGGACAATTCATCACCCGGAAAGATTCCGGTATCAAGTCTATCGCTGATCTCAAAGGCAAGACCTTCTGCGGCGTGGATGCAACCTCAACCTCTGGCTGGATTATTCCCAGCATCAACCTGAAAGGGAATGGCATTGATCCAGACAAGGACTTGAAAGCCGTTACCTTCGCCGGCTCGCACCCGAATGTGGTGATTGCCGTTTACAAGGGCGATTGCGACGCAGGGGCAACCTATGTTGACGCTCGTACCGATGCCACTGTTCAACGCGCCTATCCCGATGTCATGGCCAAAGTCGTTCCCTTCTTCCTCAGCATCCGTATTCCCAACGATGGTTTGCAGTTTGTCAAGGGCTTTGATCCCGCCCTAAAGAATGCCACCATTGATGGGTTGCTCTCCATGATGGCAGATCCGGGTGGTAAGGCAGCAGTTCGCCGAGCGTACACTTACGATAATCTCGTCAAGGTTCCGGTTACGTTCTACGACGAATTCCGTGACCTGCTCAAGAAAGCCGGCGTAGATGCCGCCACGTTAGTCAAATAAGTCTGATGGTTGACCCGAAGGGTTTCACCGAACCCTTCGGGTCTCTTGGACAATCCCCATGCTCAAAGTAGAAAACCTCACCAAAGTTTATCCCAATGGAACCGTGGCACTCAAAGACGTCAGTTTTGAGGTTGCCGATGGCGAATTTCTGGCGGTCATTGGCTTGAGTGGTTCCGGCAAGTCCACCTTGATGCGGTGCATCAATCGCTTGATTGCGCCGACCTCTGGGCGCGTGATCTGGAATGGTGTTGACCTGACGGCTCTTTCCCCATCCGAAATGCGCAAGATGCGCCGCCAAATTGGCATGGTCTTTCAGCAGTTCAATTTGGTCAAGCGCTCTTCGGTCATCACCAATGTGCTCTCTGGGCGGCTGGGTTATGTATCACCGTATCAAAGTCTCTTCAACTATTTTTCCCCCGCCGATCACGAACGCGCGCTCAAAAACTTGGAACGACTAGGGTTGCGCGACAAAGCGTACGTCCGCGCCGATTCACTTTCAGGGGGACAGCAACAGCGCGTGGGCATTGCCCGAGCGTTGATGCAAGAACCCAAATTGATCCTTGCCGACGAGCCGGTCGCCTCGCTCGATCCGGTACTCTCGCATTCCATCCTCAAGTATCTCGAGCAGATGAATAAAGAAGATGGCATTACGGTGCTGTGCAGTTTGCACTTTCTCGATTTGGTGCATCGTTATTCGACACGCGCGATTGGGCTCAAAGATGGTAGAATCGTGTTCCAGGGGTTGCCTCAGGAAATTGACGACGCGCAGTTCAAAACAATTTTTGGTCAAGAAGCCGAAAAAGTAACCATCCTTTAGGAATTTCGGATTGACGGTTAGCTCACTCTCGAAGCCGCAATCCGAAATCGTAAATCATTCGCCATGAATCCATCACCTTCTCGTCCTCAAAATGTTTGGCTGGTCGCCGTGCTCTCGCTTTTTGTTCCCGGCGCGGGGCAGTTTTATTTGCGAAAGCGCGAACGCGGCTTGAGCCTCTTGGCGGGAATACTTGTTCTCGCGTATTTGATCAATTGGGCGCTTGCGAATTTCAAGATGCAGTCGGTCGCTCTTTGGCTGTGGTTGATCTTGGCGCTCTTTTGGGTGTGGAATGTTTTGGATGCCTATCGTCTTGCGCGCGGTCACGCCACCGATAACCGGCTTGGTTTGTTGCTACCTGCCCTCATCATCTACCTGATTGGTTGGCAGGTAACCGACATCAATCTGGACCGGCTGGTTACGCGTTTTCAAGACGTCCAAGTGGTCTTTCGCGCGTTAATCTATCCCGATCTGTTTACCCAAGAGAACGGGGTCTGGCAACCCAGCGAAAACTTTGGTGACATCATTGGCAAGATCGTGGACAAGCCTGCGCCGGACTGGCTGGTGCAATTGGGTTGGGTGCAAAAAGATGCCAAACTGCCAACCCCAGTGTTTGGCAAGATGGCAGAGACAATCGCGATCGGTTTGATGGCAACTTTTCTGGCAGTTATTTTCGCCGTCCCGCTCAGTTTCTTTGCTGCCCACAATATCATGGCGCGCGTTCCCGGCGGCCTAGTCATCTACTATGTGATGCGCACCTTCTTGAATGTCGTTCGCTCGGTAGATACGATCATTTGGGGGTTGATCATCGTGGTGTGGGTCGGACTGGGATCGTTTGCGGGCGTGCTTGCATTGACCATTCACTCGATCGCCGCGCTTGGCAAATTGTATTCGGAAGAAGTCGAACATATTGATCCGGGTCCGATCGAGGCGATTACCGCCACCGGGGCTAATCTGTTGCAAATCATTCGTTATGCGGTGATTCCGCAAATCGTTCCACCGTTTCTGGCGTACACGCTGTTGCGCTGGGACATCAATATGCGTATGGCGACGGTGGTTGGCTTTGTGGCAGGCGGCGGGATTGGCTTTTTTGTCGTCGAAACGATCCGCAAAGGGGGCTATGAGCAGTACGCGGCAGCGCTTTGGGTGGTTGCCATCGTCATTATTCTGGTGGACTATGTGAGCGCGAAATGGCGTGCGCAAATTCTGGCTGGCGAAGTTAAAGTTACTGCCGAAGCACCCAAGCCATTTTACACCTCGCTCCGCGCACTGGTCTGGCTGGCGGTTGGACTTGGCATCTTTGCGTTGTGCTGGCAACTCTCGGAAATTAACCCGCTCAAATTGTTCGAGCCAGCACCCACGTTCACCAAAGTGGTACGCGATTTTGTAACGATTGATCTTAGCCCCAACGTACTCGACACGGTGTTCAAGCAAATGTTGATCACCATCTTCCAAGCATTGCTGGCGACGACACTGGGGGGCTTGGTCGCTGTGCCATTCAGTTTTCTGGCGGCACGCAACTTGATGGGGGCGAGTCCACTATCGCTAGCGGTGTACTATCTGGTACGTGGCGCCTTAAATGTATTGCGTTCCATTGAAGCGTTGCTCTACGTGGCAATCTTTGTCTTCTGGGTTGGCATTGGACCTTTTGCCGGGATGCTCGCGCTTGCCATCACAACCTTTGCCCTGATCGGCAAACTTTTTTCCGAAGCAATTGAGAATATTGATCCGGGACCGGTCGAAGCGATTGCGGCGACCGGTGCGACAGGTTTGCAGACCATTGTGTACGCCATTTTGCCGCAGATCATTCCGCCGTTCATCTCCTATCTGATTTATCAATGGGACATCAATATCCGCATTGCGACGATTGTGGGTTTTGCGGGGGGTGGCGGGGTTGGCTTGTTGTTGAATACGTATTTTGGAATGTTGCAATATCACAAAGCCGGCACAGTAGTTTTGTTTATCGTCATTGTCGTTGCGATTATGGATTTTGCCAGCGCCAAGATTAGAGAAAGAATGGTCTAGGAAACTAAATGCTGGCGCATCATGAAGGGTGCCCAATGGATTATCCATTGTGGCACCCTCTTTGTATCGCGCCCCCATTTTAGATGTGAGCGATGTTTGTTCCACTCTCAAGCCAATTTTTGTATCAGTCAAGTTGAGCAAATCCTCTTTAGACAAATTGCAAGTTCTTCCCGATCAACGTTATCGCTACAGCCTGCATCAGTTTGTGCCAAGGATGTTCGCCGCAAGTCTCGCAAGCGGCTGTCCATGCGCCCCAGCGCGGCGTACGCACGTGGCACCTCGCCAAACGTATCTATCGTCTCTGGGACACCCCCGCCTTCCATCACCGCGAAGTGCTTTAGGCGGATGCGCGCCGGGTGGCAGCAAAATCTCATGCCGAACGAATCCTCCTCGCCTTCGACCCCGTCAACTTTGAACAACGGTATGCCCAGAAACGGCGGACCTTGGTGTTGGCGTGCGCCCTGTGTGTGTTGCGTGTACCTGGCGTATGGAGTGCCGCGACGATTGCTTGGTTGCGCGCGTTGGGCAGTAGCCTGGTTGGGACTCGGAGGGATCGGAAAGGGTCCTCTGCACTCCTCTTGGGAGTGCAAAGTGTCTTTAGCACCGTCGCGCTCTTCTCAGCCATTGCCGATGG
>DAOUAL010000080.1:0-43049 GCA_034433515.1 Anaerolineae bacterium | reverse complement strand
AGCGGCTTGCTGGCGGGACACACGATCAAAAAAGTGGCTTCCCTCAGCGATACGTGTATGGTGTGCCACGGCGCGCGCGTCGGCGATGAGTATCGCGGCAACTATGACGGCGTGGATGGCGATGTCCATTGGGTGAAACTCGGAATGCCCTGCGTCACCTGTCACAAGGATGATTCCCTCCACGGCGATGGCCAAGTGCGTGCCAACATGTACGATAAACCCGAGACCACCTGCCTCAGTTGTCACAAGACCGTTCTCACCGATGGCAAGGTTCAACAACATACCTTGCACGGCAACAAACTCGCGTGCCAAGTGTGCCACGCCGCCGGCTCGTACAAGAATTGTGCCAACTGTCATGTGGGTAAAGATGACAAGGGCTTGCCGTTCCGTACCTTGGATCCCTCGTGGATGGATTTCAAGATCGGTAAGAATCCGTCCAAGACCGCCGATCGTCCCTACGACTATGTGCTGGTGCGCCACGTGCCAACCAATGCCGATCTGTTCGCGTACTACAAAGTAACCTTCACCACGCCGAATGCCGTCTCCAGTTGGCGGATGACGACGCCACACAACATTCAACGCAAGACCACGCAGAATTCGTCATGCAACAACTGTCACGGCAACGACAAATTGTTCTTGACCCAGGACAAGGTGTTGCCCGCAGAGCTCGATGCGAACAAGAAGGTGATCGTGGACAAGGTGCCACCCAAGATGGGACAATAGAATTCTTGCCAGGGTTTGGTACAAATCCGAAATCCTATCCTGACTACATTGCGACGTACTTGGGTTCTCCTGAGTACGTCGCAATTTTGTGTTGCCGTGCATCTGTGATAAACTAGTAATATGCAAGATAATTTTGGTCGCACGATTGATTATCTGCGTATCTCGGTAACCGAAGCGTGCAACTTTCGCTGTATCTATTGCGCGCCCAACGGATTCGCCGCGCCGCACGAGTCGCCGCTAAGCGTGGCGGAGATCGAACGGATTGTGCGCGCGGCAGTCGCCTTAGGCATCACCAAGATTCGCTTGACCGGCGGTGAGCCCTTGTTGCGCCGCGATATTGTTCAAATCGTTCAAGCGATTGCATCGGTTGCCGGCGTCCAAGACCTCGCGTTGACGACGAATGGATTTTTGCTCGCGCGCCTCGCGCGTGATCTTGCCAAGGCGGGACTCAAGCGCGTCAACATTTCCCTCGATACGTTGCGGCGCGATCGTTTCACCGATATTGTTGGCGTAGATGCGTTCGATGCTGTGTGGGCAGGCATTCACGCGGCGCAAGATGCCGGGCTGGCGCCGATCAAAATCAATGTTGTGGCGATGCGTGGGATCAACGATGACGAGTTCGCCGATTTTGCGCGCTTGACCCTCGTGCATCCTTGGCACGTGCGTTTCATTGAATTGATGCCGGTGGGCACGACTGATACGGCACGCGATTTTTTCAAGCGTCATTTTATCGCGGCAAGCGAAGTGATGGCGCGTTTGCCGGACTTGGCCAAGAGTGATGCGCCGCAAGGCAATGGTCCTGCACGCACGTATCGTTTGCCCGGGGCGCAAGCGACCGTCGGTTTCATCACGCCGGCGAGCGAGCATTTTTGCAATGCGTGCAATCGCTTGCGCGTAACGGCGCGCGGGACGTTGTGCGCGTGTCTGTTCGGTGAGCGCGGCGAAGATACACGTGGCGTGCTGTGTGAAGGCGTGAGCGAAGATAAATTGCAAGCGTTGTTGGTTCGTGCCATCGGCTCAAAACCGGAACAGCATCCCTTCGGCGAGGATTTCACAATAACCAGCGTTGATGCTATGTCGAAGATAGGCGGGTAAGGCAAAGTCAGGTTTCTTCAAGACCTGGCTTTTTGAATGATGGATTCAAATTCAATGATCGTTTTCGCGGTTGTCTTGTTTGCCGCCTTTACGCAGAGTCTCACCGGCTTTGGGTCTGGCTGGATCACGATGGCATTCTTGCCAGCGGTCATCGGTATTTGTTCCGCGTGTCCGCCATCTGGCGAGTGTTGGCGGCGGCGATGGTTGGAATTCCGCTGGGTGCGGATGTGATAAACGAGTTGGTGGCTGCGACTTTGCCTGCTCCGACTTGGCAACAGCCCTGCCCAGGCATTGCTTGTTGGTGATTCCCCAAAACTCACCGCAGAGGCGCAGAGGTCGCCGAGTTGTCTTATTTTTTTCTCTGCGTTCTCAGCGTCTCGGCGGTAAAATGGAGATGTGAGTAATCACCAGCATTGCTTGCGCTTGACAAGAATGGCTCTCGTGTGTACCATTGCGCCACCATTCAACCGCGACGTTTTTCATTGATTGAGAAGGAAGGTTTATCTATGTCAAATAATAACGGTGGCAATCGCTGGCTGATCGGTATCGTCGTTATTTTGCTGATCGCGCTGTGTGGCGCATTGCTTGTGGGCGCGGCAGCGATTTATATGCTGACGCAAGGTACCACGCCAACCGCCCAAGGTCCTTTGACCATCGGTACCCCCGCCCCCGGTCAAACCCCGCGCGCCGCAACGCGTGCGCCCTCCACCAGCGGCAAAAATATTTTGCGCTTGCCCGGGCGTGGCGCCGGCGATCCGCCCACACTCGATCCCGCGCTCACCGGCGATGCAACCTCCGCCGAGTTCGTGGTCGAAATTTTTAGCGGCTTGGTAACGTTGGATCGAAATCTCAAAGTGGTGCCGGATATTGCAGAGAAATGGGAGGTGAGTTCGGACGGGAAAACCTACACGTTCTATCTGCGCAAAGAAGTCAAGTTCCACGATGGCCGTCCGGTAACCGCGCAAGATTTCAAGTACTCGTTTGAACGCGCGGCGAATCCAGCGCTCGCCTCGCCCACCGCCGAAACCTACTTGGGCGATATTGTCGGCGTGAAGGACAAGTTGGCACGCAAAGCCCAATCTATCAGTGGCGTTGAAGTGGTAGACGACTATACCCTCAAGATCACGATTGATGCGCCCAAAGCGTACTTTCTCGCCAAGATGACCTATCCCGTAGCGTTCGTGGTGGACAAGAACAATGTGGAACGCGGTGGGCGGACGTGGACGGACAAGCCGAACGGTACCGGTCCGTACAAACTTAAAGAGTACGTGCGCGCGCAACGCCTGATTCTTGCCAGAAACGAAAACTTTTACGCCGATCCGAAACCTCAAGTGGACGAAGTGCAATACATCCTGGGTGGCGGCTCGGTGATGACGATGTACGAGAACGGCGATTTGGACTCGGTTTATGTAACGATCAATGACATTGAGCGGGTGAGCGATGTCAACAGTCCCTTGAACAAGGAATTGTTCGTGGGACCCGAGTTCAGCACCGATTTCATCGTCTTTAACACGCGCAAACCGCCGTTCGATGATCCCAAAGTGCGCCAGGCATTCGCGCTTGCCATTGATCGCGCCAAGATCGTTGATGTGGTCTTTCGCAAGATGGCGGTGCCGGCAACCGGCATCTTGCCGCCTGGGATGCCCGGCTACCTTGAAAATCAATTCAACGTGCCATACGATCCTGCCAAAGCCAAACAACTCCTCGCCGAATCCAAGTATGCCGGCAAATTGCCGGACATTACGTGGACCACATCTGGCGCGGGTGGCGCAGCGCCCCAGTACATCCAAGCGATGACCGCCATGCTCAAAGAAAATCTGGGCGTCAATGTTTCGATTCAACAGACTGATTGGGCAACCTTTATCAGTCAGATTAATGACCCCACGCGTAATCCGTACCAAATCTTTGATATTGCCTGGATTGCCGACTATGCTGACCCACAAAACTTTTTAGAGATTCTCTTCCGTAGTAATAGTACACAGAACTGGTCGGCGTACTCCAATCCGGACGTAGATAAACTGCTGGATCAGGCGGCGGTGGAACGGGACGTCCAAACCCGATTCAAGTTGTATCAACAAGCCGAGCAAAAAATCTTGGCGGACTATCCGGTGATTCCTTTTACTTTCTCGCAACATTATGAACTGACCAAGCCCTACGTGAAGGATTTGATTTATCCACCGCTCATCATTCCACGACTCCGCTATGTCTCAATGGCACGCTAAAAAGTAGGGGCGAGCCACTTCGCCCCTACAGGATAACATTTGCCAATGGCGGTTTTTATTGCACGGCGACTGCTCTGGTTGCCCATTCTCCTCTTTTTTGTGTCACTCATTACGTTCGTGCTAGGCGTGTACGGTCCCGGGGATCCGGTGGCGGTGATGCTTGGTTTGAACGCCAACCCGGTTACTATCGAACGACTCCGGCACGAGTATGGTTTCGACCAGCCCTTGCACATCCAGTATTTCAACTATGTCAAGAATGCCCTGCAAGGCAACTTTGGTTACTCGCTGGTCAAGTATCGCGATCAACCAGTGGGAGTCCTCATCGCCGAACGGTTACCCGTTACCGTTCAACTCAACCTGCTCGCCATTCTGTTGGGGGTTGTCATCGGCGTACCGTTGGGACTGATTGCCGGCGTCAAGCGCGACTCGTGGCTTGATTTGATTGTGCGTGGCATTGTCATTGCGGGCATTTCCATCCCCATTATCGTACTGAATCCCATTCTCACGTTTATCTTTTCTCGCGCACACGAATTCACGTTCGGCAACTTTTCGATTACCATTGGTCCCGTATTGCCGATGGTGCAGGGTTATTGGGAAGGCATGTTGAGCCCCAAGATCATCTTGCCCGCCTTTGTCGAATCTATCGGTGTGATTGCGGTGATGACGCGGCAGATGCGCGCCGGGATGATTGACGAGTTGGGCAAGGATTATGTGCGCACTGCACGCGCCAAAGGATTGCGTGAGCGCATGGTCATTGTGCGCCACGCAATGCGCAACGCTCTCATCCCCATTGCAACCATTCTCGGTTTGATGCTGGGTGGGTTGGTTGCTGGCTCTTTTCTCGTCGAAAATTGGTTTGGCATCCCCGGCATCGGCGCGCTTGCCTATGAAGCATTGTTCGCGCGCGATTATTACATTACGATGGCGATGGTCTTGTTGATCGCTGTCGCGTACGTCATATCGAACACCCTGGTAGATATAACCTACGGTTTTCTAGATCCCCGGATTCGCAGAGCACCATGATGGCAGCAGATCTTCCCAAACGAAGCAGATACTCGCCTTTTGTCCGAGTGGTGTTGCGGATTCTGGGCAATCCGCCGGCGGCGGTTGGTGCGGTCATTATTTTCCTGGTCTTTTTCGCCGCCATCTTTGCGCCCGTCCTTGCGCCGTATCCGTACGACAAGCAAGACCTGAGCGCGGTCGAGCAACCACCCAGCGCGGCGCATTGGTTAGGCACCGATCAATTGGGACGCGATGTGTTTAGCCGGCTCATTTGGGGAGCGCGTTCTGCGGTCTTTGTCATCATCATGGTCACCTTGGTCAATTTGCTCATCGGCTTGCCCTTGGGCGCGCTGGCGGGCTATTTGGGCGGTTGGGTAGATACGATTATAATGCGGATCGCGGACATCTTGTTCGCATTTCCCGGCTTGCTCTTTGTGTTCTTTATCGCGGCGACGATCAAGCCCAGCATACTCGAGTGGGCAAAATCGGTTGGGCTGACTGATTTAGCGCGCAGTGGTTATCTCGATTATGCCGTCGTCATCATCGCGTTGGGCGTAATTGGTTGGGCAGGGCTCGCGCGCTTGATTCGCGCCCAAGTGATGAGCATCCGCGAACGCGAGTACGTGATCGGCGCGCAAGCGATTGGCGTATCCACGTGGCAAATCATCGCGCGCCACATTTTGCCAAATGCGATAGCCCCGATTATAATTGCACTATCTATGGGAATGGGCGACATTGCCATGTCGGAAGGATACCTCAGTTTTTTGGGGATCGGGTTGCAACCCCCGGTACCCAGTTGGGGCAATTTGATTTTTGAAAACAGCCGCTATTGGCGATCATTTCCCAAAATGATTTGGCTGTTGTGGATTCCCGGCGCGGTGCTCGCCGCCGTGGTATTCGCATTCAACTTTTTTGGTGACGGTTTGAACGAAGCCCTCAATCCCGAAGTCAGTGATTAAAGCACTCTTTGTTGGAGGCATAATGGCAACTTTACTCGACGTGAGGAATCTCAAAACCGAATTTCACACGCAAGATGGCATTGTGCATGCGGTGAACGGCGTCTCGTTTACCGTTGACGAAGGCGAAACGTTGGGCTTGGTAGGCGAATCCGGGTGCGGCAAATCGGTTTCGATGCTCTCGGTGATGCGCTTGATCCCCATGCCCCCCGGCAAGATTGTCAGCGGTCAGGTCTTGTTCCAAGGTCGCGATCTGGTGCAGGTGGACGATGAAGAAATTCGTTCGGTGCGCGGGAACAAGATTGCGATGGTCTTTCAAGATCCAATGACCTCGCTCAACCCGGTCTTGACGATTGGGACGCAAATCAGTGAAGCGTTGGAACTGCACCTGGGAATGACCAAAGAGCAAGCGCGCAAGCGATCCGTTGAACTCTTAAAGATGGTCGGTATCCCGGAAGCGGAAAATCGCTTGGACGATTATCCGCACCAATTCTCCGGCGGGATGCGTCAACGGGTGATGATCGCTATGGCGCTATCGTGTTCGCCGCAATTGCTCATCGCCGATGAGCCCACCACCGCGTTGGATGTCACCATCCAGGCGCAGATTGTGGACATTGTCAAACGGCTCAAACGCGAGTTGGGGATGGCGGTGATTTGGATCACACACGATTTGGGCGTCATTGCCGGTCTGGCGGATCGTATCAATGTGATGTATGCCGGCTTTGTCATCGAATCGGCAGCGACCAAAGAACTGTTTGGCAATCCGTTACATCCGTACACGCTCGGTTTGCTGGGTTCCATTCCGCGCTTGGATGAAGCGGTCAAGGCTAAACTGACCCCCATCGAAGGCTTGCCGCCGGATTTGATTGATATGCCCAAGGGCTGTCCGTTCTATGACCGCTGCCGCTATCGCACCGACAAATGCGAGAACGAAAATCCGGCGTTGGAGTTGGGCGCGGTGCGGCATTGGGTAGCGTGTTGGAATTGGCAAGATGTGCAAAAGCAACGCGCTGCGGACAAGAAGTAAACAAGAGGAGTTCTCGAAATGTCATCAACCGATAACATTCTGCTCAATGTCAAAGGGCTGAAAAAGTATTTTCCAATTACTTCCGGCATTATCCTTCAGCGCGTCAAAGCGCACGTCAAGGCGGTAGATGGTCTAGATTTCTTTGTTCGTAAAGGCGAGACCTTGGGCTTGGTGGGTGAATCGGGGTGCGGTAAATCCACCACGGGACGGGCGATCCTGCAACTGTATCGGCCTACCGCTGGCGAGGTAATCTTTCAAGGCAAAGACCTGTGCAAATTACAAGGCGAAGAACTGCGCAAGATGCGTCGCTATATGCAAATGATCTTTCAAGACCCCTATGCATCGCTGAATCCGCGCATGACCGTCGGCGACATCATCGGCGAGCCGCTCGAAGTGCACAATATCGCCAAGGGCAAAGAGAAAAAAGAGCGCGTGCAAGAATTGTTGCAGATCGTCGGCTTGAATCCCTACTTTGTCAACCGCTACCCCCACGAATTTTCCGGCGGTCAGCGTCAGCGCATTGGGGTAGCACGCGCGCTGGCAGTGAATCCGGATTTTATCGTTTGCGATGAGCCGATTAGCGCGCTCGATGTTTCGATTCAGGCGCAAATCATCAATCTGCTGGAAGAACTGCAAGCCCAGTTTCACCTGACGTATCTTTTTATTGCACACGATTTGTCAGTGGTGCGGCATATTTCGGATCGCGTCGCCGTGATGTATTTGGGCAAAATCGTGGAACTGACCGACCGCGATTCGTTGTACAAAAATCCCTTGCACCCGTACACCAAAGCATTGCTTTCCGCCGTGCCGATTCCCGACCCGATTGTGGAAGAAAAGCGTGAGCGCATCATCTTGACCGGCGATGTGCCTAGTCCGGTCAATCCACCTAGTGGCTGTCGTTTCCACACGCGCTGTCCCATCGCTATTGAGCGGTGCAAGCACGAAGACCCCGAATTCCGTGATGTGGGCAATTTACACTTTGTCGCGTGCCATCTTGTTTAATTGACACGGTAGAATGATGGTGCTATAGTTATTAGCGGTTGCCGGCTTGATTTAGCGCTTGACTCGTTCCGATGAAGGGAGGTGGTGGCTAGCGTTAGATCAGTGCAAAGTTTACCCCCCGTTTTTTCAGTTCAAAAAATCTCTTAGGAGGAGAAGATGAAAAGAGTACTTTTGATTGCGTTGCTCGCTCTCACCTTGTTGGTGGTCTCCTGTGCCGCCCCAACGCCTGAAAAGGTGACGGAAAAGGTGACGGTCAAAGAGACCGTCATCGTAGCGGGTACGCCGCAAGTGGTCGAAAAAGTCATCACGGCGACCCCGGCGCCCAAACCCACCGAAGCCCCCAAGCCCAAGGTGTTGCGCATCAATCTGGGTACCTGGCCCGACATCATTGATCCGCAAAAGTCATCCTTCGTCAACGAAATTGCTCACTTGAACTTGATTTACGAAGGTTTGACTCGGTTCAATGAAAAACTGGAAACTGTTCCTGGCGCGGCAGAAAAGTGGGAATACAACAAAGATGCGACCGAGCTGACCTTTACGCTGCGCAAGGGGTTGAAGTACAGCGATGGGACACTCTTGAATGCCGCCCGATTCAAATACTCGCTCATGCGCAACATTGATCCTCACACCGCCGGCGAGTATGCGACGATCACGAACGAAATCAAGGGCGCGGAAGATTGGCAAAGTGCCGATCTTGCCAAGACCAAACCGGAAGACTTGGCAAAACTGAAAGCCGTTGTAGATTCCAGCATCCAAGCGTTGGATTCTACCGGCAAAGCGTGCAAGACCGGTAAAGACGGTTATGCGCAAGAAGACTGCTTGACGCTCAAACTCACGTTTGGCGCGCCCGCGCCGTACTTCCACACCGTGATGGGTATTTGGGTGGCGTATCCCGCGAAGGAAGAAAATATCACTGCGGGTGGCGACATCTGGTGGACTAGCTCCAAGTACCAGATTGGCAACGGTCCCTTCATCGTCAAGAGTATGGAACCCTACGTTCGCTCGCGCTTTGAGCCGAACCCGAACTATTGGGGTGGTAAAGCCAACACGGCAATCGAGTTCTCCTACATCACCGATAGTGCGGTTTCCTTCCAAGCCTACAAGAACAATGAGTTCGACATCATTGGTCTCGCGGCTGAAGACCTTGCCACCGTCCAAAAAGACCCCGTCCTCTCCAAGGAAGCGAACATCTACCCTGGCTCTTGCACCTTTGCCGTGATGTTCCATCAAGAGAAGGAACCCTTCACCGACAAGAACGTGCGCATCGCGTTCATCCAATCGTTGGACCGCGCAGCGTGGGTGAAGGACGTGTTGAACGGACTGGGTAGCCCAACCCAAACCTGGATTCCCAAGGGTTATCCCGGCTACAAGGAAAATGAAACCCGTTGGGGCTATGATCTCAATGCCGCCAAGGCAGCGCTTGCCAAGTCCAAGTACGGCAGCGTGGATAAACTCCCGCCCATTACCTTGACCTTCTCGGACACTCCGCGCAACCGCACCCGCAACGAGTGGCTTGCCAAAAAGTGGAAAGAAGGACTGGGTGTGGATGTGAAACTGAATCCTGTCGAATCCACCACCTACACGGCGCTGACCAAGGACAAGGCAACGGCTCCGCAGGTGTACATCCTGGGTTGGTGCGCGGACTATCCCGATCCGCAAAACTGGCTGAGTGTGTATTGGAAGACCGGCGCCTTTGGTCAACGCATCGGCTACTCCAACAAAGAACTGGACAAGATCCTGACTCAAGCCGATACGACCGTAGATCCCAAGACTCGTATGGAATTGTATCAGAAAGCCCAAGACATGCTCGTGGATGATGCGGCAGTCGCATTCTTCTGGAACAATGTGAATGCTTATCTGATCAAGCCATGGGTCAAGGGGGTCAAGACAACGCCACAGGATGCTGGTTTTGCCGGCTCGTACTCTGTGCTGACGCTTGACATTGACACGGCGTTGTTGCCCAAATAACTTGCGTTCTCAAGCAGGGAGGAGTTTCTCCTCCCTGCCAGTTCGTTGAAGAATCGGCTGAGGTGCGGCGTCAGCCTTGCTTCAGCCGATTCTTCCTATAATGTTCGAAAAGTTTGTTTGCGAGGTAAATGATGGGTACGTTTCTATTGCGCCGATTGCTCTGGCTTGTTCCTGTAATGCTCGTAGTTTCGATGATCACCTTTATTCTGATGCACGCGGCTCCCGGTGGACCGTGGGACCGTGATCCGGGTCGTCGGCAAATTGATCCGGCGACTCAAGTAAATTTGAATCGGCAATTTGGCTTGGACAAGGAAGAATGGCTTGATGTTGAAGCACTCTCCAAAGGCGATCTTTTGGGTTTCTTTGATACCCAGTTTATAACCTATATGATTGGCGGCACCGTCGGTGGCGAATGGCGTTGCGGATTTATTTGTGGCAATCTCGGACCTTCGTTTGCGCAACGCGGATTGATGGTGCAGGACATTGTATTAACCCCTCCCGAGGGCCATCCTTTTTGGGATAGTAAAGCGGGCTACTCGATCCGCTTGGGTTTCGTAGCCGTCTTTTTTGCTGTTCTGGTTGGATTGCCTGCGGGTATCATTGCCGCGCTCAAACAGAACACTTGGATTGACTATCTCAGTTTGACCATTGCAACCGTGGGGATCACCGTCCCGAATTTTGTGCTGGGTATTTTTCTGATCATCATTGCCGCCGTATGGCTGCACCTCATCCCAGTTGTCCCTCGCGACTGGAGCGATCCACGGATGTGGATTTTGCCAGCTCTCGTGTTGGGTTTTGGTCTCATGGCAACCATTGCGCGGCTCACTCGTAGTTCGATGTTGGAAGTGATGCGCCAAGATTACGTGCGGACAGCCCGTGCCAAAGGTCTTTCAGAACGCGTGGTGATTTTTGGTCATATGCTCAAGAATGCACTCATCCCGGTGGTTACCGTGTTAGGTCCTGCGTTGGTGGGATTGGTTACCGGTTCCTTCATCATCGAAACGATGTTTGCTTTTCCCGGTTGGGGACGCCAGTATGTAACCGCCATCGGCCAACGCGACTATTCGATGATTATGGCAACGACTTTGATTTTTGCTCTGCTCATCCAGTTGGCGAATATGACGGTAGACCTGGTCTATACGTTCCTTGACCCGCGCATCAAACTCAGTTAAGCGAATGGGGAGGTTTGATTTATATGGCGACTGCCACGACCGTAATTTCACGCAGCGACCAAGTCATTCTCAGTAGACCGGTCACCAATCTTTGGGCAGATGCATGGAGCCGCCTCCGTCGCAACAAGATGGCGATGGCGGGTTTGGTCATTGTGATTCTCTTTGTGCTGGTGGCCATTCTTGCCCCCTTCATTGCCCCACACGATCCTTTGCAAATCAATGATGGCAAGGGCTATTTGCCTCCCCCGTGGGCACCGGCTTGGATGAATCCCACCGGTAAAGCCGGCGATTGGCAATTCCTGCTAGGGACCGATAGTATCGGACGCGATGTGCTTAGCCGGGTGTTATACGGTGCGCGTGTCTCGATTGTCGTTGCGTTTGTGCCCACCGCGATCATCGTGATTATCGGGATTATCATTGGTCTGGCTGCCGGCTATGCAGGTGGCAGATGGGATAATTTCCTGATGCGTGTAACCGATGTGGTCTATGGTTTTCCGGATCTGTTATTCTTCATCGTCGTCATGATTGCTCTGCGCGACACGCCCATTGGGAACTTTGCCAACGGATTGCTGTTGCTCTTTGGTGCCCTAGCGATTGTAAATTGGGTCGGGATCGCCCGCGTGGTACGCGGTCAAACACTTTCGCTCAAAGAAAAGGAGTTTGTTGAAGCTGCCCGTTCAATCGGCACGAGCGATCTGCAAATCATGTTTCGCCACATCCTGCCCAACTGTCTGAGTCCTATCATTGTCCTCACTGCGTTTCGTGTTCCCGGGATGATTATTACCGAAGCCATTCTGGGCTACTTGGGCTTGGGGTTGCGCCCGGGGACAGATCCCAAAGAATTCTTTGTAACCAGTTGGGGCGCCTTGTTGTTGCAGGGTCAAGCGGCAATCAACGCGCAACCGTGGTTGTTGTTGTCACCAGCAATTGCGGTGGCATTGGTGGTGATGGGGTTCACCTTCTTGGGGGATGGTCTGCGGGATGCCCTCGATCCACGGATGCGCGGTACATCCTAAGTGTTTTGCAATTGGCGTGATCATAAACCGCAGCAACAGCGACACAAAGCCAACTTCCATCGGCTGAATTAGACGGCGAAGGCGGTCTTTGCAACTCAAGTTGCCCGGATGGATTTTCGAAACGAAACACTCGCTAAAGCATACGGAGGGAGGAAAACCCATGAAACAAGTTTTTGTTCTGCTCATCCTCGTTGCATTTCTAATGACTGCTTGTGCTAGTGGCGGCGGTCAGCCCACGTCTGTTGCGCCACAATCGCAAAACACACCCGAGCCCCCCAAGCCCACGCCGACCACAGTGCCCCTCCCGGACGATATTCCAGTTATGCCGGGTGCCACTGATTTGCAAGTCAACGAGTCGGATATCTATTTTATCATCAAAGCCACTTTGACCAATGTGGTTGACTTTTACAATAAAGCCATGATTGACAAGGGTTGGCGCGAGCAAGAAAAACCATCCGTCCTTGGTAGTTTTGGTAGACTGTATTTTGCCAAGCCCGATAAACAAGTGAGTTTCCTCTTGACCTACAGCGAAGTGCTCAATCAAGTCCAAGTGCGTATCACGATCATTGGATTGAACGTGGCAAATCCCACCCCCATGAAATAACCTGCTGAGAGCCAGCCAAAAGGCGAAGCGTTCATCGCTTCGCCTTTTCTATTATTGACATCTTTTGCCTTGCCCATTATAATTTGATTCGCCTGACGCTATGTGGTCAAGAAGGAGGTGATGCCTAGTCGCGGACAATCCTTTTTGGTTCACCGCACAGTTCGCATCGCTCAGTGTTCCTCGAGCGAACAGCCATGACTCGGGTGGTGCCGAGTCACATTTCAAGGAGGAGAAAGAATGAGCCCGAAAAGGATTTTTGTACTGCTAGTGCTTGTGATTGCTCTGGCAATCCTCGCCGCATGCGCTGCGCCAACACCAGAAAAAGTGACGGTGAAAGAAACCGTTATTGTGGCGGGGACCCCCCAGGTGGTTGAAAAAGTGGTAGAAGCCACCAAGGTCGTTGAAAAAGTTGTAACCGCCACGCCACCCCCAGCCAAAGTCCAAGATACCTTCATCTTTGGCGCCCAAGGCGAACCGGTCTGTCTTGACCCTGCGATTATCACCGATGGTATCTCCGGTCGCGTGACCAACCAGATTTTTGAAGGATTGGTCAAGTTCGATAAAGACACTATCAATGTCGTCCCCTCCCTTGCCGAAAAATGGGATGTTTCAGCGGATGGCAAAGTTTGGACGTTTACACTCCGCAAGGGAGTCAAGTTCCATGACGGAACGGATTTCAACGCCGATGCCGTTGTCAAGAATTTTGATTATTGGCAAAACACCAAGAACCCGGTGCATGCGGCACAAATCAAAGCCGGTCAAACCTTCGAGTACTTTGAAGCCCAATTCGGCGGCTTTGATAATGACAGCGTCTTTGCCAAGATCGAAGCCGTGGATCCCACCACGGTGCGCTTTACGTTGAAAGAGCCGCAGGGTCCCTTCCTCAACAACCTCGCGATGTTCGTCTTTGTTTTCTGGAGTCCCACCGCGCTCGAAAAGGCAGGGGTCAATTCATGTAAACAACCCGTCGGGACCGGACCATACAAGTTTGTGGAGTGGAAACCGAACGAGCAAGTTACGCTGACCGCCTTTGCCGATTACTGGGACAAGGCGAATGCGCCCAAGATGAAGAACGTCATCATTCGCAACATTCCCAACAACTCGGCACGCTTGCTGGCGCTCTCCGCGGGTGAAATTCATGGTATGGAAGGACTTGAACCGCGCGATGTCGCAGCGGTCAAAGGCAACCCCAAGTTCAAATTGCTCCTACGCCCGGCGAACACGACCGGCTATGTTGCCTTCAACTACAAAGTGAAGGAATTCCAAGACGTCAAGGTGCGCCAGGCGTTTGCCCAAGCGATCAACAAAAAAGCCATCGTAGATTCGTTCTATGGTGGCACGGGCCAAGTCGCCAATCAATTCCAGCCGCCCGCCTTGTGGGGGTACAACAAGGACCTCAAGGACTGGACCTTTGATACGGCTGCCGCCAAGAAACTCCTTGCGGACGCCGGCTTCCCGAACGGAATCTCCGAAATCACTTTTGATGGCAAAAAAGTTCCGCTCGAATTCTGGTATATGCCGGTCTCGCGTCCCTACTATCCCAGCCCCAAAGACATTGCGACCGCCATTGCCGCCGATTGGGCAAAGGCGGGCATCAATGTCTCGCTCCAAACTGTAGATTGGGCAACCTACCTCGACAAGCGCAAGAACGGTCAGTTGCCGCTCTACATGCTTGGCTGGACGGGCGATAACGGTGACCCGGATAACTTTGTCTGCTATTTCTTCTGCATGGACGCCAAAGATACCCCCATCGCGCGTGAGGGCTTTGTGGCAGACAAAGAAGTCTCGGATTTGTTGAAGAAAGCCGCGGTTACAGTCAAGCAATCCGAACGCGCACCAATGTATCAAAAAGCCGAGCAACTGATCCACGACAGGGTGCTCCGAATCTTTATCGCCAACAACCAACCGCCGCTTGCCTTCTTGGCGAACGTGGATGGTTACATTCCGAATCCAACCAGCACCGAGTTCTTCAACACCGTCGTGGTCAAGTAAGTCTAAAACCCGAGGGCGGAGGCGAGACACCTCCGCCCAATTTGCAAAAGTCCCATTTGGGTGAGTTATGCTGCGTTACATTATCCGTCGCGTCTTGACAATCATCCCGGTGTTGTTGGGCGTCTCCATTCTAGTCTTTGGTTTTCTCCGCTTGATTCCCGGTGATCCCGCTCAAGTGATGCTGGGCGAGCGCGCGACCCCGGAAAACATCGCTCGCGTCCGCGAACAACTCGGCTTGAACAAACCGATTTATGAGCAATATTTGATTTTCATTGGGAATGCCTTGCGCGGCGATCTGGGACGTTCGGTGTTGCGCCAAGAGCCGGTAACCCAAGAAATCATCCGCCGTTTTCCCGCCACCATCGAACTGACGCTGGGGGCGATCATCGTTGCTCTCGTGGTGGGGATTCCGGCGGGCATCATTTCTGCCATTCGACGCGGTTCCATCTTTGATGCGGCGAGTATGTTGCTCGCGCTCACCGGCGTTTCAATGCCGATCTTTTGGCTGGGCTTGATGCTGGTGCTCTTGTTCTCCGTGGTCCTGCACCTCTTGCCGACTGGCGGACGCTTGGATGCCGGCACCAATTTTGTCCCCATCACCAACCTCATTCTATTCGATAGTTTGGTAAAAGGGGAGGTGGGCGTTTTTATCCAAGCGTTAAAACATCTTGCGTTGCCAGCAATTGCCCTCGGTTCAATTCCTATGGCAATCATCGCGCGCATGACGCGTTCCTCCATGCTCGAAGTATTGAGTCAAGACTATATTCGCACGGCGCACGCCAAAGGATTGAAAGAACGCGCCGTCGTCATCAATCATGCGTTGCGGAATGCTTGGTTGCCGGTCATCACGGTCGTCGGTCTTCAAGTCGGTCGCCTACTCTCTGGCGCCATTCTGACCGAAACGGTCTTTTCGTGGCCCGGCATTGGGCGTTGGTTAGTGGATGCCATTTACGCGCGTGATTATCCAATCGTTCAAGGAGTGACGCTCTTCATCGCTCTCGTTTTCGTTGGAATCAATCTGCTCGTGGATGTTTTGTATGCGTGGGTAGACCCGCGCGTCAAATTTGATTGAGGCAAACAAACGTGGCTAGTGTGGATTTGACTGCACCGGAAATTCAACAAACCTTGGCACGTCCGCCCCGCAGTTTGTGGCGTGATGCGTGGCGCCGATTGATATCCAATCGCCTGGCGCGCTTGGGTTTGGCAATCTGTATCTTTTTCCTATTCCTTGCCGTAGCGGTTCCCGTTCTTTTCCCTTACAACGCCAAGATTGATTCCGATTTGGTCAATCAACTCCAGGAACCGTCGGCGGAACATTGGATGGGCACCGATGAACAAGGGCGCGATGTGATGAACCGAATTGCTCACGGCGCGCAAGCCTCGTTAGGGGTCGGCTTGAGTTCGGTTGCGATCGCCGTTATCATCGGTACGCTGTTGGGCTTGGTGTCCGGGTTTGCCGGCAAAACCGTTGACCTGGTTTTGATGTTCGTGATGGACATTATGCTGGCATTCCCCGGCTTGTTGCTCGCCATCGCTATTGTGGCGTTGGTGGGACCGGGATTGCGCAACTCGCTGTTTGCGATTGCAGTGGTCAGTATTCCGGTGTACGCGCGCATTGCACGCTCCACGGTGCTCTCACTCAAAGAGCAAGAATTCATTACCGCGGCACGCTGCGTTGGCTCGCCTTCGCCACGAATCTTGTTCCGACATATCTTTCCCAACAGTCTCTCTCCCGTCATTGTGCAAGGCACGCTGGGTATCGCTAGCGCGATCTTGGAAATCGCCGCGCTAGGATTCCTAGGTCTGGGGCAACAACCGCCTTATCCGGAATGGGGCGCGATGCTGGCCGATAGCGTCAAGTATCTCACCAGTGGTGCGTGGTGGGTCTTGCTCTTTCCCGGCTTTGCTATTATGCTGACCGTGCTTGGATTCAATCTGCTGGGCGATGGCTTGCGCGATGCGCTCGATCCGCGTTTGCGAGTGGACTGAATCAAGTTTGTGAAACGCGCCGTCAAGTTCTCGATGGCGCGTTTTTGTTTGACGAAAACACAACTCTTTGTTAGACTGACTCCAAGTTCTCTTTGGATGAAACCATGAAAAATATCTCGATTCATTTTGCTTTACTCATTCTCTTTGCTACCTTGATCGCTTGCGCGCCCATCCCACGCGCCGACGAAACCCCGCGCTTGTCCACCCCCATCCCGGCGCAACCGACCTCCTCCCGAACCACCCCCGTCCAACCGAGTGCGACGCCGATCGTCCCGCCCAAAGTGTTACGCATCAATCTCAGTTCACGCCCCGAGATCCTTGATCCGCAACGTGCCTTTGCCAGCAGCGAAATCGCCATTCTCAATCTGGTGTACGAAGGACTCACGCGCGTGGACGAAACCGGCAAGGTTGTGCCGGGTGCCGCTGAACGTTGGTTGTTTGGGGTGGATGGTACGACCATCACCTTTTATCTTCGCGCCGGACTCGAGCGTGCCGATGGCACACCGCTCACCGCCAAACATTTCGAGTACGCGTTCAAGCGTGCGGTGGATCCGCGTGTCGCCGCGCCCTCACAATCGTTTCTAGACGATGTGCGCGGCGCGCAAACAACTTATGCGCTCGATCCCAAATCGAAACCGGACGATGTTGAGAAAGCGTTGGAGAATGTAGGTGTCAAGGCGATTGATGATACCACGCTCGTCTTTTCGTTCGATCAGCCCAGCGGCTATTTTCCGGTGATTGCCTCCACCTGGATCGGCATGCCCAGCGATCCAACCAAAATCGAACGCGATCCCGATGCCTGGTGGCTCAAGCCGGAAAATCACAATGGCAACGGTCCGTTCAAAATCGCCACGATTCAGGATCAGGTCATTCAACTGGTGCCCAATCCCAACTATCGTGGCGAGACACCCAAACTCGACCGCATCGAATTTTACTGGCTTCCCGATACCGCCGCGCTCGAGACGTACAAACAGGGTGGCTTGGAAATGGTTCGTGTGACGGCTGACACGATTGGGCCCATTCAAGCCGATGGCGCGTTGAATCGTGAACTAGCGCGTGCGCCAGCCGCGCGCGTAACGTATCTGGGCTTCAACGTCAAGCGTGCGCCGTTTAACGATAAAAATGTTCGCAAAGCATTCTCGCAAGCCCTCGACCGCGATAGTTTTGTGCGCGAGGTGTTGAAAGGATTGGGCAAGCCATACCTGTCGTGGATTCCGCCGGGCATTCCCGGCTACGATGCCTCCGCCACCGTGCCGGCGTACGATCCGCAAGCGGCATTGCAAACGCTCATCAATGCCGGTTACGGGACGCCGGACAAGAAAAAAGTGGACTGCAACAAGTTGGGAACCATTAAACTCACGTACGCCAATACGCCGCGCAATCAATTATTGTTCCAATTCATCGCGGGCGGATTGACGCGCGTGTTTGCGTGCCCCGTCCTGCTCGACCCGGTTGAGCCCAACGCGCTGCCGGTCATCATTCGGGATCCCAAAACCACACCGCAGATTTTTCTGATGTCGTGGGAGCAAGAGTACGCCCATCCGCAAAACTGGCTGTTTCTTCAGACATGTGCCGGCGTCTATGCCACACGGTTGGGCTATTGCAACCGCGATTTCGACACAATGTTCCAAGCAGCCAACCAAGAATTGGATTCCACCCAAGCCATCGAAAAATATAAAGCCGCACAAAAAATCTTTGTCAACGATATGGTTGCCGCATTTTTGTGGAATAATGAAAACGCCTTTCTCATCAAGCCGTACGTGCGTGGCATCGTTGGGCATCACAGCCCCGGCGACAATGCATGGCTCGGTCAATGGGGTCCCGTCCCCCATTACGACATTGATCTGACCAAGATAGGCGCAGGGTATCCAACGCGATGACCCATACTCGTTGGAGAATGACATTGCGTTGCGCCGGCGTTAATGTGAATTCATTCGCCCGATTCAGTTTTTCCCCAAAGCGAATTACGCCTCCGTCCACACGGTTGTTACAAAATCGGATCGGGCGAATGAATTCGCAGCAACCGACACCCCAAGCGAGTACAGACGAGTCGTGGACTCGTCTCTCTTTTAACCGCCTGTCAAAGGACTTGGCAACAGCCCTGCCTCCGTCCATTCGAATGTTTGTCAAATGGTCGCGTTTTGGGTATAATTCGTTTTGTTTAATCAACTGCTCTTCATCCAATCACTTCCCTGTTGAGGAGTCGGTATGACCGAATCAATCTCCACCCCGCCGACACACGCACTCTCGATGGCGCCCAAGCGTCGCTTCAAATTCGATTGGATCGCGTACGTTTACCTGTTCCCCGCCCTTTTGATTCTAACCGTCTTTCACATCCTCCCTGCCTTTTATGCGTTTTGGATCAGTATGCAAGGCGGCCGAATCCGCAACTTTCGTTTCATTGGCTTGGACAATTACCTCAACGCGCTCCAAGCCCCCGAGTTTTGGGGCGCGTTACAAAACACCGTGTTTTATGTGTTGGGCACCGTTCCGATCACCATGGCATTAGGATTGGTGGTCGCGTACCTCTTATTCCAAAAAATTCACGGACGCGGTATCTATCGCACGATTTATTTTATGCCCCACGTGATCTCCGCCGTAGCGTCGGCGATTGTTTGGGCGTGGGTGTTCAACCCGACCGGCGGCATCGCCAATCGTTTGCTCGAACTGTTTGGGATTCCCAGCCAGCGTTGGCTGCTCGAATCCGATGGCGTCTTTAAGTTGATGGGGCAAGGGATAGGCGTCACGGTTCCGAACTGGGCGCAAGGTCCCAGTCTTGCGCTTGTTTCGGTGATGATCTTTGCAATCTGGCAAGCACTGGGCTTTGATGTGATCATCTTTCTCGCCGGCTTGACCAACATCAATTCCGAATTGTACGAAGCCGGCAAAATTGATGGCGCAAACGGCTGGCAACTGTTTCGGTACATTACGATTCCACTCCTCGCCCCCACCATTTTCTTCTTGCTCGTCATCTCGATCATCGGTTCCTTCCAAGCCTTTAATCACATTTACACGATGAACATCGCGGCATCGCAACCTTTGGGCGGTCCGCTTGGCACCACGCGCACGGTCAGCATCTTTATGTTCGATCAACTCTACACCCAGAATCGTGCTGGCTATGCCACTGCCATTGCCGTGATTCTCTCCTTGATCATCTTTATCCTCACGCTCATTCAATTTCGATTCTTTGACCGGGGTGGTTCGGAGAGTGCGCCATGAATTGCGACAAGTTGAAACACTGGCTCACGACGCTCGGCATCCATGCGGTCTTGTTGGTAGGCGCATCGTTTATGCTTTTTCCCTTTGTGTGGATGGTCCTCGGTTCATTGCAAACGTTTAGCGAAACAACGACAGGGACGTTCTTGCCCGCATCGCCGCAATGGTCGAATTATGGCGAGGCGATCCTTGCGATGAACGGGATGAAACCCTGCCTCTTTGATCCCAGCGCACCCTTTGACATTCTCAGCCGGGAAAAGGGATGTATGATCGTGCGCTATTTCTTTAACACGATTGTGATGGGCGTGGGAACCGTGTTAGGCGTGCTGTTCACCGCGACACTCGCCGGGTACGCCTTTGCGCGTTTACACTTTCCCGGGCGCGATGTCATCTTTACCATCTTGCTCGCTACGATGATGATCCCGGGCGAACTGACTCTCATCCCCAACTATGTATTTATGGTGTGGTTTCCTACCCCCGAATCGTGGATTGCGACCACCTTGGGGCTGCCCGGCGCAGAGCCGCACAACTGGATTGACACGTACTATGCGCTGATCATCCCTTGGATCGCGACTGTGTTTAGCATCTTTTTGTTCCGCCAATTCTTTCGCGGCATCCCCAACGAATTGTTCGACGCTGCCAAGATGGATGGCGCCACCCATTCACGTTTTCTGATTAGCGTGGTGCTGCCCCTCTCCAAGCCCGTGCTCATCACTAGCGCATTGCTGACCTTCCTGGGTTCGTGGAATGCGTTGATGTGGCCCCTCCTCGTGACCAACTCACCGGAGATGCGCCCCATTCAAGTGGGTTTGCGCTCGCTCATCAGTGAAGCCGGCACGCAGACGCAACTCTTACTGGCGGGTGCAACGGTTACCATCATTCCCATCATCATCATCTATCTCTTTCTACAACGCTGGTTCGTCGAAGGCATTTCGAATGTCGGTATTCGCGGCTAGGAACAAGTTTTTAGCGCTCTGGTTCAATCACCAACGCATTTGCCACTGGAAAGGGGAGATGTGTATCGAAATCAGATTCTAGACGCTCATTGATCCAAATAAAATTCTTGAGGAGAAGAAGATGAAAATCAAATCCCTGGGCTTATTGACCTTGCTTGTCTTGGTTGCTTTGGCAGCGTGTGCACCCGCACCAACACCCGTACCGACTGCCGCGCCACCCACCGCCGCGCCCAAACCAACAACGCCGCCCGAGCCACCCAAAGCACCTACCGTTGCACCCACAACCGCACCGGCATCGTCCGCTTCATCGGTTGCAAGTGGTCCTACCGCCACGCGACCGCCGGCGCCCGCCACGGCAACACCACGTCCGCCGGCAGTAACTGCTGCGCCCGGCGCCATCAAAGTAAATTTCTGGCATCATCTCTCCGCGCCTGAACAAGTGGATATGATTCAGAAATTTGCGGACGAGTTCAACGCCAAGAATCCCAAGTACTATATCGTGCCATCTTTCCAAGGCACCACCTCCGGGATGCCCAAAAAAGTGAATGCGGCGATCACCGCCGGGAGCACGCCTGATATGGTGACCGGCAATCCCGGCGACTTGTTCGATTATGCCCTCTCGGGTGCCATGGTCGCACTCGATTCGTACATTAAAGATTCCACCGATGGTTTGGACCCCGCGCTGCTCGCCGAGATGAGTTTCAAACTACCGAACGGTCAAGAATTGTTCTTTGATATTGGTCCCGATGGCAAAACGTACGGCTTGTCGGTCGCGCGTTCGATGAATGTCATGTACTACAACATTGATATGCTCAAAGCCGCAGGGTTCAACAATCCACCGGCAACCTGGGACGAATTTGACAAGATTTGTGCCGCCGTGACCAAGGGCGATCAGTACTGCTATCCCGCTACCGCCTCCAGTATGGACACGTCGGCATTTGCCGCGTGGGTGTTTAGCCGCGGCGGGACGTACGCCAGCGCAGATGAAAAGAAAGCCACGTTCGATGATCAAGCCGGGATTGACACACTCAAATGGTTGCAGAATATGGCCAAGACCGGCTGGGGCAAAATACCTAGTGTAACCTCGCGCGGTGACCAAGCCGATTTTGGGAACGGCAAGGCTGCTTTCGCCTTTGGTTCCACCGCGGGCTTGCCCTTCTTCCAAGATGCGGTAAAAGGTCGCAAGGAAGGTCCGTTCCAATGGAGCATCGCACCGATTCCGGCTGGTCCCAAGGGTAAACAAGTGGTGAATTTCTTTGGACCCAGCATTGGCATTATGAAGACCACTGCCGATAAACAAAAAGGAGCGTGGTTGTTCTTGCGCTATCTCCTGCAAAAAGAAAATCAAGCCGAATGGGCGTTGCGTTTGGTGTACTATCCCGCCAGCAAGTCCGCCCGCGATTACGTCTTGTCGTTGAGTGCGGATCAAGTCAAGGCAACCAATGCCCGCGTAGCATCAGTGTTCGAACAATTCAAGAAAGGGGCTTCGTTCGTGCCCCTCGGTTTGCGTGAACCAACCGCCGCCGCGTGGCAAGGTCCCCGCGCTACCATCGCCACGATGTTAACGGCAGTGTTCACCGGCAAGTCCAGCGCTGACTTTACGGCAACCGATCCCGAAGCCGCTGCCAAAGAAGGCGTACAACGCGTCAACAAGATTCTGGAATCGTACGGCAAGTAAGCGTTAGGAAGACATAGAGGCGAGTCCCAGACTCGCCTCTATGTTTACACTTCGATCTTGAGCGGATTGAAATCCGTGTGGTAATCGTAGTAATCTTCTTGCTCAACCCGCTTGAGATAGTTCACGATGGCGTACGTGATTGGCGTGGCAAATGCCTCATAGGCACATTTCAAAAACCACTCGACGATACTGATGTTCACCATAGCTTCCGGTGGCAGCACCCCGGCAAATGCCACCAGGGTGAACGTTGCCGTATCAACACTTTGACCCAAAAGCGTACTGGTAATTGTGCGTGTCCACAACCAACGTCCCCGGGTCAGCACCTTCATCTTGGCAAGCACAAACGAGTTGACAAACTCGCCCATCAAGTATGCCAGCCACGAAGCGATGAGAAAGCGTGGCGTATAACCCAAGATGCGTTCGTACGCGGCTTGCCCATCCCAAAAATCGGCGGAGGGCAGCATGGCGCCGGCTTGAATCGCCAAGACGGCCAGCAAATTACCTCCAAAGCCAATCCAAATAATTTGGCGCGACCGCGCATAGCCATACACTTCGGTCAGAATATCGCCAAAGATGTAACTGACCGGAAAAATGACGATGGCGGCAGACATAATGATGCCGCCAATGGAAACAATCTTGACAACGATGATGTTTGAAACGATCAGGCAGGTGACAAAGACACCTGCCACCAAGGGAAGCAAACGATAGGGTACTCTTGACTTTACCGACTCCATTCGACTCCTAGTTCATCAAGTTTTTCGCGGGTGGGTACGCCGTTGGCATCCCATCCCATCTGACGATAGTACTCGTGCACTGCCACCTCAAACCGATCACGCGGATATTCTTGTCCCGCGAGGGGTCCACTTTGAAATGCCTGAAAGAATCGTTTAGGCAAGGTATCGTCGCGCGCGTTCCATCCTTCGCGCAAGTTGTACAGCCGCGCCATAGTTGCTGCCCGTTCGCCGATACGTAGATACTCGGATGTACTTGCCTCCCAGCCCGTAACCGCGTTGGCAAGTTCGGTGAGTTGTTGCGGCGAGTATGGCAAGAACATACACATCACGGCACTATCGGCAAAATGCATCCAATTCGAGTTGGCAACGACCATCCGAACCTTGTCCGCGCTCAAATCGTTGGCGGGCAACGGTTGAATGGCAGGATCAAGTTGGCGCAACTGCGCCACCGAATCGCCTTCTTTGGTATAGACCGTATCGTGCAAGTTGTGGTTATGATCCGCCCCTGTTGGTGAGATCGCATAGCCCACGCCCAACCCGGCTTTGAGACGCGGCTCGTGCATTGGAATTTCCTGACCATGCACGTGCATCGCCAACTCGTCCGCACCACGTCCGATGATTTGCGCCGCGCGCGCCACACCTTCTGCCAACACATTGCCCAAGCCATCGCGCCGCGTAATCTTTTCGACCATTTGAATCATGGCGCGCGCGTTGCCAAAGCGCAAATCAATCCCATCGGTTTCCTTTGGCGTGAGAATGCCGCGCTCGTAACATTCCATCGCAAACGCAATCGTAACACCCATCGAGATCGTATCAAAACCGTACGCCGCACCCAGTTCGTTCGCTTTGGCGAGCGCGATTAAATCGTCAATGCCTTCGCTGGAACCCAGCGCGGCGATGGATTCGTACTCGGGTCCGCCATAACGCGGGTCAACCGAACCATATTCGCTCGCCTCCACCTTGACCACGCGTTTGCAGCGTACCGCGCACGCAAAGCAAGTATCTTGCTTGACGAGAATCGTCGCGCTCATCGTATAGCCGGAAATTTTTTCGTGCGGATCGAAATGACCTTGCTGGAAATTGTCCGCCGGCAACCCCCCCGACTTGTGAAGCGAACGGACGATGCGCGCGGTACCATGATCGTGCAAGCCGGCAACCAGATCGAGATGACTCCCCATCCATTTTGAAATTGCGGCGACGCCGGCTGGATTTGCCACACGCATTTGCGATTTGCCGGGTTGCGCACGCACCGCAATCCCTTTGAGATTCTTCGATCCCATCACCGCCCCCAAACCGGTGCGTCCCACCACGTGCGAACGATCGTTGACAATCGCCGCAAAACGCACGCGTTGTTCGCCGGCTGGTCCAATCAACGCCGTGCGAATTGCCGGGTCATTCAACTCTGCCCGGATCGCGTCTTCGGCATCGCCCACTGTTTTACCCCACAGATGCAATGCGTCCCGGATTTCAATCTTGTCCGGCGTGATCCAGAGATATACCGGTTGGTCGGCGCGACCTTGGACGATAATGCCATCAAAGCCAGCGCGTTTCAGTTCGGCGCCCCAATAACCGCCACCCTCGGCGTTACCAAAGCCGGCGGTCAGCGGCGATTTTGCACCCACGCCGTTCCGCCCTTGCCCGGACACGGCTGCGCCGGTGAGCGGACCGGGCGCAAAAACCAGAATATTCTGCGGATCGAACGCATCAATCCCACGCGGCAGTTCGTTCAACAAATAATACGCAATCATCGCCTTGCCGCCCAAATATTTGCGATAGAACGCCTCATCGTGCGTTTCAATGTCGGTTCGGCGATGAGTCAAATCTACTCGCAACATTTTGCCGGTGAATCCGTTAGGCATCGCATCCTCCTCGTAAATACCACAGAAGATTTCTTTATATTTTTTTCTCCGCGATCTCTGCGTCCTCAGCGGTGAAATTGGGTAACCTCAGTTACTCATTTGATTTTACCACAATTCGCTGATAAAATGATAAACGATGTATCTGTCCCATCTCGCGCTCACCAATTTTCGCAACTATGCGCACCTCGAACTCGATTTGACACCCGGCATCACCTTAATTTGCGGCGACAACGCGTGCGGCAAAACGAGTTTGTTGGAAGCCATTTTTTATCTGGCGACCGGCCGTTCGCCGCACGCGGGCGCGGAACGCGAACTGATTCGCTGGGGTGCAAGCACCGAACCGATTCCCTTTGCCCGCGTCGAAACCCAGGTGATTAAACGCAACGATACGCGCACGCACTTGGAAATTGTGTTGGTGCAACCGGAAGAAAAAAAGAATGGCGAAGCGGAACGCAAGCCCAACGGGCGCGTGAACAAACGCATCAAAGTCAACGGCGTGGGCAAACGCACGATGGATTTGTTGGGCGAGTTGAACGCTGTCCTGTTTCTGCCCCAAGACCTCGATCTGGTGTTCGGTTCGCCGGGCGACCGCCGCCGTTATCTCGACATTACGCTCTCGCAAATTGATGCGCGGTATGGCCGGGCGCTGGTCAAGTATAATCAAGTTGTCGAACAACGCAACAGTTTGCTCCGCGAATTTCGTGAACGCACCCCCAATCTCAACGAACTCGCGATCTGGGATCGCCAACTCATCGAAGAAGGCGCGTACATCATCGCACGGCGCGCCGAGACAATCGCGCGCTACAACACCATCGTCGCCGATCTCCACGCACGCCTCACCGATCAACGTGAACAGTTGCAACTGGTGTATCAACCCAGCGTCGAAAGCGGTACGCTGACTCAAGCCAGCCTCGCACAACAATTTGCGCAACAACTCGCGCTGCTGCGCCCACGCGAACTGGGCGCGGCGACCACGTTGGTGGGTCCGCACCGCGATGACATTCGTTTCCTCATCACGCGCAATCACGATGCCACACCGATGGATGCGACCACGTATGCCTCGCGGGGGCAAGGGCGCACGGTTGCGCTCTCACTCAAACTTGCCGAAGTGACCTTGATGCGTAGCGAAACCGGTGAAGACCCGGTCCTCTTGCTCGACGATGTCATGTCCGAACTGGATCACGCGCGGCGCGACGCGCTGGCTCAGGTATTGAATCAATCTTCACAAGCCCTCATCACCACCACCGATCTCGATGAATTCTCCGCTGAGTTTCGCGAACACGTTCGCGTGTTGCAAGTCTGCGACGGCGCCATTCGCGAGCCTGCCGGGTTTTGACCCGATTTTGACTTTCGCACAACCTAAATCGGACAACGCAGGTCTATAATTAGATCGGCGTAGTCTGATTTTCTTCTTTGCGCGAGGATGGTATGTTGAGCCGACGGGCAGATTATGGTGTGCGAGCAATGCTGGACATCGCTTCTCAATCTCCCAAGCATCGTCTAGTCGTTTCGGAGATTGCGGAGCGACAACGCATCCCCGTTCACTTTCTTGCCAAGATTATGCCCCGTCTCGCGCGGGCTGGGCTGGTGCGTACCGCGTTGGGCGCCGGGGGCGGCGTTACGCTGGCAATCCCCGCCGATCAAATCTCTCTCCTCCAAATTATCCAAGCGATTGAAGGACCTCTTCGCCTGAACCGGTGTTCACTCGATCCCCAGCAATGCGAATGTAGTCAAGATTGCGCCGCCCTCGAAGTATGGTGTCGTGCCCAAGCCCAATTGAACGAAACGCTGGCGCAAACACGTTTGGGCGATTTGGTGGCTCAGCAACGACGCGCCAAATCGAAAAATAAATCTTTGAATGTTCATTGAGGATGCTGTGATTACCAACCACCTTTCAGAAAAAGAAACGGCTACGGTAATGGTGCTGGGTGGCGGCGTCGCGGGGATGCGTGCTGCCATTGACCTTGCCGAAGCCGGCATTCAAGTCAAGTTAGTCGAATCGTCCCACGGACTTGGCGGACGCGTTGCCCAGTTGGGCTTTATGTTCCCTACGCACGATTGTGTCCTCTGTCGCGGCACCTCCGATCACGGCTATGGATGCACGCGCCCTAGTATTTCACCCACTTTTTTAGATCACAATCTCCACCCCAACATCGAGGTCTGGACCAACACGCAAGTGTTGGACGCTTCGGGTGAAGCCGGCGATTATACGGTGTCATTGCGCCGATTTCCGCGCTATGTAGATGCGGAACGCTGCACCAACTGCGGCCGGTGCGCCGAGGTGTGCCCGGTCGAAAAGCCGCGTGGGTTTGAAGCCGGCTTGGCAAAACGACGCGCCGCGTTCAAAGTGGCACCGCGCGCCATCCCGAATGCCTATGTCATTGATCGCGGTCCGTATTGCGACGATTGCCATCGGTGTGAACAAGTCTGCCCCACCCGCGCCATCAACTTGAACGAGCAACCTCTGGATGCGGACCTTCATGTGGACTCGATCATCCTTGCAGTGGGACATCAGTTGTACGATCCGCGCTACAGCGAGGAATTTGGCTACGGTCGCTTTGCCAATGTCATCACCAGTATGGAATACGAACGCTTGGTGAGCCGGTCGGGTCCCACCGAAGGCATTATTGTGCGTCCCTCCGACAATCGCCCACCGAAAAAAATCGCATGGTTGCAATGCATTGGTTCGCGCGACCAAACGCATCCGTACTGCTCTTCGATTTGTTGTATGTATGCGACGAAAGAGGCCGTGCTTGCCAAGCAACGCCTGCCCGAGGTTCAGTGTCGCATCTTTTCGATGGACGAGCGAGCGTTCAACAAGGAATACAACGCCTACGTTCAACAAGCGCGTGATCAATACGGCATCGAGTTTGTGCGTTGTCGGCTGTCCAGTCTCAAAGAAGACCCGGCAACTCGCAACCTAATTGCGGAATATATCGCCGAAGATGGCACACGGCACAAAGAAACATTCGATTTGGTGGTGCTCTCGGTGGGCATGGAGCCGCCGGCGCAAGCCACCGCCGTCGCCAAACGTTTGGGAATTCATCTGAACGCGTACGGCTTTTGCGAGACCGATAAATTCGCACCTCTCCAAACGAATCGTCCTGGGGTGTTTGTGTGCGGCGCATTCCAATCGCCCAAAGAAATCGCCGAAAGTATTATTGATGCGAGCGGCGCGGCGGCCGAAGCGATGCGTCTCCTTTCGACCAAGATTGGCAACGCACCGCATAGTCGCGAATATCCGTTCATTGCTCGCAACGGTGAGTTCCCGCCCGAGCGCAACATTGCGAACGAACCCACGCGCACGGCAGTCTTTGTCTGCTCGTGTGGCGATGCGATTTCTCGCGTCGTCAATACGGATGCCTTGACCGCTTTTTCCGAAACGTTGCCGAACGTCGTCCACATAGAGCAAGCCTCGTATCTGTGTTTGCCGGAAGGACAGTCGCGGATACGCCGCGCCGTCGAAACGCGCGGAGTCAATCGCGTGGTGGTGGCAGCGTGTTCACATCGCACCCACGAATCCTTGTTCCAACGTGTTATCCGGGAAGCCGCCCTCAATCCCAATCTGTTGGAACTGACGAATATTCGTGAGCATTGCGCTTGGGCGCATCGCCACGATCCCGCCGGCGCAACACGCAAAGCCAAAGAATTGGTACGGATGGCGGTGGCACGCGCGGCGAAACTCGCGCCGGTTTACAAAGCCCACCTCAAACCCACGCCACGTGCGCTCGTGATTGGTGGCGGGGTCGCGGGCATGACGGCGGCATTGGCAATTGCGGACGCCGGCTATGACGTGGCGTTGGTGGAACGGAACGAAACGCTGGGTGGTCATTTGAGCAATCTGTACTTTACCGCCGAAGGGGGCAATCCTCAACGATTGATGCGCGATCTGATCAATCGCACAGTTGGCCATGACCGCATTCGCGTGTACACGCGCAGTCAAGTGGTCGAGCATCGTGGTTCGGTGGGTGCCTTCCGCTCGGTGATTGCCACACAGGTCAGAGGTTCCACCACGCCGGTTCAGGCAACGCTGGAGCATGGTGTGACCATCGTGGCGACCGGGGGTAAAGAAAATCGCGGCACGCAATATCTGTTGGGCAAAGACCCGCGCGTGGTGACGGCACAACAATTGGAAGAGATGCTAGTCCACGCGCCAGAACGCATTGCCGAACTCAAGCAAGTGGTGATGATTCAATGTGTCCGTGAACCGGATCAGCCCGAGTACTGCTCGCGCGTGTGCTGCACCAACACTATGAAGAATGCGACCCGGATCAAATTGCTGAATCCTGAGTGTCAAGTCATCGTCCTCTACAAGAACATCATCACGTATGGTTTCCGCGAACAGTACTATACCGAGGCGCGACGCCGCGGCGTGTTGTTTGTCCGCTATACCGACGATACCAAACCCATCGTCCAACGGCAGGACGAACGCGGCGAGATGAAGGAATGGGGCGAGTTGCCCACCGGCGATACCGCGTTCACCACGCTCCAAGTGATCGCTCAAGAACCCGCGTTGAAAGAAACGTTAACCCTCAACCCGGATTTGCTCGTCGTCAGCACCCAAGTAGTGCCGAGCGATGGCACGAACAAACTCGCGGAAATCTTGCACGTGCCGCTTTCGTCCGAAGGGTTCTTTATGGAAGCGCACCTCAAGATGCGCCCGATGGACTTTATGGAAGAAGGTATCTTTATTGCGGGGATGGCACATTACCCCAAGTTCATCGAAGAGAGTATTGCACACGCGCTGGCTGCCGCTGGGCGCGCTATCACGATTCTGGCACAAGAACCACTCTTCATTGGCGGTGTGGTGGCACAGGTGGATCAATCCAGGTGCGTGGCGTGCTTGACGTGTGTGCGAACATGCCCCTTTGGCATTCCGCGCATTGATTCGACAGCGGTAGGCAACGGTGGCATCGTCGGTGCGGCGTGGATTGATCCGGCAAAATGTCAAGGATGCGGCACCTGCACCGGTGAATGTCCCGCCACCGCAATTCAGTTGGTGAATTATCGCGATGAGCAAATTATGTTGCGCGAAAGCGCTGGCTTGGGGGCGTGGGTAACGGCATGATGAATTTCAGATTACCGATTTCAAGTTGAAACCGAATACCTGAAATCTAAAACTTGGAACAATACAGATGAGCGACAATCACAACGGCTTTGAACCAGAAATCACGGCATTTGGTTGTATCTACTGCGGCTATATGGCGGCGGACACGGCTGGCACGCTGGGCTGGGAATATCCTGCCAACGTCAAGTACGTCAAACTGCCCTGCACCGGCAAGATTGATGTTCGTTACATTCTCGCCGCCTTCGAACAAGGCGCGGATGGCGTGTACGTCGTCGCCTGTCCGATTGGCAATTGCCATCACGTCCGTGGCAACGAGCGTGGCAAGAAACGAGTTGAACGCGCCAAAAAGATTCTCGATCAGATCGGCGTGGGCGGCGAACGGCTGGACATCTTTTTTATGAGTGGTGGACAAGGCAAGACGTTTGCGACAGCGGCAGAAACCATGGTGGAACGCATCAAAAAGTTGGGACCCAATCCGGTAAAACGTACGTCCGCATAAAGCGCAAAGCGCGAGGAGGGACGCGCAATGGCTGATGATGGTCGCACCCCACAAATGAATCATCCAATCACCCCATCACCGATTGGCGCAGTGATGGTCGTCGGCGGCGGCATCGCGGGGATTCAAGCCTCGCTCGATCTTGCCGAAGCCGGGTTCAAAGTGTACCTCGTCGAAAGCAAATCCGCCATCGGCGGACACATGGCGCAACTGGACAAGACCTTCCCCACCAACGATTGCGCCATGTGCACCATCTCGCCCAAACTCGTCGAAGCCGGGCGGCACCTTAACATTGACATCCTCGTGGATACCGAAGTGCTGGATGTGCGCGGGCAAGCCGGGAATTTCACGGCAACCTTGCGCCGCAAGCCGCGGTACATTGACCTAACCAAGTGCATCGGTTGCGGCGATTGCGAAAAAGTCTGCCCCATCGTCGTCCCCGATTCATACAACGAAAATCTTTCCAAGCGACGCGCGGCGTATCGCTTGTATCCACAAGCGATTCCCAGCGCGTTTGCGATTGAAAAACGCGGCGTCTCGCCTTGCCGCGATGCGTGCCCCGTCAACACACGTGCGCAAGGGTATGTTGCGCTCGTGCGCGAAGGTCGCTACGAAGACGCCTTGCGTGTCATCAAAGAAGAAAATCCCTTCCCAGGAATCTGCGGGCGCATCTGCAATCATCGCTGCGAAACCGCGTGCAATCGCAACCTGATTGATGAACCCATCGCCATCAAAGACCTTAAACGCTTTGTCGTGGACACGGTGTATGCTTTGCCACGCAAACCGGTCGAACGCGTGCCACGCACGCGCGACGAACGCATCGCCATCATCGGTTCAGGTCCGTGTGGACTCACCGCCGCCATGGATTTGGTCAAGCAAGGGTACGGCGTAACCGTGTTCGAAGCGTTGCCGGTTGCCGGCGGAATGTTGCGCGTTGGCGTACCAGAGTATCGCTTGCCCTCGTGGATCGTGGATCGCGAAGTGCAAGACATTGTTGATCTCGGCGTGGAACTGCGTTTGAATTCGCCGGTCACCAACCTCGACGATTTATTCAACGAAGGATTCAAAGCCGTCCTGATTGCGGTTGGCGCGCACGAAGGCAAAAAGTTGCGCATCCCCGGCGTTGACCTCGATGGCGTGATGATCAACACACGCTTCTTGCGCGACACGCGTTTGGGCAATCCGCCGGATGTGCGCGGACGCGATGTGCTGGTGCTGGGCGGCGGTAACGTGGCAATTGATGTAGCACGCACCGCGGTGCGTCTGGGCGCGGCAAAAGTGAAAATGGCGTGCCTTGAATCACGCGAGAAAATGCCGGCGCATCCCTGGGAAATCGCCGAAGCCGAAGAAGAAGGCATCGAAATATTTCCCGCGCGGTCGTTCTTGAAAATCTTGGACGATGGCAAGGGACACGTTGCCGGCGTCGAGTGCGTGAAGGTTGATTTCAGAGGATTCGATAGCGACGGTCGCCCGGATATAGTCACGCACGAAGGGAGCGAGCACGTGATTCCGTGCGATACGGTGATCTTTTCGATTGGGCAAGCCGCCGGTCTCGCCTTCATTCCGCCGGATACCGGCGTGGGCACCACGCGGCGCGGAACGATTGCCGTGAATCCCAATACGCTTGCGGCAACGCGCCCCGGCGTGTTTGCCGCCGGCGATGTGGCGACGGGCACCGCCTTCGTGATTGATTCGGTCGCCGCAGGGCATCGCGCCGCAGAGAGCATTCATCTTTACCTGCAAGGCAAGCCGCTCGAACGCCCACCCCGCGCACTCGATTTGCCGGTCGTGAAACTAACGCGCGCAGAAATCGAAGATCGGATTGCGAGGGGCGAAACAAAAATCCAACCGCGCGTCAAGATGGCAGCGCGCGATGCCCAAGCCCGTGTCAAATCGTTTGAAGAAGTTACGCTGGGCTATACCGAAGCCGAAGCCAAAGCTGAAGCCGCGCGGTGTCTGGCATGCGGCATCTGCTCCGAATGTCTGAGTTGCTATTATGCGTGCGGCGTCGGCGCGGTTATTCACGATATGGTCGAGCGCGTCGAAGAGGTGCAGGTGGGCGCGGTAATTCTCGCACCGGGCTATGAGGTTTATCGCGCCGAACTATCGGAAGAGTTTGGCTTTGGGCGATTCGCGAACGTCGTCACCAGTTTGCAATTCGAACGCTTGCTCTCGGCATCGGGACCCACGCACGGACACGTGCAACGACCCTCGGATGGCAAGCCGGCGAAGAAAATCGCGTTCTTGCAATGCATCGGCTCGCGCGATCAATCGCACGATTATTGTAGCGCGGTGTGTTGTATGTACGCCGCCAAAGAAGCAATGATCGCCAAAGAACACGACCGCGAGGCGGACATTCACATTTTTATGATGGACGCGCGCGCGTTCAGCAAAGGATATGCGGAATATTATCGCCGGGCGCAAGAACAGTACGGGGTCAAGTACTCGCGCTGTCGCGTGTCATCGGTGAAGGAAAACCCGACGAATGGGAATCTCATCGTGCGGTACGCGACGACGGACAGCGGTCAGCGGTCAGCGGTCGTTGAAGAAGAATTCGATCTAGTTGTCCTTTCGGTCGGGATGGAAATTTCGCCCAGGGTGCGCGAACTCGGATTGAAATTGGGCATCCAACTCGACGATTACGGATTTTGTCGGACGATTCCGTTCCGCCCACTCGAAACATCGCGACCGGGAATTTTCGCCGCGGGTCCGTTCATCGAACCGAAGGATATTCCGGAGAGTGTGGTGGATGCCAGCGGCGCGGCGGCAAATGCCGCAGCCCTGCTTGCCCAAGTGCGCGGCGCGCTCGCCCGGCACAAGGAATATCCGCCCGAACGCGATGTGACCCAAGAGCCGCCGCGCATTGGGGTGTTTGTATGTCATTGCGGTTCGAACATTGCCGGCTATCTCGATGTCAAAGCCGTCGCCGAGTATGCTCGCACTTTACCAAACGTCGTTCACGCCGAAACGAATCTCTACACCTGTTCGCAAGATTCGATTGCACGCATCACGGAAAAAGTCAAGGAACTGGGACTCAACCGGGTCGTGGTGGCGAGTTGCACCCCGCGCACCCACGAGCCGCTCTTCCAAGATTCGATTCGCGCCGCCGGGTTGAATCCGTACTTGTTCGAGATGGCAAACATTCGCAACCAATGTTCGTGGGTACACTCGCACGATTGGGACGCCGCCACGCACAAAGCCAAAGATTTGGTGCGCATGGCAGTCGCACGTGCGGCGCGGCTCGAACCGCTGACCAAAGTAGCATTGCAAATCGAACGGAGCGCGTTGGTGATTGGCGGCGGTGTGTCAGGGATGAATGCCGCTCTGAATTTGGCGGAGCAAGGATTCCCGGTGCATTTGGTCGAGCAGAGCGCGGAACTGGGTGGCAATGCCAAGTTCGATCGAGAGGTGCAAGCGTATCTCCTCGACTTGATGGCACGCGTCAACGCCCATCCGTTGATTCACATTCACCGCAAGACACGTTTGATCGAAACCGCTGGGTTTGTTGGAAGCTTTACCAGCCGTCTGCGCGATGCCCGCGGACAAGAGCAAACGATTCGGCACGGCGCGGTGATCGTGGCAACGGGCGCGCGCGAGTGGCGCGGGGACGTGTATGGGCTGGGACGTGATGCGCGCGTGATGACCCAGAGCGAGTTTGCCCGCCTGATTTCAGATTCTGATTCTTCGCAATCGGCCATTCCGAATTCGGTTGTCTTTATCCAATGTGTGGGTCCCGCCGAAAAATATTGCGGTCGCTTGTGTTGCACGGAATCGTTGGCAAACGCGTTGCGCCTCAAGCAACTGAATCCCAACGCGCACATTACCATTCTGACCAAAGATATTCGCACGTATGGTTTTCGCGAACGATTGTACACCCAAGCCCGCGCGGCGGGCGTGGTGGTGATTCGGTACGACGCGGATAATGAGCCAATTGTCCAAGGTGCCAATGAGCCGAATGCGCAATTGGCAATTCGCGTTTGGGAACCGATGTTGCGCGAAGAGATCACGTTGCATCCCGATCTGGTTGTCTTGGCAACACCCTTGACGCCGCGTGAGGATGCGCGCGAGTTGGCAAACCTGCTCAAGGTGCCGGTGGACTTGGATGGATGGTTCTTGGAAGCACACGTGAAATTGCGCCCGGTAGATTTTGCGACCGAAGGTGTGTTTGTTGCCGGCGCGGCGCATTATCCAAAATTCCTGAACGAAGCCATCGCCCAAGCGCAAGCCGCCGCCGCGCGCGCCGCCACCATTTTGTCCAAAGAGGTGTTGAATGCGGGTGGCGTTGTGGCACACGTGGACGCCGCAAAATGTACGGGCTGTCTCACCTGCGTGCGCATCTGTCCGTACCGCGTCCCACGCATTGACCCAACCAAGATGGCAGTCGGCGGCATTTACGGCGCGGCGCACATTGAAGCGGCAGCGTGTCAAGGGTGTGGTATTTGTGCGGCGGAATGCCCCGCCAAAGCGATTCAGTTGTTGCATTATCGAGATGATCAAGTGGTCGCGAAGGTGGAAGCATTGTTCACAGGAGTTCCGGCATGATGGCAACGAATGAATTCGAACCACAACTGCTCGCCTTCTGTTGCAACTATTGTGCCTACGCGGCAGCAGATTTAGCAGGCGCCTCACGCATCCAGTACCCGCCCAACGTGCGGGTTGTGCTTCTGCCCTGCACCGGCAAACTCGATCTTTTGTATGTGTTGAAAGCGTTCGAGAACGGCGCCGATGGCATTATGGTCGCGGGCTGACTGGAAGGCACGTGTCATTACCTGGAAGGTAATACCAACGCCAAGCGCAGAATCAAATACGCCCAAGCCTTGCTCGACCAAATCGGTATCGGCGGACAGCGCATCGAAATGTTTCATATGTCGTCTGCGATGGGCGGCGCCTTTGCCGAAGCCGTAACCCAGATGACGGAACGAGTGAAAGAACTAGGACCCAATCCGATAAAAAAACTGTCGTCTGTTGACTAGCGACTAACGACTGGAGGATACAATGATCGTAGCTGAACAAAAACCGTTTGAAGAAATCAAAGCCAAGATCGCCCACGCGAACAAAGTGCTCGTCCTGGGATGTGGCACGTGTGTTACCGTTTGCTTCGCCGGCGGCGAAAAAGAAGTGGGGGTTCTTGCATCGGCATTGCGCATGGCAACCAAGATTGATGGCAACGCCAAGCAAATTGACGAAGCGATGGTGCAACGCCAATGCGAGTGGGAATACCTCGACACGCTCAAAGACAAGATCGGCGAGTACGATTTGGTGTTATCGCTGGGTTGCGGCGTAGGCGTACAAGCCATCGCCGAACACTTTCCGCACGTGCGCGTCGCCCCCGGTTTGAACACTGCCTTTCTCGGCTTGCCCGTCGAACAAGGGGTGTGGGCAGAACGCTGTGCGGCATGTGGCAACTGCATTCTCGATCTGACCGGCGGCATCTGCCCCATCGCACGATGCTCCAAGAGTTTGCTCAACGGTCCGTGCGGCGGCTCGGATAACGGCAAGTGCGAATTGAGCGGAAAAGAGAAAACCATTGATTGCGCGTGGGATATGATCGTGCGCAAATTGATGGAGCGCGGCGAACTCGATAAATTGCTCGAGATTCAACCGGCAAAGAATTGGCAAACTAGCCGGGACGGTGGACCGCGACGCATCGCACGCGAAGACTTGATGTTGGCGAAGGAGTAATGGAAATGGCTGAAGGAACGAACGGTTACAAATCTGGGAGCACCCTCGAAAAAATTTTGCGCGCGGGTAAATTTGCGGCAACCGCCGAACTGGGTCCGCCCAAGAACGCCGACGCCGAAGTGATTCGCAAAAAAGCCCGCATCCTCAAGGGCTATTGCGATGGCGCGAATATCACCGATAATCAAACGGCGATTGCACGGATGTCGTCCATCGCCGCCGCCGCGATTGCCGTGCAAGAAGGCTTGGAACCGATTATGCAAATGACCTGCCGCGACCGCAATCGGTTGGCGATGCAAAGCGATATACTGGGAGCGTATGCGTTGGGCGTGCGCAACTTGCTCTGCTTGTCCGGCGATCATCAACAATTTGGCAATCATCCGATGGCGAAGAATGTGTACGACCTCGATTCGATGACGCTGATTCAGATGGTCAAAGGGTTACGCGATGATGCGAAATTCCAATGCGGCGAAGAAATCAAAGGGGTGAACCCACGCCTGTTCATCGGCGCGGCAGAAAATCCGTTTGCCGATCCCTTTGAATTTCGTCCTTATCGCTTGGCGAAAAAAGCCAAAGCCGGGGCAGACTTTATTCAGACGCAACTCATCTACAACATTCCCAAGTTCAAAGAATTTATGAAGCGCGTGGTTGATCTGGGGGTGCACGAGCAGGTGTACATCCTCGCCGGCATTGGGCCCCTCAAAACCGCCGCCGCCGCCAAATATATGCGCGATCAAGTCCCGGGAATGGATGTCCCCGACGAAATCGTGGAACGGATGGAAGCCGCCGGCAAGGGCATTGAAGATAAAAAAGCCAAAGCCGCTGCGATGCGCGAAGAAGGTATCAAGATTTGCGTGGAACAGATTCAACAAATGCGCGAAATTCCCGGCGTGGCAGGCGTGCACATCATGGCGATTGAGTGGGAAGACGCCGTCCCGATCATCGCCGAGAAAGCCGGCTTGCTACCACGACCGACCGTTTAATGAGCCAATGTGCCCAATGACACCTAGGTTGGCTCATTTGACAAGGAGTGCTATGCCTGTTGACACCAACGAGAGATTAGCCCATATCATCGCCAACGAACTCGGCGAAAATGTATATTTGTGCTACCAATGCGTGAAATGCACCAGCGGTTGTCCGTTGGCGGAAGAGTTTGATCTGACGCCCAACCAAGTTTTGCGCGCGCTCCAACTGGGTGAGGACGAACGCGTGCTGAACAGCAAAACGATTTGGCTCTGCGCCAGTTGCCAAACGTGCGTTACCCGTTGCCCGCATCGCATTGACTTGCCGCGCATCAATGATCATTTGGCAATGGAAGCCAAGAAACGCGGTATCAAGTCCAAGGTGCCGGAAATCTCGCTCTTTCGGGAGGTGTTTCTACGCAATGTGCGCTGGCTGGGTCGCGCGTACGAACTCGGTCTGATTCTAGAGATGAATCTGCGGACACGTCAGCCCTTTAAAGATGTACCCTTGGGCTTGCAAATGTTGCTCAAACGCAAAGTCAGTCCGTTTCCGCATTTCGCGCGCCCACCCAAACGCGCCAAGCCGGTCGCGCAAAAAGAAAACCGCATCGCGTACTACCCGGGATGCTCGCTCCACTCGCTTTCCTCGGAACTCGATCACTCGACCAAAGCAGTGTTCAAAGAACTCGATCTCGAGTTGTACGAGCCAGAGGGGTGGACCTGTTGTGGCAGTTCACCCGCGCACAGTACCGATCATTTGCTGGCAACCATGCTGCCCATTCAAAACCTCGCCCTCATTGAGCAAAGCGGCTTTCGTGAAGCGATGGCACCTTGCACCGCCTGCTATGCACGCTTCAAGACCGCCCAACACGATATTGCCAAAGACTCGACGTTGAAGCAAGCCGTGGACACTAAAATTGGGTACACGTTCCAAAATCAAGTCCAGGTTGAATCTATCCTCGATGTGTTGGAAAAGCGGGTGGGCTTGGAGACCATCGCCAAGCATGTGAAAAAGCCGTTACACGATCTCAAAGTGGTGGCGTACTATGGCTGTTTGCTCACGCGTCCGCCGCAGGTTACCCACGCCGATCATCCCGAGTATCCGGTGCAAATGGATCACATCGTCGAAAAACTGGGTGCCACCGCGCTCGATTGGTCCTTCAAGACCGAATGTTGCGGCGGCAGTCTTTCGCTCACGCGCACCGACATCGTGGTGAACCTCACGCGCAAGATCATCGAAAATGCGCGCGCGGTGGGTGCCGATGTAATCGTCACATCGTGTCCGCTCTGCCACGTGAACTTGGATACGCGCCAAGCCGCGCTGAAGCTTGATCAACCGATGCCCATCCTGTTCATCACGCAATTGATGGGCTTGGCATTTGGTTTGGAAACCCATGCCTTGGCGTTAGAAAAGCATATCGTAGATACACGTCCAGTGATTGACAAGGTTGCCAGCCAATAATAACCATTGCCGTCGTTTGATCATCACCGACTAGGACAACAACATGAAATAGTTGCATACCAGACCGATGGAAAAATGGTTACCGAGACGGCCAAGTATCAAGTTTCCACTACGCACTTTCAGGTTGGTGCACTACTAGGGTAGTCGTTACTGAACCGCAGGGCGGGTTATGACTCCCGCCCTCTTTTGTGCGCTGGGCTTGACGTCCAGACAATCTTGCACTAGAGTGAGAGAAACAAATCGAATTTGTCACAGTGAGGTGAAACATGCGAGAAATTCAAGCCAGTCAGATCGCCGAGACCGTCGCCCGACTCGCCATCGAAGCCAATCATCATCTCGGTGAGGATGTGGTTGCCGCGTTGAAAAAAGCACGGTACGAGATCGAAGAATCGCCACAGGGCAAAGACGTGCTCGATCAACTTTTAAAGAACATTGAAATCGCCAAAGAAGGGACGTTCCCACTTTGTCAAGACACCGGCGTGGCAGTCGTCTCGGTCGAACTGGGCCAAGAGGTGCATATCGTCGGTGGCGATTTGAATCAAGCCATCAATGAAGGCGTCCGCAAAGGTTACACCGAAGGGTATCTCCGCAAGTCCATGGTCGCGCAACCTTTCTCCGCGCGCAAGAACACCAAAGATAACACGCCGGCGATGATTCACACCGAAATTGTGCCGGGGGACAAATTGCACATCACAGTGATGCCCAAAGGCGGCGGCTGTGAAAATATGTCTGCGTTGGGAATGCTGAAACCGGCGGATGGACGACAAGGCGTGATTGATTTTGTCGTCAATACGATTGACAAAGCCGGCTCCAATCCCTGCCCGCCGACAATTGTAGGCGTGGGCATCGGGGGCAGCGCCGATCAAGCAATGTGGCTCGCCAAAAAATCATTGCTCCGACCGCTGGGCACGCCCAATCCCGATGAAGAACTCGCCGCGTTGGAAAAAGAATTGCTGGAAAAAATCAACAACCTTGGCATCGGACCCATGGGGTTGGGTGGACGCGTTACCTCACTCGCCGTGCATGTGATTGCTGTGCCCTGCCACATTGCGAGTATGCCGGTGGGGGTGAACGTGCAATGCCACTCGGCGCGATACAAGGAAGCGGTTTTGTAGGATGAAAGCATACACTATTGCCGTCATACCCGGCGACGGAATTGGAATTGAAGTGATGCCGGAAGGCGTCAAGGCATTACAAGCCGCGCAACAAGTGGTCGGCGGATTCGAGTTGCGGTTTGAAGCATTGCCGTGGGGTACAGAATTTTATCTCAAGACCGGCAAGATGATGCCGGCGGATGGCTTGAAAATCCTGGAACAGTTCGACGCAATCTATCTTGGCGCGGTGGGGATGCCTGCGCTTGTACCAGACAACGTTACACTGTGGGGCTTGCTCCTGCCGATTCGCAAAAGTTTTCAACAGTATATCAACCTGCGTCCCATTCGCTTGTTGCCCGGCTTGCAAGGACCGTTGCGCAACAAAACTTCGGACGACATCAACTTTGTCTGCGTGCGCGAAAATTCGGAGGGCGAATATTCCGGCGCGGGCGGACGCGTTCACATTGACACCGAACACGAAGTCGCCATTCAGACCAGCGTGTTCACGCGCCATGCTGTCGAACGCGTGATGCGCTTTAGTTTCGAGTTAGCCCGCCAACGTCCCAAGAAAAAATTGACGAGTGTTACCAAATCGAATGCGTGCCAGTACTCGATGGTGTTCTGGGACGAGGTGTTTGCCCAACTATCGAAAGAATACCCGGACGTTACGACCGACAAATGGCACATTGATTCAATGTCGGCGCGATTCGTGACGCACCCGGAAACGCTCGATGTGGTCGTGGCGTCCAATCTCTTCGCCGACATTCTCACCGATCTCGGCGGCGCGATTCAAGGATCGTTGGGCACACCCCCCAGCGCGAACTTGAATCCGGAGCGCCAGTATCCTTCGATGTTCGAACCGGTGCACGGCAGCGCACCGGACATTTTCGGCAAAAAGATTGCCAATCCCATTGCAACCATTTGGGCGGGTGCCATGATGCTCGATTGGCTGGGTGAGAAAAAAGCAAGCGAACTTGTCATGGATGGAATCATTGCCGTGACCAAAGCCGGCAAAACATTGACACCCGATTTGGGCGGCACGGCAAATACGGTCCAAGCCGGCGATGCCATCCGGGATGCCATTGTAAAATTGGGAGAGTCAAAATGAAAATCTCAACTCCTCTAACCGATCAGGTTTTGGAACAACTGCATGCTGGTGAGACTGTTGAAATCAGTGGTACGATTTACGTGGCGCGCGACGCCGCACACAAACGAATGGTGGAGGCACTGGAGCGTGGTGAGAAATTGCCGGTGGATTTGACGGGCCAAGTTATCTATTATATGGGACCCTCGCCCACAAAACCCGGACAGGTGATTGGTTCCGCGGGTCCAACAACGAGTGGGCGGATGGATCGCTATGCGCCGCGCTTGATGGAAATTGGTTTGAAAGGAATGATCGGCAAAGGCTTGCGTGCTGCGCCGGTCAAAGAAGCGATGAAGAAATACAAAGCGGTGTACTTTGCGGCGACCGGTGGCGCGGCGGCACTCATCGCCCAACGCATCAAAAAAGCCCGAGTCATCGCGTATGAAGATTTAGGTGCGGAAGCATTACAGAAACTTGAAGTCGAAGATTTCCCCGTGACCGTCGTCAACGATATTTACGGCGGGGATGCGTACGAGGATGGAAAGAAACAGTATGCCAAGAAATGAGCCAAAGGGAAAATGAGCCAATTGTTCAATGAACCAATGAGCCAAAGGACGCGAGCGATGAGACTGCGTTCGTCCAAGGGTGAAGACATCCGTGAAAGGACGTTTCGGTTTGGCGTGCGAATTGTCAAGATGGTCAATCGCTTGCCACGCACAACGGCTGGGTTTGCATTGGGGAATCAAGTAATCCGCTCTGGCACGGGGATCGGCGCGAATGTGGAAGAAGCCGACGCCAGCGAGTCAAAAGCCGATTTCATCCACAAGATGAAAATCGCACTGAAAGAGGCACAGGAGACTCGTTATTGGCTTCGCACCATTATCGAGTCGGAAATGCTCACCGACCAAGAAACGAGATCATTGTTCAAAGAAAGTGATGAAATTGTGCGAATCATTCACACAATCATCAAGAACACACTCAAGTAAATGAGCCAATGTGCCAAATAACCGATTGGTTTGGCTCATTGGTTTATTGGCTCATTGGTTCATTCGGAATCAGGAATTGACTCATTGAGAATTATCATCTTTTCGGATCTGCACGCCAACCTGGAAGCGCTTGCCTCTCTGCTCAGCGCCGAGAAACGACCCGACGCGTACTTTTTTCTCGGCGATGTCGTTGGCTACGGACCTGACCCAGGGATGTGCCTCTCGTGGATGCGTTCCAATGTCCAATACGCGGTGCGCGGCGATCACGATCACATCACGGTCAATCGCGCTGAATTTGTCTTGCCACCCGAAGAACGTGAACTCGCACTCGCCACCCGCGACCACACCTTGCGCCAACTGCGCCCCACCGATTTGGCGTATCTCGCCTCACTCCCCACCACCGCGCGCGTAGAACTGGGCGGCGCAAAATTCTTTCTCGTCCATGCCAAACCCAGCGATCCGTTGACGCAAGGCATTGACATTGCGCCAGCATCAGAGAGCACGCTGCGCGCGGAAATGCAAGACATTGACGCCGATGTGATTTTAGTGGGGCACACGCACGTGCCGGCGATTCGCCGCGTGGACAATACTTTTTTCGTCAATCCGGGAAGTTTGGGACAGCCGTGCCACGGCTTGCCCAGCGCGACTTACGCGGTCTGGGACGATGGGCATTTGCAGATTCATCACATTGATTACGATCCCCAGCCGACGATCCACAAACTGGGCTTGATTGGAGTTGATCCGGAAATTCAAGCACGCTTGGCAGAGATTTTGCAAAACGGAATGTAGCGTATCAGACCCGAAGGCACTTGGCTTCGGGTCTGTTTTGTGACCGTTCGGAATTCGGTGAAACAACTTTAGGATCTCGATTTCTGGCAATGCTTTCAATGGGCGACCAGTACGCTTAATTCGTTGTCGTGCCCTCGCGTGCGCAGCCAGCCCATCAAACGGTTGACATTCAGAATGGAGGCATCGCGCGGCGATTGGCGAATCATTGGTACCCTGGC
>DAOUAL010000079.1:0-44897 GCA_034433515.1 Anaerolineae bacterium | reverse complement strand
GTGGACTCGCTCATCCCGGAGTACGGCGGCAACCTCTTCAACATCGCCGGCATCGAAGACCAGGTGCGCGTCAACATCGCCGATGTGCGCGACGAGTACTCGATGGACTATTTGGTGCAGGGACGCGATTTCCTTTTTAATCTCGCCGGGCAAACCTCGCACCTCGATTCAATGCGCGATCCGTACACTGATTTGGAAATCAACTGCCGCGCGCAACTCTCGATTTTGGAAGCGTGTCGCAAACAAAACCCGCGCGTCAAAATCGTTTATGCCAGCACCCGTCAAATCTACGGCAAGCCCGATTATTTACCGGTGGACGAAAAACACATCTTGCATCCCACCGATGTCAACGGCATCAACAAGATGGCAGGCGAATGGTATCACATTCTCTACAACAATGTGTACGGCATTCGTGCCGTGTCGTTGCGCTTGACGAATACGTATGGACCGCGCATGCGCGTCAAAGATGCGCGACAAACGTTTTTGGGCATCTGGATCAGAAACCTGATCGAAGGCGAACCGATTCAGGTCTGGGGCGACGGCTTGCAAGTGCGCGACTTTAATTACGTGGACGATGTGGTGGACGCCCTATTACTCGCGGCGACGACCGACGACGCCAACGGACACATTTTCAATTTGGGAAGTGATGAGACGATCAATCTACGTGACCTCGCCGCGCTGTGCGTTGAGGTGAATGGCGGTGGCAGTTACACCATCATCCCGTTCCCGCCGGATCGCAAGCCGATTGACATCGGTGACTATTACGCCGATTATCGCAAGATTCGCGGCAAGCTAGGTTGGCACCCGAAAATCAACTTGCGCGAAGGACTCAAACGCACGCTGGAATACTATCGCGCGAACAAACAACATTATTGGTAGAATGGGGTGCGTGCTGCGTGTTCCGTTTAACGCATCACGCACCACGCACCACGCATCACGGAGCATCATGAACATTCCCTTTTTCGATCTCACCCAACAGTACGAAACCATCCAAGCCGAAATTGATGCCGCCACCGCACGCGTGCTTAAAGGCGGTTGGTACATCCTAGGTCCCGAAGTCAAAGCATTTGAAAAAGAATTTGCCGATTACCTCGGCGTCAAGTATGCGATTGGCGTTGGCTCCGGCACCGAGGCAATTCACATCGCCTTGCTCGCGCTGGGCGTTGGCGCGGGCGACGAAGTGATCACCGTGCCCAACACCGCCGTCGCCACCGTTGCCGCCATCGAATTGACTGGCGCGCGCCCGGTTCTCGTAGATGTGCGCGACGACACGATGTTGATGGATGTTGAAAAAATCGAACACGCGATCACGCCGCGTACCAAGGCGATTATCCCCGTGCATTTGTTCGGACAGAGTTGTGATCTCGATCCGATTCTCGAAATTGCGCGTGCGAAAAACATCTACGTGTTGGAAGATTGCGCCCAAGCACACGGCGCAACCTATCGCGGCAAGCGCGTCGGTTCAATCGGCGATTTGGCGGCGTTCAGTTTCTATCCCACCAAGAATCTGGGTGCGTACGGCGATGGCGGCGCGATCACGACGAACGATCCCGCACTCGCGGAGCGCGTGAACTTGCTTCGCCAGTACGGTTGGCGCGAACGTTACCTCAGCGACATTAAAGGAATGAACTCGCGCCTCGATGAGTTGCAAGCGGCGATTCTGCGCGTCAAGTTGCGGCACCTCGATGCGTGGAATCAAGCGCGCCGCGAACGCGCCGCGCTCTACACCGAATTGTTGCGCACCGTCACGCCACCGCGCGAAATGCCCTACGGTGAGGCAGTCTATCATCTTTACGTCGTGCAATCGAAAAAACGGGATGCGTTGGTAGAATACCTCAAAACGCGTGGCATCGGCACCATGATTCAATATCCGCACACGATCCATTTGCAACCGGCATACACAAACCTTGGTTATCGCCAAGGCGATTTACCAGTCTCAGAACGTCTCGCGCGCGAAATTGTGTCCTTGCCCTTGTATCCGGAATTATCGTTGGAGAATGTGCGCATGATTGCGAGCATAGTTAATCAGTTTGATCGTTCGATAGTACGTTAGTTGAAACTATCGCACCGCCGCACTATTGCACTTCGGAGGTTGGCTTGACTCGCGAAACAATCACTGCGCTACTGTGGCTCTTGCCGGCAATCCTCTTGAGCACCACCGGCGAATTGTTCTTGAAGCGGGGGATGAACGAAATCGGCTCGTTCGATTTTGCATCCGTGTCAACCATTATACCGACGCTGATCAAAGTTTTTACCAACCCGTACATCTGGATTGGCTTTATTGGCTTTGGCGGTGGCTCGATTTTCTGGCTCTCGGTGATTTCGCGCGTGCCACTCTCGCTCGCCTATCCGATGCTCGCTACCAGTTATATCATCATCGTCATCGAATCGTGGATTTTTCTGGGCGAGGGACTACATCCGTTGCGCGTCGTTGGAGCGATTATCGTTGGCATCGGTGTGGCATTGGTGGGCTTGAGCGAAACCTTCAAATGACCGCTGACCGACGTCCGATGATCGAAAAATTTCGCGTCCGTCCTTCGTCCTTCCTCTTCCGTCTTTTTCCTTATCTAAGCATCCTTGTCGCCTTCTTCCTCCGCACCTATCGCCTCGCCGATAAAAACGTTTGGTGGGACGAGGGCTGGAGTGTCTGGCTTTCGCAACACGATGTGGCGTGGATTGCATTGCGCACCGCGATGGACGAGCATCCGCCGTTGCATTATTGGCTTTTGCATTTTTGGAATTTCGTTGCCGGCACGGATGCGTTTGCCGGGCGATTTATTTCCGTTTTCTTTGGTGTGCTGACCGTTGCGTTGTTGTATCGTATCGGAAAAAAGATTGGCGGCAAATGGATTGGTTTGCTCGCCGCATTCTTGCTCGCCATCGCACGTTTTCATATTTGGTGGTCGCAAGACATCAAGAATTACACTCCCTCAATCTTTTTCGCCTTCGCGGCGGTGTGGTTTGGATTACAGATTTTGGATTTCAGATTTCAGATTTCAGATTCGTTCACTCGCCATCCGCCCTTCGCCATTCGCTATTCGCTATTGGGCTATGCCCTCTGCGCCGCGCTTGCCGTGTGGACGCATTACCTTGCCGCGCTCGTCCTCCTCGCGCTCAACATTTACGCGCTTTTTGTCATTGGTCATTCGTCGTTTGCCAATCGGCATTGGCTGCTTGGCTCATTGGCTCATTGGCTCATTGCCAATGTTCTCGCCGTCGCACTCTTTGCCCCTTGGCTCATCCTCTATTTACAAAATGCTGCAGCGTGGCAATCCGCACCGATCTTTGATTTCACCTTGTTCTTAAAACTCGTCGCGACAGTTCTGCCGCTGGGTGTAACGACGCACATCGAGAACTACACGGCATTGACGATTGCGTTCACGACGCTCGCAGCAATTCCATTAATCAGTGTTCTGTTTTCAGTACTCAGCAAACCTCCACGGAACACTGCCCACCGTTCACTGAACACGGAACACTGTTCACTGTTCACCCTGATCGTCGTTTTGCCTCCCATCCTTATCTACCTCCTCTCCCTCACCCCGGTTTCCTTCTTTGCGCCGAAAATCCAAGCGCGTTATTTGCTGATTCTGTTGCCCGCGTACATCATTTTGCTCACGCTTGGCATCGCGGTCTTGCGCCGATTTTCGCTGTGGCTTGCCATCGCCGCCACCGCGTTCGTCATCGTTGCCAATCTGTTTGTGCTAAACGATTATTACGCCGAACGCCGTCTGCGTGACGAATACACGACGCTGGCAAACACGATCAATTCGTTCGCACGACAAGGCGATCTGGTTTTGCTCGATACCGATCAAGAATGGCCCACGTTCTTGTACTATCTCCGTTACCCACTCGATTGGTTGGGAGTACCGAATGGCAAAGCAATGACCGAACAAGATGCCGATGCGCTTGTCCGCCGCGCACTGAATCGTCACGATGCGATCTGGCTCGTCGTAATCCCGGACGCGCTGGCGACCGACCCGCAAAAGATGCTCGAAGCACGTTTGGCACGGGAATTACCGAGACGATTTGCCCAAACCTTCGATGACAAGCGTTTGGTGTTGTATGCACGCGAAGAACGTAACTTGATTGATGTCGCACCGGAAAATTTTGCGCCGCAATACTCACATCAAGCAAAAATCGCCGAAGGCATAACGTTGCTTGGCTTTGATTTACCCGTCCGCGAAGTACGCGTCGGTGATACACTGCGCCTAGTCACCTATTGGGATGCCGATCGAATAGCGGGAGTTTCCTTCGATTCTCAGAATCGGCTCACCGGCACAGTGTACCCTGGCAAGCGGGTGCGTGTCCAAGACGAATACACTATTGCGCCGGGAGACGTGGGCGATTTTCAAATTATAATCCGTGGCATCGAATTAGCGCGCGTCCGTGTACACCCACGAGCCAGAACTATGCCGACCGGCAATATTTCGCAGCGTACCGGCTATGTTCTGGGCAATCAGAGTGGAAACCTCATCCACCTGGTTGGTTACGATCTACCACAAACCACATTCCGCGCGGGTGACCTTGTTCCCCTTACACTGTATTGGCGCGCGGAATCCTTGGTTGGAAAAAGTTTTACCGTGTTCGTTCATATCGTGGGTGAACGATTCAACCCAAGACAAAACAATCCGCTCTGGGGTCAAGCCGATCGCCTACCAGCGCCGCCAACGAGCGCGTGGCTACCGAACGAAATCGTTCCCGATGTGTACGCCGTCAAAATTGATCCCGATGCACCGCCGGGCAAGTACCAAATCGAAATTGGAATGTATGACGCAGCCACCGGTGCACGTTTGCCAACAAACAAGGGTAACGATAGCGTGATCCTTGCCGACATTCAAATCATCCATTGACCAATCACCTAATCACCAATTGACTATTCCCTTGATTGATTTATACTTGGTTCGGAGGTTTGCTTGCTGAAACGATTTTTTGCAATCGCATTTCTATTTCTCGTGACCACCGCGTGCGCCAACCGCGCATTACTTGCCGATGTCTCACTCAACCCCGACGCCATCTCGCCGTTTGCCGGCAGTCCCAACCGGGCAACCACCATTCGTTACACGTTGAGCCGCCCCGCCAATGTTTCGATTTATTTGATTGACGCGCAAGGCACGCGGCATGATTTTCGTTTGAATCAGCCGCGCGCCGCAGGCGCGTACGACGCGTTGTTCAGCGGCGCGGTGAACGATCGGGTGTTGCCGGATGGCACCTACACGCTCATCATCGAAGCCACCGATGCCAATCATCAAACGGCGCGCGTCGAGAAAAAATTGTTGATCAACCAAGCCGATGCCACGCCGCCCGAGTTGCTCAACTTTACCGTGTTCCCGGAGCGCTTTACCCCGAACCAAGATGGCATTGACGATCGCGTTGCCATTCGTTATTGGCTCACCAAACCGGCGCGCGTGGACGTGTATCTGACCGATGGCAAAAAACGGTACGAGGTCGCTGAAAAGCGCACGACGATCTGCATCAAGGACGATTTATATTGTCCCGGCGCGCACGAGTACGATTACGACGGCGGCATTGATTTACTCGCGACACCGCCGCCAGATGGTGTTTACGATGTCGTCGCCGAAGCGGTGGATGCGATTGGCAATCGCACACGCGTTACCAAAAAATTGACGATTGCGGAAGGCGGCATTCCGCGCGCCACCATCACCAATTCCGGTGTCGAGTGGTCCCCCTCGAATGTACCGAATCTGCGTTTGGAACAAGGTCCGTCGCTCGTGCCACTGGGGGGTACTCTGACGTTCACCGTAACGGTTGCCAACATTGGACCTGTGCCCTTGCGCACCAAGGGTCCCGAGCCAGGCACCATTTACACGACAAGCGAAAATTTCAACACCAAAAAGGAATTTGAAGAACCGGGCGTGTGGCGCGTGGGCTTGGATTCAGAGGGCAACAGTGCAGGGCGACCATATCCGTATCGTTGGCAGATTGGCGCGACCAAAGACTTGAAACGGGTAGTCATTGATGGCAAGGAATACTTTTATCTGATGCCGGGACAGCGCGTAACCGTGAGTGGTTCGGTGCGCATCATTGACAAGCCACCGCGCATAAATGTGTACTACTGGGTTGGCTTGATTCAAGAAGATGTCCGCATTGTCGAAGATCACATCGAGCCGCGCCTCGTTACTGTTGGCTTCTAAGCACGGGACGTTCTTTTAGAACGCTCCTACAATTTTTCCGGCATCTTTGATATAATCTTTTAGCCGTTCAAGGTCTTGGCGAAAAGGAAAATATATGAGTCAGTCATCTTCGTTCTGGTCTGCGATCGTTGATTTTTTTGCGCGTTTGTTTGGGGCACCCAAACCTCAGCCACCACCGGAGAGTGGCATTGTTACGCCGCTCGCGCCGCGCGTGTTCGTTATCGTGTACGATCCAATCGTTGATTCCGTTACCGGCAAACGCTTGATCGAGACGATGGGGTGGAACAATCCAGATCAACTCATCGCCGATTATATAGCGGACATAAACGAGTGCAGTGCCGGCTTGGTGCAATACCGGGTCATCCAAAAAATCGTCGTCAACGAATTGCCCATCAAGCGCGATGGTTTTTGTTACACCCCACAACAATACACGCGCGTCGCGCAGACCAACGTTGGCGCACACGATCCTGACGCCGTAGATTACCTAGCCATCTTTGAGAAATTCAATATCCTGGCACGCGTTGCCGCCGGCGAGTTTGATGAAGTATGGTTGTTTGGCGGACCCTACTTTGGTTTTTCGGAATCGGCGATGGCAGGCGCAGGCGCATTCTTTTCCAATGGTGGACCTATCGAAGGAACGTCCAGTTGTCCGCGCAAATTTGTGGTGATGGGATTCAACTATCAGCGCGGCGTCGGCGAGATGCTGGAAGACTTGGGGCATCGTGCCGAAGCCATTCTTGCCCGGGTCTTTCACTCTGAAGATTTTCTGGCGTGGACCTACAACATCGAACGCGATCCCAGTGCTATCCTCAATCGCACTTTGAATTTGTACGAACGCTTTTTATTGTTCGATCAAATTGCGCCGGGCAAGTCAAATGTGGGGACGGTACATTACGCGCCCAACAGCCAACGCGATTACGAATGGGGTGAACTGACGATCGTCCTGTCGTGCGCGGATGATTGGTTGCAATTTCCCAACCTACCCAATCCCCCCAACTATCGCGCGATGAACACGCACGATTGGGGCGGCGGCGACATTCGCGCCCATCACAAATGGTGGCTCAAGCATTTACCCAAAGCGGCGGGGGTAACGAACGGCATCGCCAACAATTGGTGGAAATATTTTATTGACGTGAACGATCCAATCTTTCGTCGCTAATTTTCAAAGCGGAGGATGAACCATGGAATTTTTCTTGATCGTGCGAACGTTGCATTCACTCGTACGCTGGGTGATTATGCTGGTCGCACTGATTGCGGCAATCAAGTTTGCGCTGGGCTGGCTCAAGCGCGCCAGCGTCGCCAAAGGTGATCGTGCGCTGATGAGTGCATTTAGCGGATTGATGGACGCCCAAGTTTTGCTCGGCTTGCTTTTGTTATTGGGTCAGGGACTCACCACGCCCATCGGTTTTCCAACGAATCGCATCGAGCATATGATCACGCTGATCATTGCGGCAGTTATCGCGCTTGCACCAATGGCGTGGAAAAAAGATGAGACCGCGACGGCATTACGGAATAATTTGTTTGTCATCATCGTGGTCGTGGTCCTCATTCTCTTTGGAGTCGCCTCCCTCGGCGGGAATCGGTGGTTCTGATCAAAAACCTTGCGAGGAATCCCTCGCAAGGTTTTTTAATTTACCGCTTGAAACGTGATGCGTTTGCCGGGACCCGCTTGCGCGAGCAATGCTATGTCTTGTGTAACCACTGTGGCAAGGAGAGGATAGCCGCCGGTCGTTTGATGATCCGCCATCAAGACGATGGGCTGACCATCCGGCGGAACCTGAATTGCGCCGAGCGGTACGCCGCACGATACAAGTTCGTCCGCACGCTTTTTAGCCAGCGCGGCTCCCTGCAAACGATATCCCATTCGATCTGCCAACTCGGTAACCACATATTCCGTGTTCAGCAAGGTTGCCACTGCATCGTCAGAAAAATAATCGCGATGAGGACCCAGCATCACCCGAATGACCGGTGCCTGATTCAACCACGCACGTTCTTGCTCGTCCGCTTGACGACCCGCGGCGCTCACCAAATCACTCAGCGTCATTACCCCAATTTCGATTTCGTCTCCAGATTGCAACGCGCGACCATCGAATCCGCCCAAGTTGCCGCGAATGTACGTGGACTTGCTCCCCAGCACGCGCGGTACCGCAATGCCTCCATGAATCGCCAGATAACGCCAGCCCCACCCACGCGGTTGAATTTCGATGTACGAGCCAGCCCGCACAAACAAACTGGTCCACATCGGCATCGCGCGTCCGTTCAACGTGATGTTGGCGTCCGCGCCAGCCACGGCGATGAGAGCGGCACGTTCGATTTCAATGGCGAGGGGCGAATGAATTTCGATTGCCGCTTCATCGCCCGCATTGCGCACCAAACGATTCGCCACGCGCAACGAAAACAGATCCATCGCACCGGACACCGGCACCCCGAACGCCTGATACCCCCAGCGCCCGGCATCTTGAATCGTGTTCATTATCCCGGGTTCAACCACACGCAACATTTCACACCGGCACAAAACGGACGCGGTCGCCGGGCTGCAACCGGGCGGGCGGCTCTGCACGCGGATCGAACAAACGCATTTCGGTTCGCCCGATCAAACGCCAACCGCCCGGCGTTTCGCTGGGATAAATGCCGGTCTGGCGCCCAGCAATCCCCACCGAACCTGCCGGCACACGCGCACGCGGCGTCGCCAAACGCGGTGTAGCAATTTGCGCCGGCACCGAGCCCAGATATGCAAAGCCCGGCGTGAAACCGATCATATATACCCGATACGTTACACTCGCGTGCAATTCAATCACCGCCTGTTCCGACAAACCACTCTGCTCCGCGATGAATGACAAATCAGGACCGAACGCGCCGCCATACCGAGTTGGAATTTCGATGAGACGCAGGGTGAAAAGAGAGGACGCTGGGGCAACAGATAAAAGACGCAAAAGATATTCGCGCATTTGCGCAAGCGAGATACGTTGAGGATCAAAGCAGACGAGGAGCGACGCGTAAGCAGGGACAAGATCGCGAATTTCCGCGTGGGCTTGCGTACGCAGAAACTGGACGAACGAATGCACGCGGTCGTTGACCGCGTCATCAATCTCGTCCGCCCATTCGATCAAGATGCTCGCATCGCCGGCGGCAAGCAAACGAGGTTCCGGATAAATCATCGGTGCAACGCCATTACCTCAATCCCATGCGCTTGCAAAACTTGGCGCACCGCGCGCGCATTCTCAACCGCCGATGGATTATCGCCATGCAAACACAACGTATCCACCTCGATAGCGATGCGTTCGCCTTCCGGCGTGGTTGCGCTGTGATCGCGGACCATTTGCAAGGCTTGCGCCGCCGCAAGTGCTGGATCGGTGATCAGCGAACCCGGCTCGCGCCGCGACCGCAGCGTGCCGTCGCGATTGTAGGCACGATCGGCAAACCCTTCGCGTGCAAATCGCAAGCCGGCTTTGCGCGCAGCGTCAATCATTTTCGATTGGGCAAGCCCCACCATCACCAAGTTTGAATCGAACTTGGCAATCGCGCGCGCAATCGCGCGTGCCACATCATCGCGCACCGCCGCCAGGTTATAGAGCGCGCCATGTGCCTTGACGTGAACCAACGCAGTGCCATTCGCTCGCGCAAATGCTGCCAGTGCGCCGATTTGGTACAACACATCATTTTCGATTTCCTCCGGCGTGGCATCCAGCACCCGGCGACCAAAGCCAACCAAATCCGCAAAGCCGGGATGCGCGCCAAGGGCAACATTGTATTGGATCGCCAACTGCACCGTACGTTGCATCACCATCGGATCGCCGGCGTGAAAGCCGCACGCGATATTGGCGGAGGTGATGTACGGCATTAACGCGGCATCGTTGCCCATTGACCATGCCCCAAAACTTTCGCCCATATCGCAATTCAAATCAATCCGCATTGTTTCCTCAAGTTCTAGGTTGACGAACTTTCCCTTGTTGTATAGAATACCACCACGATGAACGAAACGCAAACGGTTGCTACTCCCGACCCTCGTCGGCGCAGACGCCGTGGTTTGCCTCGCATCGCGCTGATCCTCTACACCCTCGCGTTATTCCTCTGCATGGCACTCTCACTCTTTCTGGGCTACCAGTATATTTATCGTGATCGCATCATCCTAGGTGTCAGCGTGCAAGGACAAACGATGCAAGGGCTGACCCACGCGGAAGCGAAACAATTTTTGCAAACTCGGTTTGGCAATCCCGAAACGATTCTCGCGCGTTGGGGCGACGAAGCGATCATTGTGCGCGATGGCAATCGTTCGTGGCGCGCGTATCCGTGGGAACTGGGGCTGCGCACCGACTTGGCGCCGGTTGCCGACCTGGCAATGCGGCTGGGGCATCGCGATAATCTGTTGGAAAGTCTTGCTGATCAATTACATTGTCTTTGGTTTGGTTGCGATCTGGGCATTGAGGCTCAATTCGATCAGCATACCGCGCAAGCATACCTGGCATGGCTCGCCCCTCAAGTGGAACAACCCGCGCGCGATGCCGCACTCCGCGTCGAAGGGATTCGCGTCATTGCCACACCAGCACAAAAGGGACGCGTGTTGGATGGTGAGACCACACTCGAACGAATTCGTCAACGCGTGTTACGCAACGAACCCGGCGACATCGAGTTGGCATTTCACGAAACTCAACCGCTCGTCGCGGATGTGAGCGCCGCGCAAGCCCAAGCCGAAGCGATTTTGAACGCGCCGTTGATGCTTACCTTCGGCGGGCGCAACTGGATGATTGATCAAGCCACCCTTGCCGGGATGATTCGCCTCCAAGCGCAAAAAGACGCGGAGAATAAGCGGCGCATCACTGCGTCACTGGATCGCACCGCATTAGTGGCGCAATTGAAAACCATCGCCCGCGATATCAATCAGCCGCCCCGGGATGCGCGCTTCTCGTTCGATCCCGCCACCCGGACCCTGACGCCCATCATCACGAGTCAACCCGGTCAAACCCTCGACCCCGAAGTCGCGGCGCAGCAAATCGAACAACAATTGCTGGCGAGCGTGCCGCGCGTGCCGGGGATGGCAAGTCCGCTAGATGCGCCAACGATTCGGGTAATTAGTTTGCCGGTAACGGTAACCAAGCCAACGATTGCGATGGAAGACGCCAACAAGTTTGGCATCAAAGAGTTGGTGGCGCAAGGGGTGAGCAATTTTCGGGGTTCGATTCCGGGACGCATTCAAAATATCCGCACGGCGACGGCGCAATTTGAAGGCGTGGTCATTCCACCCGGCGGAGTGTTTTCGTTCAATCAATATCTGGGCCAAGTGGTCGAAGCGAATGGCTATGACGATGCGTACATCATCTTTGCCGATCAAACCGTGTTAGGTCCGGGCGGCGGGGTATGTCAAGTGTCCACCACTGTCTTTCGCGCCGCGTTCTTTGGCGGTTTTCCCATTGTGGAACGGTGGGCGCACGCGTACCGCGTTGGGTTTTATGAACCGCCGGTTGGGTTGGACGCCACCGTGTTTGAACCGACCGTAGATTTCAAATTCCGAAATGATACGGAAGCGTATTTGCTTATTCAACCCAAGATTGATTTGAGAACGACGACGTTGACATTCAATTTTTATGGCACCAAACCGAATCGCACGGTGGAGATGGAAGAGCCGATTGTGGAGAACATTGTGCCGCACGGTCCCCCCATCTACACCGAAGACCCCACGTTGAACAAGGGCGTAACCAAACAGGTGGACTATGCGCACGATGGCGCGGACGTAACGATCTGGCGCAAAATCATCGTCAATGGCCAAGTGGTCAAGCGTGAAAGATTTTTTAGCCGCTATCAACCCTGGGTGGCGCGCTATTTGGTGGGAACCAAGGTGGTGAGATAGTCGTTAGTTGTTAGTTTTTAGTCGTTAGTTGTTTAGCCACCCAAATACTGCAAGGCAATCCGCAAACGTTCTTCTAGCGATTTGGCACTGGCGGGCACGGCGCGTGCGGCGCGCGTGGCTTCTGCCGCGCTGTAACCCAGATTAATCAGCGCATCCATCACATCTTTATCCACCGGCGATAATTCGCCGATCTCGCCCAAGCCACTTACCTCGATCTTGCCTTTCAACTCTAGGATCACCCGTTGTGCCGTCTTTTTGCCAATCCCCGGCACCGCCGTCAATGCTTCGATGTTTCCTTCGGCAATCGCAATTTTGAGCGTCTCGATTGGCGCGGCGGCAAGCACACTCAACGCCACTTTAGGTCCTACACCGCTGACGGTCAGCAACGTTTCAAAAAGACGCAACTCTTCTTCCGTCGCAAAGCCATAGAGCGATAATTCGTCCTCACGCACGCGCAAGTGCGTGAACAACTGCACCTCGCTCCCCACCGCCCCAAGTCCGGCAGCCGTGTTGGAGGACACGCGTACGCGAAAGCCCACGCCACCCACGTTCACAAGAATCGTATCATCTTGACGTGCTTGGAGTTTGCCGTGCAATGATCCAATCATGGCTCTAATCCTATGCGACGCATCCGCGCACTGTGCGCATGACAAATGGCTACGGCGAGCGCATCGGCGGCGTCATCGGGCTGGGGAATAACATCCAATTGCAAAAGCATCCGCACCATTTGTTGAATCTGCGTCTTTTCGGCACGCCCATATCCCACGACGGCTTGCTTGATTTCCAAAGGAGTGTACTCGTGAATCGTCAAGCCGGCTTGCGCGGCGGCGAGTAAAGCGACACCGCGTGCCTGACCCACAGACAGCGCGGTGCGGACATTTTTGCTAAAGAATAATTTTTCAACCACTGCCTCGGTCGGTTGATGCGTGCGAATCAAGGCGACAAGTTCGGCATAGATATGTTGCAACCGTTGAGGCATCTTCCAATCCGAGGGTGTCGTGATTGCCCCATAAGCGATCAGTTGCAACCGGTCGCCATCACTCTGCACCACCCCATAGCCGGTAATGGCTGTCCCAGGATCAACGCCCAGAATAATCACTTGGCGGTCTCGAACTTTTTCATCACTTCATCGGTGATATCAAGATTAGAGTACACTTTTTGCACATCGTCATGTTCTTCCAGCGACTCCATCAGTTTCATGGTTGAGATGGCTTGCTCATCGCTCACGGTGGCAGGCGTCTTGGCAATCCACGCGAGTTCGGCAGACGTAATCGGAATTTTTTTCTTTTCGATTGCTTCTTTGAGCGTACGCAAATGTTCCGGCGCGCAATACAAATCTAGGACATTGCCATCGAGTTTATAATCTTCGGCGCCGGCATCAATCAATTCAAGCGCGAGGTCTTCCGGGTTTTTCACATTCTCAAGTGTAATGACCCCCTTTTTATCGAACATCCACGCCACGGCGTTCGTAGCGGCAAGGTTACCGCCACCACGCGTAAAGAGATGACGCACTTCGGCGGCGGCGCGATTGCGATTATCGGTGAGGACTTGGACGAGCAAGGCGGTACCCCCCGGACCGTACCCCTCGTACATTACCTCTTCGAGTTGGCCGCCCCCTTCGTTCAATTCGCCGGTGCCGCGCTTGATGGCCCGCTCGATATTTTCTTTGGGCATATTTTGGGCGCGCGCTTTTTCAATCGCGAGGCGCAAAGCAAAGTTGGCAGCCGGATCACCACCCCCTTGACGCGCCGCAATCGTGATTTCACGCCCTAGCCGCGTGAACATCTGCCCTTTTTTAACGTCAGCCGCACCTTTTTTTCGTTTAATCTGTGCCCACTTGGAATGTCCAGACATTTCATCGCCTCCCCTCGACTGGTGCATCAACCCAAGGCATCATTAAGCCCGATGACGTGTTCCATCTCTCGATGCGCTTCAACCGTGCTGGCGTGCCATCGCTAGATCATGTTGCTGCACGAGTCCACCTCATTGTTCGTTCACATTATACCACGCGAATGAAAAATCGAAAAATAGAAAAAGACGGCTTGCGCAACACATCAATCGGTGTATAATAAGTCGTGAGGATAACCAGATTGGCACTGGGCGCAAAGGAGCAGACCGACTTCTGCTCTTTTTGATTTGGGAGAAACCTATGACCCCCATTCTACACCGTTTGACCGATGACGTAACTGCAATTGATTTGCAATTTCAAGGTCGCCCCAATGTCATCGCGGCGTACCTTTTCTACGATGGCACATCTGCCGCGCTCGTCGAAACGGGACCGGCATCCACCGTTGGCAATTTACTCGAAGGCGTTCAAGCCGCTGGCGTGCCACTTGAAGCGTTGCGACAACTCGTCGTTACGCATATCCACCTTGATCATTCCGGCGGTGCGGGCGTCCTTGCGCACCGATTGCCCTGGGTCAAGGTATATGTGCATCCCATCGGCGCGCCACACCTTGCCGACCCATCGAAATTACTTGCTAGCGCAGCGCGGCTGTACGGCGATCAGATGGAAACCTTGTGGGGAACCACGTTGCCGGTGCCGCAAGAAAAAATTGTCATTGTCAATGACGGCGATGAAATCAAAATTCCCGGTTCAACGTTACGTGCGTTGGATACCCCGGGCCACGCGCGACATCATCATGCGTATTTGGATGCGTCAAGTGGGTTGCTGTTCACCGGCGATATTGCCGGCGTGCGAATGCCGGGGGTGCCGTACGTACGTCCCCCCACGCCACCACCCGAACTTGATCTAGAAGCGTGGATCGCGAGCCTTGCCAAACTGCGTGCAACCAAAGCCACTGGCTTGTGCCTCACCCACTTTGGTTTGTTTCGCGGCGATCTCGCTTGGCATTGGGCCGATTTGGAAAAACGGCTGGTTGATTGGGGACAACTAGTGCGCGACGAATTGGAACAGGGCAAGGACGAAAACAAAATTTTGGCACGCCTCAAATCCCAAGCCGCTGGCGAATTTCAAAAACTCACTGTTGATCCCGGCGCGTACGATGTCGCCGTGAGTTACGAATCGTTAGTCGCCGGGTATGTGAGGTATTGGAAGAAAAAATTGGACTCTATTTCAAAATAGAACAGTTGTTCTTTTTAAGGAATTGGCGCACAGACGTTTGCGTTGCTGTTCTTTTGCATCTATAATAACGGCGCGATGGCTGAATCAAGTCTGAATTCTGAGCCAATTAAAAATCGCTTGGGTGCGGCAGACGAATTGCAAATTCGCTTGCTCATGCGTTTGTCGCCGGCGCGGCGCTTGCAAACGCTGCTGGAAATGCAAGCGGTGTTTCTCGATAGTATCCGCGCACGGCTGCGTCGCGCGCATCCCGAATTATCCGACCTAGAACTTGTACAACTCATGTTCGCGCGATTGAAACAAAATGGCTGATGAATCTTCGCTCGGTTTGTACCTCAATATTCTTGAAACATTCGAGCGGATGGGTATTTCGTACGTCGTCATCGGTGCATTCGCCGGAATGTCTTACGGTGTAACACGGCTCACGGTTGATGTAGATATTGTCGTCGAGTTGAACGATGCACAAATTCAGGCGTTGGCATCGGCTTATCCGCCACCACGATTCTACGCAGATCCCCAGCAAATGCGTGATTCAATACAACTGGGGATTCCGTTCAATATTATTGACTCAAGCGAAGGCCGCAAGGTTGATTTGATTCCATTGACGATGAAACCGGGGTATGCCTTTGTGCTAAAGAATCGGATCCGCCGCGCGATTCCGGCAAAAGAAACGCTGGAGGCTTGGTTTGCCAAGCCCGAGGACGTGATCGTTGGCAAACTGATAGCGTGGAAAGAAGGACGCTCGTTCAAACACGAACAAGATATTCGCGACATTCTGGTCGCGGTTCGCTTGAACGAAGAACCAGCGTGGACTGCCAAATTCGATTTCGATTACGTAACCCGTTGGGCAATCCAGTTAGGTACAGAAACCACACAACTCTGGAAAGAATTGCGCCAAGTGGCTGGGGTATGATGAAGCAAAAGCTGGGGGACAAGTTTCAAAAAGGGTTCCCTATGCCTTTTGCATACTAACTCAATTAGCGTATAATGCAAATGACGCAAGGATGCAATTCTGCTTTCGAGATGAGAAATGGTCCAACCAATTTTTCCCTTCACCGCGATTGTCAATCAAGATAAAATGAAACGCGCACTCGTGCTCAACGCGATCAATCCGCTCATCGGCGGCGTGTTGGTGCGCGGTGAACGCGGCACCGCTAAATCCACCGCAGTGCGCGCGCTCGCGGCGCTGTTGCCGGAAATCAACGTTGTCGCCGATTGCCCGTTCAGTTGCAATCCGTACGAAAAAGATCGCTTGTGCGATTTTTGCCGGGAACGTGTCGCACGCGGCGAAGAATTGCCGGTCGCTAAACGCAAAGTCCGCTTGGTGGATCTGCCGGTCAGCGCGACCGAGGATCGCGTCGTTGGTACACTCGACATCGAACAAGCCATCAAAAAAGGCGAAAAGAAATTCGAGCCCGGCGTCCTCGCCGCAGCGAATCGGGGTATCCTTTACGTGGACGAAGTCAATCTGCTCGACGATCACGTCGTTGATCTGTTGCTCGATAGCGCGGCGATGGGCGTGAACGTGGTTGAGCGGGAAGGGATTTCGTTCCAGCACCCCGCACAATTCGTGTTGGTCGGCACGATGAATCCGGAAGAAGGCGAACTGCGCCCCCAACTGCTCGACCGCTTTGGCTTGTCGGTGGAAATCAAAGGGATCAACGATGCCGATGCACGCGTTGAAATCGTTGAACGGCGTTTAGCCTTTGAGCAAGACCCGGTGGGCTTTTGCCAAGAATGGTGTGTCGCCGAAGAAAAGTTATCGAAAGAAATCGAAATCGCGCGTCAAAAGTTGCACGCGGTTACGCACACCCAAGCCGATTTGTACGCGATTGCCGAATTATCGGTGGGGCTTGAGGTGGATGGACATCGTTCCGATTTGGTGATCTTGAAAGCGGCGCGTGCCCACGCCGCGTTGATGGGGCGTGATGCGATCAGCGAAGAAGACATTGTGCTTGCCGCCGAACTCGCGTTGCCGCATCGCGTTAAACGGAAAGCGATTCACGAAGTCGAGATGCGCTTTGAGAGTTTGGAAAAACGACTCGAAGCCCAAAGGCAAGCGCTAGGACAACCGGGCCAAGCCAAGCCCGAACCATCGCGCGATGTAAAAAAAAAGCCAGCGTAACCCCTGACGCGGAATCAGCGCGGGTCGCGCCGGAACCGGGCGAACAAACTACGCAAGGGACCGGGCACGAGCCGGGCAAACCCTCGGCGCGACCGTTGGATACCGTCGTCAACGTTGGCAAAACCTTTCGGCCACAAAGATTACAAACCCCGCTCGACAAACTACCGCGCAAAATCGCGGGCAAACGATCGCGCACGCGCACCGAACGTAAGCGCGGTCGTTATATTTCCGCGCGTCCCGTCAAGGGCAAGCCGACCGATATTGCGTTCGATGCCACTCTTCGTCAAGCCGCGCCATACCAAATCAATCGCGCCCATAAGGACGTTGCGCTCGCTATCGAAAAACAGGACTTGCGCCAAAAGGTGCGCGTGCGGCGCGCCGCTAATTTGATTCTGTTCGTTGTGGATGCCTCGTGGTCTATGGCTGCCGCCGAGCGAATGATCGCCACGAAAGGCGCGATTATGTCGTTGCTGATTGACGCGTACCAAAAACGGGACCGCGTGGGCTTGGTGGTGTTTCAAAAAGAAGAAGCACGCGTGGTTTTGCCGCCCACGTCATCCGTTGATTTGGCGGAGAATGCGCTCAAAGAGATTCCGGTCGGTGGCAAGACACCGCTCAGCGCTGGGCTTTTGCTGGCACATCAAGTTTTGATTCGCGAACGAATGAAGGATCGCGAGGTGATGCCGTTGATGATCGTGGTAACCGATGGCGCAGGGAACGTCTCGATGACCGATCTGCCACCGCAAGAAGAGGCGTCCAAGGTCGCGGCAATGATCAAAAAAGCCGATTTGCGCGCGGTTGTCATCAACACAGAACACGAGGCCTTTGATCGCGGCTTGGCACAAGAGTTGGCGGACAACTTGGGCGCACCGTGTTACACGCTCAAACAATTACGTGCCGAAGAATTGTACGCGCGCGTGCGTGAAGAGATGCGGGGGATTGGGAAGGCATAGTGCAATAGTTTTATAGTTGCTCAATCACCAGTTACTCTATCGTTCTTCTATGGCACAGAGTTGAATGCTAAACGCTATTTCCATTGATCTAGAAGATTGGTTTTGCGCGTACAATCTGCGAATCGAATCCAAAAATTGGGGCAAGCAAGAGTTACGCGTGGTGGATAACACCGAACGCTTGCTCGCTCTGCTTGACAAGCATCACGTTCAAGCCACCTTCTTTGTGCTGGGCTGGTTCGCCGAACACACGCCGGCTTTGATTCGAACAATCGAGCAACGCGGACACGAAATTGCGACGCACGGTTATTCGCACACCGTTCTCACGGCGATGACGCCGGCTGAATTTGAAAGTGATCTCCAGCGCGCGCTGGAGGTTACCCGCGCCTGCGTACACCAACCGATTCGCGGCTTCCGCGCACCATCGTTCACGATCACACCCACAACGCTTTGGGCGTTCGAAATTCTGGCAAAGTACGGCATCGTGTACGACTCGTCCATCTTTCCGATTAGCGGACATCCAGATTATGGCATTGGCGACGCGCCGCTCACGATTCATCAACGCGGCGCGCTGACCGAAGTGCCGATGAGCGTCGCCGAAATCGCTGGCAAGCGTGTGCCGTGTAGTGGCGGCGGCTATTTTCGATTGTTTCCGTACGCGATTACAAAATTGTTGATCGAGCGATGTAACCGGCAGGGACGCCCGGTCATCTTTTATCTTCATCCATGGGAAATTGATCCTGACCAGCCGCGCCGTAACCTATCGCTCACGAAAAGTCTGCGCCATTACATCAATCTCGACAAAACATTTGGACGTTTGGATCGTTTGCTCACCGATTTTCAATTTACCTCGATACAAAAGGTGATCGGTTTATGAACCAACAGTTGGAAAATCAGCGCAAATATTGGGATAGCGCCGTCAGCGAGTTCGATTCGATTTATGCACGCAACAAGAGCAAATTTCAAAACTGGCTCGATGCGACGTTCCGTTGGGATATGTACGCGCGCTTTGAGTACACCATACAACATTCCGAACCGATTGCCGGTAAAACAATTCTCGATGTCGGTTGTGGCACAGGGCGTTTCGTTTTCGAGTACTTGAAGCGCGGCGCTAAACACGTTACCGGCATTGACATCGCCGAAAATATGCTGGCGGTCTGCCGTCAACGCGCCCAAACCGAAGGCGTGAACGAGCGGTGCACATTTATCCAAACCGATTTGTTACAATTCAAGCCGGCTGACCGGTTCGATATTTGCATCGGCATCGGCTTGTTCGATTATATTCCGGACGCGTTGCCGGTACTGACCAAGATGCGTGAGGTTACGCGCGACCGTGTGATTGCGAGTCTGCCACGCTTGTGGACGTGGCGTGCGCCGGTGCGCCGGGTACGGCTCGCGCTCAAAGGGTGCGACGTGTATTTTTACTCCAAAGAAAAGGTGGACGGGCTGATTAAAAACGCAGGGTTTTCGCACTCCGAGGTGGAACAAGTAGGGCAGTTGTGGTGTGTAACAGCGTTTGTGTAAACGCTAGAATTGACTTGTGTCCAAAAAAGCCCATTTTCACTCGTTAATTGTGTTGGTAGTTTCACGTGAAACGTTAACATAAATTTTGTGGCTTCTGTGGCTAACTCCAACCAACCTCCCATTTGCTCCTACGAAAATTCCCCTTGGCGTACCGAGTTCTGGCGCGGACGCGCTTACGAAGACCGCGCGGAACGCATCGCCATTGCTAAAATGCTTCCCCCGCGCGGCAACCGCATCTGCGAGATCGGCGCGGGGTTTGGCCGGCTCGCCGAATTCTATGCCGGCTATGAGCACGTCATCCTGCTTGACTATGCCGTCTCAATGTTACACGATGCGATTGAGCGACTAGGCAACGATTCGCGTTTTCTCTTTGCTGCCGCCGATCTCTACAACTTGCCCCTTGCAGACAACGCACTCGATACCGCTGTAACCGTACGCGTCCTGCATCACGTCGCCGATATTCCGCGTGCCTTTGCCGAGATCGCGCGCGTGGTACGACCCCAAGGAACGTACCTGACCGAGTTCGCAAACAAACGCCACCTCAAAGCACGCCTACGCTACGCGCTAACCCGGCGGGGCGATAACCCGGCTTCACTCGCGCCATACGAGTTCGTCAAACTCAATTTCGATTTTCATCCGCGTTACATCGAAAACGAATTGCGCCAAAACCATTTCACCATTCAAACCAAGCGTGCCGTTTCGATCTTGCGGATTCCGTTCCTCAAGCGTATCGTGCCCGCCGGCATTCTGGCAGCGTTGGACGGCTTCCTGCAAATGCCGCTGGCTCCTCTCGAGTGGTCCCCTAGCATCTTTGTGCGCGCTCAATCGAAAAAAGAGGGTGCCCCGCAACTCAACCCATCGCTCTGGAAATGTCCGGCGTGCGGCTCAACCGATCTCACAGAATCGAGCGAAGCGATCGGTTGCAATAATTGTACGCGAAATTATCCAATCCGCGATCACATCATTGATTTCAAATCTCAATTGTAGTATACTGTTGACCGTCCGACGGTCTCATTTTTCAATTCATGGCTCACTGGGGGTACGATGAAAGTTTCGTGCTTGCAAGAAAATCTCGCCAAAGGTCTTTCGATTGTCAGCCGTGCCGTTGCCTCGCGCTCGACGTTGCCGGTGTTGAGCAATGTTTTACTCGCAACCGATCAGGGGCGCCTCAAAATTGTCGCGACGAATTTGGAACTTGCGGTAACGTGTTGGATCGGCGCTAAGGTGGATGACGAAGGCGCGATTACGGTCCCCGCACGCGTGTTGAGCGATTTTGTCAATTCCTTGCCACCCGAACGAATCGAAATGGAATTGAATCCGCGTACGCAAACCTTGCATCTAAAATGTGCGCGGTACGATGCAAACATCAAAGGGATTGATGCGCAAGAATTTCCCATCATCCCCACCATCGGCGATGGGAAACGAATTGCGCTCGAACCCGAAACGCTCCGCGAAATGATCGAGCAGGTAACTTTTGCCGCCGCGACCGACGAATCGCGCCCGGTGCTTACTGGGGTAGTTGCCAAGTTCGAAAAAGACAGAGTTACCTTTGCTGCGACGGACAGTTATCGTTTATCGGTGCGGCGCACCACCTTGCCCGCGCCAATCGAGCAATCGTTCAGTGTCATTATCCCGGCAAAAGCGTTACAAGAAGTCGCACGTGTGAGTGGCGCCCAAGAAGACCCCATCGAACTCGCCATCACCGAAAATCGCTCCCAGATTCTATTCAAATTGACCAACATCGAAATTGTTTCGCAGTTGATTGACGGCACGTTCCCGGATTTCACGCGCATCATTCCAGAATCATACACAACGCGCACCGTAGTCAAGACCTCCGAATTGCAGAACGCGGTCAAAGCCTCATCCGTCTTTGCACGCGAATCTATGAACACAGTGCGCTTGCACATTGCGCCCGCCAACGATTTGGGCGGCGGCAAGATTACGATTATGGCAACCAGCGCAGAATCCGGCGATAATGTGGGGGATATAGACGCCACGGTGGACGGCGCCTCGATTGAGATTGCCTTCAACGCACGCTATCTTGCCGAAGTTCTCAACGTTCTCAAGGCGGCGCAAGTTGCCATTGAGACAACCAGCGCATCCAGCCCCGGCGTGTTCAAGATTGTGGGGCGCGATGATTTCATTCACGTGATTATGCCGATGCATGTCAAGTAAATTCAGGAAACCGCAAGGCGCGAGGAGAATTTCCTCGCGCCTTTTTTGATCCCCAGCCAACTATTTGTGTTTGCCCCGCAACACGTTGAATAGTTCCTCGCCGTACTCGCGGGCTTTCCAGGGACCCAAACCGCTCACTTCAATCAACGCTTCGAGCGTCTTGGGATTCTTGCGCGCAATCGCAGTCAAGACATCGTTGGAGACAATCACATCCGGCTCAACACCCCGGCGTACCGCACGTGCTTTACGCCACTCTTTCAATTTGCTAAAGCGTAACCGCGCCGCTTCGTCCAAGAATACTTCGTCTCGTGTACGTGGATGCGGTGGCGTGCGCTGAGGCGAAAGAGTTCCTCGCGCGACTGCCGTGAGTATTCCCGTCCCATAACGACGTGCAATCAGGTCTGAAACGCCCTCAACATGCGCCAGCGCACGCGGTGTGATCGGACGCGAGCGTGCAATGCGAAGCAAGGTGGCATCGGACAAAATACGGAATGGCGGACGATCCGCGTGGCGCGCTTGTGAGTCACGCCAACGATACAATTCACGCAGAATTCCCAGGCCAACTGGATCAAGATCGCGCGCCCCGCTCAAATGCCAATAAGCATCGGGGTCAAAGCGACGCGGGGTTGGTTCCACGTGCGTCAGCCGAGCAAACTCTTCGCGCGCTTCTTCGAGTCGCCCGGCTTGCTCCAGTTCTACCCTTTGCAAATCGCGCAAGGCAAGCAAATAGTGAGTGTCCTCACGCGCATACGCAATCTGCTCGGGTGTCAACGGACGCGAGCCCCAATCGGCGCGTTGCATTTTCTTGTTGAGCGTTACACCAAATTTCTCTCGCAGCACATTGCCCAAGCCAACATTCTTCCAGCCCAGCATGCGCGCGGCAATCATCGTATCGAAGATATTTGCACATTGGAAATGATAATCCCGCTTGAGACACAAGAGATCATACTCCGCCGCGTGAAAAACTTTTTCGATGGCAGGCGATGCAAAAATCGGAGCTAGCATGCTCATTGCCTCACCGTGATTGCTCAACGCGAGTGGATCAATCAAATAGTCTGCCTCGCGCGTCGAGATTTGCACCAAACACGTCTTCTCAAAGTACGCATAAAGACTATCCGATTCGGTGTCCACCGCGATCAAGGTTTGCGTGGCGAGATGTTTTTTCAATGATTCTAACGCCGCCGGCGTTTCAATCAACACAGGGCTGGCAGATAGCGTATTTGTTTTATTTTGATCAGTATCTACGTAATTTGGCATTTATTGATTTATCCCAACTTTTCCCTCACGTGCCCACCCCAGATAGAACAAAAGTGCTATTAGGGCAAGCAGTGCGTCTATCCATTGATCAAGGCGTAATCCCTCCACCCACACCGCCTCGTCGCCGCGTTGAAAGCCAAGCAGCAAGTTTGCCAACGATGATACGAACAAGTAGGCGATCGCGAGCCAGCCAGCACGCGGGTTGCTTAATGCAAATATCCCTAATCCAATAAACAAGCCAGCGAACAAGAGAATTTCGAAATGTTGGAGCGGAAAACGCAAAGCGTACAACCCGTAAATGTCCGGCAAATCTAGCGCCAGCGGGCTATCGCTAGCAACACCATAGTTTGCACCATGCACCAGCGCGCCTCCCCAACCGATAGCTTGACCCAGACACATACCAATTGCCCCAGCATCGGCAAGACGAGCCAAGCGCAAATCGCGCACCCGCGCATACACAGCCAAAGCCATCAAGCCGGTGATGAGTGCGCCACGCATTGCCAAGCCACCTAACCCCAATTGCGCGATTTCCTCGGGACGCATCGCATAATATTCCCAATGCGTCGCCACGTGATAGCCGCGCGCACCCAGCCATCCCGCCCCTAGCACCACCAGCGCGCCATCGAAGAACATAGTAGCCGTAGCGGCACGCCGATAACGCGTACGCAAGTACAGATAGGTGGCAAACAATCCGCCGATGATTCCGAGCATTACGAGCACGGTGTACACCGGCAGTTCGATCAGAAACAAATCAATTATTGGCGGCATAACAAAATAACACGACGCATCTTGCCGAGTGCAGGATGCGTCGCCCATTCTAATTCAGATTGGCTAGGTACGCAAACCTTCGATCACACGGGTATAATGATCCACCAACTGCGCCGCGTTTTCCGCCGAGGTTCCTTCGGCGTAAATTGTAAAGACCGGCGCATCGGTTTCTGGTACAAACAGCACCCACTCGCGCTCACTCAAACGAATTTTGAGCCCATCCACTTGATCGCAAATGCGATCTTGGTATTGTTCGTTCAGCACCCGCATCACCGTTCCTTTTTGCTCCCACGGACAATTGACCGCCTTGCTTGCCACGTGACAAGCCGGCAAGGTTGCCACAACTTGATCCAACGTTGTGTTTTGTGTGGCAAGGAGTTCAAGCAGTTTGGCGATGGGGAACATGGCATCCACCAAACGATGAAATGAGGGAACGATAAATTCGCCGGCGCCACTTGCCGCCAAGATCACACTAGGGTCGCTCATCGCCTCCATCAATCCTTGCGGTTCGATCCGCGTGCGGCGAACCTGAGCCCCATACCGCGCCGCAATCTCATCAAAAATCTGCGGTTGATGCACCATCACTGCAATCGTCCGGGGTTGCGTGCGATCCGATGCCCGCAACAACAATTCGGCAAAGGCGGCGGCAACGGTTGTGCCGTGCAATTTGTTGCCATTCCGATCCACCAGCCAGACTCGCTCGCCAGCCACATCAAATCGCAAACCCAGATCGGCTTGGAGGGCGGCGGTGATCGTTGCCAATTGATCAATCCCGCGTTGAAACTCTTCGGTGGAAACCGCCATTTTATTTTCATCCATCCGTTCGTTCAGCGCAATCACCTGACATCCCAAGGTATTGAAAATCGGAGGCAGCACCAACGACGTAGGGGCGTTCGCATAGTCCACCACTAGTGTAAAGCGTGCCGCGCGAATCGCCTCTCCATTCAGCGCTTTGAGAAAATCTTCGCTGTAACGCTTTTCGGCTTCGCCCGCCGTCTCGTCAATCCGCCCTAACTGATCAAAAGCCACGCGCCGGAAATCTTCGCGGAAGAAAATATTTTCGATACTGCGTTCTTGGGATTTACTCAAGTTCTTACCATCGCGATCGAACAAGCGAATATCCACCACCCGTTGATCGTACGGCGAAAGGCGCACGTGCGCGCCACCCGCTGCCCCGCTCACCACCGTGTAATAGCGCGCGACCGGAATCGGAACAGATTCGACATCGCGGACGGAAATGCCTGCGGAGGGAAAGCCACTGACCATACCTCGTTTGATCATCCGCGCGGCACGATGTAGATCGCGATTGATGATCACAAAAGCACCGCGTGGCAACGTCGCCCCAAACGCCGCCGCCAAACGCGCCGCAAATTCCGGGGTGAGATCAATGTTGACCAAGCCGGTGATGCCATAGCGTCCAAATAGATTTCGCCGGGCTTGGGCGCCCCACACCAACGAGGATTTCACCGTTGCGCCGGCTTCCACTTCTTTATGGGGCCAAACCTTGACGTTGGGATGAATGACCGCATCTTCGCCAACTGTACAATTATCGCCTAACACCACTCCTTCAAACAACACCGAACGCGATTTCAAACTACAGCCACGTCCCACAATCGCACCACGGAGTTCCACGCCCTCGCCAATATACGAGTTACGCCAAATGATACAACGATCAATGTGCGCACGATTGTCCACGATGGTAAACGGACGAATGACGGTGGGTCCGTGAATGACCACACTCCCTTTGATGCGCACGCCTTGCTGGAGAAGAATGGGACCATAAAGTTGGGCATCGGGCGCAATCTCCACATCGTCTTCCACATAGATATTGTCGCCGATGAGTCGCCCAATTTCGCCAATCTTGACTTTGCCCGCCAAGACATCGCCGGTGGCGCGCATATATTCGGCGATGCTCCCCACATCGCACCAATACCCCTCTGCAATATAACCGTACAACGGCAACCCTTTTTGCATCAACAGAGGAAACAAATCTTTGCTAAAATCAAATGGCTTGCCGGGCTCGAGGTAATCCAACACCTGGGGGTCCAAGATGTAAATCCCGGTGTTGACCGTATCCGAAATCACTTCACCCCACGATGGTTTTTCGAGAAACCGTTTGATCCGCCCTTGCTCATCCACAATGATGACGCCATACTCGAGCGGATTGGGCACGTGATACAACGTAATCGTTACCGCTGCACCAACCCGCCGATGAAAGTGCATAATCGCCGTGAGATCGAAATCCGTTACGGCATCGCCGCTAATGATGAGGAATGGCTCATTGCGCGTCAAAAACTTTTCGGCAAGTTTGACCGAACCTGCCGTGCCAAGCGGATGCGGTTCAGTGGAATAATTCATCGTAACGCCAAAAGCGGAACCGTCCCGAAAATAATTTTGAATATCATCGGCACGATAGTGGAGTGTGGCGACAATATCGTTGATGTTGTGGCGTTTGAGCAGTTCGACAATATGTCCCATCACATAACGATTCGCGATGGGCACCATCGGCTTGGGACGATTCAAGGTCAGCGGTCGCAAGCGCGATCCTTCGCCGCCTGCCATCACTACGGCTTGCATCTTTCCTCCTCTGAAAATAGGTTTGTAGTCGCGCGATTCATCGCGCGGGCGCTCCAGCGCCGTACTACGACACTCGCTTATTTCTCATCTCTCTGCTGGTGCGCCGAAGGCGAATGAGCAACTCCTTAAAACTAACGAACCAACGCGTGAGACAGGAACGTTGGTTCGTTAGAAATGGCTAGTAGTGCAACAACATGAAAGTGCGTGGTGAAAACTCGATTTTTAGCCACGGCTGTCCACATCTTCCCATCAGTCTGGTATGCAACTATTTCATATTGTTGCACTAGTCATCCTTGCCGGCTTCCACCGCCGCGGTGGCAATTGCCCACGCAATCAAACCCCAACTACCGCCCGCAAGCACAACCACAAGGAATAATGAACGCAGATTCAGCGGCGCGGCTTCCGGATTACGAATCATTCCAAAGACCGAGAGTGCAATCGCAATTGTCGCTGCAATGACACCCACTAAAACAGGTCCGTGCAATACACCGCGCACGCGCTGCCACAAGGAGAGTTTTTCCTCTGCCATAATTTTCCTTTCTCCCATTCGATCTAGTTTGATTATACCCTACGCCCTAGGGTGCGTCAAACTAAAAAACGATTACCTCATTTTCCCAAAACCTGATATAATCAGTCCACCTATGAAAATCGTCATTACCGGAATTTTGGGACAACTGGGACGTGAACTAGAGCGCGCGCTGAGATCCGCCCACACGATTATCGGGGTGGATTTGCCGGACTGGGACCTGACCCAGCCACGCGAGATTGAACGACTCGTCAGCATCCATCCCGATCTGGTGATCCACACCGCCGCAATGACCGATGTGGATGGGTGCGCCAGGAATCCCCTTGCCGCGTACCGGTCGAACGCGCTGGCAACGCAAAACGTCGCGCTGGCATGTCAGCGGGCTGAGGCAGCAATGCTGTACATCAGCACCAACGAAGTATTCGACGGAACCAAGGGCGCGCCGTATTTTGAATGGGACGAACGACGCGCGATCAATCCGTACGGTCAATCCAAACTTGCCGGCGAAAAATTTGTAGAGCTGTTGCTCAACCGATTCTACATCGTGCGGATTGCGTGGCTATACTCCACGTGGCGTGCCAACTTTGTCACCAAGATTCTCGATGCGGCAAAGCAAAACGGCGCACTCACGGTTGTGGACGATGAAATCGGCAATCCCACCTACGCGCCCGATCTGGCGCGCGCGATTGCGCGACTCATCGAGACGCAACACTATGGCATCTATCACTTGGTGGGCGAAGGGAGTGCCTCGCGGTACGCTTGGGCGGAAAAAATTTTGCAACTGGCTGGCTTGAATGTGCCATTGAAACGTTCCAAATTAGCCGAGTATCAACGCGCCTCGACGCCGCCGGCTTACGGCGCGCTTGCCAACTTTGTCGCCGCAACCGCGTTGGGAATCAAACTGCGTCCGTGGCAAGAAGCATTAGAAGATTATTTTGCAAACCTCAAATCGGCAACCTGAAATGTTCTCTGTAATCATCCCCAACTGGAATGGCATCCGTTTTCTCCCCACGTGTCTCAACGCCCTGCGCGCTCAAACCTTTCGCAATTTTGAAACCATCGTCGTGGACGATGCTTCAACGGATGACTCACGCGCATTACTGAAAAACGATTATCCGGAAGTTCGAGTGATTGCATTGAGCAAGAATCGCGGGTTTGCACACGCAGTCAACACCGGCATTCGCGCGGCGCGGGGTGAGGTGATCGTCCTGTTGAACAACGATACCGAAGCCGATCCGCATTGGCTCGAAGAAATCGCGAATACGTTTGCCCAGCATCCCGATGCCGGAATGGTCGTTTGCAAATTGCGCCTCTTTGATCGCCGCGATCACATTCACAGCGCGGGCGATTTCTATCGCGTGGACGGGGTGCCCGGCAATCGCGGCGTGTGGGAACCAGATCGCGGACAGTACGATGATGCGGACGGAATCTTTGGGGGCTGTGGTGGCGCGGTCGCCTATCGCAAAGCGATGCTGGATGACATCGGCTTGTTCGATGAAGCCCTTGTTGCTAACTTGGAAGACGTGGACTTGAATTGGCGCGCGCGCTGGGCAGGTTATACGATTGCGTACGCCCCGCGCGCGCTTGTCTATCATCACATCAGCGCGACCGGCGGCGGCGCGTACGGCAGTTTCTATGTGGGACGCAATTTTATTTTGGTGTTGGCAAAAAATTATCCCGCGTCGCTTTGGAAAAAATATTGGCGCAAGATTTTACGCGCGCAATTCAACATTACGTTCAATGCGTTGAAGCACTGGCGCGGCGCGGCGGCGCGCGCGCGCTTGCGGGGTCAACTTGCCGGCTTGATCCATTTACCTCGTTGGCTCAAGCGGCGTAAGGAGGTAATCCGCCGCGTGGATGATCAAGCCATTGAAGCAGCGCTGATTAAATAGGAGCGAGGGGTTCGCTCCTATTTTTGTTCGTGCGCGCGCGTTTGGATTGGTGCGAAAGAATGGCGATGAATGTCTGAAATGCCCAACCGATCGAGCGCGGCGCGATGCGCGGCGGTGCCGTACCCTTTATGTTGCGCTAAACCATAGCCAGGATACTGCGCATCCAATTCGATCATCCAACGATCCCGGGTAACCTTGGCAAGAATCGAGGCGCACGCAATCGAGAGAACACGTTGATCGCCGTGAATGATCGCCTGTTGTGGCAAGTGCGTTTGATCGAGCGCGAGTGCATCAATGAGCAATGCGTCCGGCGCAATCGGTAACGACGCGATGGCGCGACGCATTGCCAAGCGCGTTGCCGGCACAATGCCCAGCACATCAATTTCCTCAGGCGAGGCAAAGCCGGTCGCGTACGCCAATGCACATTGGCGAATCGGTTCGAAAAGCGCGGCGCGTTGAGTTGGCGAGAGGAGTTTGGAATCGCGCGCACGGGCTAACGCACTCAACGGGAAATGCGTCCACCAACGTTGGATGCGCTGAACGCGCGGAAGAATCACGACGCCGGCAATTACCGGACCCGCCCACGCACCACGCCCGGCTTCATCAATCCCGGCAACCGTACGATAACCACGTCGCCAAAAAGTGTATTCGTATTTAAGCGAAGGAATTGGAGTAGGCATTGGCACCGCAAGTAAGCAAAAAGGGCTTGAATCCTTCAAGCCCTTGGAATCTAGCGCATTTGATCGTTGATTTGAGCGAGTATCTTTTTCACTTCGGCAGGAACATACTCATCTTTGTAAAAACGTTCGATCTTGGTGTTGGGATCGAGCACAAGTTTCTGGAGCCATTCATCGAAAGCGTTCGTTTGTTTCTGTTGCAAGGCGGCGGGCTCCAGCGGACGATTCGGATCACGGGCGAGCACTTGGATGAGATGGACTCCAAAAGTGGTCGTAATTGGATCGCTGATTTGATTGATGGGCAACGCAAAGGCGGCATCTTCAAATTCCTTGACCATCTGCCCGCGTGGAAACCATCCTAGGTTGCCACCTTGATCCTTGGTACCGGTATCGGTGGAAAGTTCCTGAGCGACCTGGGCAAAATCTTCGCCTTTATCCAGCCGCGCTTTGGCTTGCAGAGCTTCTTCATAGGTCTTGACCAAGATGTGGCGTGCTTGGACTTGCTCTTCGGAGGTGGGAACCTCGTTCGCGATGGCTTGCTGAACTTTGCGGCGAAGCAATGCCGCCTCGATCATTGTACGGATATCGGATTCGCTGACTTGGGCGTTCTTGGCAAGCGTATCAAAGTATTTTTTCTTTTCGTCCTGATAACTCTGGTACGACATGGGCGTGGAGGTTGGATACGGCGTTTCCGTAGGTCCTAAGGTCGGCGTTACGGTGGGCGTCGTAGGGGTGATGGTGCCGGTGGGCGATGGCGATGGTGTAAACGTTGGCGTGATAGTGGGCGTCTGGGTCGGCGTCGCCGTATTGGTTGGCGTGGGCGAAGGACCAGCCGTCGGCGTGGGCGTGGGGCGTTGATAGCCAATATACTTTTCTAGTTGCTCTTCGATCTCATCGGCGCTCACAGTGATGCCGCGCCGCGCCGCTTCTTGGCGCACCAATTCATCTTCGATCATACTCTCCAGTTGATCGGTCGGTAACGTAATCAACCGGATAGCCACTTGTTGGTATTGTTGTTCAAATGACGATTTGAAATATGCCAGTGTGGGATCGGCGCTGATCTGCTGAAGACTCGCCGATAGTTCTTGCAATTGCCCCATCAAGTTCGCGGACATGTAACGCAGTTGTGCCTGATATTCGCGTACGGTAATGGGTTTGCCGTTGACAATCGCAATCGGATTATTGAGTTTGCCGATATTCTCCTGATAATAACCGATTCCAAAAATGATCAAGATCAAGAGCGCGACACCACCCAAAGCCAGATACAGGATGCGTTCTTGGCGTTCTTCTCGTCGGCGATGCACAAGTTGTTTGCGCGTTTCTTGTGGAATTCGTTTGGAAGATTTAGGCATTCAGTTCCTCGAATCAAAGATAAACCCGTGACGCAAGCAGATGAATGCGTCACGGGGCGATGCAGATGATTTATTCGCCGCGCAGGGATTCCGCCACAAAGGGAAGCAGCGCGACGTGGCGTGCGCGTTTGATCGCCACCGCAAGCATGCGTTGATGTTTGGCGCACGTCCCCACTTTGCGCCGCGCTTTGATCTTACCGTGATCGGTCAGGTAGCGGCGTAACAGATCAACTTGCTTGTAATCAATTGTTTTGGCTTTTTGTGCACAAAAGGGACAGACGTGTGGGGCACGGCCTCCCCCCAAACGCACTCCTATCCGCCGCTGGCCGTTGCGCTGAGTTGGGGTGACTTTGCGCTCCTCGGTGGGTTTGGTTTCTGCCGGCTGATTCGATTCGACCATTCGTGAACTCCTATTCCTTACGCGCCTTCCACGCGTGTAATGAGAAAGCGCAAGACTTCTTCCGTCAGTTTGAGTGAGCGATCCAACTCGCGCACTGCTTGCGAAGGCAAATCAAACTGCAGGACACTGTAAAATCCTTCGGTGAATTTGACGATGGGATAAGCCAAACGGCGTTTGCCCCAGTCTTCACGCTTGAGGAGTTGCCCACCGCCATTGGTAATAAACTTTTCAATCTTTTCATTCACGGCGGCAAGGGCTTGTTCATCAACGGTGGGACGGACAACGTACATCAATTCATACAACAAGGTGAGGGTCTCCTTTCCTTGGGTTTGCTCCGCGCGGAGCGCGGGCGAAAAGGTCTTTTGCTTTCAAAGAGGATTTTTTCTCTCTTCTCAAGAACGCGCGCGATTATAACAGAGAACCCCCATTTACGCAAATCCGTCGGGTGTAATTCACTTTCGGGGGGAACTTGGCTCTCCAATGCTACCCGTTTGACGTCAAGTAGGCGTGCCTCGTATCTGTTTTTGACGCCAACCTGTTTTTCGCACCTCGCTGTGGGATGTTTCCCCTCTCATCCCCCTCTCCCCACGCCGCGTTGCGGCGTGGGGAGAGGGTCATGGGGTGGGGCTATTCCGCTAGCGAGGTGTGCACTTCAGGTTCAAGCACGAATTACAAATCTGTCCCCCAAAGCGAATTATACCCAATCCGTCGGAGCGTTTTGCCAAATGGTGCTAAAGCAGTATAATGGCGATGATGAAATACAAACTTGCACTCGTCCAGTTTGCGCCACGTCTTGGCGATGTGGACGCGAACCTCCAACACATCTTGCGCCTAACCGATCAGGCAAAATCCCAGCACGCCGATCTGCTCGTCTTTCCTGAACTCGCGCTCACCGGCTATTACCTCAAAGACTTGGTACCTAATGTCGCCGCGCGCGCCCAAGCCGATGATCCACGCCTCGCCGCGCTCATCGCCGCAAGCCGCAATCTGGACATCGTCATCGGTTTTGTCGAAGAGGATGCACGTTATCGTTATTACATTGCCGCCGCCTACTTGTCCGAGGGACGTATTCTGCACGTGCATCGTAAAGTGTACTTGCCTACCTATCGCCTGTTTGACGATGGACGATTCTTTGCCCCGGGCAATTCGTTCCGCGCGTTCAACACGCGTTTGGGACGCGTAGGCTTGCTCATTTGCGAAGACGCCTGGCACATCTCATCGCCATACGTCTTGTGGCAAGACGGCGCAGATATTTTGATTGATGTCTCGGCAAGTCCCGGCTATGGCGTCTCGCTCAAAGATGAGGTAGCAAATGCCGAAACAGTAAAAAATTTTCTGCGCACCTACGCCGAGATGCTGACCACGTTTGTCGTCTACAGCAATCGCGTGGGGATGGAAGACGGCATTCAATTCTGGGGCGGCAGTTGCATTCTGGGACCCGATGGCAAAACGATTGTTGCCGCGCCACAATTTGAAGAAGCGTTCCTCGTTGCCGAGATTGACACGGATGCGTTGCGCCGCGCGCGGTTGGCTTTGCCACTCTTGCGCGATGAACAACGCGAGTTGGTCCGCCACGAACTAGGGCGCGTTGCCAAATTTGAACTCGACCGCCGACCGGACAAGGAATGAAATGACCGAACTGAATTCATTTCTCCAAATCAATACCACGCTCGCGCGAAAAATGATTGTGGATTTTATTCGCTCCGAAATCACGCGCGCGGGATTTTCGCGCGGCATCCTCGGTTTGTCCGGCGGTATTGATTCTTCGCTGGTTGCGTTTCTCGCGGTCGAAGCGCTGGGCAAAGATAATGTTCTGGGATTGATTATGCCATATCGCACCAGCAACCCCACCAGCCGCGCGGATGCCGAAGTCGTTGCCCAACAACTGGGCATCGCCACGCGCCTCATCGAAATTACACCGATGGTTGAGCCGTACCTTGCCCAGTATGTTCCCAGCGATGCACGGCGGCGTGGCAACGTAATGGCGCGCGTGCGAATGATGGTGTTGTACGATCAATCGGAAGATTTTCGCGCGTTGGTGATTGGCACTTCCAATAAGACGGAAGCATTGTTGGGTTATACAACGCAATTTGGCGATAACGCGGCGGCAATTCAACCCATTGCCGATCTATACAAAGGTCAAGTGCGGCAACTTGCGCGCGCGGTAGGCGTACCCCAAGCGATTATTGACAAAGCCCCCAGCGCGGACTTGTGGCAAGGCCAAACGGATGAAGGCGAACTCGGTTTCACGTACGATCAAGCCGACGCGATCTTGTATCACCTGGTGGACGAACGTCGTCGCATTGAAGAGGTGATTGCAATGGGCTTTGATGAACGAATCGTTCGCCGCATCGTAACGTTGATGGCGCGCAATCATTTCAAACGCGTACCCCCGCCGGTCGCCAAGTTGAGCGCGCGAACGATTGGCATTGATTTTTTGTACAATCGAGATTGGAACACGTAAGAGTTGTTGTTCGTAGTATGGCAATTGAGCACCACGTTTACGCAGCGCGATAAATCGCGCGATTACAAACAGAATGACGTAGGACAAATTTCCAAATTTGTCCTCCATTTTTGGGAGAAGCAATGCCCAAAGCATTAGTAACCGGTGGTGCCGGTTTTATCGGCTCACATCTTGTCGAAGGGTTACTAGCCCAAGGATGGGATGTGCGCGTGTTGGATAATTTTTCCACCGGGCATCGCGAAAACATCAAAACTATCATCAATCAAATTGATTTGCTCGAAGGCGATGTAACCAACTTGACCACGGTGCGCTTTGCGGTGCGGAACGTAGAGGTGATTTTTCATCAAGCCGCGTTGCCGTCCGTCGCGCGCTCGGTGGCAAATCCGTTGGAGAGCAACGAAGTCAATATCACCGGCACGCTGAACGTTCTGCTCGCGGCGCGCGATGCCGGCGTCAAGCGTGTGGTGTACGCCGCCTCATCGTCCGCGTATGGCGATACACCCACGTTGCCCAAAGTGGAAACGATGACGCCCACACCCTTGTCGCCATACGCGATTGCGAAACTGACCGGCGAAATGTACGCCCGCGCCTTTACCCAACTGTACGGCCTCTCCACCATTTCGCTGCGCTACTTTAACGTGTTCGGACCGCGTCAAGACCCCACCACGCAGTACGCTGGCGTCATCGCCAAGTTTTGCACGTGCGCGATTGAAGGCAAGCCGTACCCGGTCTTTGGCGATGGCGAGCAATCGCGCGATTTCACGTACGTGGAAAATGTGGTGCACGCCAATTTGCTTGCCGCTCATGCTAAACTAGATGGCGCGACGTTGGTCAACATCGCTTGCGGCGAGCGAACAACGCTCAATCAATTAATTACGTTGTTGAATGAATTCACGCATCAAAATTTGCCGGCGCATTATGGACCTGCGCGCGCCGGCGATGTGCGGCATTCCCAAGCGGATATTACGCGCGCCGGCAAATTATTAGGTTATGAGCCACGCGTGGATATTCGCGAAGGATTGCGCCGCACGTTGGAATGGTACCGCAACAAACCAAGGGATTCACAATGAACGACAAAACCAAACTCATCACGGGTTTGCAAGCCGCGTGGAAACGCGAGATTGCCGGTGCAAAAACGTATCGAGCGTTGGCAGAGCGCGCGCGTTCTCAGGAACAGCGAGACATCCTGATCCGTCTTGCCCAAGCGGAAGAGCGCCACGCGGAAACCTGGGCGGCGCGTTTGCGCGAACTGGGAAGCGCACCGCCGGTGTTTCGCGAGACTCTGATCGAACGTCTCCGCCGCTGGGTCTGGGTGCAATCGGGAACGGAGAATGCGTTGCGTCAGATCGAAGCGATGGAAGATTCCGATACCTCGGCATATGCGGACTTGATGCAAGCGACAACCGAAGAAAAAGATCGCGCCGCCGTGCGTACCACCGAAATCGAAGAAAAGACGCACGCCAAACTTTTGGGCGAGATGACGCAACCATCTGCTCCCGTTGCTCGGCTTGAAGCGATGATGAAGACCGAAAAATGGCACGTGCGCGGCGGCGGTTGGATTGGTCAAGCGATTTATGGAATGAACGATGGACTCGGCTCGGTGTTTGGTGTGGTCGCCGGGGTGGCTGGCGCGACAAGTGCGAGCGCACAATTTGTTATTATCAGCGGCGTTGCGGCAGTCGTGGCGAACGCGGTCTCGATGGGCGCGGGGGCATATTTGGCGACCAAATCTGAACGCGAAGTGTATGAAGCAGAAATCGCACGCGAACGCCGGGAACTGGAAACCGATCCCGAGCAAGAGCGTGAAGAGATGGCATTGTTCTATGAACTCAAGGGCTTTACGCCGGATGAAGCACAACAATTGGCAGCGCGGATGGCAGAGAATCCGGAACAAATGTTGAAAACTCTGGCATCGGAAGAATTGGGGTTATCGGCAGAGACCTTTCCCAATCCTTGGCGCGAGGGATTGAGTGCGGCTGTATTCACTGCACTCGGCGCGTTCATCCCGGTGATCCCGTTCTTTTTCACCGATGGTATGCCGGCAGTCATTGCATCGTTTGTCATCTCATCGTTGGCGTACTTTGCCGTAGGCGCGTCCAAGGTGCTGGTGACCGGACGCAATTGGCTGCGCAGTGGTATGGAAATGCTCTTGATCGGTCTTGGGGTGGGAATCGTAACCTACGCCATTGGGTCGCTGTTCGAGTTACAAATCCCATAGAGCGCGTCTTTGTTTTTTGTTTACCCCTGTGCTATAATCCTCGACCGTGTTCACTAGTCGGACTGCTCAACAAGTGATTCTTGCCATTTTCATTGGCATCATAATCGGCTGCGTCTGCGGCACCGTAGCGTTGGGTTTATTGGTGGGACCCAATCTTATGCGTATTGCGGTTGCCTCATCTCCCACACCCACGTTGACCGCCACTCGCGCCATCTTTCCCACGATCACCCTTGCCCCACCCGCATCGCGCACGCCTACCTATGTACCGCAACCCACCACGCCTGCACCACCCATCAATCGAACGCCGACATCGAACGGGCGTCCGGTCGTTCGACATTTTTTGATGGGACGCCCAGTGCAACCACCAGCAGAACGCTTATCGCCGTCCTCGGTGTATTTGTATGGCACGACGCGGCTAGGCGATTTGGATGTGCATCACGGACAAGAATTTGAGAATCCGATTGGCACGCCGCTGTACGCCGTTGCCGATGGAACGATTGTGGTGGCTGGGACGGACACGGTACCGCTGTGTGGTGATGACGGCAACAAAGTTTGTGGGCGCGATCTTTCGCCGGAGAGCGGCGGCTATTACGGCCAAGTTATTGTGCTACAACTCGCCCAAACGTATAACGGTCAAAAAGTTTTTGCGTTGTACGGACACTTGAGTAAAATTGGCGTCGCCAAAGGCGCTGTGGTCAAGCGCGGTGATTTGATTGGCGAGATTGGCGCCAGTGGCGTAGCATTGGGACCGCACGTTCATTTTGAAGTACGTTTGGGGGTGAACGATTACGCGCACACGCGCAATCCCATCTTGTGGATGACGCCGCTCGCCGGGCGCGGCTCACTTGCCGGCCGCATCACCGATTATCGGGGCAACCTGATGCGCGGTGCGGTCGTCAACATCGTGAGTGCGAACGGCGATGGTGGACGCTTTACGACCGAGACGTACAGCCGCGATAGATACCCAGCGGTCAACGCCGACGATGAAATCGGTGAAAATTTTGCGCTTGCCGATTTGTTGCCCGGCGATTACATCATCCGCGTGCAAGGTCAACCTATTTCATCACGCGTAACGATTGAAGAAGGCAAACTGGTTTTCATCGAAATTGGTTTACCACCGCCGCCCCCCGTAACACCGACACCGGCAACCACGCCAACACCGTAATTTGTGATTCGTAGATGAATCGAGGTTACAATGCTAGAGGTTCGCGTACGCTTTGCCCCCAGTCCCACCGGCGCGCCGCATATCGGTAATATTCGCACCGCCTTGTTCGATTATTTGTGGGCGCGGCACACCGGTGGCAAATTTATCGTCCGCATCGAAGATACCGACCAAGCGCGCGAAGTGGAGAATGGTCTGGAACTCATTCTCGAATCGTTGCGCTTTTTGGGTTTGCAATGGGACGAAGGTCCAGATGTCGGCGGCGATTACGGACCGTACGAACAATCAAAGCGTTTACCCATTTACAAAGCCCACGCCGAACAATTGATTGCCAAAGGCGCGGCGTACTATTGCTATTGCTCGGAAGCACGCTTGGAACAGATGCGCAAAGAACAACAGGCGCGCGGCGAACAAACACGCTACGATTATCATTGTCGTTATCTCACACCCGAACAGCGCGCCGAGTACGAAAAAGCCGGGATACCCAAAGTGATTCGGTTGGCAGTGCCGCGCGAAGGCAAGACCGCGTTGCATGATTTCATTCACGGCGATTTGACGATTGCCAACAAGGACGTGGACGACCAAGTGTTACTCAAAGCCGATGGCTTTCCGACGTACCATCTTGCCGTCGTCGTGGACGATCATTTGATGAAAATCTCGCACGTGATGCGCGGCGATGATTGGATTCCCTCGTTTCCGAAACACGTGTTGTTGTATCAAGCGTTCGGGTGGGAAATTCCGCCGCACGGTCATTTACCCAACGTGCTGGGCGCGGACAAGAAAAAGTTGAGCAAGCGACACGGCGCCACCAGCGTCTTGCAATTCCGCGATCAAGGATATTTGCCGGAAGCGCTGTTCAACTTTCTGGCGCGGCTGGGCTGGTCGCTGGATGACAAATCCGAATTGTTCACGCGTGAGCAATTGATTGAGGTATTCACGCTGGATCGCATTGAGCATGCGCCCGCCGTGTTCGATCCGGCAAAACTCGATTGGATGAACGGTTATTATATTCGCCAACTCAGCGATGACGATTTGATGAATCGTTTGATGCCGTTCTTTGAACGCGCGAATCTTCATCCTGACCCGGCAACTGTGCGCGGACTCATCCCGCTCATCAAAGAGCGCATGAAAAAATTGACTGATGCTGTAACGATGGCAGATTTTCTTTTTGCCGATGATCTGGAATACGATCCCCAACTTTTGATCGGCAAAGGAATGGATGCCCAATCCACGCTTGCCGCATTGCGCGCGGCGCAAAATGTGCTGGAAAAATACCCCGCGTTCGACGACGAAGAAAAGATCGAAGCAGAATTGCGCGCCGCCGCTGATCAACTTGGAATGAAATATGCCCAGTTCTTCGGCGCCTTGCGTGTGGCGGTGACCGGCAAAACAGTCTCGCCACCGCTGATGGGCTCCATACGACTGGTAGGACGCGAAAAAACGCTGCGACGCATTGCACGCGCGATGCAACATATAGCCGCGTTCTAATCCGGCTTTAATCTCCATTTCATTCACGTGTGTTAGTGTTGGTGCTTGTACAGTGTGATTCTGTGCTAATCTGAAATCAAAAATCTGCAATCTAGAATGACAGGAGTGCTTATGCCAGAAACATCGAGTAACGGCACGGCGATGATTGAAACGCAAAACCTCGGCAAGATGTACGGGCCGTACGAGGCGTTGCGTGACGTAACCTTCGACGTGCAAAAAGGCGAAGTCCTCGGTTTCTTGGGCCCCAACGGCGCGGGCAAGACCACGACGATGCGTATCCTCACTGGCTATATGCCGCCATCGTCCGGGACGGCGCGCGTGGCGGGCTTTGACGTGTTCCATGACTCAATCGAAGTCCGCAAGCGGATTGGCTATTTGCCAGAAAGTGTTCCCCTTTATCCCGAAATGTCGGTCTGGGATTATCTTGATTTTGCCGCGCGCTTGCGCCACGTTCCCAACCGCGATGACGCTATCGAACGCGTGATGGAGATGACCAATATCGGTGATAAAGCCGATGTGTTGATCGGCAAATTATCCAAAGGTCAACGCCAACGCGTGGGAATTGCCCAAGCCCTGATTCACGATCCCGAGGTGTTGATCCTCGATGAACCCACCATCGGACTCGACCCGAAACAAATCATCGAGATTCGGCATTTGATCAAATCGCTGGCTGGCGATCACACCGTTCTGCTCAGCACGCACATTTTGCCGGAAGTGAGCCAAACTTGCTCGCGTGTATTGATTATCAACCAAGGCAAGATTGTAGCGGAAGATACGCCGGAACGATTGGCATCGCGCGTGCGTGGCGCGGAACACATTCATTTGCAAGTGGCACACGCCGCGCCAGAGATTCCTACCGAACTCGAAAAAATTCAGGGCGTGTTGGGCGTTCAAGCCAAAGAGGGCGGCGTGTACGAAATCGAAACCAATCCCGGCACCGATCGCCGCACCGATATTGCCGCGATGGCAGTCCAACGCGGCTGGGGAGTTCTGGAATTGCGCCCCGTGAGTCTCACCCTTGAAGATATCTTCCTCAAACTCACGACCACCGAGGAGGAGGTCTAAGATGCGAAACGTTTGGACAATTACGTGGCGTGAACTGCGCGCGTACTTTGCCTCGCCGCTGGCGTACGTGTTGAGCGCGGGATTTCTCGCGCTAGCCGGCGTGTTCTTTGCCTTTGACATCTACTTTAGCCGCGAAGCCTCCATGCGCAATCTGCTCGTAACGATTGTCTTTATCTTTCTCTTGCTGGCGCCCGCCTTGACGATGCGCTTGCTTGCCGAAGAACAACGGATGGGCACGTTGGAACTGTTGCTCACGGCACCCTTGCACGATTGGCAAGTTGTTGTGGGTAAATTCTTGGGCAGTTTGATTTTGTATCTGGTGATGTTCATATTGCCGATGTTGTACTATGTGTTGATTCTGGTCATATTCGGTCCTCCCGATTATGGACCTCTAGCCACCGGCTTTTTGGGACTCATCCTGATGGGCGCGGCATTCCTCGCCGTCGGCGTGTTCGCTTCCTCGCTGACCCAAAATCAAGTCGTCGCCGCGGTGGTCAGTATGGGCATCTTGATCGTGATGTGGGTGGCTGATGCCTTCACCAACCTGATCGGGACCGGGTTGGTGAGCGATGTTTTGAATTTCATCGCCATCCCTCGCCACTATCCGGATTTCTTCCGGGGCGTGCTCAACTCCACCGACATTCTATACGCCTTGAGCGTAGTGGTCGTCTCACTCTTCTTTGCCACTCAGGTTCTTCAAACGAGGAGGTGGCGATGATCCGCCAACGTTTACTCGAATGGGCTGATTATTTTGGCGCAGTCGCGCTTGCGCTGTGGGTCGCGACAGTGATCTTGTTCTTCCTTGGCAATCAACCCCGCGAGCGATTGCTCTTGCTCGCCGGTTTGGGGGTGATCTTTTTTGCCTTGTATCTCACCACCAAGTTCGCTTCCGTGCGCAACGTGGTAACGAGTCGCGGAATGCGTTATGGATCCAACACTTTGTTGATGACGGTGCTGTTCCTCGGCATCGTTGGCTTGATTAACTTTTTGGGCATTCGCTACGCCTATCGTTACGATACCACTGCCAACAAAACCTTCACCCTTTCGCCGTTGACCATTGAGGCGTTGCAAGGACTCAAAGAGCCGATCAATGTGCTGGCGTTCTATTCATTCTCACAATCCAACCCCACCAGCAAACAAGAGTTGGATGATCGGTTACGCGAGTACACACATTACACCGATAAACTCAACTACAAGATGATTGATTTGGACGCCGAGCCGCAACTCGCCATTGATTACAAGGTGCAGTACGACGGAACGATTATTTTCGAACGGGGGACGCGGCGTGAAAATGTGTTTCAAATTGACGAACAAAGTTTGACCAATGCGCTCCTCAAAGTTTCGTCCGATCAACAACCGACGCTGTACTTTACGACCGGCCACGGCGAACGCAGTTTGGAGGATTCCAGCGATAATGGCTTGAGCGGCTTGAAGAATGGTCTTGAATTGAACAACTATAAAGCCGTTCTGCTCGATCTCAAGACGATCACCGAAACGATCCCCGCCGATGCGACCGCGCTCGTGGTAGCGGGACCGGTTGCCGCGTTCGATCCGGCAGAAATTCAGCACATCCAGAACTATCTCGCCACCGGCGGACGATTGTTCTTGATGCTCGATCCCGGCGTGCAAACCGGCTTCGACGATTTTCTCAAAGCGTACGGCGTTACGTTGCGCAATGATTGGGTGTACGATCCCAAGTTCGGTTCGTTTGGGCGGCCGCAGGTGCCGGTGATCAACAGTTACAAGTTCAGCCCGGTCACGCAAAACCTCACCGGGCAAAGTACCTTCTTTCCCGGCATCCGCTCGCTGATCGCCGACACCAGCAACATCAGTTATACGGTAACCTCGCTCTTTTCCTCCAGCGATGCATCGTGGGGCGAGACAGATTTCGATTCGATCAAGAACCAAACCGCTAAACTGGACGAAGGCAAGGATGCCAAAGGTCCGCTGGATCTCGGCGCAACCATCGAAGGCCGCGGCGACAAAGCGATGCGGATGGTCGTCATTGGCAATTCGGGATTCCTCGCCAACGGCAATCTGCGTGTGCGCGGGATGACTTCAACGGGGCAAGAAGTAACGTTTGGGAATGGTCTCTTGTTCTTGAACGCGGCGCGCTGGTTTGCTGGACAAGAAAACTTGATCACCATTCCACCCAAGCCCGCCGATTCGCATCCGCTCACCTTGACCGGCGAGCAGATGAACTTTGTCATGTTCTCCAGTTTTGCGCTGTGGCCGGGCGTGATCCTCATTATCGGTGCATTGGTGTGGTGGGGGAGACGCTAGTATGAAACCACGTACGACGCTCATTATCGCCGCGATTTTTGCCTTGCTCGCCGGCTATGTGTACTTTTTCGAATTGAACAAAACGCCAGAGCAACTGAGCCAGCAATTGGGCACGCCCACGCTGACACCGCGCCCGTACGTGATGCAGTTCGATCCAAACCAAGTAACCACGTTGGAAGTCGCCGATCTGCGCGCGCCGCGCCAAGTTCGCCTGACGCGCGACCGGGCAAACTGGCAAGTAACCTTGCCCATCGAAAAAGGCGCGGATCATTTCCAAGTGGAATCGGTGTTGACCACGCTGGCAAACTGGCAAGCCACCCGGGTGCTGACCAACGTTACCGATCTGGCACCCTTTGGTTTCGTCACCCCCACGCTCGAAGTGCGCATCGCGATGAGCGATCAGAAGGAATATGCGATCACCATCGGCAACAAATCGCCGAACAACATGGCGTACTATGCCGTGTACACCGGCGATCAATCGCGCGTGTTCCTGCTCGATACCGCAAGCGTGGAGCGACTTGTGAATTGGCTCGACACACCGCCCTACGAACCGACCCCGACGCCAACCTTTACCCCCACCTTGACACCAACCGCCACACCACCGATCACCGAAACGCCGGCGGCAACCGAAACACCTAAACCATAACTCGTGTGGGGCGATGCACTGATCGCCCCATTTTTTTGTTTGACAGGTTGGTGCTATACTTGAGTCAATTGTACTGGGGGTCTCTATGTCTCGTTCATCCATTAAACGCATTGCGATCTGTACCGGTGGCGGCGACGCGCCCGGTTTGAACGCCGTGATTCGCGCCACCGTGCTTTCGGCATTGAACCGGGGCTGGGAAGTGTATGGCATTCGCGATGGTTTTAATGGCTTGCTCTTGCCGGAGCAATATGTGGAAGGTGGTCTGGTGCGTCTCACGCGTGAACGTGTGCGCGGGATCACGCATTTGGGCGGCACAATTATTGGGACCACCAATCGCAACAATCCGCTCGAATTTCCAATCATAGACGAAGCCGGCAATGTTCAGTACATTGATCGTTCCGATGAATTGGTGCGCGCCTTTCGGATGCACCACCTTGATGCGCTGATCTCGGTCGGCGGGGACGGCTCCTTAGCCATTGCGAGCGTCCTCGCACGCAAAGGTTTGCGCGTGATCGGCGTCCCCAAAACGATTGATAATGACCTAGACAAAACGGTGGTAACCTTTGGTTTTGAAACAGCCGTCGCCTTTGCCACCGAATGTTTGGATCGCTTGCATTACACCGCCTCTTCGCACGGCCGCGTCATGATCGTCGAAGTGATGGGGCGGTACGCCGGTTGGATCGCCCTGAATGCCGGCGTCTCGGGTTCCGCCGATGTGATTCTCATTCCCGAAATTCCGTACGACATCAACAAAGTGATCGCCAAAATCAAAGAACGCGATGAACGTGGCTATAACTTTACGATTGCGATTGTGGCAGAAGGCGCGCGTCCGATTGGCGGTACGTTTGTGGTCAAAGAAAAACCGGTGGGGCACGCCGAACGATTAGGGGGCATTGGCGAAAAAGTCGCGGCGGACATTCAACAATTGTCCGGCCGAGAAACGCGCGTGGTGGTGCTGGGGCACCTTTTGCGCGGTGGCAGTCCCAACGCGTACGATCGTTTGATTGCGTTGCGCTTTGGTGCCGCCGCCGTGCGCGCCTTGGAAGAGGGTCAATCGGGGATTATGGTTGCGCTGGATCCGCCCAACGTGAATTACGTGCCCTTGGAGGAAGCCACACGCCGGATGAAATCCGTGCCACTCGATTGCGATACGATTCTGACCGCGCGCGATTTGGGCATTTGTTTTGGCGATTGAAGGACAGTAAGCAGAGAGCAGGAGACAGGGGATTGCCTGCCCGCTGTCCATTTGTTTTGATATTTTTGGTGATTACCCATCACTCACCGCTATTCGCCCTCCCCACGCCGCTTGGCGTGGGGGAGGGGGTCAGGGGTGGGACTATTCCGCTAGCGCAGGTGCAAAATTCAGGCTCAAGCACAAAACAACTCTGTCCCCCAAAGTGAATTACACCCGTACCAAGTCCTTTGACAGGCGGTTAAAACCACTGCCATCGCAAACGTTCACGCTTTTTCGGTTTCGATGATATAGATGTTAAGATTTGCTTTTAGAAAATCATGCTGGCAATGGGTGTGCCATACCGCTTTCGTCACAGTAGCGTCCGAATAGACTCAAAACCTCAGCCACATGTTGTGCAAAGTAGTGCAACAACATGAAATAGTTGCATACCAGACCGATGGAAAAATGGTTACCGAGACGGCAAAGTTTCCACTATGCACTTTCATGTTGGTGCACTAGTAGTTCAATGCTGTTTCAACTGAACCGATAATCTCAGTGCACTGCCAAGTACTGGTTGTGGGTTGCCTGTTTCTTGGTCTTGCGCCACAAGGATTCAATGGGGTTGTAATCAGGCGAATACAACGGCAGTTGAAAGACCGTCAACCGATCGCTATGCTGGACGAAGAACTGCCGCATCGCTGTAGAGGTGGGCTCCGTTGCCCCATCCTGAATCAGAGAGGTGCCATCGTGTGGGCTAACACGCTCACCAAAGAAGGCTTGGTAACTCTCGGCATTGAATTTGCCTTCGATCCCTTGATGAAACGAACGCCCCAAAAAGAACTCCATCAATCCAAAAACCTTGTAGGCGTTCCGTTTGCCACTAGTTTGCACTTGCGGCGGTTGAGTCCGGCGCGCCCACGTGTAACTCAGACTACCTCACTGCGGAAAACTGGCTTCGTCGCCCAACAGGATCCACGCCTTGCGTTGGCACGCTTGCCGCAAACTCGGCGGCTATGCCTGCGTCAGCCCGGCTTGCCGACGCGCGGCGTCCCAATGATCCGAGACGAATGGGGCTGTCTGGAAAGAGTAGCCCAA
>DAOUAL010000078.1:0-12781 GCA_034433515.1 Anaerolineae bacterium | reverse complement strand
TTCACGAATGCTACATCGCCCGATTTCTGCTGGAGAAAATCGGTGAGACCGATGCGCACGCGATTGCCGTCGCGCTTTGCCCACACGTCGGCATCATTGTAGCGATAATCGCGTGGAACACGAAAGACGAATTTATCGACGGTGACTTGGAACTCCATACGACTCCTTGAGCAAATTCTGGCGACGGCGCGCTTGAAGATCAGGTACGGCTTGACAGGTGGGGCAAGGACAGTTGGATAGCACGGTGGGTGTTTCGCGCCGAGAATTTTTTTCGCGTTGGTTGAGTTCACTCAGCCCATCGAGGAACTGAAAGATCCGTGGTTCCGTTACGTGATAGAACACATTCAAGCCGACTTTGTACGTTTTCACCAAACCCACCTCGCGTAAATAGCCCAGTTGCTGGGACACGTAGGGTTGGCGCGCGCCCAGCAGCGTGGTGAGATGACAGACACACGCATCCATCTCACGCAGCGCAAGCAAGAGGCGCAAGCGCGCGGGATGCGCCAGCGCTTTCAAGAGGCGGACTCGATGGTGGTAGGTGGGTATAGAAGCACTCATAGATTAATTCAACTTTCTGAATATATCTTAGCCGACGCAAGTCAAAAATATGTCTAAAACGAGTCAGGATTTTGTGCGAAAAGAGAAACGTGGAAATGCCGGTGGGCTACCAAATTGCATTCACGCGAAGAAAAGGGTCAGTTGAGTGGTACAAACTTAGCCGCCCGTCAATAGACTTTGAAAGCCCTATCTAGTGCAACAACATGAAATAGTGGCAGACCAGACGGATGGGAAGACGTTGACAGACGTGGCTAAAAATCGAGTTTTCACCACGCACTTTCATGTTGGTGCACTACTAGGCTTAGGCAAGCAAATCGAGCCCTTCCACATCTGTGAAATCGCGTTCCCGCAAGATTTGACGCTTCCACGTGGCAATATTGGGCACGAGATACGGCAACAAGCGCAGCGAGTAGTAGGGCGGCAAGATCGGGAGTCCAATCAAATCTCCCACTGTAATCAAAATGAACAAACGCTCCATATTGGCGCGCATCCGTGTGGTGTACAGCACGACTTCGTGCGCGATCATGCCATACGCCAAGTGGCGCGCCGCTCGAAAGAGTGCGCGGATTTTCTGAATGACCAGACGGACCAGAGGCCTCCTCATCTCGCAAAATGGGGCACCCCGCCACCCCCTCGTCAAAAGGTTTTGGGATGCCCCAAGGTCAATGGTGGACCGTCCCTACTCAGCGGGAGCGGGGGCGGCTTTTTGGGTTGTCTTCATCCGATTGTAGGCGCGCCAGGCATCGTAACCGATGTACAGGGCAGCGATTACCAAGAAAAGCGCAATGAGAATCATCAACACCGCGCCGCCGATCACGAACTCGCGCCCTGTTTTGCCAAGATTCGGTTGCACGACCGTTGCCCACAGGTTATAGGCGGTGATGAGGTTCGCCGCGATAGTAGTCACGTACATAAAGACCATGGGCCAGAACGCGTACGCCGCGTTCTTTTTCTCCGATACCAGCCAGAGCGTCACGAGCATCAAGGCGAGCGCTGCCATCAGTTGATTCGCCCCACCGAACAATTGCCACAAGTACACAAACGTCCCACTCAAGACAACGACGATCATCAAGATTCCCGAGACGATGGTGCCGACATGGATATTCCGGGCAGGTGCCCAGACCTCACCAAGAGATTCGGCGAACACGACGCGCATGAACCGCACCGCCAGTTGGGTAACTGTGATGACAATGATCACAAAGGCGGCAAATGCCAACGCCGTGCCGTATTTCACGTCGAGACCAAAGACATTGAGGAACCCGCCAACACCATTCGCAAACGCGGCAGCCCCCGCTCCTTTGCCCGCGACTGAAATCGCGAGGAGCGCGAGCAGCGAGAGCAGCATTTCGCTGAACATCGAACCGGCACCTACCGGCAAGGCATCGGTCTCGTACTCCAACTGACGCCCGGTGCCAACAGTGGAGACAAGCGCATGCCAGCCCGAGATCGCGCCGCAGGCAATCGTCACAAAGAGCATGGGCCAGAGCGGTTGCAACGCGCCGCCTTTGCCTGCGTCAAACATGGTAAACGCGGGGAGCGTAAAGTTTGCCGCTGCCGGCTTGACAAACACCGCGACTGCCGCGCCCGCAAATCCGCCGATAATCGTGAGCGCCATGACCCAAAAGCCGATATAGTTCACGGGTTGCGCCCAGCGCCAGATCGGCAGCACCGCGCCGGCGTACGAAAAGGCGACGACGAACAAAAGCCAGAAGATGTAACTGACTTTGATCGCCACATCGTTGCCAGTGATGGGATCCACATACGATAAGACACCTCGATTCCCATTGAGTCCATCCAAAGCCGCGTTAAATCCTTGCACGGAACCGAGTATGGCATCCAGGGGTCCGATCAGGATGGCGAATAGTGTGATGCCAACCACGATGATCGTTGTGACGATCAAGTCCATCTTCCAGCGGTACAGCATCTGACCCGCTAACAGACCCGCCAAAGCAAGGACGACAATGCCGAGTGGCACACTCGGATTCCCGACCAAGGTGCCTGCCAAGAGATTGCCGAACGCTCCCACCACCATCAGTAGGTAGAAGAAGATGAAAATCAGGAGAATGATGCGGGTGTTGGAAGAGACCAATTTGTGCGCAATCGCCGAGAGACTGTCGCCATCCTTGCGCACTGTCATCATCATGGTGCTGTAATCTTGCACCCACCCAATAAATGACACACCGAGAAACAGCCACAACAAGGCTGGCAACCATCCCCACAGTGCGCTCGCGGTGATCGCCCCTACGATGGGCCCCGCCGCTGCGATAGATTTGAACTGATAACCGTACAACACATTTCGATCAGTCGGTGCAAAGTCAACCCCATCCATGTACATTTTCGCTGGCGTGGCTCTCTTTGCATCCGCCTTGATAATTTGCGTATCAATCCGCTTGGCGTAGAATTGATACGCGAGGTAGAACACCAACACCCCAAGAATGAGCGCAATCAAAGTGTTCATCACCAACCTCCTTGTTGATTGAAATTGTTGGATTGCCTCACACTACGCTGGGAACGCTTTAGCGGTTACTGGCATCACCCCCTTTCCATTCCACCCACGCCGGTTCGTCACGCGGACGCGAGGCGGGCAGCAATCGCGTCATCCACTCGAGCCAAGTCGAGTCCGATGTGTTGCACGCGTCCGCCGATAACAAACGCGGGATAACGACGGATGCGGTGACGCAATGACAGCCAAAAGCCACGCCACGACATTGCATCCACCAGGCGCACGCGCACCCGCCGACCAAACCGCCGCCGCAGTTGCTCCGTCCATTTCACCAGATCGGCTGCTTCCTTCTTCCATTCTTCAGGAAACGCATTCAACTGTTCATTGTGGAGTTGGTTCGTCATTTCGCTCAAGCCAAAGGCGGTCTCACAGCCCCAACACTGCACAAAGGTGGTGGGAAGGCACGTGACGATTTCAACCAGAAGAGGCGCTTGCCTGTTCACCGGAACCTCCACGCCTAGAAAAAACAAATCGTGGAACGATGGGCATCGTAACCCCGTTGCCTCTTATCTGCGAGGCGACCCTAGCAACGCGTTACTAGGGATGATGCCACTCATTCCACGATTGCCGTGGTAACCGAATTAAATGGAGTTAGACTTTTTATTTGCGCCTACCTGGCTGTTCGCATTTTGGGCAAGGGCAGTTGGTAAGAATCTGCGGTTGACCTACCGGAGGACTTTCCACCGCGTGTCCCAAAATTTTTTCCAGATCGTCCATCAGATCAAAGAGGCGCGGCTCTGCGACTTGATAATATACACGCAGACCGTCTTTGCGATCTTTCAACAGGCCGGCTCGACGGAGGAACATCAATTGCTGCGAGACATACGCTTGCCGTTGGCGCAAGGCAACCGTCAAATGGCAAACACATTCCTCACCCGAGCGCAATAATTTGAGGATCTGCAAACGGGCTGGGTGTCCAATGGCTTTGAGTAAGCGAACCTGAGAATGATAACCATTCTTTGGCAATGCAATGCTCCACTACATTCAATTTCCTAGATATATTATATCTCCAAATTGCCGAAAAGTCAAGCAAGTGTGTAGTCGCGCGATTCTCGCAGTTTGTAGTCGCGCGATTCATCGCGCAAGTTTGTAGTCGCGCAATTCATCGCGTTCACGCTCAGAATTTTTGGGTGAGCATCGGGACGGTTGCGCGGTGCACCACTTGATTCGCCACACTACCCAGCAACAACACTTGCGCGGCGGTCTCACCCTGCGCGCCCATGACGATCAGGTCAACGCTTTCTTCCTGCGCGACGCCGAGCAGCACGACTTGGCGCATCCCCGCCGCCTTCAGTTCCGGCAGGCAGGCGAAGACCGCCTTGGCGTACACCGAAAAATCGGTGGGGAAGAGCACGCGCACAAACATCGTTTCCTTAACTTGCCTCATTCTCCTCGGATGGAGTTTGGGTTATTGCACTCGGCAATGCCATGCCGCAGCAACCAGCAACCCAATCATTTCCTTTGTCGGGACGGGCAAGGCGCTGCAATCCAACGTTGAGCGCAACGAGCGCGAGGGCGATGCCACCCAGGATGAGCCACGTGTCCAGATTCAAGGTTCACTCCTTGTTTGGAGCTGCCCACTGCTTGAGTAGCGCGGGAATCTGTTGTGCAATGTCATCGCGCACAGCGCGGAACGCTATCATCACTTCTTCATCGTTGCCCGTTACTTTCGCGGGATCAGGGAAACCGAGATGCACGCGTTTGCCTTGTCCAAGCCAGACGGGACAGTTCTCGGCGGCATCGTCACAGACCGTCACCACAAGATCGAAAGGTGCGTTGCGAAATTCGTCCGCTGACTTGGAACGGCCGTGATGTTCAATACCGATTTCGGCGAGTGCACGCAGCGCGTTCGGATGAACATAGCCCGAGGGAAACGTGCCCGCCGAGAATGCCTCCCATTCATCGCTCATTCGTGCATTGACAATCGCTTCGGCGATTTGCGAACGGCACGAGTTACCCGTGCAGAGAAAGAGGACTTTACGTTTTTCGTTCATAGGCTAATCACCTTGTCTGCTTTTTGCATCGCCTCGATCATGTCGGGCATTCCGCTGACGATACCGACCGCAACCTTGTCTCGCAAGCCGAAACAGTCGAGACAGGTTTGGCACACAATCAGTTCGATGCCGTGCGCTTGCATCGCGCGCAGGGGCTCCACAGGCGAACCCTCGCAGGCAAGCTTCACGCCATCGGTGTAGAAGAGAATCTTGGCAGGGCGCAATGAGGCGTTGTTGAGCAAGCCCAGGAACTTGACGGCAAGGAGTTGCTGCAATTCGTTTGGGCCGTCGCCCATGCCATTGCGCGTAAAGACGAGAACGGTATGGCTATCCAACGGTAACCTCCTATTTCGCTGTAATCAGGACCAGTCGAACTGCTGTTGAACCGTGTCAGCGTTGAGTCACACGATGCGCTCGAGGGCAAGATAAAAAATTTCGGTGGGCAATACCACCGAAATCGAAAAAAACTGCGGCTGGGTGTGCCGCATAGGGGGTTCGAACCCCTGATCTCCGCCTTGAGAGGGCGGCGTCCTGGTCCACTAGACGAATGCGGCGAAAACTATGGCTATTGTATGCGGGATAGGGAGGGGTGTCAAATTCTATCCTGCCTCAACAATCACGAATAACGCAGCGCAAATTATCGCCACAAACCCAACCACGTCAGGGCTATTGCAGGGCTGTTGCAAAACCTTGACAGGCGGTTAAAACCACTGCAATCGCAAGTACGCTTTCCTGCGTGAACGCTTGCAATCGCAAGCGTTCACGCTCTTTTGATTTCTTGGCGAAGAACCACGTTCGCCAAAGTGGCGCTCCCCATTTCAGTGATGGCTATTTCCCGCGTTCGATGCTATACTAGTCCGCGTGAACCGCCAACAGTTTGATCCCTTGCTTGAACAAGCCATCGCTGAGTTGCCGCTCTCCATCCGTCGGCATATTGTGAATGTGGCTATCGTTGTCGAAGACTTGCCGGACGAGCGCACAATGGAATTGGCAAACGTGGATAACCCCTTCGACTTGTGGGGATTTTATGATGGTGTGCCACTCACCGCCCGCACTCACGATTATGGTCTGGTCCCGCCGGATAAAATCAGCATCTATCGCCAATCTATTCTGGCTCACTGCCGCACGGAGGATGAGGTGCGCAAGGCGATCCGCACCACCTTGCGCCACGAATTGGCACATTATTTCGGCATTGATGATGATCGTTTGGAAGAATTGGGCGCCTATTAAGGAGTTGTCTATGGATTCATTCACCGAGTACGTCAATGCGAATCGCGAGCGTTTTATCGCTGAACTACAAGATTTTTGTCGCCAACCGAGCGTTGCCGCGCAAAACTGGGGCATGCGCGAAATGGCAGACAAGGTAGTGGCGCGCTTTAAGCAATTGGGGGCAGAGGTACGTTTGATTCCGGTGGGCGATGGCGCGCCGGTGGTGTATGCTGAAATCGGCAGGGGCAAGCGGACGTTGCTGATCTATGATCATTACGATGTGCAGCCGCCCGAACCGCTCAATCAATGGGAAACCGGACCCTGGGACGCGGTGGTGCGCGATGGTAAACTCTTTGCGCGCGGTGTGGCGGACAACAAGGGAAATTTGATGTGCCGCATCCAAGCCATTGAAGCCTATCTGAGGGCGGTGGGTGACTTGCCGCTCAAAATTAAATTTGTGGTGGAAGGCGAGGAAGAGATTGGCAGTGTCCACTTGCCCCAGTTTGCGCGCGAACACCGGGCGTTGTTGCAAGATGCCGATGGCTGTCTGTGGGAAGCCGGCTACAAGGATATTAACGAACGGCCGGTGTTATCGTGTGGCGTCAAAGGAATTGTGTGCGTGGAATTACACGCGCACGGCGCCAAGCGTGATTTGCACTCCGCCGCCGCTACGATTGTCCCCAACCCGGCATGGCGTTTGACATGGGCGCTCGCCACGCTCAAAGATGCAGACGACAACATTTTGATTGATGATTATCAGCAACACGTGCGTCCGCCCACACCCGAAGAAATGGCGGCACTGGAAACGATTCCGCGCGATGACGAAAAACTCAAAGCCGATTATGGCATCCCGGCGTTCATCCGCAATTTGAGTGGAATCGAGTTGCTCAAAAAACATCTCTACGAGCCAACCGTAACGATTTGTGGTCTGTACGCCGGCTACATCGGCGAAGGATCGAAAACGGTGCTACCCAACCACGCTTTTGCCAAACTCGATTTCCGCCTAGTGCCGAATCTCACACCAGACCTCGTCGTCGAGTTGTTGCGCAAGCATCTGGATCGGCGCGGCTTCAACGATATCGAAATTGTATTGACCGAAGCCGGCGAAGAGGTGGCGCGCTCACCACTCGATTCGGCGATGGTGCGCGCGGCAGTGGCGGCAGCAAAAGAGGTGTACGCCACCGACCCGATCCTCTATCCGACGATGGCAGGCAGTGGTCCAATGTATCCCTTGTGTCAGGCATTCGGCATCCCGGCGGTGAGTGCCGGGTGCGGTTGGCACGATTCGCGCGCCCATGCGCCGAACGAGAGCATTCGCTTGGCGGATTACTTTGAAGGGATGGCTTTTGTTCGAAGTTTGATTGAGCGTTTTGCGGCGATGTGAGTGAATCAAAAACCCTGCCAGCGCTTGGCAGGGTTTTTCATTGCGTGCAAACAATTTGATCCTTGCCGCGGTGCTTGGCACGATAAAGGGCGCGGTCGGCTTGCTCGATCAAATCGTCCAGCGTCTTGGCGGTCTGTCCCAGCACCGCAATGCCTTGGCTCACGGTAGGCGGCGGAATTGGCATACCGTGCCGATCCTGAATTTTGGTGGTGGCAAGCGTTTTGCGAATTCGTTCCGCCACCATCATCGCTTGCTCCCGATTGGCGTTACGCAAGGCGATCCCAAATTCCTCACCGCCCCAGCGTCCCACCAAATCCGTTTGCTTGATGTGTGCGCGAATCGCTTGCACGGTAGTGCGCAAGACCTCATCGCCCACCACGTGACCGTAGGTATCGTTGTATTGCTTGAAATCATCCAGATCAATCATAATCAGCGATAACCTTTGGTGGTGCTTCATAGCATGCTCACTCGCCAAGCGGAGATCGTTGACAAAAGCACCGTGATTGAGCACTTGGGTTAAACTATCGTGGCGCGCTTGTTCGCGGAGTTCAGCACGCAAACGCGCGTTGGCAATGGCGATGGCGGCATGATTAGCAAATGCCCACATCAGGTCGCTGTGTTCTTGGGTGAACCCATTGGGTGAGCGGCAATAAAGACTCAATTGTCCCAATACTTGATTCCGCGCGATGAATGGCACGCCCAGCCACGCTTGCACATCTTCCAAGCCGGGGGTCGGGATCCAATCTTTCGAGTTGCGGACATTCGGCCGAATCACCGGGCGGCGCTTGTTCCACATTTGATGAAACCCCGGATGCACAGTAGTATCGAAAACCAAGTGTCGCAAATGGTCGGCGCGGATCCCACGAGCCGCCACCGCTCGCAACCGATTCCCCTCCAACGTGAAAACGGCGGCATAATCGTACGGTACCAGTTGGGCAACGGCATCCAAGATAGTATCCAGCATCGGCTCCAGTTCCAGCATCGAGTTGAGCGTACGATCAATTTCGCGCAAGGTCATAATCTGCTTGAGTTGCTGTTCGACGGATTCGAACAGTTGCGCATTCTGCAATGCGACCGCAATGTGTTGGGCAAGTGTCTGGGCGTGTTGCACGTCATCGGTTTTAAAGAAATTTACGTGGACGCTGTCTGCCATCAGTGCACCGATCATCTTGTCTCGGCTAATGATCGGCACGGCGAGAAAGGAACGCACGTGTTCCGCGCCGGGGACCCAAATCCAACCGGGGTGTTCACGCACATCGGCAATGATGACGGGCTGGAGATCGCGTGCCATTTGGGCGAGAATGGGACTGGTTGTGAGCAAGTGGCTTGCCTGTTGGCTCGTGAGCGTCTCATTCGCGTACCCAATGCCAGAAACAAGCAAGGGTTGATCCCGTTCTCGCAGTAAGAGAATAGAGGCAGTGTCGTAAGTCAGGACACTTTTGAGTTGTTCCAGCAACAAGCGCAACACTTGATCGAGTTTCAGACTACTACTGATGGCGTAGGCGGCTTTGCGCAAACCCTCGGCTTTTTCGCGTGCGCACTTTTCCGATTCAAACAATTGGGCGTTCTGCATAGCTACGGCGACCGTGTCCCCCACACTGTCTAACCAGCGTAATTCGGTCTCGCCAAAACGATTCTTTTGTCGGCTGAACAGACTCAACACGCCGATGGTTTGGTTATGCGCGACCAGTGTCACCACGCAAATGGATTGAATGCCGGCGGTGAGCAATCGTTCACGGGCAAGGGGTTCAAGTTGTTCGATGTCAACGAGGCGTCCCTGGCTTTCTAGTGCCACTTGCCCAATCGCTCCCTCGCCTAACCGAAGCAGAGGAGGTTGATCGAAAATCACGGCGGGCACACCACGCTGGGCAAGCATCTGCAAGGTACCTTGTTCGCGATGAATTTGGAAAATCCAGCCGCCCTCCACTTGAAGTGCACGGATCAATTCAACGAGCGTGGCGTCGAGGATCACGGCAAGGTCAAGGGATTGGTTGGATACGGCAGCAATGCGATTGAGGGTGGCGAGTTCAGTGGTGCGCTGTGCCACGCGTTGCTCCAACGTTTCAAACAAGCGTGCCCGATCAATGGCAACGGCGAGGGTCGCGGCAATCGTACGCAACAAAGCGAGGTCAGTAGGGGGGAGCGTTTGTGCTTGACGGCTATTGATATTCAGGACGCCCATCACTCGATCTTGATAGATCAACGGCACACTGATTTGTGTGCGCAGTGAGCCCTCATCGGCGAGTGGCGTGGTCTGTTCCCAGGCGGGGAGGATGTTTTCCACGAGGATTTCACGTTGGGCGGCGGCGCGCCCGGTGATGCCATGACCAAACCGATGCGTCAAGAATTTTTGGATGAAGGCGTTCGATAAATTTTTCGCGACGGCAATGGTCAAGGTGGTTTGTGCTTCGTCTGCCAAATAAATAGCGCCGGCGTCATACTGCAGTGTCTCGAGCACCTTTGCCAGTGCGATATGCAAGACTTGATCTAGAGCAAAGATTTGACTAATGGCGGTCGCCACAGCGCGCTCGGCGTCCAGTTCACGATGACGGTGTTCGTGTTCTTGCTGTTGTTTTTCTTGGGCGGTAATGTCGCGGGCAAAGATCGCAAAACGATTTCGTTTGAGGTCAAAAGGCGCGGTGGTGATTGCCAGCGTGCGTGGCGCGCCGGTTTTAGTCAGAATCTGCACGACAAAGGTTTCATCGGGGATCACCCCGGCAAGTAAATTTTCCCAAGTGTGAAGGGTTTTCGCTCGCTCGGCGGGGACGATCAAATCGAGAAAGGGGCGTCCCCAGAGTTCCTCCAGTGCATAACCACAGAGATTGAGCGCGGCAGGGTTCAAGTATTCGATCTGTCCTGCGTGGTTGAGGATCACAATCGCATCGCGACTGTAATGCACGATATTTTTGTACTCGATGGTGCGTTGTTCGAGCGTGGTTGCCAAAGAACCTGCCAAGAGGGCGTGCATCCCAAAGAAAACGGTGAAAACTAGCCAATCGTTCCACAAGAGTGTTTGGGCGCCGAGTATTTGCAAAACGACCCAATAACTGACCGAAGCCAGGAAGGCATTCAAAAGGGCGAACCGCCTACCGCGCCGAATTGCTGCGCTGATGATGGGCAGTACGTAAATGATGGCGATAACGGGGATCAAGTCGAATAAAAGATAGGTTACAACACCGTAAAGGATTGCGCTCAGTAGGGAGATCCCAAGGGGGTACACATCAATCAGCGTTTGCCTGCCTGGCAGATACGGCATCCAAGCGATCAAAGTGTACCCTAGCCCGGCGATGACGGCGATAATCATTTTGAGGTAGGCGGGGCCAGAGAGAGGCATCAGCAACGCTAAACCCAAGGCAAATATAAAGATTGCCAATGTGATGAATCGCAAAATCGTCGTGGGACGCGAGAGAAAAGTTGGATCGGAGCGAAAAAATTCTTTCCAGCGTTGCATGGGTTATTCCTGTGCCCCTAGGATCAAACGCAAAAAGAGTTGAACAATGTGCGGATCGAATTGTGTGCCGGCACAACGCTTGAGTTCTTGAATCGCATAGTCTACGGATTGCCCTTCTTTGTAAACCCGCTTGTCAATGATCGCTCCAAAGGCGTCCACTACCGCCAGGATGCGTGCGCCAACCGGAATGGCATTGCCGGCTAAACCATCCGGATAACCGGTGCCATCGTAACGTTCGTGATGATGCCGCACAATTTCTGCGGCACCCGCCAAACGGCTCAGCGGTTCGATGATTTGTGCACCGATGACGGGATGTTGATACATCCGCATCCACTCCGCCGGGGTCAGCGGTCCCGGTTTTTTCAGCACGGCGTCTGGGACGCCGATCTTGCCAATATCGTGCAAGATCGCGCCATAATGCAAGTCTTCGAGTGCGCGTGCATCAAGCCCCAAAGCCTTGCCAATCACGAGTGCATGCTCAGCCAAGCGTTTTGAATGAACATTCGTGTTGGAATCTTTGGCGTCCACCGCATTGGCTAAGGCAAGCACGGTTTGCAAGTAGGCGTTTTCCAATTCACCGAACAACTGGGCGCGATGGAGCGCACTGGACGCTTGGTCACCAATGCTGTGCGCCAATCGAATCTTGTCGGCGGTAAAGGGTTCGCGGTCGTTGCAACGTTCTTCGCCGAGGACGAGTAATCCTAGACTCACCTTGCCCGTGCGCAGGGGGACGAGACAAACCGTTTCGGCTAGATTTAGGAATAGCTCGGCACATTCGGTTGGGGTGAGACGCGGATCACCGTGCGCAATGACGACGGGTTCATTCTGGGTGAGGACATGTTGGCAAAAGGGAGATTCTGTTAGTGAGATGCGGTGCCCAATCGAAAGGTTCTGATCGAGATCGCGGATGGGGTGTGCAGCGCGTACCACAAAATCACCGTCTTCCAGCAGAAAGAGGCGGGCAAAAGTTACATGAATGGTTTGGACCGCATAACGTAACACAATATCGGCGATGGCGTCCACGCTGGTCGTGTCTGCCAATTGCCGCGATAATTCGTACAAAGCAGCGAGTTCCTGACGCCAGGTCAATTCGGTCTGGAACAGTTGCATATTTACCCACGCAATCGCAAGGGCGTTGGCGATTTGGAGCAGAGCCGGGAGTTGGTTGGGTGTATAGGCATCCAACCGGGTGCTGAGCAAGTTGAGCGAGCCGATGGTCCGTTCTCCCACGGTGAGTGGCAGACAAACACGCGAACGATAGCCGGCGCGGTACAAAATTTCTTCGGCTGAATGATCGGCTTCGGTAGCGAGATCCGCTGTCAGATGCACACGCCCGGCAAGCACATCCTCTGCCGCCGCAGTGGTGGACATGGATAGCCGGGTCCCAACCGGTAACTCTTCGTGATAGGCATCCTGTAATTGCAAGGTGAAATAGTGTTGCTCATCGAGGAGCGCCAGACTGATGCGTTCACAATCCACCAAGGCGCGCAATCCTTTCGCAACGGTCGGAAAGGCTTGTTGGACATCGAGGGTTGCATTGAGCGCGCGGGTGATTTCGCTGACGATGCGCTGTTCCAAGGCACTGCGGCGAGTTTCTTCGAACAAGCGGGCGTTCATAATGGCGGCAGAGGCGTGCGCCGCCATACCCACCAATAAATCGAGTTCGTTTGGGGTAAAGCCCG